>JAIBAX010000004.1:0-65000 GCA_019694955.1 Chitinophagales bacterium | reverse complement strand
GCGCCGAGAGGGAAACAACCCAGACCATCAGCTAAGGTCTCTAAGTATATGCTAAGTTGAATAAACGATGTTCGGTTGCTATGACAGCTAGGATGTTTGCTTGGAAGCAGCAATTCATTTAAAGAGTGCGTAACAGCTCACTAGTCGAGTGACCAAGCGCGGAAAATAATCGGGCATAAAGCATATCACCGAAGCTATGGATTTGTCTCTTTTGAGAGATAAGTGGTAGGGGAGCATTCCAGTCTGCTGCGAAGGTGGATCGTGAGGTCTGCTGGAGCGTCTGGAAAAGAAAATGTAGGTATAAGTAACGATAAAATGGGTGAGAAACCTATTCGCCGTAAGACTAAGGGTTCCTGATCAACGTTAATCGGATCAGGGTTAGTCGGGTCCTAAGGTGAACCCGAGAGGGGCAACCGATGGAAAACATGTTAATATTCATGTACCAGCTTAGGCTGCGATGGGGTGACGGAGTAGTGAAAGTCCTGCGTACTGACGGAATAGTACGTTGAAGGGTGTAGTTGTTGAGAGAACTAGGTAAATCCGGTTTTTGAGATGAAACCCAATAGTACCGTAACCTTTTTAGGAAGCGGATATGGACCTAATCAGACTTCCTAGAAAAACCTCTAAGCTTCAGGTTTAAGCTGCCCGTACCGCAAACCGACACAGGTAGTCGAGGAGAGAATCCTAAGGCGCTCGAGTGAATCACGGCTAAGGAACTAGGCAAAATAGACCCGTAACTTCGGGAGAAGGGTCGCCCCCAGTAATGGGGGCCGCAGTAAAAAGGCTCAGGCGACTGTTTAGCAAAAACACAGGGCTCTGCAAAAACGAAAGTTGAAGTATAGGGCCTGACACCTGCCCGGTGCTGGAAGGTTAAGGAAGCATGTTAGTCGTAAGGCGAAGCTTGTGACTGAAGCCCCAGTAAACGGCGGCCGTAACTATAACGGTCCTAAGGTAGCGAAATTCCTTGTCGGGTAAGTTCCGACCTGCACGAATGGTGTAACGATCTGAGCACTGTCTCGGCCGTGAGCTCGGTGAAATTGTAGCCCCGGTGAAGATGCCGGGTACCCGCAACGGGACGGAAAGACCCCGTGAACCTTCACTACAACTTTGCATTGACTTTGAGTAAATAATGTGTAGGATAGGTGGGAGACTTTGAAGCGGGTACGCTAGTATTCGTGGAGTCGTCCTTGAAATACCACCCTTTGTTTACTTAGAGCCTAATCCCGTAATCGGGCGACAGTGCATGGTGGGTAGTTTGACTGGGGTGGTCGCCTCCAAAAGAGTAACGGAGGCTTCCAAAGGTATCCTCAGCACGCTTGGTAACCGTGCGTAGAGTGCAATAGCATAAGGATGCTTGACTGTGAGACCGACGGGTCGAGCAGGTAGGAAACTAGGGTATAGTGATCCGGTGGTTCCGCATGGAAGGGCCATCGCTCATAGGATAAAAGGTACTCCGGGGATAACAGGCTGATCTCCCCCAAGAGCTCATATCGACGGGGAGGTTTGGCACCTCGATGTCGGCTCGTCACATCCTGGGGCTGGAGAAGGTCCCAAGGGTTGGGCTGTTCGCCCATTAAAGTGGCACGCGAGCTGGGTTCAGAACGTCGCAAGACAGTTCGGTCCCTATCTGTTGTGGGCGTTCGAGATTTGAGAAGATCTGACTCTAGTACGAGAGGACCGGGTTGGACTGACCTCTAGTGTACCAGTTATGTCGCCAGATGTACCGCTGGGTAGCTATGTCGGGAAGGGATAAGCGCTGAAAGCATCTAAGCACGAAACCCACTTCAAGATTAGATCTCGTAGGGCTGTGGAAGATGACCACGTTGATAGGCTACAGGTGTAAAGGCAGTAATGTCATAGCCGAGTAGTACTAATTGCCCTATCGCTTTCAAAAAACTACAATATTTTTTATACGTTATTTAGAATCCAATTTGTCAAAATGATATACTAATGTCTTAATGGTGGCTATAGCAAGGGTGTTCACCTCTTCCCATTCCGAACAGAGAAGTTAAGCCCCTTTGCGCCGATGGTACTTGGTTTTCCTGGGAGAGTAGGTCGCTGCCAATTATTTTTAAGCCTTCTTGATGTATTTCAAGAAGGCTTTTTTATTTTTACTCCGTGAATATCTTACTTACCATAACTCAAAGAAAAATTTCTCTCTTCCTGCTCCTCTTTGTAGCAGTATTCATCGCCTTTGCTTATGGACAACATGGCAAGTTTACCAATGATATCTTAGGTGGTTTATACGATATCCAACAACTCGGCATTAAGAGTATTTATTCCTCAACAATCGGAAACTGTTACTTTTATCAGGTACCGCTCATATTGCTTTATTCTACCAATAAAGTCTTCGGAACAAATTGGCTGGGCTGGCATTTGGTTTGGTCGCTCTTACATGCTGCCAATGCTTTTGTTTTTTATCTCCTCCTAAAAAGGCTTATGGGAAATGCCTTTAGACCAATTGCTACTTTATTTCCAGTCTTTTTTTTCCTTCTCTCCCCTTTTCAAACAGAAAACGTTATTTGGGGTGCAACTATCCATTACCTTATCATGCAGCTAATTTTTCTGCTCTGCCTGAATTGTATCCTTAGCTATTATAAACAACGAGAACGTAAGTTTCTGGTATATTTTATCTTGTTATATACTGCATCCTTATTTTGTTATGAACAAGCATTTGTTTTACCGGTGCTTTTCGGCGTTTTTTATTTCTTGTTTGTATTCGATAGAAATAATCAACCACTTAAAGAGTTTATAACTAAATTCCTTGGCGCAAATTTGCTACTGCTGACTTTATACTTTGTTCTAAATAGAATATTATATGGCTCATTTATAACGCATTATGGTGCTGATGTCCATTTTAAGTTTGATGTACTACAGATCATTACTACGTTTAAGAATTATTTTTTAAAGTTCTTTTTCTTTCATCGGTATGATCCTTGGTCAATAAAACAGCTGTTCGTAACCTTGGATGCTAGATACATTACTCATGTATTTAGCCTGATTGTATTTGTGGGAGGTTCTATTTTCTGTTGGATGAAAAGAGCAGATATTATTTGGCGAATAGTCTTGTTTTGTCTTATTGCTTATTGTGTGATGTTAGCACCCGTCTTAAATTTAGATAATAGTTTCACTTTCGAGATACAAAGTGATCGGTATGGATATTTACCTTCTTTATTTTTCTATTTCGGATGGGGATTGTTGCTGATGAAAATAATGGATGGCCAATTTTATATTGCCTCTTCACTCTATCTTACTTTGTGCATTTTTTTACTCATTCCAACGGTAAATAAATGGCATGAAGCCGGAATTTTAACCCGTGAATTGATCAATAACTATCCGTGTTCTCCTGAGGAGGAGGTATATATATTGAACCTGCCGGATAACCATAGGGGAGCGTATGTGTTTAGAAACTGCTTTGCAGAAGGGTTGAGTCTTTTTAAAAACCAACATTATGATAGAAAAAAGATTCATTTTATTGCCATGGTAAATACAACCAGCCTCAAAGATGAAACGGAAGTATGGCGTTTAAAGGATGTGCCGAGTAGGGCTTATCATGTTGGAAATAGATTTGGAAATAAGTGGTTTTATGTAAGTGGTGCGGGCGCACAAGATTATGAAAATGAACACTATACCTTTGATGTGGATCAATGGAATACTGCTTATGAGGTAAACTTTAAGAATATTTCCGACACCACTAAAGTGTTAAAAGTCAAGGGAACTGAGTGGGTGGAAATCTGGTAAGGGATTCGCATAGGGATAGAGGAGCAACCGTGTGCGACGAAAGCCCGACCCTTTAGGGGATGCGCCTAAAAGTGAATTAGCTACAAAATATTTTTTATAAAATCGTATCTTTGCACCTCGAAAAATTAATGTCATGTTAGATAAATTAGAATTGATAAAAATGAGATGGAAAGATCTGGAGCTTAAATTGAGTGATCCGGGTTTGGTGTCTGATATGTCGCAATTTAAGAAGGTTAATAAGGAGTATCGTGATTTGGAGCCTGTAGTGGAGGCGTACGAAAAATATAAGAATTTGCTTTCTAATATTAGCTTTAGCCGAGAGATGTTGAATACGGAAAAAGATCCGGAGATGCGGGAAATGGCCAAGGCAGAATTGGATGAACTGGAGGCAGTATTGCCGGGTATGGAAGAGGAAATCAGGCAATTGTTGATACCTAAAGATCCTGAGGATGATAAAAATTGTATTTTAGAAATCCGAGCAGGAACAGGTGGTGACGAGGCCAGTATTTTTGCCGGAGATTTATTGCGCATGTATTTAAAGTACTGTGAAAATAAGGGGTGGCGAACGACTATTATGAACCAAAATCCGGGAACAGCCGGAGGGTTTAAGGAGGTCGTTGTAGAGGTGGAAGGTGAAGGTGTTTATGGTGTGCTGAAGTATGAGTCGGGTGTACACCGTGTACAGCGTGTACCGGAGACTGAATCGCAAGGTAGGGTACATACGAGTGCCGCGTCGGTGGCAGTATTGCCAGAGGCAGAAGAAGTGGATGTGGATATCAATATGGGTGATATTCGCAGGGATGTATTTCGGGCCAGTGGTGCGGGAGGGCAACACGTAAACAGAACGGAATCGGCTGTTCGTGTTACGCATATTCCAACAGGAATTGTGGTGGAATGTCAGGATGGACGGTCGCAAATACAAAACTTTGAGAGTGCCATGAAGGTATTGCGCAGCCGTATTTATGAAAAAGCATTAGCCGAACACAACGAAGCTATCGCTAAAAAGCGCAAAACGATGGTATCTACCGGAGATAGAAGCGCAAAAATCAGGACGTATAACTACCCACAAGGAAGGGTAACCGATCACCGTGTGAACCTCACTTTATATAATTTAGATGCCATTATAAACGGCGATATCCAAGAAATCATCGACAAACTCATCTTTGAGGAGAATGCCGAGAAAATGAAGGAAGGAGGATTGTAGCTTGGTGTAGATGTAAAAAAAATCTAATCAATTTTATCTAGTTTCTTTTCTTATCATTATACTATCAGAAGCCATATCATGAATAGCACGACGTTCTGGATTTCCATTTATTGTTAGAAGAGAAAACCATCCCAAGAGAAATTTTGCTGCATATCTTATTATGGCTTGGATAAGATTTGGTCGCTTGGTATGGTCTGTGAACTTTCGTACTCGAATTCCTTTAATAAGGTTTCCAAGTGTGCATCCCAAAGTGATACATACTGGCTCATAAAGTAGAAACAATCCTATTAGAAGAATAGAAGTGTTTCTTTCTGATAAATTGTAATTGTCTAATATTCCAGACACAACCATAACTAAAGTGAAGTTAAATACTGTGTCAATAAATGTTGACTGAATTCGATCCATTAAACTTGGATAATCCTCTTCCATAATATACTATTGTCCAATGTTAAAAAGTAAGCCCGCATATCCGGTGCCACCTATCATTGGGGAGCCATATGCTTCGATATGTTTATTGTTGGTAATATTGGAACCGCCGGCAAATACGGTGAACCATTTCGGGAATTCGTAATTTACCTGAACATCCCAAAGGTAGAAAGAAGGAACATTCCCATCTCCAAAGGAACTCTCCCAAAGGTAATTGCTCACCCACTTGAAATTCGTATTAAAACCGAAGCCCTTCCATATTTTCTTGGCACTTAATCCTATGTTGAACTTATGATTGGGGGTGTTAAACCCCGGAATGATGGGGTCGCTGAGATTTTCAGTGTTTAAGTCTGTCCAAGTATAATTCGCTGAAGCCATTAAGCTCTTCCATATATAATAGTTTAACCCAACAGATATTCCATAGGAAGTCACATCTTCTTTTGCATTTACTGCATACTGAACCAAACGGGTGTTTTCTGATAATACGGCGTCTAATCCGGTTTCTTCTCCAGCAACGGCTGGGGAATTAGGTTCTACCACCCGCAAATCACCGATGAAGTTTGAATATATATTGAAATATCCTACAATGTCAACATAAAGATTTTTAGCCCAAACGCCCCGATACCCCAATTCAAAGGATTTTAATTGTTCAGGTTGTAGGGCAGCAATATTCACCGTTTTCAATATAGATGGATCTATGTTAAATGTGGTGTCGTAAACGGCCTGAAAATCTTGTACGGATTGGTAATCATACGCATTGTTTGTTCCGGCAATATTTCCTTTTAGTAATAATGGTCCTAAATCGAGTAGAATATATTGATTTTGCAAGGTTGGCGCACGGAAGGCGGATTGTGCAGAAAACCGAAAGGTATTTTTCTTCCAATTTCCTATTACTGAAATTCGTGGCGAGAATTGTGTTTTAAAATTCTCGTGCTTATCTACTCTTACTGAGCCAATAATTTTTAAGTGGTCTTCGAGCATTTTATAACTTGCTTGCACAAAACCGCCCATTTCCCAAGTGTTTAAGTTTAAATAATCACCTTTTGGGTCGGGAGTACCGTCACTTAACGTATCGGCGGGGTTGGTTAATGTATCTTTGAAGATGGTTCCATAAGATTGCGGACGATAGTTCCTAAAGGATGCTCCCGCAACTACCCCTAAGCCCATATTCCACTCTTTATTGTATTGACCTTCAATGTGTTGTAGTGAGGACTTGTCCTGGAATTTAGCGCCGGAACGGAAGTCTGCATCTCCTTTGATGCTATTATAGGCGGAGTCGAACGCCGGCGTTCCCGGAATTAGCCATGCATTTGCATAGGCGGTATTGTTTGCCATCGCTTTGGCACTATCTACCATCCATTGCTGTGGTTCATCATCATAATCATTGGTAAATTCCTTCATTCTGGTGAAGTATTCTTTGATCCATTCTTTCGCATAATTTCCGATACCTGCCTTGGAAAGATTGATGGCAGCAAATACCATGTCGTAAGAATCCCCAGCGTTTTCAAGTGTGGTATAGGCTTTTACCTGAAAATTGGGGTGTGTCAACTGCAGTTTATGTTGTTGGAAAAGGATATTATTAACGCTATATCTGTTTGACCCTTGATAGACGGCTGTTCCTCTGCCAAATTTATAGTCATAGCTGATTTGCAGCTTATCATTGAATTTATATGCTAACTGTGCGGCGGCTTTTAGGCTTTCTGCATGCTTGTCTGTTAGATTCCCTTCCATGTATCCCGGCGCAAATACTTCCTTTTTACCAGGATTGGCGATTGGGTAGAAATTCAACCATGCATTTAATGCCCTGAAATCTGCGGCAGTGGTAGAATCATCGCTATATTGGAGTTTTCTGGTAATGCTACTTAGGTCTAAAGTGGTAGAAATATCTCCATAAAGATTCGCAGTGCTGTCATCTGCAATCCATTCATTTCCTCTGAAATATCCTGCGGTAACTTTAAATCCAAATTTATCTTTCTTTCCCAGCGTATTGGCGTACCTCATTGAAAGGTCAAACATCGCTCGGCTTCCGCCTTTTACTTTAACAGTAAGACCTTGATAATCCCAAGGATTTTTCGTGGTCATAGACACAACGCCCTGATAGGCATTGGCGCCATACAACGCAGATGCTGCTCCGCTGATTAATTCAACAGACTCGAGGTCTATATCGGAAGCACCCACGAGATTCCCAACAGGAAAGTTTAGCCCCGGTGCTTGGTTGTCCATGCCATCAATGAACTGAACAATTCTCACGGGAGAAGTGGTATTAAATCCCCGGGTATTGAGTACCTGAAAACCCATGCTGGAGGTGTTGATGTCTATCTCTTTTAGATTTCCCAATCCCTGATAAAAATTCCCTGATGCAGAACTTTGTATTTGTGTTGCCGTCATTTTTTGTATGGAGGAGGTTGATTCAGTAATTTTTTCACTTATTCGTGATGCTGAAACCACTACCTCATCACTTACGAAGGCTTCCGCTTCTGTCATTTGGGGATTATACTCTAGGAACTCTCCTGTAAATACCAATATAGCATTATTGTATCCAAGATATTCAAATGTTACCGTATCTCCTTTTTCTACGGCTATTTCATAACGCCCATCCGTATCCGTTATTGCGCCAATTTGCGAAGATGTGTTGTATACCGTACATCCTGCCAATCCTTCTTTTGTAGACTTATCGGTAACCCTGCCTTTTAAAATAGATTGTGCCTGTAAAGAACAACACATGATACATGTAAAAATAAAGTATAGCAAGGCTTTTTTGTGTAAAGTATTGGTGGTAGTCATCTGAATGTTCATTTGTCGGTTAAAACTTTGTAATGGTTTTGCTTGCTTGGAGAGAAGGGTCGTTCAAATCTTGAATTTGTATGATATATTGTCCCGATGGGAGACCTTTCGTCTCAATTTGTCGCATTTCTTGTACATCTGTTTGCAGTACTTCCTGTCCAAGCGCATTATACATTTTTAGCGTATATTTCCCTGCCTTCCCAACATATACATTTATCTTATCCGTAGTAGGATTTGGATATATCTCAATATCAAGTAGTTGTAGGTTAGAAACATTGTTTTTCACACTTACTACTTTTGAAGGACCATAAACCGGCAATATAATTTGAGAAGGATACTCTGGAGAAAATGCCAGTCTTTGTACGGCAATTCTGGGCGTATATTCTTTTCCTTGGAAGAAATAGGTGAGTCCATCTCCTGGCTTTCTTCTGAAAAACTGTCCCGGTTCTATGGGAACATTAGGGTTTGCCTGATATCTAGGATAATTGCTAGATGAAACAAGGATTTTTATTTTATGCCCTTTGCCGAAAGTATAGGCAATGGGCAGTCCCTGAAAATAATACTCATACAGTTTTCCAATTTCTATGTTTGAATAGGGGGCGTTATCGTCTTCAATGCCATCGGCAAACTTTGCCGCCCATTCTCTGGCACGGGCATTTACACAGCCTTCCTGAACAAAAAACTCCCTGCCATCAGGATATACATCTAAGATGCGTATATTAAAATCCGTGTCGGTAGGACCATTTACTTCATTTCCAGGGTTTGATTTTGCATAAATCTTAAATTTTGGAAACCCTATCATACAAAGGGAGTCTTCAATTACAGTGGTTTCATATTTTAATACACCGGGTCTATCCATCGTATAGGGCGCATATCTTGGATCTGCACAATTCATTTGTCCCTGATTATCTCTATCGCCTTGCGGTGTTTTCACAAGCATGTTTCCACCACCAATGGTATGGATAGGGTCGTCAGGGTCGTGAACATATAATGCGAGCCCTTCATCAACCGTAGGTTTAACGGCATCTAAACGACCATCTTTATGGAGGTATAGACTTTCAAAGTGGATATCTTTGCTAATGGGAAATGTGTCTGCATTAAACCAATAATTGCCAACGCCGGCATTTTCTGCAATGCCATCATTCACCGGGCCAACCACATAAAAGCGTATGGGTGGAACATCAAGAAATTCTGTATCTCCCAGTGCATCAATAGGTTCACTATCAAAACCATCAATAATTGGTTCGCCAAGTGCGGGAATATCTAATTTCAATTCAGTGACGCCAAACTGTGTGCGTATAGCTAAAGGAACTTGTTTCAACCCACCTGCTCCGGTAAGAAAATTTAGGAGGTCTAAGAACTTCATAGTATATGTTTCCGAAGGGAATCTCACCGAAACACCATTAACAACTCTTTGCCAAATATCGCTTTCCGGAATACGTACTTTTGGTTCTCCAATGACGCCGGATTGTTGATTATAATTTAAGTTGTATCTAAACCAAGAGATTAATTCTGATTTCGCAACGGCTGCTATATTGATATTGTCTTCAAATTTAGAGATGTCTAATTGGGTGATATCTGTAACATTGTCTTTATAGGTCATATCACCTGTCGTCAATGAAGAAATGGTTTGGTGCGCCCAAGGGCCAATCACAATCTTATTGAGCCTCCAGTTGTTCAGGTCTCTGCTTTGATACTTCCTTTGAAGATTCCATGTTTCGATGGAACCATCTATAAAGATATCCCACCAACCTGCGACATGAAATGTGGGAACTTCCATATTGGCATATCTGCTAAAAGTGCCATTCTTGTCACCTTCACCGAATGCATCTACCGGAGCCCTGCTTCCATCCATATCTGAACGCCCGATACTATTGGGATAATAACCTGCAGGACTTCCTTCATACTGAACAGCAACAAAATGATCTATCGCCTTGTCAGCCGCTTCAAACTTGTCTACAGTGCCATAATCATTAGAAGAATGCAGTGTATTTTGTAAGTCATGATCGATGGGCATTAAGTCGTCATCTGTGTCAACAATTTGCCCACGCAGCCATCCTGTTACCAACATATCTCTGAGTACACCGTTTTGGAATCCTGTACTTTTGTAGAATTCTAAAGGACCAACAATCGGAAAGAGGCATTTTATTCCCGGTTCATTCGGATTGATTTTATGTGCCGCCGCCGCCTGCACCTGATTATAACCCAATGCTGAGGCGCCAAACATGCCAAAGGCACCATTATAAATCAAAGCGGTATCATCCGGAACGCCATCATAATTAAAGTCATAGGTTCGCATGAGGTTATTTTTTATATACTCCCAAGAATCATAACCATCTTCATGATAATTTCCATTATGAATATTGCTCAAATCTGTCAAATCCAAAACATGTTTATACTGGTGATAGGGAGATTTTTCCCAGCTATCAGAATATAATGGTAGATAAACGCCTTCGGAAGCATATCTTCCGCGCATATCTTGATTCGCACCTGCATATCCTAAAAGGGGTAGTGCTGAACCTATTTCCACCATGCCATTTTTATTATAAGGTGTTCTGCTAAAAACCATGGGCAATTGGAATGGATTAGGGTTGGGTTGTCCGTTAATGGAGTCGTATATGATGTACTGATATCCCGGTCGTAAAACGGTGAGGTGTACATTGTAGTTAAAAACGGGTATCAAGAAGTCGAAAGAAAGACTGTCTTGTAAATAGGGTAAGAAAATGTCGGTTTCCAATTTTGTCCCATCCGGCATGGTAAATGGCACTTGAACACGCATGGCAAAGTCGGATAAATCATCCAACGTCCCATTTTTAGGTGCTTGCCCTGATAAATCGATAGATGGTCCAATAATGGGATTTTGCCCTTTTGCATAATGAATACACAATAGAAAAACTAAAATTACATACACCCTTTTCATCACAAAATGTTTTTTATGATATTCCTTTGTTCGGAAAATAAATACGTTGGTTTAAATGCAGAGATGAATATAAAAATAAATTCACAAATATTCACATATTGCTTAATATTTATTTAATGCATAATTGGTGAAGGCGAAGTAGTAGAATTATTAGAACGCGGAGGACACAGATTTTTTGGATGCTCGCTGAGGTGTGTTGAATTTTGATAAGGATGCAAATTTATTTTGATTTCCGAGAATTAAAATCGGCTCAAATCAGCAAGATCGGCGTAGTCAGTGTTCTATATCATTAAAGCTCAATGCTGATTTGTGTAGATAATAAATCATCCAATGTTTCTCTTCTTCTTATTAGGTGTGCTTTGCCTTCATGCACCAACACTTCTGCGGGTCTATACCTTGAATTATAGTTGGAAGACATAGAAAATCCATATGCGCCGGCGTTGTGAATAGCGAGAATATCGCCTTCACAAACTTCATTTAATTTGCGATCCCAACCGAATGTATCTGTCTCGCAAATATACCCTACAACGGTATAGATTCTCATGATGCCATGTGGATTGGAAACATTGGTGATATGGTGGTAGGCATCGTAAAACATAGGGCGTATGAGGTGATTTTGCCCACTGTCCACACCAACAAAAACGGTGGAGATGGTTTGTTTGATAACGTTTGCCCTAACCAATAAGTAGCCACTTTCGCTCACGAGGAATTTTCCGGGTTCGAAGACCAGTGTAAGTTCTTTACCATAGCTTTTACAGAATTCATTGAAGCGTTTGCTGAGCATTTCGCCTAATAATTCTATATCCGTAGTATTGTCGTCCTGATGATATTTTACTTTAAATCCGCTTCCGAAATCGATGAATTCAAGGTTGGGGAAGTCTTTGGCATTTTCTAACATGATTTCAGCGCCTCTTAGGAAGACTTCTACATCTAAAATATCACTGCCAGTATGCATATGTAATCCAACCACTTTGATATTGTCTTTTGCAATCACTCTTTGAAGATGTCGCAATTGATATATGGAGATGCCGAATTTTGAATCGATGTGTCCGGTAGAAATTTTGTTGTTCCCACCCGCCATGATGTGCGGATTTAGGCGTATACAAACTGGATAGCTATCTCCATATTCGTGTCCGAATTGTTCTAATATGGATATATTATCAATATTGATTTTGACACCGAAGCTAACAGCTTTTTTTATTTCATCAATATTTACACAATTAGGCGTATACATGATGAGTTGTGGTTCAAAGCCTGCTTTGAGGGCTAATTGTACTTCTTGAATGGAAACCGTGTCGATGTGCGCACCGAGTTTACCCATTAGCTTTAAGATATTAATATTTGTAAGCGCTTTACAAGCATAGCTGATTTGCACTTTGGTAGCAGAGAAAGCATTTTTCAATCTATTATACTGACTTTCTATCTTGGCACTATCATATACATATAGGGGTGTGTCAAATTCTTTGCAGAGTTCATTTACAGAAATGCCACCAATATAATAATGCTCACCTACCAATTCCATATAAAAATATTTTAACCATAAAAATATGGTTATCAAAGAAGAATCTATTTTTGTTTGGGATTATTAAAAAATTAAGAGATTACTTGACATCGTGCATCCATTTTTTTAATTGTGGAGACAATAAAGCAAGGATGACGAAGAATACTAAAGAGATTAATGTGATTTTTTGAAATACTCCCGAATATATAGATAGTGATTCGACGGATGAAATGGTTTGCTGTCCACCTTCTGTTGGCAATGCCATGAGGCTGCCAATCCAACCTGCTAAAAATTGCCCCATAGCAGATGCTAAAAACCAATAACCCATCATAAATCCACCAAATTTGGATGGAGAAAGTTTTGTCGTCATAGAAAGACCAATTGGTGATATGCACAGTTCTCCTACTGTAATTAAAAAATAACCTGCTGCAAAATAAAACAATGATACCATCCCTGTATTTTTAGCCATCATGCCACCAACGACAAATATATAGAACCCTATTCCGAGCAATAGGAATGATATGCTAAATTTTAGCGGAGTGGAAGGCTCTTTCTTAATTTTCGATAAATACATCCAAAGTGCTGCCATTGGAAATCCTAAAAGAATAATATAAAAAGGGTTAATAAAATTATTAATGGCAGCGCTAGACATGCCTAACATATTTACATTTCTTGCGGCAAATAAATTTAGAGAACCGCCGCCTTGCTCGTAAAATGCCCAAAAGAATGCAGAAAAGACTATTAAGATTATTGCTGTTAACATTTTATCACGTGTCTTGGCATCTTGTAAAAATGCTAAAACAATCATACCTATTGTTGCTATGATACAGAAAGGAATCATGATTGAACCCATTAATGTATAATTGTGTAATAAAAAGATAAATAAAGGCACTAATGCTAACGATAATCCGACTACTCCTATTTGTGCTAACAAGTTATTATTTCCTTTGGAAACAGAAACCTCTGGTTTAATGCCAATTTCACCAAGACTTTTTTGACCTAAGAGAAAAACAATAAGCCCTAAAATCATAAAAATACCCGCTAACCCAAAACCATAATGCCAGTTAATGGTTTGTCCTATATATCCACATATCAAACCGCCAAAAGCCGCACCAATATTAATTCCCATGTAAAATATGGAGAACCCGCCATCTCTTCTAGGATCTCCGGGACGATATAATTTTCCGACCATTGTTGAAATATTGGGTTTAAAAAAGCCATTTCCTGAAATAAGAAAAGCCATGCCTACGAAGAATGAATTTTCAGTAGGAATAGCTAAAACCAAATGACCAATGGCCATAAGTATGCCACCTAAAATAATCGCTCTACGGTAACCAAGTATTCTATCTGCCAAAAAGCCACCCAATAAAGGCATTAAATAAACCAATGCATTATATCCTCCATATATCAAATTCGCCTTTCCATCTGCATATTTCAATTGAGAAACCATAAACAATATCAATAAGGCACGCATACCATAAAAGGAAAAGCGTTCCCACATCTCCGTAAAAAATAAAAGGTATAATTGCTTTGGCTGACCTTGTACTTTATCTGAAAAGAATTCTTCTTTTATTCCAGCATTCAGGTTGTCGTCTAAAAGATTTTCGTGTGAAGACATATGTTTATAAATTGTTAAGGTGCGAAAGATACTAAATAAATTTTCATTATTTATACCATCCAACCTTTTTAAATTATGTGCTTATTATTTTATACTTTAGGGCGAAAGTGTTTATAGAATAACACCATTATTTTTTTTCGGGTTGCGAAATCTCCTCTCCTCCAAAAAACTTAAATGTGAGTGCTGCAATAGCGCCGAATATGCCCGGAATAATTAAATTTATTAACCATAGACTAAAGGTGGCAATGCCAACACCTAGTTCGGACTGCGTAAAGTTATCTAAGAAGAAAATGGCGATAGAACTTCTTAAAGCAATGTCAATAATTGCCAAAGAGGGCATAATGGTTTGAACAAAAAATATACAAGATACCAATACCAATCCTTCAAAAGTGCCAATTTTAACACCAAAAAATTTAATCAATGCCAAATATTGAATGCTGTAGATAAGGTATCGCAATCCTGAAAGCCATTGCAATGTAAATAATGTGTTGATGTTAAAACGATTGATTTCATTCAGGTGGTTTTTCATTTTTTTTATCACAGGAATTTTTAACAACACGCCTCCCACGATGTCTAGGTTATAATAGATAAATGAAATCGCCAACAGCAATAGCATGTAGAAAAAGGCAAAAACAACTTTCAGGAAGAAGTCTATGTCTGAAAATTTTATCAAATAAACCATTAACGCAGTAGAACCCAGACTCAGGTTCATAACAATTTGACTAAAACTACCCACCAAGGTAGCGACCAAAGCCGGAATCCTGTTGTGTTTAAAAGCCATTACGCGCCCACCAAATTCACCAATTCTGTTAGGGGTGAATAAAGAAAATGTTATACCGAACAGTATGCCTTTGAAAATTTTTAACCAAGAAGCATAACGCAATTGTGATATGAGTATTCTCCATTTCACCGCTTCAATGAACCAATTTATGCCCATTAAGAAAATAGTTAGTATCAAGAGGTGTGCTTTGTTTGCCTGAAAACTTTCCTTGAACGTTTTTAGTACATCAGAGAAATGATGGTTTTTAAACACCTGATGATATAATACAATTCCCAAACCGATAAAGATAATTACCTTTATTGCATCATTGAGTCTGTTTTTGCGTATTGATGAAAGCATCGCTTCAAAGATAGTAGTTAGTATTGAGTATTTCGTACAGGGCTTAGAGATAAGATATGAATGAGACAAAGGATAAACAAGTTCAAAAAAATATAATTTTAGGCATCGACCCCGGTAGTGCGGTGACGGGTTATGGCGTTATCCTCAGTTCCAAACAGGGTATTGAGTTAATGCATATTGGGTCTTTGCATTTGGATAAATATGAGGACAGTTTTGAGCGGATGGAAATCATATTTCGCAAGGTGACAACATTAATTGAGCAATACAAGCCTATTGCCTTGGCTATCGAAGCACCTTTTTTTGCAAAAAATGTTCAGTCCATGCTCAAACTGGGCAGGGCTCAGGGAATGGCAATAGCTGCCGCACTGAACCAGAAAGTAGATATTTTTGAGTATTCTCCAAAAAAGGTGAAGCAATCGGTAACCGGAAATGGCAATGCAGCAAAAGAACAGGTGGCTGCTATGTTGGGGCATATTTTACGGACGGATGCTTTGCCAAAACAATTAGATGCTACCGATGGGCTTGCTGTTGCCGTCTGTCATCATTTTGCACAATATAGCGTTGCTAGCAGTGGAAAGAAATATAATTCTTGGAAAGCTTTCATTTCTGACAATCCAAAGCGGGTAAAATGACTTTTTAACCACTTTACACAAAAAGCAATATAATGGCATTATAGCTGGATAAATAATTCCCCTTCAACATATTGTAATTTGTAAATACGCAAACGATAACCGTTTTGATCCACATCTTTTCCTGTTTGAACATTAAACTTATAGCCGTGTAGTGGACATGATATGATGCCTCTTGCATTGCAAGTTCCCTCACTAAGCCTAGCTGCAGCATGTGGACACCGATTTAAAAATGCATGTGGTTTCCCATCGATATTTGCAAAGCAGATTTCTTTCCCTTCTATAGTAACTACGAAGATTTCTTTGTGTGGCAAAGATTCTATTTGCTTTCGAACATCCTCGGATATTTTAAACATAGGGTTAATTATGCTAACGTGCGTATCTACGCTTCCGTCTTTGGTTGAATATTAATCCGAAAATAACCACGCCAACGATGGGAAGAACAACGTTTATGATTTGCCATAAAGCACGAGAATCATTTACCTTTGCTTTATCTAGTAATTGCATTTTGTTTTCCCTGTTCCTAGCTTCAATGAGTCCAATGTCATCAATTAGGTACTCCACGCAATTTAAGAGGAATGTTTTGTTTGCAAAGGTTTCTTTGGTATATTTATAGTATCCTAAAGGTAAGTAATTGCCATTTTGGTCTACATCGTTCTCACAAATATCGCCATCTGCAATGACAATCATTTTTGTAGGCTTTGAACTTCCTTTGATATCGCGCAGTTGCTCACTGGCAATGACGGTTTTCAAATCTTCTGTGAGATGATTTTTGTACAACGACTTAAAAGATCCTTCCATCAATACACCTACCGGAATATTGGATCTGTTAAACAACTCTTTTTGTGGTTCTATGCTGGCACCTTCTAAATAGATTTCAAAGGGCGTGTTTTGCAGCCTACTGTATATGGAAGATTGCAATAAAATAGTTTTTTGTACGCCCGGCGACCGGATGGTATCTAGCCCGGAGGCAAATTCTAAGGTAACGGGATCTAAGTTTTTGACGATAGGGTGATTGTTTTGCGATAATATTACAGGATAAAATACCCAAGGGAAAAATTGCGTTTGTGGGTTGCCACCTACCTCTTGTACTAAAGGTATTTGATTGCAATACAAATCTAATAACAAGGTGCTGTTAGTGCGAACGCCATACCGGAATAATATGTCTGTCAAATTTAATTCTCGTGGAATTGACATAATGGAAGCGTTGTTTTTGAAACTATCCAAATCGGCAATGATGGGATCGATCATCCACAGCACTTTTCCTCCATTCATCACAAATTGGTCAATCTTAAATTTATCCTGTTCAGAAAATGGTTGCGTCGGTTTGGCAATCACTAAAATATCTAAGCCCTGTTGATGCAGGTTTTCTGTGCTGATATCAATTTTCTGTACTTGAAAATTTTGCAACCGCAACCCATCAACAAAATCTGCTAACTGCATGAACTGTGGACCACCTTTATCTGTAACGAAAGCGACCCTGGGTCGATGGTCTTGGCTTAACTTGTTAATGGTGTTGGCGATTTTGTACTCCAAGAAATTGACAGAATTGTCGAGGCTGTTTTGTCCACTTTGCAGCTGATTTTCTAATATTTGTATGGGGAGTTCTCTAGATCCGATGCGTATAAGTGCACCGGGAAAGACCAATTTTTCTTGAAACCCACCTTCTTTCTTTACTTGAACATTGGTAGGAAGGATGCCTTTTTTGATGAGCTCTTCTTGAAATTTTTCTTTCTTACTATTGTCCTTAATTTTGTCAATATTAAAGAAGTGGTATTCTACTTTTCCATTCGAACGTGCTTTAAACTCTTCCAGCATGTCTTTAGTGCTGTTTCTGAGCTTCTTGATACCGGCAGGCAAATCCTTTCCTTCTAAATATACCTCTACATAAACGGGATCTTTTAAGTTTTTTATTAAGGATACGGTAGATTTTGTTAATGTATAACGTTTTTCTTTAGTGAGGTCAAAGCGGAGATAGTATTTTGATAAAAGGAAATTCAATCCCAATAAAAGCAGCAATGCTACTCCTAACCTTTGCAGTGAGGTTCTCCTGGTAATATTTACTTCTTTTTTTACCATTTTCTGCCTTCTAAAACGGTATTAGTTGCAATCGTAAAGAAAGCAATAACGGTGAAAAAATATAATAAGTCACGTGTGTCAACAACACCGCGGCTAATCGCCTCGTAATGACTGCCAATGCCCAGCGATTGTATAAAATAATCCATTCTACCACTAAATACGGGCAGGTTGCTGATTTGAAAAAAAGCATCATATACCAAATAACACAGCACAACACCTAACAAAAAAGAGGTGATTTGGTTATTCGTGACAGAAGATGCAAATATGCCAATAGAAATAAAGATTGCTCCCAACAGGAATAACCCTATATAAGATCCCCATGTAGCGCCACCGTCCATAACCGCACCCGGCATGTTGAGACTTTTAATACAAACGAAATATAAAAGTGTCGGCAGCCAAGTCACCAACCACAAAAACAGGCAAGCGAAAAATTTTCCTAAGACAATGCTATAATCTGAGATAGGTTTTGTTGCCAGCAGTTCAAAAGTGCCACTTTTAAATTCATCAGACAGTGTTCTCATGGTAATGGCTGGTATCAAAAACATCAATATCCATGGTGCAGTGGCAAAAAAACTTTCTAAAGTAGCGTATAAGGAGTCGAATATATTTCCCGGAAACACCCAAAGGTTTAATCCGAGTACTAAAAAGAATACAATCATACTGATGTATCCTATCAGTGAGCTAAAAAAACCATTTACCTCTTTCCTAAATATACTCCACATCAGCGTTGCGTTAAATTATGAAATATATCTTCTAATGATCGGTCTATCTCTTTCATTAGTGTTACTGCATTGCTTTTTTCGGAAACAAACCATGCCAGTTTTTTCCGCAATTCTATCCCATCTCCACCTTCTATTCTATATAAATTGCCGCTGACATGAACAACGCTTGAAACGCCTTCAAGTTGTTGAATATCAATGATTTCAACGGGATGTAGGAACTCAATTTCAATCTGTGCCTGACCCAAGGTTTTGTTCTTTAGTTGCTCCATGCTATCATCTGCCACCAATTTCCCTTTATTGATGATGATTACACGGTCGCAAACAGCTTGCACTTCTTGCATGATATGTGTTGAGAAGATGATGATTTTTTCTTTCCCCAAATCTCTGATGAGCTGACGAATATCCACCAATTGGTTGGGGTCGAGACCGCTGGTAGGTTCGTCAAGGATAAGCACCTTAGGGTCATTTATCAGCGCTTGTGCTAACCCAATTCTTTGTTTATAGCCTTTAGAAAGTGTTCCAATTTTTTTGTGTTTTTCAGGTGTTATGCCGATTAATCCAATTAAATCATCAATTTTTCGGTCGATGTTTTTTTTAAGACCAAATGCCCTTGCAGCAAATTCTAAGTATTCTCTGACATACATGTCGTAATACAAAGGATTGTTTTCGGGGAGATAGCCGATGGAATTGCGTACTTCAATGCTTTTCTGGAGGATGTCAAAGCCATTCACCAAAGCGGTTCCTGAAGTGGGTGGGATAAAACACGCCAACATCTTCATGGTAGTAGATTTTCCGGCACCATTAGGGCCTAAAAAACCGAGTATTTGACCATTTTCAACGGAAAAAGAAATGTTGTCAACGGCTCTCTGAACGCCATAAACTTTTGACAAACCATTAACAACAACCGACATGGCTGCAAAGATAAACAATCATTTATCAAAAAGAAAAACAAAGCGTTAGCAGATGTTAATTGGCTACTTGCTTTCGTTGTTAAGACATTTAACCTAAATTATTCTGTTCAAGAAAATATGATAAAATTTAAGAATTTATGGCTGTTGTTTTCCCGATATATCGATATATCTGGAGACGGTCTACAGACCACCGTGTCTGCAGAGATACTTGAAGAAAGAATTCTTCTCTTCGAATGAGTAATCACAAAGTAATTATAAAATACACCATTAATAAAATTCAATTCGTGTCGGCAAGAAAACAAGAGTTTCCTTTATAAATCAGCTTGTTGTAATTATGAATATCAGTTAATAAAATTTGACAAGTCATTCAATAAATATTCAGGGTATTTTAACCAGTTAAAATGGTTGAGTTTTATTTCACCCTGTTGTCGTGGGATGACGACACACTTCCACCCTGTTTTTGTTGCATCAAATTTTTTACCTAAATAATGTATTGCGGCAACGGGAGCAAAATTATCTTTTTCGATAGCGAATGAACGAATGGGCAATTTTATTTCCGGTAGAAGTTTTTCATAATCACAAGTCGCATTTGCAGGCAGAAATTTTCCTGTCCTTGCCAATCTACTCCAATCTGTCATAAGCGTTTTTGCTTCTGTAGCACCAAAGCCGACTTTTTTTCCAGGGAAATATCCCAGAATGCGTGATAAAACCCCGATAAATTGTGTTTGAAAAAGCAAGATGTATCCCTGCATACCGTCTCCCCAGCCTTTATAATAGACAGAACAAGCGGCTATGGTAAGCAACCCGTCAATCGGTGGCTTTTCTCTGGCAAGATATAATGCGGCAAGTTGCCCACCAATACTATGTCCAATAATGAAGGTTTTTTTTCCAGAGAAATTTCCCCAAATTACTGTCATGATATCTTTTATGTCGTTGACGATATCCTCATAACCAAAGTCTATTCCTTTCGAGACCCTTATTGATGACAATCCTAATCCCCGCAAGTCGGCACATACACATACTGCTGATAATTTTTCTGATAAAAAAGTCCCGAAATGTAGGTAGTGCTTGGATGACATCCCTAAAGCCGGGAGGATTAATATAATCTTATCGGATTGTAGGTCTCCACAATATTGGATTTTAGTATTTGCTCCATCAGAATGTTGTACGGCAATGGTAGCATAAACGGATGCGGTATTCATATCGGAATATGATTTATGATATTCGAGCAAAGTAAATGAATTTTTATAATTAATTTTCATTGTCGTCCGGTATTCGTGAGTACTTCGTAATTCTTTTTTTGTATCAAGACAAAAAAGTGACAGACATATAGTTGTGATGTAGAATTTTCTTGCAGTAAATTTCTAATGCTGGGTTTAAAAAAAAACTTGCTTTTTCGTGGAATTTTAAAAGGATTGGTATCTATATAAGAAAGAAGATATCATGAGAGAAGAAATTTTGCATTTTATTTGGCAACACAAGGCCTTTTATCCCCTTGGATTACAAACTATCGAAGGGCAAACCATTGAAATCATCCACAGTGGACAACCCAACTACCATGATGGTCCGGATTTTCTGATGGCCAAGATTAAGATTGACAACACTACCTGGGTAGGACATGTAGAAATTCATTTAAAAACTTCTGATTGGTTTAAACATAAACACCAACAGGATAGAAACTACGAAAACGTAATACTACACGTCGTTTTACAACATGATATCGTGGTAGAAATGCCATTCCCAACACTACAACTCATGGGAAAGATTCCACCGATACTATTACATCGCTACCAAAAGTTGATGAACAATCAAAACCCTGTTTTATGTAGCCACTATCTGCCCGAAATTCCAAATATTATTAAACAAAAATGGTTGGAAAGACTAATGGTAGAGCGATTACAGCGAAAAACAGGAGAAATTTTTCAATTACTAGAATCCAGTAAACAAGATTGGGAGATGACTTTTTTTAGATTTTTAGGTCGGTACTTGGGAGGTAGGCAAAATAAAAGCGCTTTTGAACTATTATTCACAACTTTACATCCAAAAATCTTGCTACAACATGCGGATAATCTACATCAATTAGAAGCTTTGCTACTGGGACAAGCTGGATTTCTAGAGGAATACACCCAAGACATATACCTAACACAATTAAAAGAGGAATACCTGTTTCTGAAACATAAATACCAACTCATCGCTATTCCCAAATTTATGTGGAAGTTTAAAGGAATCAGACCACAAGCTTTTCCATCATTAAGACTAGCACAACTGGCAATACTCATACACAAACATTTCCCTATTCTGCAAAAGCTATTGCATCATCCTTCGCCAGCACAAATATTTAATGTGAACCTTACCAACATCTATTGGAAGGAACATTATTATCCTGGTAAAAAATCAGTGCAAAAAAACAAAAGTACTGGTAAAGATTTCGGAAACATGATAGTGGTCAATGTGGTCGCACCCTTTTTAATTGCTTATGGAAAAATTGTTGGAAATGAGCAATTTATAGAAAAATCGCTCCACTTACTCCATAATTCTCCGATGGAGCAGAATGCCATTGTCCGATTATTCAGCTTATTACAACTTCCCGCAGAAAACGCTGCTCATTCACAAAGCACCATACAATTGTATGAAAATTACTGTTTGAAGAAAAAATGTGTGGAATGTGCATTTGGACATCGCATTTTAAAAGAAGAAAAGACTAATTTTGTCTGTGAAGAAAATGAAATAGCATGGCTGGCATCTTAAGACCTGTTGAAAAAGTTAGGGACATAATTGAAATGAGTATTTTTGGTGGGTGTTCCTGGCTAGGGACTCGCTTACGCATGCCCTCCAAGAAGATAAGGCTGTTTTTTGTATATGCCTCCTTTTTAGCAGTAGGAAGCCCGGTAATCATTTACCTGATTTTAGTATTTCTTCTAAACCTGCGCTATATGATTAAAGGAAAACGCAATCCTGTTTGGGATATTTAACATGGATCCCAAAATTATTGCCCGAATAGATCGCTACTGTGCCTATCAAGAACGTTGTAGATCCGAAGTCATTGCTAAAATGATTGAATTAGGTCTAACGAGCAATCAGAGAATGGCTATCTTAATAAGATTGGAAGAAGAAGGATTTGTCAATGAAGAAAGATATATATATCACTTTATTCGAGGAAAATTCAGCCTCAAAAAATGGGGGAAGAATAAGATAAAAGCGCACCTGCTAGCAAAGCGTCTTCCCGAGTTATTAATTGACCAGCACCTCAAGATACTGGAAGAAGAAAAGTACTTAGAACAAATAGAACTGTTAATTGATCAAAAGTGGGAGCGGATTAAAGAAGAGAATCTTTTTATCAAGAAAGATAAGATCTATAAATTTCTACTGAACAAAGGCTATGAGCCTGATAAAATATGGGAGATTTTAAAAACAAAAACAGATTCCATAACTAATAATTCTTCTATTTAATAGATAATTGCCACGAATGCACGAATTTTATTTCTCATCTATCGAGATGTACATTTTATTTTATAAGCAGGATATGATGCAAAAAAAACAGCATAGGATCAATATTGTCAACAAACACTAAAAACTCATCTTGCATTTTTAATTTAAAATTTAAAATTGTTCTAACTATATTTGTTGAAATCATTTATATGAAAAGAAAGGGTTTTTTTGTTTTGATTTTTGGACTTACCATAGTACTCTCGTCCACATTTTCATCATGCCACAGAGGTGTCGGTTGTCCGAACGACATGTACAATAATTTTAATAAGTCAAAAAATTCAAACCCAAATGGGAAACCGCCAAAACCTAAAAAAGGCGGAGACAAAGGAATCGTTCCTTATTAAGCCACTGTTTATTAAACGGAACAGTTTTTGTATTCATATTGAAAAAGTTTTATGAAAAACATATTTATACTGCTATTATTAGGATGCTTAAGTTTTCATGCAAAAGCACAGGATGCTGATAGAGTGTTGACAGAAACGGCATTTAGAAATTTAATCTTAGGCGCCGCTTCGGATAGCTTGGAAATGGTGATTGCACTACCAAAAAATGTTTACAATAATGTAGAGGGTTCTTCCAGAAGATGGGTGGAAACATTAGACCTTACACTTGAAGAGGATAAAGGATATTACGACTATGTCGTAGCAAGGATTCGTGACATGGTGAGCGACCCAAACTACACTGTTGCTGCGTATGCTAAAGAAAAATTGGGAAAGAAAGATTGGTACACCATTCGTGTTGAGTATGTGTCAGAAGGTGAAGCCAAAAAAGTGTTTTTCTCCTTCTTCAAAGTTGGCGACAAGATGATTTTGGCAGATATTGGTTAAATCGAAACTAGACCTGACAGGTTTCCAAAACCTGTCAGGTCTCTAGAATGTACTATTTCTCTTGTAATTCCTTCTTATAATATTCGATAGACTGTTGCAGTTTTTCTATTCTATTTTCAGGAGAAGGGTGTGAACTCATAAACTCAGGTTGGCGATTGCCGCCAGCAGCTTGCTTAAGGATTTCCATCACTTCTATCATTGCTTCCGGTTTATATCCGGCATTGATTAAAAACTGTACTCCGAAATTATCAGACTCTAACTCATCTTCTCTACCATATTTCATATTGACCATATTCGCCACAAAGGCCGCTATCTGCGCACTTCCGGCAGGGTTATTTGGGTCTGCAGTTGCCACCTGTGTTGCCATCACCAATCCTTGCGATAATTCTTGCTTGGCCATATGTTCCGCACCATGCCTTCCAATGACGTGACCAATTTCATGACCAATAACACCTGCCAACTGATCTTCTGTTGACAAACGCTTTAACAACCCCATCGTAATAAATATCTGTCCACCCGGTAAGGCGAATGCATTGATGGTTTGGTCATCTGCCAATACATGAAAATCAAATTGATATTCTGAATTTTGCAAAGATGCCTGTAAAAGTCTTTCACCCACTTTATCTGCAAGTGCTTGCACCCTAGCATCGGGATATTCCCCGCCAAATTGCTCCATCATCTCTGGAGCACTATTTAAGCCAATAGCCACTTCATCCGCTGCGCTAATGCTGATATGCTGATTTTCACCAGTATATGGATTTTTTTGGCTCTTAAAAAAATATCCTACTACAGAAAAAAGAGCAATCACAATTGCTACCACTAACTTTCCTTTTCCGTTCATTTCCTTTTTTATGACAAAATTAATGATAAAAATTCATTTACTTTGTTCCAATATCATAATTCATATCCCGATATGAATACCACACTCGATAAAAGACTGTTTACAATAAAATATTTATTCGTTACCGAATTCATATTATTTATATGTATAACAACCTGTCAAATCATTTAATCACCTGTTTTACAATTGGCAATTTGCTCGCATAAGGCGGATAGCGCAACGGCACATCCGGCCATACCACTCTGTTCAGTACGCCTTTATAATGCGTGAAGGTGTCGAAGCTAAATTTTCCGTGGTATGCACCTACACCACTATTGCCAATGCCGCCGAAAGGAAGATTTTCATTGATGAAGTGGGAAATACAATCATTGATGCAACCACCACCGAATTGTATGGACTGAACGGCTTTCTGTTGAGTTTTGTAGTTATTGGAGAACAAATAGAACGCCAAAGGTTTTGGGAACGTCTTTGCAATACGAAAGGCTTCTTCCATGTTATCAACGGTAAACGCCGGTAAGATTGGGCCGAATATCTCGTCTCCCATTAACGGATGATTGAATTCGATATCATCGATTAAAGTAGGAGCGATATAATTGTCAGACTCGTGTGTGGTGCCACCAAAAATGATTTTCCCTCCTGTAAGCATAGATTTTAGTCTATTGAAATGCTTGGCGTTGATGACACGGGCATAATCAGGACTAGTGGCCGGGTTGTCGCCATAGAATTCTTTCACTGCTTTTTTCATGGCAGTGAAAAGTTTTTCTTTGACATTCTTATGCACCAATAAATAGTCTGGTGCTACACAAGTTTGTCCGGCATTGAAAAATTTTCCCCAAACGATTCTTTTTGCAGTAATATCAATGTCAACATCTGCATCTACGATGCAAGGGCTTTTTCCGCCCAACTCTAAGGTGTTTGGTGTGAGGTGTTCTGCCGCCGCACGTGCTACCACTTTGCCAATCTCTACACCGCCGGTAAAGAAGATATAATCATATTGCTGTTGCAATAGTTGGTTGTTGTCAACATCTTCATCCGCTACTGCTATATATCGTGGATCGAAATTTTCGCTGATGAGTTTATATATCAGTTTATACGTGTGGAGTGCCGTTCGTGAAGGTTTAAAAATAACCGTATTTCCTGCTGCAATCGCACCAATACCCGGTGCAATGGTTAAATTAAAAGGATAATTCCATGCGCCAATTACTAAGGAAACACCAAACGGCTCCGGATAGATATAGCTTTTTGATGGAAAAATGGCTAGATTACCCCCAACCAACTGCGGACTTGTCCATTTTTTTATGTTCTTAAGCATGCAGCCGATTTCTTCTAAAACAACGCCGATTTCAGAAGTGTATGTTTCGAAAACAGGTTTGCCAAAGTCGGCAATAAGTGCATCATAGATTTGTTGTTCCGCTTTTTGAATAACGTCTCTCAGTTTTCGCAGTTGCTTTACCCTTTCTTGTACATCCAAGGTTACTCCCGACTCGAAGAATGCTCTTTGTTGTTTTACCAAGAGTGCTATACTGCTATTTTCCAATGTTTTTACTGCCATGGCGATGAAGTTTACCTGTGTTTATTTGCTAACTTTTTTTCCTTTTTCCGGAATCATTTCATCTTTAGGTCTTCCTTGAAAGGAATCCATAGATTTGGTGACACCCAATACTTTTGCAACAAAATCGAATGTTCTTGCGGGCAAAACGCCTTTGAGAATAGGGACTAAGCCGACTGTATCAGGTAGTCTCACAAAGATTTTATTTTTCTTTACCGCATCGATGATTTTGTCGACGGCTTCTTCCGGTTGTACTAAAGGAAATAACAGTGGTGCTTTTACTCCTTTAAACATGCCGGTGTCAATGTAACTGGGTGTAACAGAGGTGACATGAAAATCGCCCATTTCTTCTTCTAATTCTAGCCTCAGGCTTTCGCTCCAACCCAAACAAGCCCATTTGCTGGCCACATAAACAGACATGTTAATGTTGTTGATGATGCCAGCAACTGATGCGATATTGATGATATGTCCATGACCTTGTTTAAGCATATCCGGTAAAAAAACCCTTGCGACATGCATAACACCATTAGCATTTATGGACATCGTCTTTTCAATATCTTTTCTATTGTGTTCCCAAAATCTTTTCTTTCCGGCAACAATTCCAGCGTTGTTAAATAAAATGTCAATATTTCCAACATCTAATAATACTTCTGTACCTGTTTTTTCTATGTCGTCAGGACTAGCAACATCTACAATATATGGATGAACATTGCGATACCCTTTTTTATTGAATTCTTGCGTTGTTTTTTGAAGGTTCTCTTCGTTGATATCCCAGAGTACTACATTTGCAGCACCTTCTAAAAGGCATCTTTCTCCCATTAATTTGCCTATCCCATTTGCGCCACCTGTCACTAAGACATTTGCGCCTTTAATTCTTGTCATCCTTTCTTATTTAAATTTAAGAATAAAGTTATACTAAAAAATTGGTTTTAGTTTATAGGAAAAGATAAAATAATACAAAATGGGCGCATATCTTTGGTTGATAAATGAAAAGGCACGCCTAAATCTGAGGCGTGCCTTTTTATTTTCAGGATAAACTATTTTACATTATTTACATGGCTATTTCTTACGCTATAACCGAAATATATGACAAACCCAATAGCTAACCAAGCGATGAGTCGTGTCCAGTTTTCCCATCCTAATCCAAAAATCATAAATCCACAAACCACAACACCTAATATAGGAATAACGGGCACTAATGGTACTTTGAAAGGTCTAGGGGCGTCCGGATTCGTTTTGCGCATTATTACAACACCAATAGACACCAAAATAAAGGCAAAAAGCGTTCCGATACTGGTCATATCCCCAACAATATCTCCCGGAACAAAAGCAGCAAAAATACCTACTAAAAAGAATAACCATGCGTTTGCTTTGGCAGGGGTATTGAATTTTGGATGTACTTCTGAGAAAACTTTTGGCAACAATCCGTCTTTAGACATAGAAAAGAATACACGTGATTGACCTAAAAGCATTACCAATATTACAGAAGAGAACCCGGCCAAAATAGCAATCGTAATCAATCCCGCAAACCACTCATATCCCGGCATATAATGGGTGATAGCATACGCTACCGCCGCTTCATGACCTGGACCAGTTACACTGAAGTCTTTATAATTAGCTATGCCTGTTAATACATAAGAAAATAAAATATAGAGAACCGTACAAAATGCAAGCGACCCCAAAATACCTATTGGCATACCTTTTTGAGGGTCTTTGGCTTCTTGCGCCGCCGTTGAAACGGCATCAAATCCTACATACGCAAAAAACACTATCCCGGCACCCCGTAAAACACCACTCCAACCAAATACACCCGTTTCACCTGTATTGGGCGGAACAATAACAGCATGGTTAACAGGATTGATGAAATGCCATCCAAAGGCTATAAATGCTAATACAATTAATACTTTTACAACAACAATTATCGAGTTGACATTCGCAGATTCTTTTGTTCCACGGATGAGTATAATGGTCAGCAAGCCTAGAATAAACACAGCAGGAATATTAATGATACCATGAACACCCGTACTCGGGTCTATCTGAAAGGGCGAGTGACAAAAGGCATATGGGATGGTAAGTCCGAAATAGTGTTCGCAAAGTTTATTAAGGTATTCAGACCAAGCGATAGCAACACAAGCGGCACCTAATGCATATTCCAGTATTAAATCCCATCCAATTATCCAAGCAATCAACTCACCCATGGTTGCATATGAATAGGTATAAGCACTTCCTGCAATGGGAATCATAGAGGCAAACTCTACATAACACAATCCCGCAAAAGCACAACCAATCCCTGCAATAATATATGACCACATCACGCCAGGGCCAGCATGGTTACCTGCCGCCGCAGCCGTTCTTACAAAAATACCTGCCCCAATAATAGCACCAATCCCTAATGCCAATAATGCCGGAGAACCCAGCGTTCGTTTTAATGTTTTCTCACCAGTCTCTTTCGACTCTTTGAGAATTATGTCTAAAGATTTTTTTGCGAATAAATTTGCCATATGATATAACGTTAGTTTAATGTTGCAAGGTAAAGGAATTTTTCAGGCTGTCAAAATAATGTGTGCATTTTATTCACATGCCATTATCCTTTATTCGCCAACTGCCCACAGGCGGCATCTATATCTTTGCCACGTGATTTCCGTATATGTGCTACGACGCGCTTTTTCTCCAGCGTATCTTTAAATTTATCTCTTCTGTTCTTATCTGTTTTAGAGTAAGCGGCTTCTTTTATCTTATTATATTCAATGATGTTCACCTTGATATTGGGTACTCTCCGACAAATGGCGGCCAATTGCTCTGCATCTTCCGGACCGTCATTCACGCCATTCAATAAGATATATTCGAAGGTGATTTCATTGCCCGTTTCCTGATGAAAGAAATTCATCGCATCTACTAAAACATCGATATTGTTTTGCTCGTTGATGGGCATGATGGTGTTCCGCTTTTCATCGTCTGCAGCATGTAATGAAAGTGCTAGGTTGAATTTTACCTTTTCTTCTCCCATTCTGCGTATCATCTTAGCAATGCCGGCAGTAGATACCGTTATTCTTTTGCTGCTGATATGCAACCCTTCTTCGGAAGTGATTTTTGCTATTGCATCTATAACGTTTTTATAGTTGAGTAAAGGTTCGCCCATGCCCATAAAAACAATATTCGTCAAAGGGCGCCCAAGCGCTTCCATCGCTTGGCGATTGATAAGGACTACTTGGTCATAGATTTCATCGGCATTTAGGTTGCGGACACGATCCATATATCCCGTAGCACAGAATTTACAGCTCAAACTACAACCGACCTGAGAAGAGACACATGCGGTCGCCCGATCGTCAGTAGGGATGAGTACGCCTTCGATCAGGTGTCCATCATGCAGTTGAAAGGATGATTTTATAGTGCCGTCATTGCTGTGTTGCACATGATGTTCTCTGATATGGTTGATAGAGAATGCCATTGACAACACCTCGCGCAAACTTTTGGAGAGGCTGGTCATTTCATCAAAACTATGTGCTGATTTTTTCCAGAGCCATTCGTATACCTGTCTGGCTTTAAATGCAGGTTCATTAAGTGCCTTAAATTCAGCTTCTAATTCTTGTTTTGTAAAAGCCCTAATGTCTTTCTTTCCCGATGCTTGCATGGTGCAAAGTTCGTGAAATATGTTGAGAAAAGTAGATTTTATTCTATGACAAATTTTTGAACTCAGATTTCACCGTCTAAAGATAAACCGCAGCTTCCAACAGTAACTACGCCTTGTAGGCACTCTCCACTACCACTTTGTCTTCCTTCAATTCATTTTCTCTATATGCGATCACTTTTTGCAAAAATCCATGAAAATCTGCCACATAGGAAGTGGCAAAATCCTTATCCGGTTCGTGTTGGTTGATGCTTAGTACACAATTTTCAAAACCGCCTTCTATTGCAAAAATTCCTGTTTCCACAAAAGTCTTGTCGAAGTCCTGCATGATTTTTATTTGTGTATTGCACTCCACATCCTTACTTAATAGCAACGCTTTGGCGGCGATCACTTTGCCGGTATAAGCATAGTAAATCGCTTCCGGATAACGTCCGTTGTCCATTGCTTCTTGTGCTTCTGTTTGTTTGATAAATGCATCTTTCAGAATTGTACCAATCATATCGTACATTACCCCGGCACACTCACCAACGCCCACCTCAGGTGTAAAATATTCGTCATGACCGTAGTCGAAATAATCGTCGTCTACAAATTTTGTGGTATCTGCAATAGGCTTAAGTAAGCTATAAAAATAGTTTTTACCCAATCTTTTATAATAATTGTTGAAGTATTCTCCTTCGAGCTGATTGTCTTCAAAATCATTCAAAAGGGTGCGTAAGGCATCCGGCATTTTTTTGGTAGGCAGCTTTACTACTTTGTCTCCAACCGTGCCAACACCTTGATTGTTAACGCCCCCGCCCAAAACAATCTGCATGGCAGGAGCAACCTTGTCACCCACTCTGATGGAGCTGCCGTGTAGACCGATACTCGCCGACATATGCTGTCCACAGGAATTCATACAGCCGCTCATTTTGATGTGAATAGCATTGTCAAAAATCAAGTGATAATACTCTTTTTGGATAACATCTTCCAAAATCTTGGCTAAAGTCATGCTGTTCGTTACGCCCAAATTGCAAGTATCCGTTCCCGGACAGGTGGTAATATCCGCTATGGTGCCAAAACCGGGATGTGCAAAGTTTAATGCATCCAAAACAGTGTAAACATATGGCAAGGCTTCTTTACGGACATATTTTATCATCATGCCCTGATTCATGGTAATGCGCATGTCCTGCGATGCGTAATTGTCTACCAAAGTGGCCAGCTTACGTGCTTCATCCGGCTTAATATCGCCATTGGTTACTTTTAGATAAATACCGTAATATCCGGATTGTTTTTGTTCAAAGACGTTGGTTTTCAACCAGTCCTGATATTTTTTCTCGTCAGAAAGAGTCACTTCTGGCACCGCAATAACCACTGGCGGCTGTGCTTCTTCCACTGCATGTATATCTATCGGGAAAGACTTCACTTTATTGGCAATCGTTTCTTGCGCTACTAATGCCATGAATTTCTCCATGCCGATGTCTTTAATCAAGTACTTCATCCTTGCCTTGTGCCTGCGTTGCCGTTCACCGTAGCGGTCAAAAACCCTCAATCCCGCTTCTATAAAGGGTATTACCTTATCTTCTTCCAGAAATTCATACGCCGTTTGTGCCAGAAATGCCTGCGCACCCAAACCACCACCGACAACAACTTTGAACCCACGCTTACCGTCTTTTATCCTAGGAATAAAACCAAAATCATGGATATAGGTAAAAGCAGTATCTTCTTCTGAGGAGGAAAATGCCATTTTTATCTTTCTTCCCATGTCCTGACAGATAGGGTTTCTCAGAAAAAAGCGAAACGCTTCATAAACATATGGCGACACATCGAATGGTTCATGCTTATCTATTCCTGCGGAAGCAGATGCGGTAATATTTCTCACCGTATTGCCACAAGCTTCTCTGCCGGTAACGCCTACATCTTCCAACCCTGCCCACAATTGTGGCGTATCTATTACCTTAACATAGTGAAGTTGTATGTCCTGACGGGTAGTTAAATGCAAATTGGAGGAAGCGAATTGTTCAGAGAGTTCAGCAATGCGTACCAATTGTTTCGGCGTAATTCTGCCCATCGGCAATTTTATACGAAACATTTGCACCCCTAACTGGCGCTGTCCATACACACCTCTGGTTAGCCTGAAATGCTTAAACTTATCTTCCGGCATTTCACCGCTGATGAATTGACCGATTTTTGTTTCCAGTTCTTGAATGTCATTTTGTACTTCCGTACTTAAATGTTCTGTTTTATACATCGTTTAAGTTTTATAAAATTAAAAAGCCTTTCCTATTTTATCCGGAAAGGCTATATTGTTTATTTATAGTCAAAAATCGCCTATCCGCACCAAATCGTACAACAACAGCAGCAACAGGAAATCTTTGTTTTATTTAACATATTTTCAAAACTAAGGTTTTTTTTCATGCAGTAATAAAAATTGTTTTTAATTTTATTTTATCTGATAAAAAGTTACTGATTTGGGTGCTCCTGTTTGCCTCATTCGGCAAAACAGGCGGGCTTTCCGTCGCACACGGTTGCTCCTCCAATCCCTAGCACACTAACTAATCCCTTAAATGTAAAATGTGGCAAAAGATTTCGTTTGCCAATGCCTTATCTGTTTCATTTAAAGAAGTTTCATCCAACCCTTCCATGGAAAAGGAAAAAGTATGCGAGCTGCTTTTAAAAATTACATGCTCTTTTCCATCGCTGAGCATATACACTTTATAAACATTTTCGGGATAATTAGACGGTCTTTTTATACCATCATAAATAACAGCGGTGTCTTCCGGATATTCCAAATAATATGTTCCGGAACTGGAAATAAGTGTATAATGCTGCACATTATCACGAACTTTGTTAAAGTTTTGAGGGGTAAAACATGTATACATACTCTGATGATTTTGAGTTGATTTGCACCCTTGCAATAGAACAATGGTAACCAATACCTTGCCAATAAAATTTCTTATATGCTTGAAAATCTTCATCTTTTATAATTCTATATCATCTTTAAACCTGTCGATCTCGCGTCGTTCTTTTTTCGTTGGCCTTCCCGTACCGCGATCTCTAATTTCCGCAGTTGCATGAAAAAAGGGTATTAATTTTGGGTCTTTTACTTCTGGTGGCGTCAAATCTTCGTAACATTTTACTGCCAACTCAGCACCTACACGTTTTTCAATTAACTCCACTACTTTGTAAGACAGCTTTATTCCTTCCTTTTTAATATCGACAATTTCACCTATGCTCAGCATATATGAAGCCTTTATGCTATTGCCACTAATCTTAATTTTTCCACCTTTACAGGCATCTGCTGCCAATGTTCTAGTTTTAAACACCCGCACAGCCCACAGCCATTTATCAATTCTTACTTTCTGCAACATTTTAACTTAGATAAATAATTGGTATCTTTTTTGAACAGATTCTATTACATTTGTCATGTAAAAGTATAAAAAATGAATAACAAAATAATTTGGTTGGTTTTTTTAGTATTGAGTTTGAGTTCTTTTAGTTGTAAAACAACCAGAGAAGCCAAAAAAGCAGAAAAAATGAGTAAAGAAAGATTAAAAGCCAATGACGAAAGTCAAAACTATGTCGGCACATGGAATTGGTACCGTACCGATTGCTGTGGCAGAATGAAAGGTACGCAATTGGCAAAGGATGTTGAAGATACAAAAACGTATAAAATCTACAATGATGGCACTTACGACCTAATCGTAAATGGCAAAACTACTACCACAGGAAAATACGCACTGGGAACCGGAACACCATACAAAGGAAGAGAAAGCATCCAGTTTGACAATCAACAAGGTGCGCTGATGACCATCTCCAACGACACGATGATTCTTTCTTGGGAGTATATGGATTTACAAGTAGAATTCTATACCAAAGGGAAGTAAGTATCAGTGGTTGGTTTTTAGAATTTATCAGAAAATGTAGGCGAAAACATTGTACAATTTTTGCGCCTTCTTTGAGCAACTTTGTGTTTTTTTTCTAATGATTAGATTTTCCTTTAAAATAAAGGTTACGACTTATTAAAGAAAGCAACGATTTTTTCTACATCCAGTTGATGCTGCTCTTGGACGATAGATTTTCCCATTTTTGCATGATAAGATGCTAGATACTCTTGTTCCGTTTGACCAGGAGTTGGAATAAATGCTGTTTTTTTGTGAAGTACACTTAAATCGAGAATGGTACTATATCCGCTTCTGCAAATAATTCCATCTGCATAATACAAGGCGTCAAACAACTCTTGCCCGTAAAGGCACTGTTCATATTGGATGTTAATAGTGTTCAACTTGCTTTTATCATCAGGTTTTCCCCGAATGACGACAAATTGGGCATCTAATGCAGCAGCTTGTTCAACAATTTTCTCTTCTAACAAACTTCTTTGCGGCTCTAAACCACTTAAGAGAACGGCAATATAATGTTGCTTACCATAATTTGGAGAAGGAGAGAAACTTGAAAACCGGGTTAATGCACCAATAAAATGCGCTTTCTTAGGCAAAGGAAAATCATGTGCCAATCCTCCCGACAAATAGGGCGGCTTCGCATTATCCGGAATCCAAATCTCATCAAAAGGCTCCATAAACGATAAGTGATAGTCGTATATACGCTTGCGCATGAATTGCATAAGTGTGGGAACCATCAACGCCAACTGATGGCAGATAAAAACACTCCTGACATCGGAACAATGAACACCATATCTATGATCGGAAATAATGATGTCGAAGCGTTCTCTTTTCATCAAATCACGCACAAAAGCCTGCTCTTCTTTAATCTTGGTTTTTACCTTACTAACTTGTGTCAAGACAGCAAAAAACATTTTTCCATTTCTTGGATATTCAAAATCATAACCGGGAATAGTGATTGTTCGCAGATCAGGGAAACTATGTTGTAGATACTTTAATGCCTCGCCATCAGAGCCGATGACCACTTCATTGTTTTGTACCAAAAGCTGCTCAATTAAAGGAATACACCTCGTAGCATGTCCCAGTCCCCAATTGAGTGGTGCCACCAAAATCTTTCTCCCAAAAATATCTTTTAGCATTAATTTTGATATATTTACATTGTAAAGAAAAATAGAATTTAGAGATTTACGTTATATACCGTATGAAAAAGATAAAATTGGGCATAGTTTTCGGCATATTATTTGCCTTAGTAGCAACCGGATGCTCCAGTTCAAAGCGCGCTGCTAAAAAATGTGGCTGTCCATATTGGGGAAATCATATTGAACAAAAACATTTGCAAAAAAGCATTTAAAATGAGATTCTTATTACTTATTCTTACCATTTTATGGTTTCAGGAGCGTGCTTCCGCTCAAAATTGTTATAGCGCAGACAGCTTGGCGCAACACCTGCTTACTGCTTTGCAATCAAAAGATTTTAAGGAACTACAAAAGCTGCAACCTACTGTTGGCGTTATCAAACAGAATTTTGGTAAAGAACTGGGCGCACTCAGCAATGAGAATATCCAAAAGATGATTGCAGAAAATCCCAAAACAATACAAGATTGGGACAAGATACAGAAAGATGCCGTCGCTGAAAAAATCGACTTAAATAAATTCACGGTTTCTTCTGTTAAGATTGAACGAGTCTACGGTGACGACAATCCATTGGTAGGGTTAAGTATATCTTTGAAAGAAGGAAACAAAACCTATCAATTAGCGATTGCTTGTATAGAAAGTGAAGAATGCTTTTACTTCAATGAATTCCTTAAATCAACTGGCGTTTGGTTGCCTAAATAGGCTTTTTTCTTATTTTTTATTAAAATACTCGTTACTTGGAATCATTTTGTATAAATTTGTGAAGTAGTGAGATGAAGAAAATTGTTTTCTATATCATTTGTAACATCCTGTGTTTCCATACCGCTTTTGGTCAGGAACAACCTTTATTGGAGGGCGATAGAGATGCATATCTTGCCAAGCAATTTTTTGAAAATGGCGCATACGACAAGGCTGCAGAATATTACGAAGTATTGATACAAAAACCCAATGGTTATGATTTGTACTATGAAGATTACAAACAAACACTTATCGCCTTAAAAGATTGGGTTACAGCAAAAAAGCTCATTAAAACGATTTATAAAGAATCTGGGAAAGACCCTACTTATCTACTTGAACTTGGGCAAATATATCAAATGTCAGGCGATAAAGAGGAAGCAGATAAGCAATATGAGTCCTTGATTAAGTCCTTGAAACCCGTCAAATTCGAATACCTGAAAATTGCCAATAAATTCATTGAAGTCAATGAATTGGATTGGGCATTAAAAACCTATGAAGCCGGTAAGAAACAAGTCCCGGACGCTTCTTTTAATTATGAAATAGGCACTATTTATCGCTTGCAAAACAATAAAGAAGGCATGTTGAGCCTGTATTTAGAGGAAGTATTGAGCAACCCGACCAGCCTAAGGCAAGTCCAGAATGGTTTGCAGGCAGCATTAACGACGCAAGAAGATTTTACCAATTTGGAAACCATTTTACTCCAAAATGTACAAAAGCACAAAGAAACGCTCGTGTATCAGGATTTGCTGGTATGGTTGTATATGCAAATGAATGATTTTGAAAGCGCTTTAGCACAAGCTAAATACCTTGACCTGAAGCGAGATGAAGGCGGTGCAAATGTTATCCAGATTGCCAGAAGTGCAGCACAGCAAAAAGACTATGATGCCGCCATAAAGGGATATCAATTCGTCATAGACAAAGGTGCGGAGAATGATTATTATGTTACGGCAACTCTGGAAATGCTCAATGTAAAGCGTGATAAAATCATTTCAGGAAGAAATTATTCTGAAAAAGATCTTTATTCGCTCAGAGATGCTTATAAGAAATTCTTGGATGAATATTACAATCCATATACCTCTTCTAAAGCCGTTATCGACTTAGCAAAATTGAATGCTTTATACATCCACGATTTAGATACGGCGATCAGTAATTTAGAAATGCTTATTGGAGACCCAAAGGTTGACAAAAACCTCAAAGCACAGGCAAAACTGGATCTTGGCGATTATTATATCTTGAAAGAAGAACCTTGGGAATCTGTATTGCTATACACACAAGTAGAAAAAGACTTTAAAGGAAACCCAACAGGAGAAGAAGCTAAATATAAGAATGCAAGGCTAAGTTATTACAAAGGGGATTTCGAATGGGCACAAACACAGCTAAAAGTTATTAAAGGAAATACCTCCGAATATATTTCTAATGATGCGATTGATTTAAGTGTATTTATTACAGATAATTTAGGCATGGACTCCACCTTAGAGCCTATGATGCTCTTTTCTCAGGCGGATTTATTAAAGTTTCAAAACAAGCTGGAGGCATCTGAAGAAGAATTGGATAAGATATTGAGCTTATATCCTAACCATAGTCTGACGGACGATGTCTATTGGTTAAAAGCACAGTTAGAACTTGAAAAACGCCACTTTAATGGTGCTATTGAATATTTAAAAGACATTGTTGAAAACTATGGCAGCGATTTATGGGGCGATAATGCACTTTTTCTTTGGGCAGACATTGTTCAAAACAACCTGAATGATCCAGAACAAGCAAAAGAACTCTATGAAAAACTCATTTTAGATTATCAAGGGAGTACTTTTATGGTGGAAGCACGAAAAAGATACAGAATCTTACGTGGCGAAAAGATAAATGAACAATAATGCTAATTTATACAACCACCATACACGTTGAACATAAAATAAAAGCCATTGTTATCAAATACATCGTTGACAAGCATTTTACGCAATTAGAGGCATCTAACCTTACCAAAGATTATGGCTTGTACAAATTGCAACAACAGGAAGACCCGGAAGGAGAGTCGCTTTCATTGCAATATAAATTCGATAACAATGAAACTTTGGAAGCATTTTTGTTGTTAATAGACAGTAAACTAAAAGAAGAACTTAGTAGATTGTATTTTTATAAGGTTTTGTTTTTTAGTCATGTTTTAGAAAAAATAAATTAGTAGCACTATGATGATGCATGGAAATTTGATGTATTATGTGATAACCTTCGCCTTTATGGCGATATCTATGGGCGTTAGCAGTATGCTAAAAAGACGCTTTCAGGAATATTCACAGATAAGAATTGGATTAACAGGAAGAGAAGTGGCAGAGAAAATGTTGCAAGAAAATGGCATTTATGATGTTCAAGTCGTTTCCGTGCCGGGACAACTTACAGACCATTATAATCCGGCAACAAAAACTGTCAACCTTTCCGAATGGGTGTATAACCAACCTACGGTGGCTGCTGCTGCCGTTGCAGCGCACGAATGTGGACACGCCGTTCAGCACAATGAAGCTTATGCATGGCTAACAATGCGCTCCAAATTGGTTCCGGTAGTAAATATCGGTGCAAGATTTATGCCTTGGGTGCTAATGATAGGCTTGGCAATATTTTACTATGGCAATCCGCTGGTATTTATGATTGGTATTGCCATGTTTGCAGCAACGACAGTCTTTAGTTTCATAACTTTGCCGGTAGAATTTGATGCTTCCAATAGAGCCCTTAAATGGTTAGACACCACCGGCATCATGGCCAGTCAAGAGCATGAAAAAGCAAAAAACGCCCTTTGGTGGGCAGCCATGACTTATGTTGTAGCAGCATTGGCATCGCTTGCACAGCTTTTATACTATGTTTTTATCCTCTTGAATAATAGACGGAGAGATTAATATAGTTTAACGGTGGGTTAGTCATGATTTAAATGCTTAAATTTGTCTATTATGATAACTAGAATAAAGATAGATGGATTTAAAAGTTTACTTAATACCGAATTATATTTTGGGCCCTTTACTTGTATTGCTGGGGCGAACGCAGTAGGAAAATCAAATTTCTTTGATGCCTTAATGTTTCTCTCAAATCTAGCTGATCAAAGCATCTTACAAGCTGTAAAATCTATTCGTAGTGAGAATCACAAACACGCTAACATTAAAGATATTTTCTTTAAGAGTGGAGACATTTATTATGATAAAATGTCTTTTGAGGTAGACCTGTTAATTCCTAAGCAGGATGAAGATGATTTAGGTCAGCATGCAATGGCAACAATAACAAGTTTAAGATATATTTTAGAATTTAAATTAATTGATGACGCTATAAATAGTGAAAAGGAACCTATTGAAATAATTAGAGAAGAGTTAGTTCCAATAACGCTCTCTGATATGAGAACGCATCTATTTTTTGATTTTAATAAATCTTGGCTAAATTCAATCTTACAAGGTAGACGATCTACAAAAATTCCATTTATTTCTACGGATAAGGAAAAAATAAAGCTTCATCAAGATGGTAACAAGGGAAGAACTACGGAATTCATTGCAGAAAAGATGCCAAGAACACTCTTATCTACAGTTACTGCCGAATCTCCTACAGCTTTTTTAGCTAGGCAAGAAATGCGAAATTGGATGATGTTACAATTCGAACCAAGCACTTTGCGTCAACCAAACTCAATATATGAAGTAAAAAATGCAAGAATACTTGCAAATGGATTTAATTTACCAGCCACCCTTTATAGATTAAATAACGAAAAAAAAGAACTAGACATCTATCAATCATTAACCAATAAGTTAAAAAGATTGGTAGGAGATATTAAGGAGATAGACGTTGATAAAGATGAAAAAAGAGACCTATTAACTTTAAGGGTCAAGTTTAAAGACAACCTGATTTTGCCTGCTCAATCATTATCTGATGGCACATTAAGATTCTTGGGGCTGGCAGTAATACAAGAAGATAGTAGCAGAAATGGATTAATTTGTATGGAAGAGCCTGAGAATGGTATCAATCCAAAAAGAATTGAGGAGATGGTAAGATTATTAGAAGACATTGCAACGGATACAACCTGTCCAGTTGATGAGAACAATCCATTAAGACAAGTCATTATCAATTCTCATTCTCCTAAAGTTGTTAGCATTGTTTCAGATGAAAGTTTATATTTAGCTCATGAGAAAGAAATATTTTTAGAAAAATTCAATAAAAAAGTCAAATACACTAGCTTTTCTGCGCTTAGGTCAACATGGAAAACTGATAAAAATTTAGCACACGAAACGGCAAAAGGAGATATCTTATTTTATTTAGAATATAGTGCTGTGGATGGTGATAATCAATCAATAGTTGCCGAACCTATGATTGTTAATTATCAGAAGCATGGAACAAAAAAGAAAACTGTTCGCGAAAATATTCTTCAAATGAAACTTGATTTTCTTGAATGAATGAATTAAAATATACATTGATTTCAGATGGTCAATCAGATATGATTTTAATGAATGTAATCAATTGGCTTCTAAATGACCTCTATCCCCAACTGCCAATTAGTGGTAGATTTGCGAATTTTAGTAATATACTAGAACCTCCTAAATCACATGAAGTGTTGAGAAGAATTGATGTCGCTTTTGAATACTTCCCATTTGACATCCTCTTTTACCATAGAGATGCAGAATCATCTGAAAGAGGAATTATTGAAAAAAGAAAACAAGAGATTACTAGCAAAATAAAAGAAAGCAAATTTTTGGAAAGAACAGTTTGTGTCGTTCCTGTCAGAATGATGGAGTCATGGTTGTTATTTGATGTCGAAGCAATTAAAGGAGCAGCGGGAAACAGAAATTTCAAAGGCAAAATAGCGCTTCCTTTGTTAAAGAATGTTGAAAATGTCCCAGACACAAAATCTATGTTACACGATTTATTAAAAGAAGTTAGCGGATTAAAGGGTCGTAATCTTAAAAAATTCAATGCTAATTTCGCAGTACATCTAATAGCAGAAAACATAGAAGATTTTTCTCCATTAAGGCAACTAAACTCATTTAAAATATTTGAGAATCAGTTGAGAAATGCCGTAGATAAATTAATTTCTAAGTAAACAAACTTCTTATCTTTGCCATGCAATCATACCTTATGGTAGATATTTTATTGGCAACATATAATGGAGAGAAGTATTTAGCGGTACAGTTACAATCGCTGGCAGAGCAAACCTTTGCACAATGGCATCTTTATGTACGAGATGATGGTTCAGTTGACAATACGGTTTCTATTCTCGAACATTTCTGTCAAAAACATCCAGATAAGGTAACTATTCTAAAGGATAATCTGGGAAATGTAGGTCCTGCAGAGAACTTTTCTTTATTGATGCAGGCATCAAAAAGTGATTATATCCTATTTTGCGATCAGGACGACAAATGGTTGCCAGCCAAAATAGCTATTACGTTCCAAAAAATGAAAGAACTGGAAGCAGGACAAATGGCAACGCCGTGTTTTGTTTTTACAGACCTTAGTATGGCGGATGCTGATTTAAACGTGATCGCATCTTCACTTTGGAAAAAAGACAAACTCAACCCAAATGCCACCAAACTGGGCAATCTGTTAATGCAAAATGTCCCTTATGGGTGTGCTATGATGGTAAATAAATCGTTGCTAACACTCGGCACACCTATCGACAAACGTGCTTTATTGCAAGACCATTGGTTGGTATTGCTGGCAGCAGCAGCCGGAAAAATAGACTATGTGCAGGAGTCTACGATTTTGCATCGTGTGCATGGTGCTAATGCCTCCCGTGGCAATAACCCTTTAAAGAAAGATGTTGAACAAACCATTAGCGCTAAAGTTTCCAATAAAAACCTGCACACCTATTTTTCTAAGCTCCAACAACAGGCGAACGCTGTCAAACAGCGGCTGGATGAGCGTGGTTGTCTCAACAAAGAGACCGAAGAAACCTTAACGTCATTTATCAACCTCAGAAACAAGTCCTTTATCCTAAGGAAATGGCATATCATAAAATATAATTTCTTTAAAAATAACGTTCAACAATCCATCAAGTGGTGGTTAAGATTATAAAATATGGGAAGGAAAATACTTATAACAGGAGGAGCCGGATTCATTGGCTCAACATTGGCACTAAAATGTATCGAAAGGGGTGACGAAGTTACAGTATTGGACAATTTAAGTCCGCAAATTCATGGAGATAAAGATGACTCATTCTTGTTTCAAAGAATTAAAGATAAAGTGAATTTTATCTTAGGGGATGTAAGAAATGTGTATGATTGGGAGCAGGCATTAAAAGGACAAGAAGTCATCGTTCACTTGGCGGCAGAAACTGGCACCGGACAATCCATGTATGAAATACAACGCTATATGGATGTAAATGTCACCGGAACCGGCATCATGTTGGATCTGTTGGCCAACCATGAACACAAAGTAGAAAAAGTCATCGTGGCATCTTCCCGTGCTATCTATGGAGAAGGAAAATATTGGAACAAAGACTTACATTCGGCAGTTTATCCTGTACAGCGCAATGATGTGGATATGTCGAAAGGTGATTACGAGCCCAAATGCCCATTAACAGGAAAGGAAGTTGTTCTTATGGCAACCGATGAAGATTCCAAGATACATCCTAACTCCATTTACGGACTAACAAAATACAACCAAGAGCAAGCCGTATTAATTGCTTGTCGTTCTTTAAATATTCCTGCTGTTGCCTTTCGCTATCAAAATGTATATGGCCCCGGGCAATCACTAAAAAACCCATACACTGGTATTTTATCGATATTTTCTACAAGAATCTTAAATGGAAACGGCATCAATATTTTTGAAGATGGAAAGGAAAGCCGCGATTTTGTTTATATCGACGACGTAGTAAAGGCCACCATGTTAGGCATGGACAGTGAAACGACAGATTATCAAGTATTTAATGTAGGATTAGGGCAGAATATTTCTGTGATGGAAGTTGCTGAAACCTTAATTAAACACTATGGAAAACAAATAGATATCCAAGTTTCCGGACAGTATAGAATCGGCGACATTAGACATAATTATGCAGATCTTACCAAAGTAAAATCCGCACTAGGGTTTTCTCCGGAAGTAAGTTTTGATGAAGGAATCAAACGTTTTACCTCCTGGGTACTCAGTCAAGAAATTGGAGAAGATAAGTACGAAGCCTCTCTTAAAGAAATGAAAGAAAAGGGCTTGTTCAAATAAAATTGAATAGTATTAGTACTATCATTTCGGTTTGGAGGTTCATCCTATTAGCATAAGTAAATAAATAACTGCTTTTCCGTATTTGATGCCTTTGTACACCAACACATAATCAGCGATGTCTTTTTCCTCCTGTTTGTCTTTTTCCTTGCGTAATATGGTATTCACAAAGAGCTTTAGAGCCTTTCACAACTCCACAAGCTTTTAGCTTTGGGTTTATGAGTTCTGCTCTTGTTTCTGCTTCGTTCATAATTATGTAGGTTTATATTCATCTGCAATCATCCACTTTTCACGCATTCGAAAGGCAGGGATGGTTTGCCTTTTGGCTTTGTTAGCTGCCACGTTTGGTTTTACGGCTTTTTGTGAAGCCCATACAGAAAGCGGAATAATTTTTTTTGCCGTAAGTATAGTTATTCGTTTGTGCAATGTTTCTTGCAACAACAAGGCAAACAATTCCGTAAACCCTCCAAATTTCATCGTTGTTTGGTACTGGGTAAATAACGGATAGTATTCGGTGTGCTTGCTTTTATTTTGAATTATTATAGGCGGTAAACCTGCATTCATTAACTGCAAATTGATGAGCACTCTGCCTATTCGTCCATTGCCGTCAACAAATGGGTGAATAGTTTCAAACTCAGCGTGGAAATGTGCAATAGTATCTAAAAAATAGCGGGCTTTATTTTGGTTGAAATTATCCACCAATTCCTGCATAAGCGCAACTACAAACTGCGGATTTGCTCCCAAATGATTGCCAACCCTTACCCATTCTTTACCACTTCTAAAACGACCTGCAATGCTGTCATCTATATGAGTAAGTAATGTTTTATGCAAATTTAAAATGAGCTTGATATTGAGTTTGGATTTGTTTTTTTCTAATAAGGTTTCGGTTAGTTTTGCCAAATTTTTGGCTTCGTACACCTCCCGTATATTTACTTTACGCTCTATACTGCCTCCTGCAAGAATTTTTTCGGTGTCTTCTAAGGTAAGTGTTGAGTTTTCGATAGCGTTTGAGTTATAAACCATTTCAGGAATTTCGGCAAGTGCAATTTCTTTCAGCAAGTGTCCGTTCCCCTTTGCCAGGTTTATGTATTGCTGGTGCAATGCCTCAATTTTATCTTTTGTAGTTTGGTTTATCATACTACGCTTAGCTATTTATCGTGAAAAGTCCCTCAAATATACACATTTTCACGGTTTATTATTGCTTTCGCTTTTTAATTCTCCTGCAAATGCCTTTTGTAAAATACTCTTTTTCAGCTCTTCCAAATCAGCAATTTTCTTTTGATACGCCGCTTCCAACTCTTGCGTTTTGGCTCGCAGGGCATCTAATTGACGGACGATGGTTGTTCTTTTAGATTAGAAATAAATGGGATTTAATATTTCCGCAATTATTGTCTGAATCACGGATTTGCTCGCTTTAAGATAATTAAGTGCTTGTGCCAAGTGTACATCTTCTAACTGAATAATTGCTTTTAATTCAACCAATACTTTTCCATCTACTACAAAATCAGCCCTGCGTGTGCCGATTGGTTTTTCAAGGTCTTTATAAAAAATATCTTGCTCTATCTCTCTGGCAAATTCTAATCCAGCCTTACGCATTTCATAAGCCAATGCCCTTTGGTAAATCACTTCTTGAAAGCCATTGCCTAGAAACTTATGAACTTCAAATGAAGCGCCGATTATCTTCTCAGTTATGTCCTTGTATTTCAATTCCGTATTCATAATCCGTGTAATCTTTTAATCCATTTAATCTGTGATTCAGACAAAATAATACATCTTGGTGTCAATTAATCGAAAATTATTGTAGAAGAGTGTAAAGCTATTTTTTTTGTCAAATCGCTGAAGCGACCTTGTTTTCTTAAAGCTTCATTATGTGTTTGCATGCTAATCCACTTACTAAAACAGATTTGGTTTTTCAGGCTGTTATTATGATGAATGTTTGCAGGTGCATACACCAGTTAGCATTGCCACTAAAACCCCATTGTCAAACATACATTTTTTAAACCCAACAATCTCCCACCAGATATGTTATGGCATGTCCCTGCATAATAACCCTTTCTTCCGTGTTTTTACACCAAAGTTCTCCCCCTCGTTTAGAAACTTGCAGTGCATGCAAGTCATTTTTAACCAAAACATTTGCCCAATAAGGTGTAAGTACACAGTGCGCCCCACCCGTAACCGGATCTTCATTGATGCCATTTTGTGGTGTAAAAAATCTAGAAACAAAATCCACATCCTTCCCTTTGGCGGTGAGAATTAGTCCGAAGCATGGTAAGTCGCCAATGACCTGAAAGTTGGGGATGAACTTCCTCACAAAATCTTCCTCTTCTACTACTGCCAACCATTTGCCATTACCTTCCCATAGCTCTACTAGGTTGTCTCCTACCAATCCGGCAGGAAATATATTTATGTCCAGTTGTTGTAAGGTAGCTTTTGGAAAATTTAAAGACAGCCTTCCGTTGTCTTTCTTAACTTTCAATACACCGCTTTTGGTATAGAAAATAATTTCTTCCTTATCATAATGCAGGTGTTCAAAAATAACATGTGCTGAAGCTAGCGTGGCATGACCACACAAAGGAACTTCTACCGTTGGCGTCAACCAACGCAACCGAAATCCTTCACCTTCAGGAACAAAGAATGCTGTCTCTGACAAATTATTTTCTTCGGCAATCTTTTGTAATAACTCATCACTCACCCATTCTGTTAATGGAATTACGGCGGCAGGATTTCCACCAAATAATTCTTGTGTGAAGGCGTCTACCTGATATATCTTGAGTTGCATAACCAATTTTTATGCATATATCTGTTTTAAATGCATGATATCACAGCATTTTTCAAAATTGATACATTATGTAGCAAAAACACATTTAAATACTTTGTATTTTAGCATAAAGTTGCAAGATGTTACCATTTCAGGATATAATTAAAGGGAGAGGAGCGCAGATAAATACAGTGAATGTATTTGCTCAGCAAATTCCTGTGAAGGAACATTGGGAAGCAATAGACGAAATCGAACAAGAACAAGCCCCAACAAAATATATTGAAGTCTTTCCTAAAACAATCGTCAACAAAGTGGATAGCCCGGATGTAGGCATGGAATACTCCATGAATCCATATCAGGGTTGTGAGCACGGCTGCGTTTATTGCTATGCCCGGAACTCTCATCAATATTGGGGCTATAATGCCGGACTAGAATTTGAGCAAATGGTTTTAGTCAAAAAGAATGCGCCACAACTACTTGAGAAACTTTTTCAAAAACCCAATTGGGAGGTAAAGCCCATTATGATGAGTGGAAATACAGATTGCTATCAACCAGTCGAACGCAAGTTGCAAATAACCAGAAAATGTTTGGAAGTATTTGATAAATACAAACATCCGGTTGGCATAATTACTAAAAACAGTTTGGTACAAAGAGATATAGATATTTTACAATCGTTAAACGAACATAAGCTAACCTCCGTATGCATGTCTATCAACACTTTGAATGAAGAATTGAGGATGAAATTGGAACCGAGAACGGCAACTATCAAAAAAAGAATTGAGATGGTAGAACTGTTGGCGAAAAATGGTATTCCTGTATATGTATTAATGGCGCCTATTATTCCGGGATTGAACAACCACGAGGTAATGCAGTTAGCGAAAGCTGTCTCGGAAGCCGGAGCAAAAGGATTCGGTCATATTGTGGTTAGGTTGAATGGCTCTATTGCTGAAATATTTGCAAATTGGATTGAAACAGCATTTCCTGAAAAAGCAAAGAAAGTATTGAATCAAGTAGCAGCATTACATGGTGGCAAGTTAAATGATAGTAGATTTAGTACCAGAATGAAAGGAGATGGAAAGCTAGCGGAATCTATTGCCTCAATGGTCAAACTGGCAAAAAACAAATACTTTCCTGAACCATTCAATCAAACGCTCAACTGCCAAGCTTTTATAAGAAATAATCCTAAAGGTCAGTTGACGTTGTTTTAACCTAGCATCAGAATTTCTCCAGAAGTTGCTTTTCTCGGTCTGCAGTCATTGCTGGAGGAGTTACATTTGGCGTTTCCCAACACCTTTCTTGGGTATAAAAATCAATCATTTGAGCAAAGGATTGTTCAAGGCTAGATGGACGAAAAGGCAATTCATTCCATAGCCTCATGCTGTTTACAGTAAGGTAAGTGCCGTTCAGACATAAAGGAAGGTCTACCCATTCTTCAACCTGATGTTCTTCCAGAAAGGAATGGGTAGCATATATCAGCGCAGGCTGTTTATCAAGTGTTGTAATGGACATTTGAACAAAATCCTCAATAGCAGCCTTATAGGAAGAGGCATTATAAATTTTATGTTTGCCCGTGTTTTCAATGAAATAAGTTATGATATTGACCAAATCTGCTACATAGGTGAATGAAATAGCATTTTTACAAGCTTCCGCCAATAGTATTTTTTCTTGTGAGAAAACTTTGTGCAACCAATAATAAAGTCGGTCAGTAGAATCATATTTTCCGATGATTAATCCTGGACGCAGAATAATTAAGTTGTCTATTGTCTCTAGTAAAATACGCTCACATTCCGCTTTCTTTTGGTTATAATATTGCAATCCTTCACTATGCTTTTCTTCTTCTGTACATGTAACGGTAGGCTCGTCCTCGTGAATGAGGTGTGGATGATTAGGATGGAATACATAATGGCTACAGGTGGAAATGTAGATGTATTTGTCGAAATTGCCCTTGTGGATATTCAATTGTTGTTCTAAAGCATCGGGCCAATATCCTGAAATATCAATGATACAATCCCAAAAAGTTGTTGCAATCTTTGAAATGTCCTCTATATTTTTCCTATCGCCAAAGATTTTGTTGATTTCCGGAAATAAATGGGGGTTTGTGATGCCTCTGTTGAAAAGCGTGACACTATAGTGAGGATGGTTATGTATAAGTTTTTCTAGCAGATTTCTTCCAACAAAACGAGTGCCTCCAATTATCAGCAACTTCTTCACCTCTAAGATATGCTTAAAATTATTCTGCGATAGATTCAACGGAGATTACTTCCGGAACCATGCGTTTCATGAGGTTTTCAATGCCTTGTTTTAAGGTAACCGTTGACGAAGGACAACCACTGCAAGAACCTTGCAAGGCTAATTTTAGCACACCTTCTTCAAACGACACAAAACTAATAGCACCGCCGTCCATTTCTACAGCAGGTTTTACATATTTGTCCAAAACGCCCTTTATCTTAGCATCTATATCGGAATCATTGATATTTACTTCGTTGGTCGCCTGCGCCGGTTTCTTAAATTGCTCATTAAAAATAGGCTTCCCTTCTTCTAAATACTGCTTCATTACCTCTTTAATAGGTAGCATCAACTCTGCCCACATGGATGCTTCTGCTTTTGTTACAGTAATAAAATTCTGACTGATGAACACGTTGTTAATGTTTCCAAGCAGGAAAATTTCTTTAATTAATGGGGCATTTTCCGCATCTTCTGCTTTTTGAAAATCCACAAAATCATTGACAAGCAAAGGTCTGTTTACAACAAATTTTAAAGTTGCAGGGTTGGGCGTTGCTTCCGTATATATCATTACAGGAATGACCTGTTTTATTTGATTCTCCATATATTTATTTTTAACTATAACGTGTAATGGGGTTATTTTGTTCCATTTTCTCTATGGATAATATTCGTAGTAGCCTGTGCTGTTGGCAATAAAAATATTTCCTCGATGTTGACATGCTTTGGTTGGCTGGCGATGAAATAAATAGAGGCTGCAACATCCTCCGATGTCAATGGTTGGTAACCATTATATGTTTTGTCAGCAGTAGTCTTGTCTCCTTTGTAACGTACCAATGAAAATTCCGTTTCCGTTGCACCGGGACTTACCACGGATACTTTTATGCCAAATTTTACTAAATCGATGCGCATGGCTCTACTCATAGCAATTACTGCATGTTTAGTGCCACAATACACATTGCCGTCGCCATAAGCTTCGTGACCGGCGAGTGAGCCAATATTGATGATATGACCCTTCCCATTGGCAATCATGATAGGTGTCAACTCTCTTGTAATGTATAATAATCCTTTAATATTGGTATCTATCATTCTCTCCCAATCATCATAAACGCCTTCATGTATAGGGCCTCTTCCAACGGCCAACCCTGCGTTGTTGATTAATACGTCAATTTCTTTCCAATGGTTGTCAAGTTGAGCGATGGCGTTTTTTACTTCATCTAATTTCCTGATATCAAAGGTGAGCGTCAAAACTTTTATATTGTATTGCGACTCCAGTTTCTCCTTAAGTGTTTTCAGGCGATCGGCTCTTCTTCCTGTAATAACCAAATGCCATCCTTCCGCAGCAAATTTTACTGCGCTGGCTTCACCTATTCCTGAAGTGGCTCCTGTTATGAAAGCAATTTTGCTCATTTGTTGTACTTTCGTAGCGAAGGCACAAAAATACTATTTTTAAGTAACTTAAAAAATTATACTTATGACAATTAAAGAAGCACAAGAAACTGTTGATAAATGGATCAATACAACGGGCGTTCGGTATTTTAATGAATTGACAAATATGGCTATCCTCACGGAAGAAGTAGGAGAAGTTGCCAGAATTATTGCCAGACAGTACGGTGAACAATCTTTTAAGGCATCTGATCAAGATAAAAACCTTGATGATGAATTAGCCGATGTTTTATTTGTAATCATCTGCCTTGCAAACCAAACCGGTATTGACTTAACACAAGCCCTAACGCAGAATCTGATAAAAAAAACTTCTAGGGACAGCAAAAGGCATATAGAAAATGAAAAATTGAAGTAATTTTACACACATTAATTTTTAAAAGATATATAGTATGAAGGTAATTAAAATTATTGTTGCAGTATTGGGTGTGCTTGCCGTAATTATGGTTGGAGGTTCTTTTTTTATTAAAAAGGACTTTAGCATGGAACATAAAGTTCATGTAAAGGCACCGTCAGAGGCAGTTTTCAACCAATTAAACACGATGAAAGACTGGAAAAACTGGAGTTATTGGTTTCAAATGGATAAAGCTATGAAAACGACTTATTCCGGCCCAGAGATGGGTGTTGGCGCAGGATATTCTTGGTCAAGTAAAAAATGGACAGTGGGAAAAGGTTCTTTTAAGATAACAGAATCTGTTCCAAGTGATAAAATTGGCTACGAACTTGCTTTTGATGGAATGGATGGTGTAACAAGTGGGACATATAGCTTAACGCCAAGTGGAGAAGAGGTAGATGTCATTTGCACCTTTAATACAGAATGTACAGACATCATTGGAAAATGGATGTCTTTAATAATGAAGGGGCAAATGGAAAAGGCCTTTAATGAGAGTTTCAAAAATATGGAAAACTATTTTAACCAAAATCCGGACGCTTTGAAACCAATAGAACCTTTTGTTGATACGATTCCTCAGTTTTAAGTTGTAGAATATGCTAATAAAAAAATTGAGATAATTAATTTCTCTAAACATAAAAACAATTTTTATGAAACAAATTTATTTGCTTTTAGTATTGTACTCTACTTCAACTTTCGGACAAAGTCCAAGTTTCAAACTAAACTTTAGCATTAATGACTTATTGCCAGTGCCACCGATTGAGAAATCATGTATTGGACTAGGGTTTAATAATGTTCAATTTCCTGATTATAATTTTGATGAAACCAATTATTGTGCAACACACACAAATCAATATGATAACCCGAGTTTGGTAACTTTAAATAATGGAATAATCTCTGAAATGAATAGCGAGGTTATTTATCCAATTATTATCAGATTTCCAGGAGGAACAATTGGCAATTACTATCACTATGGTACAAATAAGGTTGGTAATGGCTTCGATTCTGATGAAACCTTAGCAAATGGAGAAACAGCATTTTTTGACTGTATTCAACAAGAATCCTGTTTAAAAAATAATTTTATTGCAAATCAGGTTTTTTTAGTAAAGAATTTGTGTTCTGAATACCAATGTAATTATGTGGCAAATATATGGCAACATCTTTGTAAAACTTATTCCATCCCTAATGACCCTAATTCTTCTATCATTTATAGAAATGTATTGCCAACTGGCGGAACATCAGTACAGTTTAACACTTTTTATAATGAAACTAAAAATGCCATCCAATATTTAATCGATAATGGCATAGTAGTAAACAAGATTGAGCTAGGGAATGAGTTTTATTTAGACAAATATGAAATAAAAGGAAATGTTGGGAGGTTACAGTCTCTTAAAACTATTATGCAAGAATATATAACAAGACTTAAAATGGATTTTCCAGGAATAAAAATTGGCGTCCCTTTTTCTAATAAGTCTTCAACGCAACATTTGGATTACAATTTAACATTAAGATTATTACAAAATTTTGATGCAAATATTTTCCATCCTTATACGGAGTCCAAAACTATTTCTGGGTCATGTGTCTTAACAAATGTAGGATGTGGAACTGATAATATTTGTTCTCGCGATTATTATGCAGCTTATTTTTCTGAAACACATTGTACTCAAATTGAATCATTCAAAGATTATCTTAGCGGCAATAACTGGGATAATGGTAAAGAGTTTTGGTTTACAGAATGGAATTCTGGAGAAGATGCCGTGAGAAAAAGCATAGTTCATGGAGATTATATTTATCGATTTTTCTTTGATATTATTAATGCAAGTTCCCCTATCTTAAATAGAATAACTTTGCATAATTACAATAGTTTGTATTCAATAAATAACAATACCCAAGGTTGGACATTAATGACATATAATCCATCGAATCAGACATACAATAAATCCTTGCCATTTTTTATTTTTAAGTATATTTCCGAGTGTAGTGGTCAACCAATTAACTTTAATTGGAATCTTTGGAATGGTGTAAATTCTACTTATTTTGAAGAATTGAATTTTACTGGATTAACACCAAAAAACTTCTTTATTAAACCATTTTTTATTAAACGCTCGAAGCCAGTTTTTGGAGATACCAAACTTAATCATTTATATGTTTATTATTCAAACATATCGTCTAAAACAATTAACTTTGATTATATAAATTCATCTTTGCCAAATCATAATCCTTCAAATGTTCTGATAATAAATAAATATTTGAAGACTTCAAACGAATCAATTCAGAGCGATTTTTATGCTGAAACTCAAAATAACTTATTACAAATTAAACCATGGTCTGTCGGGCTATTACATGTTTCTTGGTAAACCAAATAATAATTACTTTCGCAAAAAAATAATTCATGAAGTCAATATTATTAAGTCTTTTTCTATGCTTTTCTTGCCTTTTCCTACAAGCACAAACTGCTAAAATAGATGTTGTAGTGAAAGAAAAATTATTGACACAAGAAATCGTTGACTGTATTATCATATTTCAACAGCAAGCAGATATTTCTTCAGCATATTCTATCAAAGGCAAAACTGAAAAAGCCACCTATGTCTTTGAGCAGCTGAAATCTTTGGCACCGTCATCTGCAATGACGGAAGGATTTTTACGGACGCAAGGTATCTTATATCAGCGATTTTATGTTGTCAACAGCATACATGCCAAACTAAATGATGATCAGATGAACACTATCGCAAGTTTTTCTGAGGTGAAAAGTATCCTTCACAATAGCTCATTTGTTATGGAAAAACCGCTAGAAGTAGTAGCCGATAATACAAGGATGGGCGTTACAAACTATGGCATAAAAAAAATAAAAGCAGATAAAGTCTGGGAAATGGGTATTACGGGACAAGGTGTTGTCGTTGGCGCACAGGACACCGGTTATGATTGGGAACACCCAGCACTAAAAATACAATACAATGGTTTTGATGGTGTTAATGCCAACCATAATTATTGTTGGCATGATGCCATTCACGAAAGAAACCCAAATAATAGCAATGATAATAATCCTTGTGGTTTTGATGCTATTGCTCCATGTGATGATGATGCACACGGTACGCACACCATGGGAACCATCTTGGGCTATTACGCCAATGGAAGTGATACCAATAAGATTGGCATCGCTCCTGATGCAAAATATATCTGTGCCAGAAATATGGACAGGGGTTGGGGATTGCTATCTACCTATTTAGAGTGTTTTGAGTGGTTCATCGCTCCCACAGACCTCTCCGGGAATAACCCAGACCCTGCAAAATCTCCACATGTTATCAATAACTCTTGGGGTTGTGTGAAGGAAGAAGGATGTGATACCAGCAACCTCAATGTCTTAGAAATGGCGGTAAATACATGTAAAGCCGCCGGTATTGTGGTAGTCGTCAGCAATGGCAATGAAGGCCCCGGCTGTAGAACCACCGGAAATCCTGCGGCGCTCTATTTGAACAGCTTCTCCGTTGGATCCTCCGACCAGAACAATAATATCTCAGGATTTTCCAGTAGAGGCCCCACTAAAAGTGGACTCTCTAAACCAGATGTTACTGCTCCAGGTTCGCAAATCATGTCATCAATACCCGGAAATGGATATGCCGCTTATAGCGGCACTAGTATGGCCGGACCGCATGTTGCCGGATTGGTGGCATTGATTATCTCGGCAAATCCTAACCTTGCCGGAGAAGTAGATTCCATTCAGGAAATCATAAAGTCTACCTGTATCAAAAAGTTGACCTTTGAGGGTTGTGGAGGAAATACCTCTACCTCTTATCCCAATAACACCTATGGTTATGGTATCATTGATGCAAAAGCAGCCGTCGATAAAGCTTTGGCAATACTTACAGGAATACCGAGTTATGAGATTCCGGGATTACTCGTTTATCCCAATCCTAGCAATGGATATTTAAACATCGAAGGAGCAGGGAAAGATGTGCATTTTGAATTGTATTTTATGGATGGCAAACTCGAAAAATCAATTGTTTTTCAAGAAAATGAACAAATAAACCTGCAGGGTCTGGCTTCGGGAATGTATATTTACACCCTAAAAAGTAATTCTGGGCAATCCAGTGGAAAGCTTATTATTGAGTCAAAATAAAACTTTAAAGTATAAAATATGTCATTAGATAAAAGTATGAACGAGGCTTTGAAAAAAGCTATGTTGGCAAAGGATGAGGCCACACTTCGAACATTGAGGGGTATAAAATCTGCTTTCTTGCTCGCAAAAACAGAAAAAGGGAGTTCCGGAGAACTTAATGAAGAGCAGGAAGTAAAAATCTTACAAAAACTATTCAATCAACGCAAGGAATCTTTTGACATCTTTACAAAAGAAAATAGAACAGATTTGGCACAAAAGGAAAAAGAAGAAATGGATGTTATCTCCACTTTTCTACCAGCTCAAATGGATGATGCCGAATTAGAAAAAGTTATCGCTGATATCATATTATCTACGGGGGCAACTTCATTAAAGGATATGGGAAAAGTTATGGGTGCGGCAAATGCAACACTCGCCGGAAAAGCCGATGGAAAGAGAATTTCCGCCATGGTAAAGCAGTTATTGGGATTATAAGAACTACATGAAGTCATAAAAGAATGGGCATTTGATTGTATAAGCAAAAAGGAGGCGGTCGCCTCCTTTTTTGCTTATACATGTGATATTTTTTCTAAGCCATTTCCACCTGTTTATACTTTGGGTTGTTGAGTATTACCAATGCTGCAATAACACCGGGTACCCATCCGCATAGTGTAAGTATGAAAACAATTAGGATACTGCCCAGTCCTTTATCCAGAACGGCTAATGGAGGAAAAATAACGCTTAATAAAATTCTTAAAATGCTCATTTTACTTTCTTTTCTACCTATAACAATAATATACAAAAGAAAGTTCCAAAGAATCTCATGTCGGCATCTTTGGGTGCTTAGCGCCTTCTTTGAGAAGCTTTGTGATCAAAATATTATCCTCAGGCGTAACATCTTACAATGAATAGCCTGTTTTATAAATCAAATCATTGTATTATTAGAATCTGCCTCCTAAGACGACGCCAAAAAATGCATTGCCAACCCCTTTTTTGTCTTTTCCAAACAATGGCTCCCAATTTACATACATGCCAATGGTCGCTTTTTTCCAAGGGTGTGCTTGATACATGGATGTGATTACCCAACCACCGGCAATGCTTTTGTCTTTAACAAAAATATTCGGACCTTTTGTCCTGAAAACATATGCCAGTTGTGGCCCACCTCCAAATTTAAATTCGTGCTTTTCTTTCCTCACCGGAACATACAAGACCGAAATATTCGTGCGCTGAAAAAGGTGTCTTTTTACCAAGGAATAATCCTCGTTATCTTCTTTATTAAAACTACTGCTATGGATGATGCCATGAGAAAACCACAGGTCTAACTTCGTGGTGAGCGTACGCTGATAGAATCCCCTAAAATCAAATCCGGCGGATGAAGCAATGCCATTATTGCCTGCCCCTACCAGCACACCCATGGTGTTTTTAAATCCTAAAGAATCGTACTCTTGTCCAAAGGTGGTTTTAGACAATCCAAATAATGAGCATAGAATAATGAGCAACTTAACCTTCAAAACATTTTTTTTCGAAAGTATGACTTTTTTACGAATGTTTAAGGATTTCAATCGTCAAAAATATGCGTTGTTAGAAATCACAACTCAATCCCTGCGTGTCTAACCATTGCTCAGCTTTTCCATAATCCGGCATGGCATGGGCAACAATCTTCCAAAATTTGTGGCTATGATTCATCTCGAAAAGGTGTGCAATTTCATGTATATAAACATAATCCCGAACAAATGCAGGGGCCATTAGCAAGCGTGTAGATATAGATATGTTACCATTGGAACTGCAGCTTCCCCATCGTGTATGATTATAACGAAGGCTAATCTTCTCAATGTTTTTCCTAAAGTGCGTGGCGTTCAATTCCCGAATCCTTTGTTCTACTACAGGTTGTGCATATTTTGCAAAAATTCGGGAGAGTGCTTTTTTGATGGTTTGTTTTCTTTCTTCAAAAACGGTCTTTTCCGGGATATAAATCTCTACCCTTCTATCTGACTTCACTAATCTTGAATACACAAAAGCATCTTTGGAAGGTTCTATCTTAAGCATAAATTTTTCATCCAGTAACATTATCTCACCACCGGATAAGTAAAATTCATCCGATCTTTGTACCGGAAGTTTTAGTTGCTGAAGTTTTTTTCTTGCCCAACCAATCAACTGTTCAATGTTTTCTTCTCGTTGGTTTTTGGATAGAAATTGTGGGAGTTGTATCAGTACTTCCCCACTGCGAATAGTTACCCTGCTCGACCTGCGTTTTTCGGTCGTTACTGTTACCGGAAGTGGTAATCCTGCTGATAAATATTGCACTTGCACAAAGTAAAAGTAGTATTTCCTTAACCTATGCCGTTGTTTTTTTACCAACATATTGCCTAAATTTGTTATTAATCGCTATGATCAACCGAATATTTCCTTTCCTGAAACCTTACAAAACACAATTTTTTCTTGGGTGTGTGTATAGCATCATCAATAAATTGTTTGACCTCATGCCACCATTAATTGTCGGCTGGATGGTGGATGTGGTGAGCGGACATACGCCCTCATGGATAGCAGGTCTTGCACATGGAAGTCTAGTGACAGCCATTTGGATAGTAGGCATTTCAATCTTTGTAATTTTTGGTTTCGAGAGTTTTTTTGAGTGGCTGTTTCAGCGGAAGTTCATGATAATAGCACAAAATATCCAACACGATATAAGGGTATTTGCGTATAAGAAACTGCAGGAAAAAGATATTACTTTCTTCGAGCACGCCAGTACAGGCAACCTTATGTCGATGCTCACCGAAGATATTGGTCAGCTGGAACGTTTCTTTAGTGATGTGTTTAATCAATTGCTGCAAATCACTATTCTTATTATCTTTTCTACCATCGTTTTTTATAAAACTTCTCCCCAACTATGCTTGCTGGCTATGATAGCAATACCGTTCATTGTTCTGGGAAGCATATGGTATGAACGCAAAGTGTCGGAGAAATACTATGACATCAGACAAACATCCGGAGAACTCAATAGTAGGCTGGAGAATAATATTGGTGGAATACAGGTGATTAAAAGCTTTGCGACAGAAAATTATGAGACAGCCCGTGTCATAAAGGCGTCCTCCTCTGTCAAACAGGCGCAAATTGCTTCTATCGCATACAGGGCGTCTTATAATCCTCTGATACGTGTTTTTATTGCTTTTGCCTTTGCCGCCGTTCTTGTAGTGCCTGCTTTATGGTTAGTGAATGGCATCGGGCAACATATTACCCTCGGGCAATTGGCATTATTTGGTATGTTGGTACAACGCCTGCTCTGGCCACTAACAGACTTGGGAAAAGTATTCGATGATACAGCCAGAGCGAAAGCAGCACTTACAAGGATATTTTCTTTGATTGATGAACCTGTTAAAATTAAAAACAACCTAGAAGGGGTCATTTTTAATAAGGTAGAAACGTCAATCACCTTTAATGAAGTAGTTTTTCAGTATAATGAAGAGGGGAATGTTATTCTTGAGAACCTCAGTTTTAATATTCCAGCAAATAAGATTACCGGAATTGTCGGTCAAACGGGTGCAGGGAAAACATCCCTTACAAAACTACTGCTCAGGTTTTATGATCCTATCTCCGGTGATATTGCCATCGATGGGAAGAAACTGTCTGAATTTAATCTAGAGTCTTTAAGAAATAATATTAGTCTGGTAAGTCAGGATGTTTATGTTTTCCATGGTACAATAAAAGAAAACATTGCTTATGCCCTACCAACCGCCAGTGATGAAGAAATTATAAAGGCAGCGAAAAAAGCCGCACTCCATGATTTTGTGACAACATTGGATGACCAATATCACTCATTAATAGGTGAGCGGGGGATTAAGCTCTCCGGCGGGCAGCGTCAGCGCTTGAGTATCGCACGGGCATTGCTAAAAAATGCCCCCATTATTATCCTAGATGAAGCCACCAGCGCCGTTGACACGGCAACAGAAAAAGTCATCAGGGAAAATTTGGATGTGTTGATTCAAAATAAAACGGCCATTATTATTGCGCATAGGCTTTCTACCATTAAACATGCCGACAATATTATTGTTTTAGAAAAAGGGCAGGTATTTGAGCAGGGAACGCATAGTGAATTGTTAAAACAACAAGGAATCTATGCACAGCTCTGGCAAATTCAAGCCGAAGATTAAAAAAAAATTGTACTTTCGATAAAAATTCGGATATGAAACAAAGATACATTCTCCTTTTTTGCATGTTGTTAACAGCTTTTGGACAAAAAGCGTTTGCTGGTGACACTACATATGCAACCCCAAAAATACAGTTGGTACGTTTTGGAGCTGCCAGTTTTTCTCGGGTTTCTGATATTGCTAATTGTGGCGATGGGCGCTTGTTTATTACGGAACAAACCGGTCGCATATATATTCTTGATAGCTTAGGGAACAAAAAATCCAGACCATATCTGAATATTGTCACCAAAGTCAATTCTTCCGGAAATGAGCAAGGTTTGTTGGGGTTGGCATTTCACCCGCAATATGCTTCTAACGGGAAATTTTTTGTAAATTTTACTAGTGGTGGGGGTAATGGAAAGTCAAATATTTCTTCCTTCTCTGTTACCAATGATGTAGACTCCGCAGCAGCGGCTTCAGAAATCAATTTATTAGATTTTGCCCAGCCTTTCGCCAACCACAATGGCGGTGATTTGAATTTTGGATTAGATGGATATTTGTATGCCGGGTTTGGTGATGGCGGTAGTGCTGGTGACCCGCAAGGGAATGGTCAGAAAAAAAACACTTTCCTCGGCAAAATACTGCGCCTTGATATCGGTGATGGTACTTCTTATAGCGTTCCCAGTACGAATCCATTTGTTGGAAATGCTGACTACAAGCCGGAAATATGGGCATTAGGGGTTAGAAACCCATGGCGTTTCAGCTTTGACAGACAAACCGGAGATATGTGGATAGGTGACGTAGGACAAGGAACTTGGGAAGAAATTGATTTTCAGGATGCCTCTTCAACAGGTGGTGAAAACTATGGTTGGAGGTGCTATGAAGGGACACATAGCTATAATACCAATAACTGCCAGCCATTGTCATCATATACTTCTCCTGTTTTTGAGTATAACCACTCAGGTGGCGCCTGCTCAGTAACTGGTGGTTATGTTTATAGAGGAGAAACATATAAAGGTATGAATGGATGGTACATATTTGCGGATTACTGCTCCGGTGCATTTTACCTAACTAGAAAAAATGAAAGTAGTTTTCAAACAGTAAAACAAACAAATACCACTTCAGGATCCACAACTACTTTTGGCGAGAATAACAAAGGGGAGTTGTTTGCAGCGGTTTCAGACAATATATACAAAGTAACCGATGCTTGTAATGGCTTTTTTATTGCCAAAACAGTCACCGCTACTTGTTCCGGAACAGATAATGGTGTGATAAACTTGAATGTAAATGGTGGTCAGGGAACAAAAACATTCTTGTGGAGTAATGGTGCCACTACGCAAAATTTATCAGGACTTTCCGCCGGACAATACAAGATTACTGTAACCGACGGTCAGGGCTGTCAAATAGTTGATTCTATGACTGTTGATGCTACTACACCTATGACGCCTATCGTCAGCTTTGATGCTTTGACCAATACATTGAGTTCTACCGCGGCTCAGGGATATCAGTGGTTCTTAAATGGAAACCCAATTGGAGACAATCAACAAACACTAACCGTTAGTGAAAGTGGCTCCTATTCTGTACAAACAACAGATGCAGCAGGTTGTGTGGTAACATCTGAACCAGTTTCAGTGGTTGTTTCCGGGATTAATCAAAATGTTTTTAGTGCTTTATCTATTTTTCCTAACCCTTCCAATGGTTTATTTACCCTTCGTTTTTCAAGTGAAAAAGCATATTTCAGCACAATACAAGTGATAGATATTTTAGGGCAATTATTGGACGAGGTTCAGTTTAGAGGCATGAACAATGATATCAATTATACGATGGATCTCAGTAAATTTCCGGCAGGCATGTACACATTTATTGTGAAAACTACGGAAGGAGATATAGCCAAAAGCGTCATGAAGTATTGATACGGCGTGTTTGGCGCTAAACAGGTATGTCTTTTTTGTTAAATTATTCATTTTCCTTTTGTTAGCACAAATTATGTTTTTTTTTATTTTTAGTTTTGTGTAAAATAATCATGTTATGAAGAGAATAATTTTTACAATCTTATGTTTCTTACTTGTAACTTTTGCTTTTGGGCAGACATCAAAAATCATTGAGCCGTTTGACCAATGTGGTTACAGAACCGGAGTAAATGAAATGGAGTCTTTGTATCCGGGATACAAACAACAAATAGACAAAGTGCTTCAAACTGCCAAAGAAGAAGGCAAACTTCATCGTGGAGGAGAGGTTTATAAAGTTAAGGTAGTTGTTCATGTTGTTTGGAAACAAGCAAAAGAAAACCTAGATGATTCTATCATTTTGAATCAAATGGAGATTTTAAATCAAGATTTTCGTAGATTAAATCCTGACGCAGATAATGTCAGAGATATTTATAATGATATTGTTGGAGATGCTGAAATTGAATTTGAGTTAGACAGAATCATTCGGGTGCAAACCACAAAAACATTTAAACCAACTGCGGTATCTATTACTGCAGTAGATAATGTTAAAAAAACCAGTAAAGGGGGTAGTGATGCAATTGACCCGGATCATTATTTAAATATTTGGGTGGTGAATATTCAGCCAATAACGCTAGGAAGTTTAACACTTGGATATATTTTAGGATATGCATATCCTCCGGCAGATTTACCTAACTGGCCCGCAGGGAATTCTGCACCAGAACCAGCTTTGGATGGAGTAGTAATCGATTATAGGTTTTTTGGTAATAATAATCCAAATACCTTGCCTGCACCTTACAATACCTTGTTCATTAGCGAAGGAAGAACACCTGTTCATGAAGTAGGTCACTATTTAGGGCTTAGACATATTTGGGCAGATAAAAGCGATCCATTAACAGGCGCCCCTAATTGCAATGGTGAAGATGATGGTGCGGATGATACACCTTTTTGTGGTAGCAACGCTCAATTAGAAGGCTGTGACCCTACAAAAAATACTTGCAATAAAAATCAACCCGGTGACCTTCCGGATATGTGGGAAAACTATATGGACTACAGCCGAGAAGAGTGTCAGGTGGCATTTACCAATGACCAAATTGCTATTATGAGAGGCGTTTTAGAAGGTCCTCGTGCAACATTATTGGAAACAGCAACGGGTATAACCAATGTACAACTTCAAAAACAAGTGCTAGTATTCCCTAATCCATCAAACGGAACCATCGTTGTGAAGGCAAAAGAAGCGCCTAATACTATTGAGATTTATGATATGTTGGGAAAATTGGTTTATACAAACCACGCACCAACAACAAATAATCAGATTACATTAGATGTTGCTAAAGGTGTTTATTTAGTGAAATCTACATATAATGAAGGTATAGCTACCTCATCTATTGTTGTTGAATAAGTTTTAAATTTTATTCTTTAAAAAGGCTTCCTTTTGAAGGGAAGCCTTTTTTCTTGTTTTATAATGGCAACTCATTGAAGATACTTTTTTAAACTCAATATTGACACAACACACTAAAGGAATTGTACCACTAAATATTGAGCATTATAACACTTGTACCTATATGGTTGAATTAATATCGTGTATTGTGCCTTCTTGCTTTAACACAAGTAAAAATCCAACTTTAATAAATTATTTAATTTGACTTTCAAGACCTTTCATTCTTTCAAACAAGCTGAAAATTATTTAAATTCGTGCTGTTTTCAATTAAAAAAAGGTAAAGATGTCGGAAAAGGTACAACTATTGGCGAATGGCAATACTTACGAACTGGATGTTGTAGTAGGTACTGAAGGAGATAAAGGTATTGATATTACAAAATTGCAAGAAACAACAGGTTACGTAACACTAGATACCGGTTATAAAAATACAGGTTCGACAACTAGTGCTATTACCTACTTGGATGGAGATAAAGGCATCCTTCGGTATCGTGGATATTCTATTGAAGAAGTAGCAGAAAAGGCATCTTTCACGGAAGTAATGTACCTTTTGCTATATGGTGAATTGCCAAAAACGCATGAATTGGAAGCATTTAACGCCAAATTATCTCAAGCGGGAGAAATTCCTACGCAATTAGATAAGATACTGGATGCGTTTCCGAAAGATGCGCACCCCATGTCTATTTTAGGTGCTTACTTTAATGGACTTTCTGCCCATTTTTCGAAAGACAATGCTGCTGTTACAGATGAGAACATACTGCTTGTTCTGGCGCAAATGCCTACCGTAGTAGCGCATATTCAACAATGGATAAGAGGAGGTCGTTTCGTTGATAATAATGCGTCTTTGGATTATGTTGCCAATTTCTTAAAAATGTCTTTTGGAGAACCCGGCGATAGTTCTGACTTGAATCCTATTGTGGTAGAGGCGATGGATAAACTATTGATCCTACATGCCGATCACGAACAAAACTGCTCTACTTCTACCGTTAGAATAGTGGGTTCTTCCAATGCCAATATCTATGCTTCTATGGCAGGTGGTATTGCTGCACTTTGGGGACCTTTGCATGGAGGCGCCAACCAAGCAGTACTAGAAATGTTAGAAGCAATAAAGGCAGATGGCGGTGATACGGATAAGTGGATAGCAAAAGCAAAAGATAAGAACGATCCTTTCAGGCTTATGGGCTTTGGTCATAGGGTGTACAAAAATTTCGATCCACGTGCCAATATTATAAAGAAAGCATGTGATAACTTACTGGAAGCTTTAAATATTAACGATGATATTTTAGATATCGCTAAACGTTTAGAAGAAGTTGCGCTCAAAGATGAGTACTTCATCAGCAGAAAATTATACCCAAATGTCGACTTTTACTCAGGTATTATTTATAAAGCTTTAGGATTCCCGACAGAAATGTTTACCGTACTGTTCGCTTTGGGAAGAATGCCGGGTTGGTTGTCGCAATGGAAGGAACTTAGATTGCAAAAACAACCTATTGGCAGACCAATGCAAATATATAATGGTTCAGGGATGAGACCTTATGTAGATATCAAAGATAGATAATGTCAAAACAAGGTAGATATAGATCATCACTTAGTGCTTTATTCCTAATATTGATTATCCTACCATTTCATTTTCAGGTTTTTTTCCAACACACTGTATTCAAGACTTTTCAAGTGGAGCTTATTGAGCGATATTGCGTCAATAAAAGCCAACCTGAATTGCATTGTAATGGCAAGTGTCATTTGCAAAAGGTAGAAAAATCCACGTCGAATAAAACGCCGGAGATGGCGATTAAATGGTATGAGTTGATTGCTTTAAATGTCACCTATTCAGTGTCCCTACTACATGCGTTTAATGAAATTAAGCCTCTGGTTTTTAATGGGTATATCGCAAGAATATACTCAGGAACTATTGAGTTGCCGGACCCTCCTCCAAAAATTGGTTAAAACATAGCGGATTTTTGCATATATGCTGTGCAGAAAATCAATTGTTTTAATTAGTTTATAACCAAATATATAAAATTGAAAATTGAACAGCTTAAATTTTTAAGCCTGCTTTTTTTTGTTTTGATAAGCGCAGATTCATATGCTTGCGATTTTTGTGGGTGCAATGGATCGCTTACGGCGCAACAAGGCATGAATTTTGGCAATTTAGTAGGTATTCATACCGCTTGGGAGTCGTATGCTTTAAAATTTCCTGAAGAAAATTTTGGGAACACATCTTATAGCTACCTCACAAATAGCCTTATAGGCGCCATGAAAGTTCATCCTCAAATATCTGTTGCTATTCAATTCCCCATAACGGCCGTATTTTTAAAAAACAGTGTTCTTCAAACACAAAAAAAAGTAGGAATCGGCGATTTGATGACTACCGTTAATTGGAAATATAACCTTGAAAGGGAAAAGCTTACCCACTCCTTTGGTGTGAGTGGCGGAATAAAATTCCCTACCGGAAAATACGAACAATACATCGAAGAAGATGGATTTACCATTCTGCCTTCGTTGGGAACAGGTAGTTTTGACATTCCTATTACGGTAAGCTACACCATTCTGTTAGAGCGGTACGGTTTCTTTTCGCAAATTTTTGCAAAATTCAATACTAAGAACAAGCATGAATTGCATTATGGAAATCAGTATATCTGCCGTTTCGGGTCTTATTATAGATTTTATTTGAAGAAGGCGATTGTAAAACCTAATATAGGAATCGAAACGCGGGTGCAGCAAAAAAATGTTGTTCATCATATCATCAGAAAGTTCTCCGGAATGAAAAGTATGGGTGTTTTTGGTGCTATAACACTAAATGTTGGCAATTTTGAACTTATTCCGAAGGTGGGTATTCCATTTTGGAACAAAGTGGAAGGCAATAAAATAGCACCCAAACCGCAGGTTTCTTTTACCTTAAATTATTTAATATCAAAAAAAGAAAAAATATGAAAAAATTAGTTTTCGCAACAGCATTAGGCGTAGTTGCCTTGTTTGCATGTAAGAAGGAAGAAGGCGATGATCTTCCTAAAATTACCATCAATTCTCCTGAGCAAGGAAAGGAATATGATGGCTTAGATTCAGTTTTGTTAGATTTTTCTGTAACACATAGCGATGATTTGCATATGGTTACAGGCATACTTATCTATGGAGATAAAAACGATACTGTTTTTGATGAGCATGCCCATACAACATCTTTGGAAGTTTCAGAGAGAATTAGACTGCCAAATGTTACTACACACACAGATGCGATTTTTAAAGTTGTAGCTGAAGATCATAATGAAATGGAAGCAGAGAAGGAAGTGGAATTCCACATTCATCCATTATAATGATATACACTTTTAGCAAAAAGGCTGTCTGCTATTCAGGCAGCCTTTTTATTTATAATCACAAAAGTAATATGCGAATAGAATGTTTTATACCTATACGTAGCAATCTTTCTATTTACCAACGTTCACTTTCGTCTATGTCTTCTTTGTTTTGTTGTTGTTTGAATTTCTTACGCCAAATGATTTTTTGCTCCAAACGATCGATGATACAAGTAGCAATAACCGCTCCGGGGTTTGCCCCGTTTGCTTCACTATGTAATACTCCCTAATTCATAGACCAAAATAATAATAACTTTAGTTATAATAGTTATTATTATAAGATTTTTTCTTTTTTGCTACTTTTTTCTTTTTTGTTAATAAGTGTTTTTAATTGTGAATAA
>JAIBAX010000003.1 GCA_019694955.1 Chitinophagales bacterium | reverse complement strand
ACTAATGCACTGGGTGGAGGAGCAATTGTAAACTTTAAAATCAAAATTCCCCATAATTTCCCTATTGTAAAGTCTTATTGTTTGTCGTTTCGATTAGGGTTTGTTGTGAACTTTGAGCCAAACGGATTGGATAAATAGGATAATTTTTCATTTTGAATTTAAAATTTATCATTTATCATTCAATTTCCCTGTAACTTCTTATCTTGTGTAAAAAACATAGACCATTGTCAGCAATACATGACCAACTTTCCGATGAACAACTTGTTCGGCGTTATAATAGTTCGGGAGATATGTCTTTTATTGGCATGCTCTACAAGCGTTATGCGCATTTGCTTTTAGGTTTGGCTTTTAAATATACAAAGAATCAGGTATTAGCGGAAGATGCCGTCATGGAAATCTTCGAGCATATGCTAGAAAAACTGCCCCATCAATCCATTTCACATTTTAGGTCGTGGATATATACTTTAGCCAAAAATATTTTACTCAGAGATGCCGAAAAGAGAGAAAGACAACCCATTCAGGTAGTTTCTTTTGATGAAAATGAAAAAAGTGAGGATGAAAACGTGGAAAATGAGGAGAAAATGTATCCTTATATAATAGAAGAGGATGTACTTCCGGAAATCGAATTGAAGGAAGAAAAAGTGAGGCAGGCATTGAACATGTTGAAAGACGACCAGAAAGAGGTAATACGATTATTTTATTTTGAAGGACTTAGTTACAAACAAATCAGCGAAACAACAGGGTTGGAGGTCAATATGGTAAAAGCAAAAATTCAGAACGGAAAGCTGAAGTTGCAGAAATTATTGGAAGATTTAAACTAAGTAAAATGGGCAATCTTAAAAACAGAGAAGAATGGCTGAGGATGTTACGCGAAAATAAGGAAATCATCCCGCAAGACGATTTTGAAAAAGAAGCATTGGAAGGTATGAAGGAAATGGGAAAGAATGCGATGGAAAAAAGCCTCGTTAAATTGGATGACGAAATAGACAAAACGGTGAAAAGAGGTAGGGATGTGTCACAGAGCAATTTCCCCTTGATGAAATGGGCTGTCGCTGCGGCACTCGTAGGCGTGATTTCTGTTTTTGCCGTGCGATTCTTCAGTGGCGAACGCAACAACGGAGCGACACTATATGCAGATAATTTTCAACCACTACAGCACCCAGACCAACAAGTTAGGGGTGTTCAGGAAGAGCCTTTAACCTGGGAGCAAAAAGCTGTCGAGGCTTATGAAAAAGAGGACTTTAACCAAGCGATTGAAATGTATGAACAGGTGCTGGAACAAGAACCGGATAACCCTAAACATATTTTGTATTTAGGAATTTCCTATCTTAATGTAAATCAGGTAGATATGGCCATTAAGGTATTGGCCAAACGAGTGCCGAAGGGTACGCAATATGATCAGGATATACAGTGGTATCTTGCCTTAGCGTACATTAAAAAAGAAGATTTCGGTACTGCCCGTCTTTTACTACAAGGGCTGGCTGCCAATGAAGGATTTTATCAGCAGCAAGCTGCCGCATTGGTAGCAAAACTGTAACTTGGACAATGTTAATATTACTCCGAAGTAAGAGAAGTAATAACATTATAATTCCGATATTCCTGAATTTTTGGGTCGAAGAATTCCTGAACATCGAATTTTATCGTTACCTTTTCTCCTAAATAATCTTTATAATTGGTTAGAAAGTCTTCCTCGCAATCCACATAGGTTAACCAAATATATTTGGAAATCTTTCCATTCTCATCTTTAATGGAAATGGTTACGAAGGTTTCCTCTTTTATATCGTTAATTACTCCTGTAACTGATTCATTAGACAGGGTGTTTTCTACATCTCCATATATGTTTACCTTATCGTCCTCAAGGACTTCCTGACTTGCTTCAATGAGCGCATCGGGGCATTTTATTGCCATTTTCATTCCTAAAATTTGACCTAATTTTTGGGCATCCTTACCATGAATTCCAATCATTTCTATACCATAATCTTTCTTAATTTGTTTAGCATAAGGCATGGAGGCTTCTATCATGCAAAGACCTAATTTCATGGTATAATTTTCACCATTTTTGTCAATATCTGAAACGCAATCGCATGCTTTCTCAACAATTTTATCCATATAATCTTGAGACTTAACGTTGTTGAAGGCAAGAAGTAAAAAGAGTAACGATAGTATTTTCATATAATCAATTGTATTTTCTACAAATCTGAGAAATTTGGGCGAATATTTAAAACTTTATAGACTGAATCAGCAAATAATTCTTTCATCTCATTATCCATGTTTTTAATTCTAGCACTATAATGGTTGGCATTTGGAAGAATAAATACTGCACTATTCAATGTAGCATCCGGAGTAACCCTACACGATGTCCACGTATCTTGACCACCATAAATATACAGGATATTGTTCGCTTCGTGTTGCGCCCAATCGTTGATCTTATGAATCAGTTCTCCTTTAAAAACTATTGTTCCGGCATCTTTTGGATAAAATGATGCAGAAGTATTTTCTGTAACATGTCGCAGATATTCTTTAAAAGGCGTCACATCATAACCATAATATCCAGAATAAGCAGATGCCATGTAGTAATGCGTAGCCAATTCTTCAATACTATTGTCATGGAGAAAATCAAAGCCCGTTACATTGGTAAAAAACTGTGCATAATCGGCTCTCTTTTTTATTTTCACGAGATCATCACAGTCAAAGGCACCTGCCTGCCAGAAGGCAAATGGCAATTCCAACACACCTATCTCATATGCACGTGCTACGCCACCTAAATAATTAAATGTGTAATTATTTTCTACTATACCATTTTTTAAAGAAGCAATGATTTTCTTTTCATTCTTTAAAAGATACACCTGAATGTCCTTTATTTTTTGTCTACAATCCGTGCTGCCTATGGTATCTAGAAAATGATGCGTTCTTGGATCGTCGGGAGATAAGGTTATCGGAGCAACATATGGTATGACCAAGTCTACATCATCGGGATAAAAATATTTATAGATAATCGCCGTTTGTCCACCACGGCTAATTCCTGTAGATATCCATTTATTGGTATAAATATCGTCGAACAGCCTTCGGATATAGTGTAAATCGGCAGCTACATTTTCATAAGTAGCTTGCGACCAGTCCACACTATCCGGGAGCGAACGCCCAAAATATCTATGTTCTATGGATAAATTATTTGCACCAAAGATATTCTCTACCTCATTATAACTGGTATACAAAAAATATCCTTCTGTATTCATTACGGTAGGTGCTTTTAAACTTTTATGCAGTAAAATTGCGTACTGGGTGAAAGAGCCATGCTCAGGGTGCAGGTGGTCGATGGGTTGCTTGATTTTCAAATAATATTTTAACTGGGAACTGTCACCTGTACTAATTTTTGTATACGTGACACCTTGCAGTTGACTCAGTTTTTCGTCTAAAATGGCTTCGTCCTCATGACATACTGCCTTGAAAAACATAAGAAAAAATCCAAACAAAATATAATACCTCATAGACAATCACTAAAAGTCGTGAAAATAACTAAAATGATTCATAAGGATAATTGTTTTAACAAATTTTTGAGATGATACAACCTTATTGGAAAGCCTAATATTTAATTTTCTATCTGTTTTTTTTTAATATTAAAAAATAATATATATTTTTGCAAAAAAAAAGGGCATGAAGAAATTATTTACATTTTTATTTGTTTTAGTCTGTTTGAACATATGGGCGCAAAAGACGTATGTTTATTTTCAGAATAATACTACGTTGAATTTTTCAGTAAGTTGCACTCAAACGGGAGATCATGTGATGGAGTCATCAGAATGGTGGGGGATGAGTGGTAATTTGATTCCATTCCAGGCCAATACCAATGTTTTATGGACAAATAGGGACGCAGGCGTACACTGGGGCAATACATTTTATCATACGGTAAGCCTTACTTCCGGTGGCGAAACTGTGCAGTTAAAACTAAAAATGGTCGGTAATTTGGTCGGAAGTACTATTTGGGCATCCTCTTCCGGTCCAGGATATAGCCATCCTTGGTACTCGGATAATACATTCCACTCAGCATCTTTTACGATGAATGGCAAAGCGATGACTATCAAATATGCTTTTTATTTTACCGGAGGATATGATGATATCCTATATACGATACAGGAAGCAGATCCTTTTGCTGTAGGAACTACGGCATTAGCAGATGCCAGAAAGGTAAACGTATTGTCATACAACGCCTACATGAGACCGTCAGAGTTGTTCTTTGACGATCAGGATATTCGATCCAAGTACTATGATGAAGCCTTGTTGAACTACGATGCTATCATCTTCCAAGAATTATTCGATGATGATGAAAGAACAGAACTTTTGGGATATTTAGCTGCTGAATACCCTTATCAAACTACTGTCGTAGATATTCCTAACCACGGTGCTTTAGATCCTGTTCAAGATGGAGGCGTTTTAGTGGTGAGCAGGTGGCCAATAGAGGCGCAAGATCAGATGTTGTTCGGCAATAATTGCTGGGAAGACGATTGCCTCGCCTACAAAGGATTTAAATATGCTAAAATCAATAAGCTAGGCGTTAAATACCATATCTTTGGTACACATATGGATGCTTTCAATGAGTTGGAAGATGTCAATATGAGAAAAACCCAATTGCAAATGGCAAAAACATTTATTGCATCCAAGAGCATTCCAACAACAGAAGCTGTTTTATTTGGTGGTGACTTGAATATAGATAAAATTACAAACAAATGGGGTGAATACGATAGTTTGTGGACACCTTTCTTTGGTGCTGTACAGCCCAGCTATATAGGTGCAGAGAACGCTTCTTGGGATTCAGATAAAAACCACTATTTAGTTAGCTCTTCTGATCCTAAAGAGTACTTAGACTATGTACTACCAATGGGTTCTCATCTCGTTCCAAATGTTAATACCAATAAAGTAGCCATTTATAGAACCATTGCAGATGAAATGTGGAAGATATTTGACCTTTCCGATCATTATGCGGTTCAAGGACATTTTGAGTATCCCGGAACGTCTCCTTCTTGTTCTGCAATATCAGGTCTTGCTGTGAGTGGCATTACGCAAACGGATGCCAATCTTTCATGGTCTGCAGTTTCAGGAGCGGCAGGCTTTAATGTACGTTATAAGCCTGTAGCCACAAGCACGTGGACAAATACCACTTCTACCACCAACTCAAAAGCTTTGTCTGGCTTAACTGCCGGAACAGCATATGAAGCACAAGTACAAACGAATTGTGGAGGTCTTTTATATAGTACTTGGTCTACATCCGTGAACTTTACTACTGCATCCGCTGCTTGTACAGATGTTTACGAAACCAATGAAACAAGTTCTACTGCAAAAACCATCGCTACAAATACAGATATCAATGCAAAAATCGGAACTAGTACAGATATTGATTGGTTCAAATTCTCAACAACCTCAGGTGCGACAAGGGTTAAGATTAATCTTTCTAACCTCCCCGCAAATTATAATGTGCAGCTGTATAGCGGAAATACACTTTTAGGCAGTGGTACAAATACAGGGACAACCAGCGAGCAGATCATTTATAATACGAATAAAGCAAAAAACTATACTGTAAAAGTATTTGGTGTATCAGGTGCTACAAATGCTGCTTGTTATACTTTACGCGCTAGTACGTCTGCATCTAATTTCAGAACAATGGAACCGGATGCTGAGACTATCCTAGCAGAAGAAAATCAAGTTAACATCTTCCCAAATCCCGTCTCAAGCAAGTTTATGATGGAGTTTAGTTTGGAAAGTGATATCCCTGTTGAAGTTTCATTGTATAATATTTATGGTCAATTAGTAAGTGTTGAAATATTCGATGGAACTAAAGGCGCAAATGCTATCTATAAGAACGTGCAAGATTTGGCTGCCGGAATTTATATGGTAACCTTAAGTAGCCAAAACCAAATATTGTACAATGGCAAGATTGTGAAGCAATAGTGATAGCTAATATAACTAAAGGTCGGACAGTAATTTGTCCGACCTTTTTATTTAGACAGTCAGCATCCCTGAATGCAAATTATTACCACAAAAGCAATTGTATAATAATTATGTTGTCAGATACTCATCTTCTTCCAAATATGATTCGGGAATTTCAATGTTAATTTTACCATTGGAATAAGCGTGTATTTTCTCCAAAATAGGGATAACATCCCAATAGCCTAAATCCTTAGCAAATCGATGCGCAACGCCGTTGGCAATGATTTCAATAACACCTTCAGAGATAACATATTGAATTTCACGTTCGACGGCACCAAAACCTAATGCATCATACGTCTCCATCTCCAAAGGGTGTTTAGTAAGACGTTCTTTCCCAGAAAACTTGATGACATTTATTTCTGCAACTGGATAAACGCTGGTTTTTCTCCCCATAAAACTATAAGTAGTTAATTTTAAGGCATTTTTATCTAATTCGATTACCTCCTTATAAAATAATGGCGATAAGAGATTTCGAGCGGCAAAACTAAACAAGGCAAAAAACACAAGTCCCAATACTCCCAGTGGCGACCCTGAAAATAATGCATAGAAACTGACTACCAATATTAGGAGCGCAGGAACAAGAAAATACATGCTTCTAACAAACATACCTATACCGACGATACCTTTCGCTGAACTTCGGATTTCTATCCTAAGTAAGTGGTCAAAGGCCAATATTTCTATCGGATCCATTCCTTTAAGCAAATTTTATTGCGCAATCTACCTCGATGTCGGGATGGATGCTTTTAGCTACCGGGCAAGTCATTGCCGTATTAATCAATATTTTCTGTTGTTTTTCATCCAAATCAAGTGCTGGAACGTGAATGGTAACGATGATTTTTGAAATTCTTCTGGGATCTGCGGCCATTATCTTTGTAATTTCTGCGGTAGTGCCTTTAAGTTCTATGCCCATATCAGTGGCTTTCATGGCCATTAGTGTAATCATACAACTTCCTAATGCTGTCGCTACTAAATCAGTGGGAGAGAACCTTTCTCCTTTTCCATTGTTATCGACAGGAGCATCGGTTTCAATAAGGGTTTGTGAGCGCAAATGAATGGTTTCCGACCTTAAATCTCCGGTATATAGAATCTTTGACGTCATATTTTTTAAAATTTTAAACTAAAATACGTGTAAAAACGTAATATTATTGCCAAATTTGAATGTTGAATATATTTTCAGCAAAGAAATTGTTAAAATACATCTCATGAAGTATGTTTTGTTCATCATAAGTTGTTTGTTCATCCACCAAGGCTATGCGCAAGATGGTATCAGCTACGAGAAGAAAGGATTCAATTATAAGTATTCTTTTTCAGGAGGTTTGCGCCTGCGTACGGATGGTTGGTGTGCCTTGGGTGAGTATGCGCAGCGAAAAAAATATAATCGCAGCATGGTATACTTATGGGATATTGCCAGCTATAAGCACCCAAAAATGAAAAGACAATCCATCGATCCAAATGGAGGTATATTTGGTGGAGGTGCAAAACCTTTCGTTTACGGTAAGCGATATTCGCTGTTGGCATTGCAAGGTGCGGTAGGACAAAGACATTTATTGGCAGAACAGGCAAAGAAAAATGGTGTTCTTATAAATTTTCAATACTTGGGTGGCATTTCTTTGGGGATTTTAAAACCTTATTTCATAGATGTGTATAGCGATCCAGAGGGTTTGGCAACGGAGTCTATAACATATAATCCAGACAACCCTGATATACGCTTCTTGGATATTTCGCAAATTGCTGGAGGCAGCGGCTTCGGCAAAGGTTGGCAACTCAAGTTCAGACCGGGGCTACATTTTCAAACAGGTTTTCAGTTTGACTGGTCCAGTCAGGAAGACTTCATTAAGGCTGTTGAAATCGGTTTTAGCTATGATGAATATTTTAAAGATGTGCCGTTAATGGCCATAGTTGAAAATAAAGCTAGGTTTTTTAACCTCTATATGGGGATTCAATTAGGGAAAAAGAAGAAGATTTTGTAAGATGATAGAATTACCCATAGCAGAAAAGCAACCACGCCCCCGAAAACCGGAATGGCTAAAGGTGAAGTTGCCAACAGGAGAAAAGTATCGCCATGTACGCCACCTTGTGGACACCTATCAACTACACACCATTTGCCAAAGCGGCAATTGTCCCAACATGGGCGAGTGTTGGGGAGAAGGTACTGCTACTTTTATGATACTTGGCAACGTTTGTACACGCTCTTGTTCCTTTTGTGCAGTTGCAACAGGTCGCCCAAAGACGTATGATCAGGATGAACCCAGGAGGGTGGCCGAAGCCATCCGACTCATGGAAGTAAAACATGCGGTGATTACTTCCGTAAATCGTGATGAACTGCCTGATAAAGGGGCATGGGTATGGCATGAAACAGTGCGTTTAGTAAAGGAGTATTGTCCCGAAACAACCATTGAGACGCTTATCCCAGATGTGAAAGGCGATTGGAATGCGCTAGAGCTAATGATCAATGCAGGGCAAGAAGTAGTATCACATAATATGGAAACAGTAAAACGCCTCTACAGGAAAGTACGCCCACAAGCGAAGTACGAACGTAGCTTGGAGCAGATACAAAAAACAAAAGCCTTTGGAAAACGCACAAAATCCGGGGTGATGTTAGGGTTGGGCGAGACAGATGAAGAAGTATATGAAATCATGGACGATTTATTGGCACATGGCTGTGATGTGCTCACCTTAGGTCAGTATCTGCAACCAACAGCCATGCACCATCAGGTCATGGAATTTATTACGCCGGAAAAATTTGCCCACTTCAAACAAATCGGTATCGAGAAGGGATTCCCTTATGTAGAAAGTGGCCCTATGGTAAGAAGCAGTTACCATGCTGAGCGGCATATATAAGCAAATTCTTTATTTATCATTTCTTAACGAAAGGTATTGTTTTTCACTATATCTTTGTTGTTGAATGAGGCAAGTTGTTGCAATAGGCTTATTGTTTATCTTGATGTTTCCATTAGCCATGAAAATGGGCATAATAGCCTATTTTAAAATTGAGCAGAAGGAAATAATCGATAAATATTGCGTCAACAAGAATAAACCTGCGATGCACTGTAATGGAAAGTGTCACCTGAATAAGCAATTAGAAAAGGTTGAAGAACAGCGCTCAGAACATAAATCTCCCCTAACTAATGCCTCAGAAATATTTAAGCTCGAATTATTGCCATTTTATCTGGTCAAAGGTTTGCCTACACAGTTTAATCTGTATAGCCAGTGTCTCCTAAAACCTTACAATACATATCTTAACCCTTTTTATTTGAGTCAATATCCAGCATCAACTTTTCATCCTCCGGAAAGATCCTAGCAAGCTTAAATGATTTTAAAAGGTTGTTTTTATTTGGACAGATTAGGAAGATATTTTCTTAAGCAATTTAGATAAACATAGTATGTAATCACTAAAGTATTTATAAAATAGTCCATTAATAAAATCCAATTCCCTGTTCTCGTGTCGACACGAGAACACGAGTGGACTACTTTATAAGACTATGTGTTATAACATGAATCGTTCCTTAGAGAATCATTTAACCCAGAAAAAGCGTTAGACTTTGTGACGAAAGGAAATTATACAAAATAGCTATGAGGCACGGAATTTTTCTCCCGCAGACGTAGTAATAACTACGTTGAGGACAGAAAAATGAGTACAGAAATAGATATGAAGTAGAATTTTCTTGCAGTAAATTTCTAACGTTTATTCAGGGTTTAAGTAACTGATACCAATGCGTATCATATAGATAAAACTACGGCGTTGTCATTCTTTCAACGATCGTACATTTATTCAATCATAAACGAAAGATGATGGAACATATATTAAATTTCATGGGTTGGTTGTTGATAATCGCAGCGTTCTATAACGTTGCGGATATGATATTAGGTTTCTTCCTAAAATACCCTGCCCAAAGAGACGGGCTATTGGTTGGAGGATTACTAGTTTCCGGACTATTTTTGGTATATAACCCAAAGTTTTACACCATGGCGATTGTCCTTTCAATTTTGGTCTTGACAATCCTGATAAGAATGAATACCCTCAGTAGAAGATTATATTTAAAAAAAGTAAAAAATTAAGTAATGAAAACAGTAACAAAAAATATTTTTTTAGCACTAATGATCGTATTAGCAATGAGTTCTTGTAAAAAGGACGAAATAATGGGTAATACCAAGCAAGTATTAGATTTCCATTGGCATTCAAAAATAGGCACACAGGATGCAAAGTATGGTGTAGAATATACAACAAAAGGCGGTGTTAAATTTGAACTTACCGACTGGAGATATTATGTATCTAATTTTGTGTTGATTAAAGAAGATGGTACAGAATATAAGGTAGCGGATAAGATTTTCTTAATCAACATCGCCAATGCAGATTATAGCCTTGATAGCGTACCGGTAGGTAAGTATAAAGGATTTAAGTTTTATGTTGGTTTAGATTCAGTTACGAATCATCTTGACCCAACATTGTATGCAGCAGGAAACCCATTGGCACTTCAAAATCCACCCATTCACTGGTCTTGGAACGCCGGATATATCTTCTTTAAAGTAGAAACATTATTTGATGATTCTGAGGACGGCACAGGAAGCCCTGATACAGAGAGTTTTCATCATGTTGGCACCGATAATTTGAAACGCACCATTTCTCTGATGGAGCCTTTTGAAATAAAAAGCGGTTCAGATAAAACCATTCACCTGCAAATGGATTTGTTGGAAGTGTTCAATAATGTGAATTTAAAATCGGAGAGTGTAACCCATAGTTTTGGGCCTGAAGCTCCGCTTGCAAAGAAGATTGCTGACAACTGGCAATCAGCATTTTCTTTAGATTAATCAATTATTCATTGATGCTTACCGTCAGCGTATTTATGCGCTGGCGGTAGCATTTATTCAATTAAATATGTTGAAAACAATGATTTATACAGGGTTGTTAATCTTGCTTTTTACATGCTGTAAGAAGGAAGATATACCAGTAACAGAAACGTACAAGTTGGAAATTCCGAAAGGGTTTCCGCAACCAACCATTCCTGAAAACAATTTACCTACGGAAGAGCGGGTTGCATTTGGCAGAGCGCTTTTCTTTGACCCCATCCTTTCAAGAGATAGCACCATTTCCTGCTCCTCTTGTCATCATGTAGATAAGAAATTTACCGATGGTTTGGATGTGAGTGTTGGAATAGAAGGAAGACTGGGAATCAGAAATGCGCCAAGTCTGTTAAATGTTGCCTATCAGCCAGTTATGTTTTGGGATGGAGGCGTCCCAAATCTTGAGCAGCAAGTGCTGGCACCAATAGAAAGTCATTTTGAGATGGATTTTAACCTCATCAGTGTAGTGGAACGATTGAATCAGAACGAAAATTATAAGGCGATGTCGATGGCGGCATACAATCAATTGCCCAGTATTTTTTCTGTTACAAGGGCATTAGCCTGTTTTGAACGTACCCTTTATACAGGTGTTTCTAAGTATGATGACTTTGTCTATAATAAAAATAGCAATGCTTTGACTGATTCGGAGAAGCGAGGAATGGAGATATTTTTAGGTGAAGAAGGAGAGTGTTTTCATTGCCATGGCACGTATTTATTTACCGATAATTCATATAAGAATAATGGGATATATCTCAACTATGCAGATTCTGGAAGAGCGAGGATAACGACGTTGGCAAGCGATGTAGGCAAGTTCAAGGTGCCTTCATTAAGAAATGTGGCGAATACAGCACCTTATATGCATGATGGGTCTTTTAAAACGTTAGAAGAAGTGGTAGAACACTATAATTCCGGTGGCAAACCACATCCCAATAAAAGTGGGCTTATTGTACCATTGAATCTCACCAATCAGGAGAAAGAAGACCTGATAAATTTTCTCAAGGCACTTTCTGACGAAAAGTAAACTTCGAAGAAGAAGCCCTTGTGTAAGGAGATATACAAAAAAACAGGCAGGCCATTAAGTCGGGTTCTGTTTCCGCATGGGGTTCATGCACGAAGTTATAAGTCTTGAGTTATAAGTTTTAAGACTTATGCCCCGTTAAGCTGCTAAGACAAGTTTTAAGTTTTAGGTAATAAGTCGTAAGTCATTTTGAAATAAGACTAATCAATTAAAATCCAATACCCTACCAATTACTTAATACTCACTACTAACTACTTAAAAAAGTGAGGTTTCCCCCGTTAAGCTGCTAAGACAAGTTTTAAGTTTTAGGTAATAAGTCGTAAGTCATTTTGAAATAAGACTAATCAATTAAAATCCAATACCCTACCAATTACTTAATACTCACTACTAACTACTTAAAAAAGTGAGGTTTCCCCCGTTAAGCTGCTAAGACAAGTTTTAAGTTTTAGGTAATAAGTCGTAAGTCATTTCAAAAAAAACTAATCAATTAAAATCCAATACCTACTAATTACTTAATACTCATTACCAATTACTTGAAAAAGTGAGGTTTCCCCCGTTAAGCTGTTGAATTTTAGATTCAGAAACAAAAGAATTCCTTTGTGTACTTGTGCGTTTCAGTGAGGTTTCCCCCGTTAAGCTGTTGAATTCACACCCAGACTTCCACTGCTTCTTGCCTATTGTTCGTCTGTTTCAGTGAGGTTTCCCCCGTTAAGCTGTTGAATTTAAAATCAAACACATGTGTTATCAATGCGAAATTGGTTTCAGTGAGGTTTCCCCCGTTAAGCTGTTGAATAACCCATTTCTATTGCTTTCTCCATTTTTAATCAACATTGCTAATGTACACTTTTATATTGATTATCAACTGCAAACTATACTTTTTTTATTTTCTTCGCAAATATATTCTCCGGCAATTTCTATTTACCCAAGTTAACACTATATATATGCTGATAACCAATATTTTAATATCACAAATTCTTCGCAACAATTTTTGCCAATTTCTGCCAATTTTATATTTGCGAAAATGAGCATTATTTTAATTGCGTAACTTATTGATATTGAATAAAATATGTCAATGAACTTTTTATATTTCTATACTTTTTTCGCAACACTTTTTAGAACACATTTCTAATTAGGCACTTGCGTATTTTTTAAGGTGTTTTGGTTATTCCTTCATTTTTTCATATTTAATGTAAATGATTGAAATTCAACGCCTATGTAATTTTCTCATTTTTCGCAAGTGTTTTACATTACAAATATGGTCGTTTTCTTAAATTTATCATCACTATTCTCCAATAAAAAAACAGGCAGGCCAATAAGCCGGGTTCTGTTACCGCGTGGGGTTCATGCACGAGCGAACGTCATTTATCTGGTACTGTTGTTGCCAACAGCATCTAGCAACCTACCCACTACAGCCTTTGCCGAAGCAAAATACAACGGGCCGTTGTTACCTGTAGCCTATTTGGTTTTTCAGCACCCGGGGTTTACCCCTGCATATTGTTGCCAATACACAGCGTAGGCACTTACCCTACGTTTTCACCCTTACCGCAACCTCGAGGGTTGTGGCGGTTATTTTCTGTGGCACTTTCCTTCCACCTGATAGCGAAACCACCTGTTAGGTGGCGGGTTGCCCTTTGCTGCCCGGACTTTCCTCCCCAACCTCGGAGGTTGAGGCGACGTTACAGCCTGCCGTTGGCAAAGATACTGTATTTGTGATTAAATGAACCTCGGAGGTTGAGAAAAATGCGTGCAGAAATAGACATGAAGGAGCGTTTTCTTGCAGTAAATTTCTAATGCAGCTGCTTGGATAATGCCTCTTTCGTATTATAATCAAATCTAAACGTATCAAATCGTATCAATTTAAATACATTCCTTACTTTTGCAACATGAAGTCCACAACAAAATGGAAGCTTGCGCAACAACTAGAAATACGCTGGTGGAAGAACTATTTGGGCAAGAAAAATCCTACAGATTATATCGCCTGGAAAAAAGCGTACTGGACGCATTTCCTTTCCCAATTATCTGCTCACCTACCTGAATTACAAGGCCTAAACATTTTAGATGCAGGTTGTGGTCCCGCCGGGATTAACCTTGTTCTAGAGGGAAATCAGGTGGATGCTTTGGATCCACTGCTGGATAAATATATGGAATTGCCTCATTTTCAGCCGGAAGCAACGCCATGGGTGCATTTTTTGCACCAACCGCTAGAAACCTTGAATGCACCGGACAAGTATGACCTCATTTTTTGTCTGAACGCCATCAACCATGTGTCAGATTTATCTTTGTGCTATCATAATTTGGTAAAATCCCTGAAGCCGGGCGGAAAAATCGTTGTAAGCACCGATGCACACAATCACTCCTTCCTAAAGCACCTCTTCCGCCTGATTCCCGGCGATGCATTGCATCCCCATCAGTACGACTTAAAAGAATACGAATCCTTCCTATCACGAAATGGCATTCAAATTGCCGAAACGCTCACCTTCGACAAAGGGTTCATTTTCAATTATGTGGTGACAGTGGGAGCGAAGGTTGGTAAATGAAAAGGAGCAAACAGAATAATTTTGCATACTTAATTCTTAATTAAAAATTAATAATTAAAGATTGGCTCATCGTTTTCAGGTGACGTTTATCGCTATACACATTACGTCCACTAAAACATCAAAGGGTGCATTCTTAATTCTTATTGTCCGGAAAAAATAAAAATGTGCGTGGGCATGACAAAAATCGGCGGCGAGCGTGGGTTGTTGAGGCGTGGAGCGTCCCGATTGCTATCGGGATGTCTTGATTTTTTTTGGTTTACTCATCCGCTAATTATTTTTAAAGGTATTCGTGAGTACTTCGTAATTCTTTTTTGTATCAAGACAAAAAAGTGACAAACATTTAGCATGAAAATCAAATAGTTATAATTGGCTCTTACTTATTAATTAATGCTAATAATTTATATTTCTCACTATATTTATCAATCATCGACAAATCTTAAGTTAATAGTAAAACTATTGTATGATACCAGCTTGTTTTTGAAAATTGTCAATTCTTTATTGCAAATATAATTGATAATCAATTAATTATGAATTTAAATAATGCGGAAAATAATTTTATCGGACAATAGTGATTCTTAATTAAAAATTTATAATTAAAGATTGGCTCACGGGAATGGTTGAAGGTGGCATTTTGTCGCTTGACGTATGACGCATCACTCATGACGCCCCCTGCACCAACGGGCGCAATGGTAGCCCGGAATAGGGCGGCTTTGTGGGTAGCATGAGGACTATAAATGGAGCACGTGTTCGGTGCCATAATAATACTTATAGATTTTTGAGTTTTCCACTAAAACATCAAAAGTTGCATTCTTAATTAAAAATTTATAATTAAAGATTGGCTCCTCGTTGTCGCTCGTCTTTTATCGCAATACGCCTAACGTCCACTAAAACATCAGCCAATGCCACTTCACCTGTCGTGCTGTATTGAACTCTACGGCTGGGAAGGGGATTTTTATCATGTTGATGATAGAAAAGAATGTTTTGAGGCCTTTTGATTTGGTGGGAATTCTTGTCCAGTCGATATCTGCGGAGAGGTAAAACTGTCTGATGCGCTCAATATCGGTTCTGTCGACGATATTTTCCGGTGGGCAGTTTTCTATGGGTTCATCTACGTCACCATCTTTGCACCATTTGTTTTCGAAACCGCCATACATGTTTTGAGCGCCATACCCGAAGGCTACGTTTATCCATTTGGGGAATTTGCTATCCGGTTTTTTGATGAAGGAGCCAATGCTGGCAGACAACCAAAAAGTAGTGCTATTATAGTCTTTGAGGATGCCTTCTGCGAAGGATGCGCCGAAGAGTGCGTCGGCCCTCGTTTGCAAACTGTCCGGATATTTGGTGGGCCATGCCGATTCCTTTAGCCAAATGCGTTGCTCGCCAAAGGCATACTCTTGCCAGATATTCCATCCCGAACCAGCGAGGTTGAAGCCGACATCTGCTAAAGAGAAACCCCATTTAGCGGAAAAAGCGTCTTGCATTTCAATAGCCATCTGCCACATCTGTGCAGTTCCAAAAGCCAGCCAAGCAGCTTTTTTAGGCTTCATTCCTGCCCATTTAAACATGTTTGAGCCCAAAGTCGTTTCCAAATATGCACTATAACTATGTCCAATTTTATCTAATTGATTCCATTCGCGGCTGTCGTTGAAGAGATGAAATTTTGTTCTTTCATAATTGGCATACCAAGCTTTTGACCACCAAAAATTTAAGCCCAAATATAACCCGCCAATCGTTCCGGTTATCATGCCTATCCTTGGTTTATTGAGCGTTGGGGAGCGTTCGAAGAATTTATAAGGCTTGCAAATGCGGTGTCTGCCAGCATATGCAGAGTCTTCTAATTCAGTCATTTCTGCAGAAGTAGCCTCTTCAGGTGGTGGGTCATTGGTCATCGCCTGTGCGCAGGAATCTATTTCTTGTGTCGCAGAAGAAGCTATCTGATAAAAGTCTAAAGAGGACGCCGCTTTTAGTTTTAATCCTACGCTAACATCCAACAGGCTTAGTTCTTGACTTTGCGCATATCCGCACCAAAAAACAAGTATCAACCCCCATGTTTTAATGGGGAATTTCTTGATAATGTTCTTTAGTATTAGCTGGTGCAAGATATAATGTTTAGGCGTTGTCTATTAATTCTCTTTTCACGGTATCTAAAATACGGATTACTTTCGCATAATCTTCACTTTCGCTATAAATGCGGAGAACCGGTTCTGTACCACTGGCGCGCAACATCACCCAAGAGTTTTCATCTAAATGGAATTTGTAACCATCAATTTTCTCTACAGACTGTACTTTGAAGTCTCCAAAGGTAGTATATACATCGTTGGCACAATTTTCCATGATTTGATTTTTTAGCGCATCCTCAACATGAACATCATATCTGTCATAGTCGAAGGGCCCGATCACATCATATACTTCCTGAATTAATTCTTCTAGGGATTTGCCCGTTTTTGCCATAAATTCTATGAGTGTCAGCGCATTCCAAACACCATCGCGCTCAGGGATATGACCTTTAATGGCGATGCCACCGGATTCTTCGCCACCCAACAGTACATCTTCATTCACCATGATCTCGCAGATATACTTGAATCCTATTTTAGTCACCTGACATTCTAAGCCATAGGCTTCACATAGTTTTTTTACCTTAGAAGAAACCGAAAATGCGATGACAACTTTGCCACGCATGCCTTTATACTTGTATAAATAATGTATCAACAAAAGGATGACGTGATGTGAGTCGACAAATTTGCCTTTAGAGTCGTAGGCGCCAATTCTATCGGCATCGCCATCATTTGCAAAACCAAAGTCAATATCGGTTGCATGTTGTATTAATTTGGAGAATTCAAGCAAATTTTTGTGTAACGGTTCCGGTGCTTGTCCCTTGAATGAAGGATTCTCATCGCAGTGTAAGTGAACAATGTTGGGGATGAGTCTTTTGACGATTTTTTGTCCGGCACCATACATGGCATCATAGGCGAATACCATTCCACAGTTTCTGATTTTTTCCATGTCGAAAGAGGCTTCCACATGATCAAAATACATGGTTTCCAAATCAACGTACTCGAGCATATTATTCTTTAATAGTTGCTCAATTGAAGACGTAGCAATCGGAACGGTATTTGGAATAATACTTTCTACTTTAGCAATTTCTGACGGGATAGTAGGGCCGCCATAAGGAGATTTTAGCTTGTAGCCATTATAGGATGGGGGGTTATGACTCGCCGTTATGACGACGCCACATCCCGTATTTAATTTGTTAGCACCTAAAGAAATCATAGGCGTACTGACGATACCTTTGGCGAGGTATACTTTTATTCCGGCATCCGCCATGATTCGAGCAGTTGTTTCGGCAAAGAGTTCGCCACCGAATCTGCAATCATGACCAATGACGACGGATAAAGGAAGTTGCTCATTTTTAAGCCATTGTGCCGTAGCACTTGCTACACGGGCAACATTATCAGTAGTAAAATCTTGGGCGATGATAGCACGCCAGCCGTCGGTTCCAAATTTTATTGAAGTCATAGTAATAAAAATAATCGTCAAAAATAGCAAATTACCTGATTTGTTGACCTCGGAGGTTGATTTTTTAATCTACCTCGAGGGTTGACCTTCGATGTAGGCATTTTTTTATCAGTCAAATTTTAATTTATTGAAAATCAACATGTTTTATATAAAATGAAAAAAAAGTAACCTCGGAGGTTGATTTTTTTGTGGAATTTTATCTGGATTTGTATCTATATAAGTAAGTAAACAAAATTATTATGGTACAAACAACATTTTTACAGCCGGAACAATTTTACCATGTTTATAACAGGGGTAATAACAAAGAAAACATCTTTCTTAAAAGAGAAGATTATGACAGATTTTTAGCAACATGGAAAAAGTACATCGATCCCATAGCGACGACCTATGCCTATTGTTTATTACCTAATCACTTTCACTTTTTGATCTATATACATACTGATAATGAACTGATTAAATATTATGGGGCAAAGATTGAAAAATTTAGTATTCTTCATTGTGTGTCGCAGAGTTTTTCCAATTGCTTTAATTCATACTCAAAATATATCAATATAAAGTATGACCGAATCGGGAAACTATTGTCGGAAAGGTTTAAGCGGAAACTGATTACTGAGGAAAGTTATTTTCTTGAAACGATACGGTATATACACAGAAATCCGGAAAAGCATGGGCTGATACGGGACTTTAGAGATTATCCGTATAGTTCGTTTTGGCAGCAACCCTCGAGGTTGGTACCATTATGGTTCAATGATTTGAAAGACTATAACGATTTTCACTTTTCAACCCTCGAGGTTAAATAATATCAACATTTTTCGTATGTTTGACAAAAATTTGGTAAAATGAAATTCTCAGTAGAAAAATACGATAATACGGTAATTCTTGAATTGCAAGAAAATAGATTAAACTCACTAACGGCCCCTAAATTGAAATCTGAGTTTTTATTTTTTAATGCTGAAGGATACAAGAATATCATCCTAAACCTTGAAGAAGTGGAGTATGTAGACTCATCCGGGTTGAGTGCCATTTTGGTAGGAAATCGCGTCTGCAAGGATGCGGATGGTTCTTTTGTGCTCACAGGACTGCATGACAACGTAAAAAAGTTAATTAAAATATCTCAATTGGATGGAATCCTGAGCGTAGTGCCAACAGTGAGTGAAGGCGAGGATTACGTAAAAATGGAGGAGCTCGAAAGAGAACTCAAAAAATAATCATTGACATTCGAAGTAAAAATACTGGGTAGCAATTCTGCAGTTGCACAACATGGAAGGCATCCTACATCACAGTTGGTAAATATCCATGATAAGTATTTTTTGGTAGACTGCGGCGAAGGAACGCAGATGAGAATGAATGATTTTAAGGTAAAACGCTTCAAGATCAATCATATCTTCATCAGTCACTTGCACGGCGATCATTATTACGGGTTGATTGGCGTTATTACTACGTTTCAATTGCTACAACGACTCGAGCCCCTAACGATTTATGGTCCACCACTTTTAGAAGAAATCATACAATTGCAGTTAAAGGCAGGTGGAACGCAATTAAATTATCCGCTGCTATTTGTTAAAACACAAGATAATCACCAGGAATTGTTGTTTTCAGATGCAGATGTTGAAATACATAGCTTTCCATTACAGCATCGCATTCCAACAACAGGTTTTTTGTTTGTCGAAAAAAGTACTCAGAGACGCATCAATGGAGAAAAGACAAAAGGGCTTACACTATTGCCTAAGGATTTCATTGATTTGAAGGAAGGTCGTGATGTTACATTAAGCGATGGAAGTTTTTTTAAGAATGATTCATTGACATTGCCACCTTATCCACCGCGCCGCTATGCTTTCTGTAGTGATACTAAATTCCTTCCTGAACTAAGGTCTATTATAGATGGCGTGGATTTATTGTACCACGAAGCTACTTTCATGAATGATGCAGAGAAGCGTGCGAACGATACTTATCATTCTACTACCGGACAAGCAGCCATATTGGCGGAAATGGCAGGTGTAAAACACCTAATCGTGGGGCACTTTTCTTCAAAATATATCGAATTAAACTTCCTCTTAGAGGAGGTCAGGCAAATCTTCCCCAACAGCGATCTCGCCATTGAGGGTGCTACTTTTAAAGTGTTGCGGTAATCCTAAAGTTTCAAACCAAAAATGCTATTTATTCGGCAAAGGTTTAGCATAATATAAAATTGTAAATTCAGATACAAAATATATGTGATGGACAATTGTAATGATAAATTCTTTATTTTTGCATAGAATATAACCAAAAATAATGAGTGAATCTGAATTTTCTATCACCGAATACCATGATATAAAACCTATATATCAGAAACTTAGTAAGTTAGTTGCGCAACCTTTGTGGCATGTTGAAGAGGAGGCTATGAAAGGATATCTTCAATATTTTGATGAGCATTGTGCTCAATCAAAAAAAATGACCGCCGAGGCATGTAAGTATATACCGGGAGGTGTACAACACAATCTTGCTTTCAACTATCCGTTTCCAGTGGCCTTTAGCAAGGCTGAAGGAGCTTATCTTTACGATATTGATGGGAATAAATATATAGACTTCCTTCAAGCGGGAGGACCTACCGTCTTGGGTAGTAACTATGAATATGTTAGAAAGAAATGTGTTGAACTTATCGAAACCTGTGGACCTTCCACCGGACTTTTTCATGAGTATGAACTGAAGCTTGCCGAAGTTATCTGTAAGCATATTCCTTCTGTGGATATGTTTCGTATGTTAGGAAGTGGTACGGAAGGTGTGATGGCAGCATTGCGATTGGCAAGGCTGGTGACGGGCAAGGATAAGATTATAAAAATGGGTGGTGCCTACCATGGTTGGAGTGATCAAATGGTATATAGTTTGCGAATCCCGGGTACATGGCGTTTTGACGCCAAAGGAATTCCGATGGGAATGACGATGCACACGCAATCCGTTCCTCCTAATGACATTAATGCATTGGAGATGCGGTTGATTGCCAACAAGGTATTAGGTGGTACGGCAGCAGTAATACTGGAGCCTTTGGGACCAGAGAGTGGCACATATCCCTTATACAAGGAATATACGAAACAAGTACGGGAGCTTTGTGATAAGCACGGTGCCTTATTGATTTTTGACGAGGTAGTCACTGCTTTTCGTGTCGGCATGAGTGGTGCGCAAGGGTATTTAGGCGTCACGCCCGATTTAACAATCTTCGGGAAAGTGGTAGCGGGAGGTTATCCTTCTGCCGGAGGTATCGGAGGAAAGAAAGAGTATATGGAAGGCTTAGCTGCCGGATTACAAGGGGGCAAGAAAGTGAAAGTTGGAGGAACTATGGCGGCAAATCCTTTGAGTTGTTGTGCCGGATATCATACCTTGATGGAGATTGAGCGCACGGATGCCTGCGCAAAAGCAGGAAGAGCCGGAGATAGAATAACAAAAGGGCTGAACGAGTTGATTGACAAATATGCTTTGCCATATATCGCCTATAATCAGGGTTCTATCTGCCATTTAGAAACCGCCGGGACATTATTTGTAAAGATTAATTTCTTGAATATCAAGAATGTTTTAAAAGAAATTGATCAACGCAAGAAGCTAATGGAGGAAATGGGTGCAGCCTTTATGGCAGAGGGCATTGTAACGCTTGCCGGAAGCAGGCTATATACCAGCATGGCAGATACAGATGAGGTCGTTGACGAGGCCTTGAATAAGTTTGAACGTGTATTTAAGAACATAAAGAAGCCTAAGTAATGCCGTATTTTTTGGCATATGATATGGGAACCAGCAGTGTAAAGGCTGTTTTGGTAGATGAAAAAGGAAATATTCTGGCTAGTGCCATTGGTGAATATCCGTTATATATGCCACATCCCGGATGGGTAGAACAAATTCCTTCTGATTATTGGTCGGCTGTTTGTGTTACTACCAGAAGAATGGTGGAAGAAACAAAAGTCGATCTTCATCAAATCAAAGGTATTATCTTTTCTACGCAGGCGATGGGTATTATTCCTGTTACGCAGGATGGAGAAGTTTTATACCCCAATATTACTTGGGTGGATGGGCGTGCTGAGACACAGGCTAAAAAGGCGATGAATAAATTTTTGGGTAAAAGCGTCTTCAAGGCAATTGTTGGCATTGAGATAACTGGTAAGGATGTTATTCCTAAGTTGATGTGGCTGAAAGAAGTGAAGCCGGAGATATTTGATAAAACGTACAAGTTCTTAGATGTCAATGGCTACATGAAATATAAATGCACCGGAAAGATGGTAGCAGAATGGTCGGGTGCATGTTCTTATGCTTTTGATCTTAAAAAGAAAGATTGGGAGCGAATTTTCTTTAAATTAACGGGAATTGGAACAGAGAAATTGCCGGATTTAGTAAAGTCTACAGATTTGGTGGGTGGGCTGACGGAAACAGCAGCACAGGAAATGGGTTTGATACCGGGTATTGCAGTGTATGGTGGCTGTGACGACACACAGAGTGCTGCGGTAGGAACGACTGCTATTGGTGAGGGAGAAGCACATATATATACGGGTACTTCGGCATGGGTAGGTATTTCAACAGCGAAATCTCCAAAATTTAAGAACGGGGCGGTGTGTTTGCAGAGTGCCAATCCGGAACAAAATTTAGTGGTAGGCATAACAGAGTCGGCGGGGGCTAATACGGATTGGCTGATAAAGACATTTTATCCAACCGAAAAGCAACAAATGACAGAAAAGGAATTGTTTGCTTATATCGAAGAAGAAGCAAAATCTGCACCACCCGGCTGCGACCAGTTGATTGTTACGCCTTGGTTTTTAGGGGAGCGTTGTCCCGTAAGTACCACTACTACCCGTTCTACGGTATTTAATATGACGCATGACCATACAAGGGGACATATCGTTCGGGCGCATTTCGAAGGTATTGCATATAATCTGCGGTGGGCACTGGAGAATATGGAAAAGGATTTTGGCTTTAGGGTCACACAGATAAAGGCAACAGGTGGTGGCACCCATAATGATACATGGATGCAAATTATTGCCAATATCACCGGTAGAGAGGTATTGGTAGCCAGCGAGCCAAAAATGGCTGGCGCTTTAGGTGTGGCAATATGTGCGATGATTGGCAGTGGTACCATCGAAAAATTCTCTGATATTCATCAGATTATCACTATCAAACAAAGGTTCCAACCTACATTAAAAGATAGGAAGATTTATGATGATAATTACCAGACGTATAAGAAATTGTATCATTCGTTGAAGCATCTCTATTTGGAAGTGAATGGAGAGAAGTTTGCTATAAATGAATAGTGTTTTGGATTCATAAGATGCGAATTTTGTTGTGAATGAATGTTTTATAATAGTAAGATGTTTTGCGCCAGTGGGTGAAGTGGTACCCCGCAGTGAGCGGTAGCGAGGGAGGAGTACAAACGGAACACACGCCCGGGCGCCATTTGATTGAATGATAAGTTATAAATGTTGAATGTTAAATTTGAATAGTTTAAATGTATAGAATGGGAATTGACGAAGCAAAAGAAATCGTTTGCAATGCCGGAAGACAATTGTTGAAGGAGGGATTGGTGGCACGCACTTGGGGAAATGTAAGTGTTAAGGTGGATGACCGCAGGATGGTGATAACGCCGAGTGGTAGAAAGTATGATGAGTTGACGCCGTATGATATGGTATTGGTAGATATTTATACGTTGAAATACGAGGGAAGTATCAAACCTTCATCAGAGTTGAAGTTGCACTGCGAGTTGTATAAAACCAGGGCTGAGGTGTCGGCCGTTATCCATACCCACCAGATGTATGCTTCGATTATTGCGGCGGCGCAAAAAGATGTTGTCGTATTAGAGGAGCAACACCGCCAAATTTTAGGTGGCGCCATCATTAAGGCTGCACCCTATGCGTTGCCGAATACGAAGAAGATAACCGTAGAAACGGCAAAGGCTGTAGGTGTTACGCACGCGGCATTGATGGCGAATCATGGAGTGGTGTGTTGTGGGAAATCTCTGGAAGATGCATTTTTGGTGTGTCGAACATTGGAAGATGCTTGTGAAAAATATTTGCAACACCTAAAAAGTACGGCGGCATGATAGCAAAAGTATTGGCAACCGATTTGACGGGTGTGGAGGAATATTTTAACGGCGTTGCCGAAGGGTACAAGAGTTGGGGTAAGGTGGAGGTGGTGACCATCATTCAAAAGATGAACGAACATTCGGCAGTGGCAATATCAGCACCGTTTAAGTTGCCACAGGTGATTGATATAGGTATTCAGCAGAAGGAATTTGAAGTGGAGTTGGCAAGAAAGATTTTTGCTTCTAGGAAACAAATACAGACGGTTTTTTTTACCAAGCAGGAATATGCAGGGCAGGTTCGAGCGGTAGTGCCGCCGATATTGGATGATCAGGCACAGTTGCTGGGACCTACTGTCAGGTTTGTTACATTGGGTGATGATGTACAGAAGAATATTATTAAAGCTAAGGCAGCCTTGAATGGACGCTTTGCTGCGGTGATGGACAATGGAATGTCTATATGTTTGGGTGCAAATATAGAAGAAACGTATGTGGCGGCACAGCTTTTAGAAAAAACGAGCAAGGCATTTATAGAGGCGAAGTATTTGGGCGGTGCGAAAGCAATCAATATCTTTGAAGCCTATGCCATGCACTATTTTTACTTGTGGAAATACTCCAAGGAATCGGCGAAGAATAAGTAATTAGTACAGCGATGTGCGTAGTGCGTCTTGTGATAACTTTGTGATATTCCTTAACCACTAAGTACGCCAAGATTTTTCACAAAGTTCACGCAGATTTCTACATCCCCCTAGTTAGTACAGCGATGTGCGTATTGCGTAATGCGACATTTTTGTAAACGCCTGTGAACAATTCTCACATCTCCAAATCCTCACATTCCCAAATGTCCGAGAATCTAGTTAGTCCAGCGATATTCGTATAGCGTAATGCGACATTTCTGTAAACGCCTGTGAACAATTCTCACATCTCCAAATTTCCAAATCCTCACATACCAAAAGTCCGTGAACTGTGAACCTTTTTTAGTACAGCGATATTCGTATTGCGTAATGCGACATTTCTGTAAACGCCTGTGAACAATTCTCACATCTCCAAATCCTCACATCTTCAAATCCTCACATTCCCAAATCCCCAAATTTCCGTGAACGTCCGTGAACTGTGAACTGAGAACCGTGAACCCTTTATCTCCTTACCAATCCGAAATCTTCCATTTGTTTTTGAAGTTCGTCTTTGTTGATGCCTAAGAGTTCGGAAGCTTTGGAGACGCTCCAACCTGTTCTTTCGAGTTTGCTTTCTATGAAACTTTTCTTCATATAATCAGAAAACTGTTGCAAATCGTTGAAGTTGTCAAAATTGGGATCATTCGCAACATTTTTTTGTCCGCCAACACTGCAATATCTATCTACATCATCGTAGGTGATGGTGCTGCCGGACATGATGACCAATCTTTCTACGATATTGCGTAATTCGCGGATATTGCCTGTCCAGTTTCTTTTCTGGAGAAGTTCTAATCCTTCTGGGCTGATTTCTTTTCTTGCCATGCCATATTCACCACAAATATTGTCTAGGAAATAATCGCACAATAGGGGAATATCCGATTTTCGTTCATTGAGGGACGGTACATGTATGAGTATGACACCCAATCTATGGTAGAGGTCCATGCGGAACCTACCGGCTTCGGTTTCTTTGAGGAGGTCTTTATTGGTAGCAGCTACTACACGGACATCTACTTTTATTTCTTTTTCGCCACCCACACGGGTGATTTTATTTTCTTGTAATGCACGCAATACTTTCGCTTGTGCGGACAGGCTCATATCGCCGATTTCATCTAAGAATAATGTGCCGCCATTTGCTTCTTCAAACTTTCCAATGCGCTGTTTTATGGCGGAGGTGAAAGCGCCCTTCTCATGCCCGAAGAGTTCGCTTTCAATGAGTTCTGATGGTATGGCGGCGCAGTTTACTTCTACCAATGGGCCATTGGCGCGGTTACTTTTTTCATGCAGCCAACGGGCTACCAATTCTTTTCCCGAGCCATTTTCTCCGGTGATGAGCACCCGAGCTTCTGTGGGTGCAACTTTTTCGATATCGTTTAGAATTTTGGTTATAGGCTCAGATTTGCCGATGATTTCTGTTGTTTTGGCCACCTTTCTTTTAAGTACTTTTGTCTCGGTGATGAGGGTAGATTTATCCATCGCATTGCGGATAGTGATCAGCAAGCGATTTAAATCTGGCGGTTTGGGAATAAAGTCAAAAGCACCTTTTTTAACGGCCTCAACGGCGGTTTCGATATTGCCGTGTCCGGAGAGCATCACCAAAGGGACGTATTTTCCCATCTGACCAACGGCTTCCAATACTTCTATGCCATCTTTTTTAGGCATTTTGATATCACAAATAACAACATCGTAGTCATTTTTTGCAATCATATCGATTCCTTGTTCGCCATCTTCGGCCTCTTGAATCTCAAATTTTTCATATTCAAGGATTTCTTTGAGGGTTCTTCTGATGGCGCGTTCGTCGTCGATTATTAGAATCTTTGGCATAAAGAATTGTTTTCGCTAAGGTAAGAAAATAAATACAAGCAGGGAAGGGAAAATGAACGAGTTATGGCAATTAAATGCTGGTGGTTCTATTTTGCATAAAAATCATCCCAAACCTGTTGTAGCTGATCGGAGGTGTGTATATGCGTGCCTTTTGTACCTTCTTTGGCATAATACACCATTGCGGCGGCGATGGTTTTTGCCTCTATTCCGGCATATTTTTTAAATGGACCACGGAAGAGGAAACCCATATTTTCAAAGAAGACTTGCGCCATTTTTTCGCCGTTTCTTTTTTCGCTGCGCTCACCCATGATTAAAGACGGTTGTACAATGTGTACGGAAGGGTAGCCGATTTTTAATATTTCTTCCTGCATAGCTCCTTTTACCTTATTGTAAAAAATCCACGAATGTCTGTCGGCACCCATGGCAGAGATGACTAAGAACTCGGTAGCGCCTGTTGCTCGACAGACTTTGGCAAGGCTAACAGGATAGTTTTTATCTACTGAAACGAATTTTTCTTTCGAACCTGCAGTTTTTATGGTGGTACCTAAGCAGCAAAAGATATGGTCTGCTACTAATTCGTTGCTATAATTTTCAAGATGGTCGAAGTCGACGAGGACTTCTTTCATTTTCCTATGTGTTTTTCCGGTGCTTCTACGTGTGATGACGATGACTTTTTCGTAATAGTTATCATTTAAAAGAAGGTCAAGGCAATAAGAACCTACTAGCCCGGTTGCACCTGCGATCAATGCTGTTTTAGAAGTTGCCATTTTTTAGGGCGAAAGTAGCATTTTTTTTTGTATCAACCTCGGAGGTTGGATAATTTAATCCAACCTCCGAGGTTGAATATTTCTCGAATAAAGTTATTTTTGAAACATGATATTGGTAGCAGATAGTGGCAGTACAAAGACGGATTGGTTGGCATTGGATAAACAACAACAGTTTAGCTTTAGTACCATTGGTTTTAATCCAATGATACATGCAGAAGCATTTATTTCTGAGCATATTGGTTATAATGAAGCTTTAACGCAAATGGGTGAAAAAATAGAGGCTGTCTATTTCTTCGGTGCCGGATGTTCGCATCCTGAACGAAATCTTAAGGTTGAAAATGCTTTGCGTGTACACTTTCCATTGTCGCAGATACATGTGCGCCATGATCTGGATGCCGCCGTCATTGCTCTTTGCCAAGGGAAGCCCGGCATTGCTTGTATTATTGGTACAGGTTCAAATTCGGTATATTTTGATGGCGAAAAGCACCATAAAAAAGTGCTTTCTTTGGGATATGTTTTAGGAGATGAAGCGGGTGGCGTGTATTTTGGCAAGCAACTGCTAAAAGATTATTTTTATCATCAGCTACCTGAAGTGTTGCTTCATTCGTGGAAGGAAAGGTTCGAAAGTGATGAAGAGGTTTTGCTTAAAAGAGTCTATAATGAAGAAAGTCCCAATCGCTTTCTAGCTTCATTTGCCGTGTTGTTGTCAGAACATAGGTCGCACGCGTATACGCAACAGCTTTTGAAGGAAGGCTTTGCAGCGTTTTTTGCCGTTCATGTAGCATGTTTTGAGCGGCATAAGGACGTACCTGTGCATTTTGTTGGTTCTATTGCCATTAATTTTCGGGAAGAACTGGCATCGGTAGCGAGCGCATTTGGATGTACGGTGGGAAGATTTGTGCAAAAACCTATTCAGGAGTTGGGCCATTACTTACTTCAAAATCCCTTGTAATATGCAGCATATTGAACCATTCTATAACTGGCGACATTTATACCGAACGGAAGATGATAGCAAGTCTCCATACCATGGAAAAGAATACAGTGAGTTTGAATATTCGGAGACGATTTACAATTTTTATATACATCCGCAGTGGGATTTTTTTGGTAGCAACACGCTATACCTCAAAATTCTGATGGCCGACTATAAGAAGGAATATGCCATCATAGAACTTTTGGGGGAGTGGAATGATGTTATTGAAAATGATATCATGTTTTTGAAGAGAGATATCATTGATGTGTTAATTGAAGAAGGTGTCAGCAAATTTATTTTAATTGGAGAGAACGTCCTAAATTTTCACGCTTCCGATAATTGTTATTATGAAGAGTGGTTTGAAGACATCATCGATGAGGGTGGCTGGATGGTTGGCATCAATTTTCGCGACCATGTTGTCAAAGAGATGAGAACAGAAAATATCCATTATTACTTGCAAATAGGAGAACAATTTAATGATATACCATGGCGTCAATACCGTCCGCAACATCTGGTAGAAGTGGTGGAGGATAGGATTATGAAGGTTTTGGGATAAATGACCGATGCATATTTGTGGTTCAACGTTTACAGAATATCGAATGAATTGCTTTATTTTTTCCGATTTTAACATAAAATTGTATTGTGTTATCTTGATTCATTTTTTTATTTTGTGACAAAATTTAATATGAAGAGAGAATTTCCACTTACAAAGTTCGGTGATGGTATCCTAATATCTGATGTTAAGGATTTAAATAAGTTCTCTATTGCTGAAATAGAGGAATTATTGGAAAGGCATTTATTTATTGTATTTAAAGGTTTAGAAAATTCTATTTATGAAGTTATCGATTTCGTATCTGGGTTTGGTGCGCTTGTGGATAATGAAAAACGTACTAAGGAGCATATGTTGATAATGGATGGAAAAGAGGAAGCTACGAGTATTATTAAAGGAGTAGGAAGAATGCCATTGCATACGGATGGATTGTTGATGAATGAAGATGTAAGATTGGTAGCTATTTATGGTGCTTTCTTCGATTTGCAGGAAGGTGGAAATACATACATAACAAATAATGAAGAGGCGTGGAGGCGCACACCAGTAGAGATTAAGAGGTTAATTCGCGATAATGGTATCGAATTAATGCCATGCGACAAAGATTACTATTTGAAAAATGAAGAAAAGTGGTATTGGTTTAATGGCGTTAAAATCCTTGAAAATACAAAAGAATATCTATGTGCCGGAATGAATTACGATGCATGGGAACAAGCAAGTTATAGGGTTCGTATCGCCAAAACTGACCAACTTGTTTCCGACCAATATTATAAAGTGATGGAGGAAATTTATGAATCTGAAGACTTAACCTATCATCATACATGGGAGTCGGGCGATTTATTATTGTTTGATAATATCAAAACCATGCATGGAAGAGCGGCCTTTAAAGGAAAGCGAAAAATATTACAATTGCAAGTGAGAAGGAATGCTAACGGATGAAGTATGTAAAGGCATATGATGGGTTGAGAGGCGTAGGTGCGGTGATGATTTTATTGTATCATTGGCCGGGAAGGATTACTATTTCGCATGGATGGGAATTTATGCAAATGTTTTTCGTTATGTCAGGATATCTTATAACGCTTTCATTACTCGAAGAGAAACAAAAGTACTCTTTCGGAAAATTTGCCATCCGGTTTTATATAAAAAGAGCATTCCGCTTATTTCCTTTATACTATGCTTATCTTCTAGGAGCATTGTGTTTATACTATTTTACTAAAAATTCCGAAGTTCAAATGGCAGAGGATGTGGCAAAGCACGGTTGGTATCTTTTCACCTATACTTTTAATTACATGAGTGTTATCAACTTCTTCATGGGTTGGGATTATGGTGCGAAACTTTGGTCTACACATTTGTGGACATTATCCATGGAAGAACAATTTTATTTAGTGTTTCCCTTCATAGTTTTTTTCATTTCATTTAAAAACTTACAGAAATTAGTCATAGGTTCGATTATAATTGCAGTAATTTTTAGAGTTGTTTCTTATCAATACTATATATATGTAAATCCAAATGATAAGGCATGGATAGTGCAAAATCTGGTCCGTATTCCATTTGCGCAGATGGATTCTTTTGCTTTTGGTGCCGTTATGGCGATTTTCCCACTTAAATTTGTTAAGAATATTAAGCGATGGTTTGTTATTTTAAGTTGTTTAATTGTAGTGCTATATTTAGCCAATATGGCCTATGTTTATTTGTTTCAGGGAGAGTCATATTTTTCACTCACGTATGGGAAAAAGATAGCAGAAGGTTGGTTAGCAAACAACTATCTATTTGCGTACATGATTGTATTGGTAAATTTCTGGTGCGCTCTGCTCATTAAGTTGGTAAAAGAAAATCGTTCCATCGCAAAAAAATTTGAGGTGCGTCCCATGGTATTTTTGGGGAAATTATCTTACGGATTTTATTTACTTCATCTACCTATCTTACATCTCTTCCTGTTGGCAATCTATAAGCTGAATCTTTTAAAAGTATTGAAGAGCAATTTGTTAATAGAGTCTTTTCTCTTGCTACTATACTTGACAATTACCATAGTAATCGCCTATTCAGTAAATACCTGGTTTGAGGCATATTTTCTACAACTAAAGAATAAAATTTTTAACCAACAAAGGGAAATATCCGCATGAGTATTAAAGATATGATATTATCAAATTCCCACCTTACAGAAGATAAGGTATTTTTGGTTGATAAATTCGGGACATTAACATGTTCTGCACTAAAAGATTCGCTACATGCATCTTCAGAAACTTTGCGGACGTTTTCAATAGATGGTAAGAAAGTATTGATTTATCCAAAACAAAATGATCGGAACCTTATTTTCTCGATGATTTCACTCCTTGAGCTTGGTTGTGAAATTTTCCTCGCCGAACCAAAAAGTACCGCAAAAGAGATCGAACTGATAATGTCCGTATATCCCATAGAAGTATTTATGGCGATTGATGAGAATGGAAGCTACAGTATTGAAGAATATATTAAAAAGCCTTGTGAGGTTAGTGATAATAAGCCAAAGTTGTACTTCTTTTCTTCGGGTACTACCGGTGTGCCAAAGGTTTTTGCATATACTGAAGACCATTTCATTATATCATTATTTGCTTGGTATAGTTTTTTGGAAGTAAAAAGCAGTGATACGGTTTTATGTCCTTTGACGATAACTCATTACCATGGATGCCTCATGTCATTTGGGACGTTATTGGTAGGGGCGACACTCATCCTAACTAGCACAGATATGTTAAATATCAATGAGTTAAGACAACAACTCTTAGATTTTCGACCCAGTATTATGACAGGTGTCCCATACCTTTATCAAAAGATTTATGAGCATATTGATGAAGGATTTGAGGGTTTTTCGGCAATGAAATACGCTATATGCGGTAGCGCACCATTGATGATTAGCTTATCTAAAGATTTTTACAGGAAATATAAGATTTATCTAAATCAAGGGTATGGCTTGTCCGAAATTGGTGGCGTGAGCTTAGATAAAATGCCCACACTCGGACTGGGAACGGTAGGTAGTATCGTCCCACAAATTGACTATAGAATCATTGATGAGAACGGAAAGGATGCCTCATTTGGTGAGTTGATTGTAAAGTCTTCTTATATGACGGAAGAATATTATTTGCAACCTGAATTATCCAAAGAAAGATATATCGATGGTTGGTTATATTCCGGTGATATTGTTAAGTTGGATGAGCATAATCGGTTGATAATCATCGGCAGGAAATCTACCTTTATTAACATACAAGGTTATAAAGTATTTCCAATAGAGATCGAGAATTGCATATACTCTTTTGGAAATATCGCATCTGTTTTGGTTAAAGGTGAGGAGAGAGGAGGTACTATAACTATTGTGGCATATATTGAATGCAATGCCGCAATTGACATCCACATGCTTAAACAGTATTGTATAAAACATTTAGCAAGCTATAAAATTCCCAGAGAAATTATCGTCACGCAGCATTTAACAAGAACATCCATCGGTAAAATTAAAATTAGTTAACAACAAAAATATTAGGGCAATGATTATTGAAGAACTTAGAGAAGGTGTACTGACACTAACCTTTATGCATGAGAAACCTCAGAATCCTTTTGGAGATTATATGCAGGATTTGCTTTTCGATGCACTCCGGAGAGCTGATGAAAATCCAGCTGTAAAAAGTATCATCCTCACCGGAGGTATGGACAGGTCTTTCTGTGTTGGAGGAGATTTTTCTGAAATCGTGGACATGCTTACTGATTATGACCACGTACATAGGCTGTTACACAAGATTTTGGAATTGTACAAGGCAATATTGCGATTTTCTAAACCGATGATTGCCGCAATTGATCACCATGCTATAGGTTTAGGTTTCCAAATGGCTATCTTGGCAGATTATAGAATTGCTAGCAACAGAGCTAAATTTTTGATGCCGGAAGTAAAAAATGGAGTAGCTTGCAGTTTAGGAGGCATTCTTATTGAGCACCTCGTTAACAGGGTGGAGATGATGTATATCTGTTATGAATGCAAACCACTTCCTATTGATTATATGAATAAAATTGGGCTTGTCAACGAGGTAGTTCCGGCCAATGATTTATTAAAAGTTGCATATGAAAAAGCGGCATCCATGGCTGCTTATTCTTATGTTTCTTTTTGTAATACAAAACGTGTTAATAATAACCGATTTATAAGAGCAATTGATGAAGACGGACAGGCAGTTATTGACTCCCATCACCTCACCTTTTCCGGATTGGTACATAAAGATTATATGCGAAAAATCTTGAAACGCACTCATTAGCATGAATTATTTGGAGACATTACAGTATTTTGTAAACCAACCTGTAGCGCAGGATATTGGAGGTTCGTTGACCAACCAGTTTGATGGTGTATATTGTGGTATCGCACAAGGTAAAGAGGTAAGTTTCGTTTTTGTTTTTCAGGATAGATCCTATAAAGCAGGAAGTGTAGGTGTAAAGCACGCCAGCCAAATTGTTTTAGCAATTGAAACCGCTATTCAAAAGAAAATGCCCCTTTTGATGAACTTATATACTGGTGGGGCACGGCTACAAGAAGGTATGTATGCAGGTGCAGGAGCTATTAATTGCCTCCAAGCCATTGCAAAAGCATCAGGATGTATTCCCATTATTTCTATTGTTGAGGGTGTAAATGCCGGAGTTGGTTCTTATTTGGTGGCATTAAGTGATGTAGCTATTTTTGTAGAAGACGTTTCGGAAGTATTTTTAACCGGACCAAAAGTCATAGAAGCCGTCTTAGGTAGAAAATTTGACAGAAAGGAACTCGGTTCAACAAAAGTACACAATGAGAAAACAGGCCTTTGCAGTCATGTTGTTCCAACCCTCGATGCCGGCTATCAATTGGCAGCTAGATTGATTAGATTTCTAGCGAAGTGCAATAAAGAAAAAGATATAGCGGAAGTGAAGGATGTGGTGGATTTCGAAAATATTATACCTAAAGAGGCGCATCAAGGATACGATATGCATCGGGTAATTAATAAAATTGTCGATATAGATTCAGTGATAGAATGTTATGCAGGATTTGCTAGAAACTTACTCACTGTTTTTGCAGAAATAAATGGCGTCCCTATTGCAATTATTGCGAATCAACCCAAGGTGATGAGCGGGGCATTGGATGTAAAAAGCTGTAAAAAATTTGCTAGATTTTTACAAATTTGTGATGCACATCAGATACCCATTCTCTTTTTAGCAGATTGCCCCGGAATTATGCCTGGCATAGAGCAGGAACATTTAGGGTTAATTCCTTATAGCGGGAAAGTTGCCCAAATATTGACACATTGTACTACCATCAGAATTACGGTCGTTTTGCGCCGTTTAATCGGTGGTTCTAACCCCATAATGAATTCTAAAGCAATAGGTGCTGATACTTTCTTGGCGTGGAATAATGCATTCATAAGTATTATGGGTGAGAAAGCTTCTGAAAATTTGCTCAAAAACGATAGTCAGCAAAATCTAACCTTAAAAGATTTGAAAAAAGCAGGCATAATTGATGATATTATCCAACCGGAACATACCAAAATTGCCATTGTAAATGCATTAATAAAGCATCAAAATAAATCGAAAACCCCTTTCAATAATAAAATCAGAACAATTAATCCTATGTGATGTCATTAACATATTCTGTTCAAGTTTCGCCGAAGAATTTGGCATTATTTAGGATAGCCTTTGGTTTGGCGATATGTTTTCATTTGACAGTCTACGTCTTACCGGGAGTGAATACATATTTTTTTTCGAATGGGTTGATTTCCGAATCGCTTGTTAACAAACTTTCAGCTTTCAAGGCGATTTCAATCTTTGATTTTTTTAAAACCCCCGATGCGACCATTTCTATTTTTGTATTGACATATTTCTTATTGGGCTGTTTTATAGTGGGATTTTACGCTAGAATAGCGGGAATTATACTTACATTTTTGCTCTGGAATATTTTTCAGCGATGTTTCCTTGCAGGAGGTGCCGAACGAATATATTGTATGTGTGTTTTGATAATAACAAATTTTTTAAATCTTGATCAAGTATGGGCTGTAAAGAAAAATGTACATCCAACACGCCATCAATCATTTGCACTGCGGGTTATTTCAGTTCAAATAGGTATGATTTATCTATGCTCGGCCTTGCTTAAATCAGACCAAGCTTGGTTTAATGGAGATATTCTGAATAGGATTACTGCAGACCCACTTAATGCACATTTTTTCTGGCAGAATGTTCGCATCATCAATAGCAGGGTTTTGAGTATTTCTTTGGTAGTAACTGAATGTATAGTCGGTATATTGTTTTTGATATATTTTCGTAGTAAAACATTCCAATTATTAGCAGTTTTATTTTTGATAGCCTGTCATTGTTCCATTTTAATCTTCTTGAACCTCTGGCATTTTGGTTTTTATGCATTTGCTATTGCAAGCCTATTTTTTCCTTTCAACAATCATAAATATCAAAAGATACCTTCCATTAAAACTACAGGTAATGTCGTTTCAAAAGCCTTGTTAATACTAATCCTGCTAATAATTACCGTAAAGAATGGATCGGCGCTTTATTTTTCTTCATATTATCCTAAGTCACTAAGATATAAACCCATCACTCATTTATGCCATTTCATCAATCGTTTTAGTGTAAGTAATGCTTCACCTTTTAATCAAAGATGGGATTTATATGGAAAATTACCTGAAAGATTCGGCTGTTTAATATTAGTAGGCAATATGAGCGATTCTACAAATGTCAATCTCATTACAGGTGGAAAGGTAATGAATGTTTGCTGCCACTACAACAATCTATCTCAAAAGGAGCATTTGGAAATTATAAGGATGTTATACTTCAACATAAATATTGAACTTCTTCAACATCCTATGGATGTTTTGAAAACTGCCTATGCTGATTATTATAAGCGAAAATTTAATATAACCTTCAATCGTTTAGAGTGGAGATTTTATTATATAAATAATGGTGAATTGACTTATAAAGTGCTATTTAGTTATGTAGAATAATCTTACCTAAATTTTGGAAAGGAAGCTTAGTGATTTTTCTGTTCATTATGATTGATTGTGTGGTTCAACTCTGCAAGCGCTAATGAGATGAATATACTAATTTCAAGTTTTTGTCAAGAAAATAGCCATTAGCAAAATCCCGGCTAAATTTTTCCCATGCGGCAGAAAATAGGTGTCTTTCTTCCTCATTTTCATAATACTTAGGATGCTTTTCAGCGTCAAATTTAAATGCTTTTGGGATTTCGTTGACAGAAATGTGGTAATGCCTCCATAAATAAGTAAGCAAATGATCAACATCTTTCATTTCATAAATATAGCCTTCCTGAATGGTGTCGCCATAAAAGTCCAAGCCATAAGATATCCATTCTAAGCAAAGCAAATATTTTTTTGTGTCGTCATCGAATTGGATTCCGATATGCAAAACCATTCCAAGATATTGTGGTAAATTTACTACACTAACAACTAAATTTCCTTTCTTCTTTATGTTGAAGAATTCTTTTAAATCTTCGCAACTCACAAAGAAAGTATCCATGACCGATTGAATGTGCTTACTTAGGCTCCAGAACCAACTTCACCTTGTTGAAATCGGCAGAAGCATTGATAACTCCTTTGAAGGCTTCTATTTCATCTTTGCTTGCATGTATGAAATCATAATATTCATATACAAATATAGTCAGTACATTGCCTTCCAACGTGTATTTGCTTTCAAAGCCATACTTCGATTCTTTGGGGTCGGCAGTTTGGTATTTATTAATGATGGTGCCTTCCAAACCTTTTACCTGATACCCTTCCGGAATATTTACTTTTATTACGCGATCTAAACGGTGCGGGAAGTCGATATCGATATCTGTCTGTCTTGGACCGTCTTGATACATTTCAGCTTGCTCGCCGATGATATCTCCGATGTTTAAGATGTATTTCTTTCCTGCTTTTTCCAAAAGCGTACTTTCTTGTATTTTCCCATTGATTATCAATGGTTTATTGTTGTACATGTTTTCAATACCTGTGTTTTTTATTTCCTTAGAGAGGATGACAGCGTCTTCGCTGGTTGTCTTTAAGAACTGATCGAATATGTTCTTCTTAGTATCCTCATCCAATAAATCCCAAATTGCCTGAATACCTCCGGAACTATTTCCTTTGAGTGTTCTGGTCATATTGATTTCTGCATATTCCATAGTTTCGGGAAAGGAAATGGTCACATCAATAAAATCTCCTTGATCGGTCATCGGAGTTTTTGGTATTTGTTTAATTTTGTAAGACCCATAAAATGTACTTCCGGAGGCATAAGGAGCGATGAATAAAGCATCGTTTTCATATGCTGATGTAGGAATGTCTCCCAAGCGGTCACCATAACTATCCGGTATTAGGTATTTTTTCGAAGATGGGAAGTAGAACAGGAATGTCTCCAGAAAATCAAAATTAGCCATCTCTTTGTCAAACACGTGGTTGTATCGATTAGAGGTCACCACTAACTCATGTTTTATTTCTGCTTCTGTAAATATTAAAGCAAACAATCTACGGAAGCCTGTTTCATTGGCATATTTTGATTTAAAAATCTTCTCTGGGTCTGTATAAATATCGCCACTTTCTTCTTGATACTGGAAGTCTTTCTTAACGGCGGTTTCTATCGCCCTTATTTTTTGTAATTCTGTTTTATTGTCAATATCTAGTTTTTTTAAATATGACTTCGCCAAACTTTTTTCCTTAGAAGTAAAAATATACGTTCCATCAACAATGAAGTCCACGGCTCGCTGCCAATCTAAAACGGCGCCATTTCCAACCACCTCATTAAGTTTATAATCTACCCGTTTTCTGTAGGCGGTATAGTTGGAATATTTTTCTTCAAACAAGGCAGGAATGTTTTTTAATTCCACCTTATATATGAGTTTATCGCCGTCGGCATCTTTTATAATGGGCGTGGTATCGTTGTATAGCTTTGCTGCAAACTTATACTCTAAAGGAGTGGCAAGTTCGAATAGCGCTTCTTTTACAGGATATTCTGATTGGTAGGTTTGACGACCGAAATAATCTACGCTCAGACGCCTTACGAGTTGATACTCAATGACACATCCTTTTTTAACACCCTGCAAAGCGACAATCTTATAGTCACCTTTGTCTTCTACATTTCCTAAAGATTTTAATTCATTGTCGTCAATCAGCTGAGTTGTGCCATCAGGTTGTATCGTTCGTGCCTTAAATTTTATGACGAATTCCGTATTATAATCCGGAATATAGATTTTGTTGAATTCTTCAACGGCCTTATCTTCGTTGATAAGAATTACCTTGTACAATAATTCCGTGATTTTTAATTCTTTGCCAATAGTAGAATACTCTATCACCCTATAATCCTTGAGCAGCGTTGCATCAGACTTTCTGTCTTCCTCTGTAATATTAAATTCGGGTTTGTCTTCCCACTTAAACTTCTGATATTCAAAAGCTTCATTTTGTGCAAAACCGGTATTGATTAGAGATGCAATAAAAAGTACGGTGGCAATATGTTTTTTTAAAATGCAAATAAGATTCATCATGATTGTTTAAATTGTAAGGAGAAAGTGTTATTGTTTTTTAAGTACTACCACATCCGAGTAGCACGAGTTTAATTTTTTGATCATTTCATTATATTGTGCAAAATCTTCTGTGGTGATTTGCAAAGTATCCATCCATATTTCTCGTGTAAGGGAGACATCATTGGCAGATTTTGTGTATTGAATAGTGAAACCGAATTTTTTTCCGTCGAAACGCATATTTTCAGGAACATAATCAATAGAATAACCGGAGGGAACGCTCAGTTTTACTACATCAATATTTCTGTACTTATTATCTAAGACGATATCCGTTTTTCTTTTATCGACATCAATTTTTGAATCTTTACCCATTTTATCTAAGTGAAGATTCACATAACATTCGTCATCTACTTGTTTGGCGTAGTTGGGAATGTTGAAATCGAAAGTTATTTGTAAGGAGTCTTCCCGTGCTTCCCGACCTGTTATGGAGAAATCCGTGACTTCAAATTTATTATTGCCGGTTTGCAATACATCCTGCATGAGTTCCTTCCATTTATTTTCCGGCTGGCTCCTCAATAGATAAATCTGGTTGATTTTTTCATATCCGGTGTAAGCGGTATTCGCTTTGCCATTTAATATGCCATTGTCAATAGAAACAGCGATATTGGAATACTTTCTACTCATGTCTTTATCGACAACCGGAACTTCAACAAGTTCGTATTTACCTTTGTCAATACTGATGAGGGCTTCTTTTCCTTGAATCATATCCGTCGGCATTCCATACATTAAATAATCACAGGTAGCATCCAAAAATACCCATTGACCATTGTCTTTATACGCTGCAATCATATGATTATCACAAAGTGGAGAGGGTACCTCACTATATTTATAACCGATATCCCGTGAACCTATCCATACCAATTTCGCATCTACACCTGCATACTTACACATGGTAGAGATGATGCTGGCCATGCCCTTGCAATCACCGTATTTGTTATTACAAACCGTTGTGGCCTCCGCAGGCACAAACCCTTCTAAACCCGCTTCAAAAGCAATGTATTTGATATTGTCTTGCACCCAGTAGAAAATTGCCTTGACCTTTTCTCTGTCATTCTGCTTTCCAGCGGTAATATTATTAACCAACTCCTGAAACTTATCATCTTTCTTTTTGTTGACGTGTTCAGTTAAAGAATAATACCAATCATACAGGTTTTGCACATCCTTCAGGTAGGTATAGTTTTTCCCATTATGTTGCACTTCGTTGATAAAAAATACGACATGTGGGTAAATGTTCTCAGAAGGAGGGGAGTTACTTTCAAATTCCATCGCTTCCATATCTGTAGCGGTAAAGGTGTAGGTAGTTTTACCCTTACTCTTCACAGAACTGAACTTTATTTTATCTGTATTCTTCCCTAAGAATTTATAAGAAAGCTTCACTTCATCTGGAAAGGTGATGCTAAACTGTGCCTTTAAAACAGGCGCGTAGCTGTTGAAGTAAAAAGCAGGAAGAAAGCGCGGCTCATGATATACTTGCGTATAGTCAAGTTTTGCAATAGCACCTTTAAGCAATGAAGGAAACATGATTTTCTTATAACGTGTATCGTCATAAAAGATACCGCCGTTGATGCGGCTGATATCGCTTATGTCGGTAACTTTTACTTCTTTGTATTTTTCACCATTGGGCGCTAGCGTAACTGCGTTGACGGATTGAAGTGATATAAACGAAGAATAAGGTAAATTTCTTTCAGCATAGCCACCACCAGCCTCCGTGATTAGATAAAATTCAGAGCTGTTCCCATTAATAATTTTGAGGGAATCTCCTTCGAAAACGATTTCGGCACTTTCGCTATTGTTGAGAAATACGCCGTCCTCATCAGGATATTTCGCATTTAAATATGCATAATCAGTAGGCTTCTGTGCAAACCCTGCCCACGTTATAAACCATAAAAAAGATAATAATAGATACCTCAATGTACTGTTTTTTTTATTTAATTTACAATTATTATTCCAAGAAAAGAGTTTTCCCTGAATAATGCAATCTTGTTAAGAAAAATTTGCATGCTTTTACAAACAATTAATAATAAAGTCATTAAGTACACGGATAGATAACCTCAATATACTTACCTTTGTCACAATGAATATTGACGTCGATATACCATTTGCTGTTCCGGTTATGGAGCATTTTTATACCCTTCAGGGAGAAGGAATGTTCGCCGGAAAGGCGGCCTACTTTATTCGTCTGGCAGGATGTGATGTAGGTTGCGTATGGTGCGATGTAAAGGAATCTTGGATAGCCACGAAGGAACAGCATGTATTATATAGTGATTTGGTGCGTGCCATAAAAGAACATCCTGCGAATTTGGTGGTCGTTACAGGCGGAGAACCTTGTATGTATGATTTGGTGCCACTAACCAAGGCTTTGCAGGAAAATCACCTAAAAACGAATTTAGAAACCTCAGGCGCTTATCCCATAACCGGACATTGGGATTGGATATGCGTGAGCCCGAAGAAGTTTAAAGCGCCCCTTTCCCAGTCTTTGTTGATGGCGAATGAGTTGAAAGTAATTGTATATCATAAATCAGACTTGAATTGGGCAGAAGGGTTTGTTGATAAAGTTGGCAAATCATGCCAATTGCTGCTTCAGCCGGAATGGAGCAAAAGGTCGGAAATGGAGCCGTTGATTATTGACTTTATAAAGGCTCATCCTGAATGGCGTTTATCTATTCAAACACATAAGTATTTGGGTATTCCATAATTTTTTGACACCGGAATATAATTTGGCATAATTTTGAACGTATATTTATAGGATGAAGCGGATTTTCTTTTGCATATGTTGTATAATGTTGGGCGTAGGTATGGTCTGCGCGCAATCTACCGATCCTAAAATCCAGAAAAAAATGGAAATAGCAAAAGGGTATTATGGAACGGGAGAAATAGAAATGGCCATCCAAGAATTGAATGCCGTTCTGACTATCGACCCTAAGCATACCAACGCCCGTTGGATGTTAGGAGATATTTATTTTAATAAAAAGGACTATGAAAAGGCCATTACCCAATATAAACTTATACTAAGCAACGACCCTAAAGCGCCGAAACTTATTTATTCCTATGTTGGAGAAGCCTATTTTTATCAACAGAAGTATGAAGAAGCTATTCCGTATTTTGACAAGTATCTCGCTTTTACGGATATCAACCCTGCAACTAGACCGAAGAATGTGCAAATGAAAAATTCATGTGAGTTTGCAAAAGTAGCCATTAAAAGTCCACTTCCTTTTAATCCGGTAAATATCGGTGATGGTGTGAATTCTGAAAATAGTGAATATCTGCCTTATTTTACTGCAGATGGGAATCTCTTGTTTTTTACTCGATTGCTAAATGGTCAGGAAGATATATATGTAGCAGAGCGACAAGACTCCTCTTCTTGGAAGAAAGCTACAAGCCTCTCCACATTGGTGAATTCTAAAGATAATGAAGGTGCACACGGCGTTTCGGCAGATGGGAAGTTTTTATTCTTTACAGCCTGCAACCGACCTTATGGATTAGGGAGTTGTGATATTATGTATTCAATTAGCAATGGCAAAGAATGGTCCAAAGCCGAATTTATTGGGTCACCCATAAATTCTGCCAGTTGGGAAAGCCAACCGAGTTTTTCTGCGGATGGGCGTTACCTATTCTTTACCTCTGACCGTCCCGGAGGTTACGGTGGTAAAGACTTATGGGTTTCCACTTTAGGTGCCAATTATCAATGGAGTAAACCTGAGAATGTAGGGCCAGAGATAAATACCGCAGCAGATGAACAATCTCCCTTCATACATGCTGATGGAGTAACCTTATATTTCTCCTCAAATGGTCACCCCGGTTTTGGCGGGCATGATTTATTTATGGCAAAAAAAATAAATGGTAAATGGACTGCCGTAAGAAATTTGGGTTATCCAATCAATACCAGTGGCCATGACGGAAGCTTGATGGTGTCATTGAATGGTAAAAAGGCCTTTTATGCCAGCGATAGGAAAGACGGTTTCGGAAAATTAGACATTTATAGCTTTGATTTGCCGGAAATAGACAGACCGAATCAGGTGAGTTATGTGAAAGCGAAAGTGGTGGATAAGAAAACCAACCAACCGATAGATGTTAACTACAGTTTTATCGACATTGAAACAAAAACACCAATTCAGAATGGCATTACTTTGAAGGACGGTTCTTTCTTGGCAACATTGCCGGCAGGTAAAGATTATGCTTTGAATATCAATAAAAAAGGATACTTGTTCTATTCCGAAAATTATAATTTTAAAGAGAATTTTGTCGACAAACCCTATGAGTTAAGTGTGTCTTTAAGTCCCATAGAAATTGGTGGGACAACGATTCTAAGAAATGTTTTCTTTGATTTAGATAAGTATGAACTGCAACCGAAGTCGTATGTAGAATTGGATAAATTGGTACAACTACTCAAGGAAAATCCTACGTTAAAAGTGGAATTGATTGGACATACCGATAATCAAGGTTCTAAATCATATAACCAAACCCTATCGGAGAATAGGGCAAAAGCGGTGGTAGCATACCTCACCTCAAAGGGGATTGCGAACGATAGAATGAAACCAAAAGGAATGGGTGATACCCAACCCATTTCTACCAATGCAACCGAAGAAGGAAGAGCACTCAATAGACGGACGGAGTTGAAGATTGTTGGGTTCTGATTATATTTTACATCGTTAGCTTTTTAATCCAATCTTTCCCAAAATACGCTAACATATAGCGTTCCAAAATTCCATTCTTCAAAGAGAAAATAGAATAATAAATGAATGGGATGAATGCTTCCTTAATAGAACCATTTTGAATAAACGTTTCAAATATTGTTTTATCACAGGCAATCCAACTGAAAGATTCATAAGTTATATCTATAAAGCCATCGTCTAGCTCGACTGCTGAATATAAATTATCATCATTAATTGAAAATTTGCCAATATCATCCCCATCCCCGCAAACAACCACCGTATCGCCAATCCAACTGCCTAACGAAAGGAGTTGATTTTGATTTGAACTGAGTGTTGAGTCCTGTCCTGAAACTGATGTTAGCAGCCTACATAATATAATAGAATGTAACCCACTACCGATTCCAGAGAACTTTACATTTTCACCAAAATTGCCGTAATTTATATAATACTTCTTTGTTAGGTTAACGATTTTAAAGTACTGCCCCATAACTTTTTGATTCTTCAATTTATTCAAATCTACAACTTATTGATTGTTTAAAGCTAATTGAGGTTTGCTTATTGAATAAAAACTGTCTACTCAAGCGTGAACATCGGTGGAATCATGTAATGAAGCAAAGCTCCTAAAATTTATGCTTGGTGTAAATCACGAACATCATTAATATTATATCCATGTAATGCTTTTTATATTACAAGAATTATTTCAGAGATAAACTTTTTTACACCATGTTTTTCTACAGGCCGAATTCACGTTAAATATCTACTAAAATGCTATAATGATACAATGTTTATTAAATAAAAAAATAATTTTGTGGTAAGATTATTTTTTTATTTACAAACCATTTGTTAAAACAATTGGATTTTTAGCCATTTCATAACCTAAGTGCATCCCTTCTTCTACAGCAGCTCCACTTTCAAATGCTAGTGCATCAATGATTTCTCTATCAGGTGCTATATAAGAAATCTTTACATTGCCATAGGTAGAGTATGGGTTATTCTGTTCTAAATTACCTCCTAAGGCAGTAGTTGCACCAAAAGCTCTATATTTATTTTTTGCCATTTCATTAATATTTTTATTGATATAATTCATAAACTCCTGCTTCCTATCATCTGGAAGCAATTCCATAGCTTTTTTTATAAAATTAGCTCCTTCAACTTGTTGAAGAGATAATAATATGTCAGTTCTACCTATTTCGTTGATAAAAATACCAAGTAGACCTAAAATATGTTTTACTAAAGGGATATTGGAAAAGTTTATACCAGAAAAATCGTGATTAGTCAATCCACCATAATGGACTCTACTTGTTGCTGAATATACATGATTAAAATTGTGCATTCTATCACCCGTAATACAAATAATTTCTGTTGCACCCAATCTCATAGCTGTTCTAATCGGCAATACATCTCGCAAACCGCCATCAAAAGCTAGTGTTTTGGTTGACTCAAATCCTCTTATGCCATCTGTACTGTATCTGTTTAGTTTATTTGCATAAGATTCGCCATGTTGATAATATTGATTGATTATTCTTGAAATTTCACTTGCATCACCATCAGTCAAATTGCTGTCTCCTTCACTTATCCTTCTTGTGATACGAATTAATTCTTCTAACCCATCAGGTAGTGAAGCGACCAATCTGCTTATGTTGGTGTCACCAATTCTTTCCACTTGAATATCGTTAAATTTTAATTGCATGGGTTCCATGAATGCTGGTAAAGCACTGCTTGCATATACTGCGTTGACTAAATCCATAGCATATCCCTGAGCACCATAAATGGGATAGGTTAACCAATTATGTCCAATCTGGTGGTCTGGTTCAACGTCAACCATCCCCATTCTTGCATTGGCTTCGCCCCAGTTCCTATTTGGACCAGTAACAGAATAAAACTGACCTGTTTTTATATCTGTCATACATAGTCTTAATTTCACGCTTTCACTTGCAGCATATAATAATGAAGGATTTACTTCTTCAACTAAACGTTGCCTTAAAGGATCCATAGAATGAAGAGAATTCATTAAGGTTATAGCATAATTGAAAAATCTGGCGCCTTTTTCATCAAGATTACTTAGTTCATTTCCTATACCAGCCCCTGCCAATAAACCGAATGGACCTGCTAAGAAAGTTCCAACAGCTGCTGATATACCTGTATCTTTTGCGGCACCACCTACTTGATCTAATAATTTTAATAGAATTTTGAGGTAATGTTGATTATAAAATATTCTATTGCGCTCATTTGTAAAAGTACGCCACAACGCTACTAATCGGTCTGCACTATCATCGCGCATTTCGGCAAGTTTAATTGCATTAATGGAGCCAACAGATACGCCACAAATTATATCGGGTCTATATCCATCGTCCCATAATTTCTTTATAGCACCTACTTCAAAACACCCTTTAGCACCGCCACCACTTAACACTAATGCTCGAACTGGACGTGGTTCTCCAGGGTTATTCAGGTAATCTGAAGGTAACCATATTGGCTTTATTTGAAGTCTTTGTCTTGTATTGGATAAGAGTGAACGATTCTCTTCGAAATCATTTCGATTAATATCAAGTACTGCCGAATCAAGGATATCGCGTTGACCTTCATCTAATACAACACTATTTGCAATTCTAAGTAACGATTCCCAAGTAATGGTATAAAAATCTAAATCTTGAACTGAGTCTAAAAGATGTAATTTAGTAATGGTTTCTTTTTGTGTACAATAATCTATTGAAATTCCAAAACCCTCTACATGGCTATATGTATATTGTGCACTTGCACAAGAAGCCTCATCTATTGGGAGGGCTGTAAGCATCCAATCACGACGGTTGATGTTATAATAATTTCTTAGTGGAATCCCTCCCTCGATGGGATGGTTATGAATATATCCTTCAATTGTAATAAAATCAGGAACTAAAGGAGAAACTACATTCTGACTCTCTATTAACTTATCATAGCCATAATTTGTTGCAATATTTGCCCTACTCACTCTATCTGTTAGTCTTTCGGTATAAGACCTCAAGGCAGACATACCTGTTCGCGGCCCAACAGAAATATATGCCTGATTACGTGCAAATCCATACCCTCTATTTAAAACATCAGCACCAGCTATGGAAGCATAACTATAATTATCTGCTCTTTCACCATTATAGGCTAATCGCATCAATTTATAGTAGTTTATTTGAAAAACACAAGCTGCCAAACTACCATCTTGTGTAACCCCGATCTGACCATTCGATTTAAGGTAAAGGTAACCTGAAAGAGAAGTTTGGCCAAACATAGCACCAAAATCACTGATTGCAAACCTTACTGCCCTTCCATGTCCTAAAGGTTCGGTACTATTTTCTATATATTCAATAACAAACATAGTCTCTGGCTCTATGTTTGTATTTACAACAAGGAGTTCACCTTCAATATTTTGGACACCCCAGTAACGGTTATTATTGGATTTTAGATACACCATATCATTATTGTAAATAATATCGCAAAAAGGCTTTAATGCTCTATAAATACCAAATGCCTCGTATTCAAAGGCATTTTGAGTGTTTCCAACAATTCTATCTCCTGTACAAGTTAAAAATTGGTTATTGATGCCTTTGATATGAATTCTATTATTTTGAATGTGCATTTTGAATCTGATTCCCTCTCTCTCTTGTTCCGTAAAATATTCTGATAGATCTTCAATTAAGACTGATCCACTTTCTCTAAATTGAACTATTTGAAAAGTATTGGTAGTTCTATTAAACATGATTGGTAAATCTACAACAGTATTAGGGTTTAATCTCAATGTTACTAATAAGACCACCTCAACATATAAATTAGAGTTGCCTGAAAAAGGAACAATTTCTGCATTTAATCTGTGGTTTCTTAATGTATTTCCACGAGTAAAATAGACTGAGTAAGGAACAATTTTTATGGTAGGTTCAAGTTCACTTTCTACAAATATGGAATCTGTATTAAAGCTAAATGGTCTTAGCTTATTATATGTGTTTTCTCCAACTAATTCCAATTGATCGCTGTTTTGTGGGAATGTCACAAAATCATGAGACAAATTGTTAATAAGAATATTTCCATTGCTTGTTGGCATAACTCCCTCCACATAAAATCTACCATTTGGATCAATAGCTATAAATTGATCATTAAATGTTTTGAAATTTGAAATTTGCATGTTCTTTTAATTTTAGTACAAAAAAATCTATCATTTCCATTTTAATCAAAACTAAGATAAACAAAAAAAACTTTATGTAATAATAATAAATATTGCATTTTAACATTTTTCTCAAAAGATAAACTATTTTTTTGAAGAAATTGGACATCCTAAAGCTGGACTCAGATTATTAGGTATTATTTTGGTTTACAAAGGGGTTGTATTACAGTTGCCCTATAATTTTGCAAATGCATAGTTTGAATAATTCTTGCCATTACTGAATTCAAAGTTTTTTTTCACAGATGAAACTTTTTATATACCCATTTATGTTAGTTTTGTAATAGAATAAGAAAAAGTGGCAACGAGAGAGAAAAATACCAACTTAAGTCCAGAGACGGTGAATAGAAAGGCGAAGTTCAATTTTGAATTGATAGAGTCTTTTGATGCAGGGCTGATGTTGACGGGAACGGAGGTGAAAGCACTACGTGAAGGGAAAGTGAGCATGGTGGATAGTTTCTGCTACTTTCTCAGAGGGGAGTTGTATGCAAAGAACTTGCATATTGGCGAGTACAAACATGGGAATATTTATAACCATGAGCCCATGCGTGTGCGGAAATTACTGCTAAATAAGCGAGAGTTGAAAAAGTTAGCATTAAAGGTGAAAGAAAAAGGATTAACAATTGTTCCATACCGCATTTTTTTTAACGACAGGGGCTATGCAAAGGTTGAGATTTGCCTCGCCAGAGGAAAAAAATCTTTCGATAAAAGAGAAACCCTTAAAGAAAGGGATACTCAAATGATGATTAAACAAGTCATGAACCGCAGGTCTTAACGCGGTACTAAAACTAAATCTTCATAGGTAAATTCTGACTGACCGGGAATAATATACTTCCTGCTAAGGTGTACCTCATCGGATCTTAATCCGACAATGTCCCAAATAACACCCCTTTGCGTTTCTTCATCAAAAAGGAAAAGCTGCTCTCTATTGCTCACATCGCCAACACTTCCCGTGAAATTCCAGAAACCATCAGTAATGGATGTACTATCCTTGCTGGTATTATAATTTAAATCGGTACATAGACTGCCGGGCGCAGTAGAAAGCTGTTTGGTATTAAATGTTTGGTTAGCTTTATAAGTGCCATCTTTTTTAATGTCTATAAAATATACTGACGTCATGGTGTCAGAAATATATTGTTTCCCACAATCCGGATGGTCAATAGAATCATTAGTAACATGATATAATTGGTCAATGCCACCTATTGTATACGACTGGGCAGTCCAGTTATTTGTCAGTCTTCCTTTTCTCGTTATGAAAGAGAAAAATGGATCTTCTGGACCTTTGCGACAAGAAGTTAAAGTGGTAATTGCTAAAACAATTACTAAGGATAAACCAATAATTCTTTTCATACTTTTCATATTTGTCATTCAAATAATGTGGTGGTAAAAATATATAAAATATCTGCTATCGAAAACCATACCACAATAAAATTATGTTAAACCCCCATTTGAAACGCTAAATTATTGACTAAATTTGTACTTTAATCATTAACTCGGATATTATGCAGGTCGGTAAATTTCATTTTCTTATCATTTTGCTATGCGGAGTGTTGTTGTTAAATTGTAAACGCAATACGACCTATGAAACTATAGCGGCACAGGCATTTTCAGAAAAATTAACCTCATCAGCACAGATAATGGATGTTCGAACGCCGGAAGAATTTGCCGGAGGACATATAAAAGGAGCCATAAATATTGATTGGAATAGTCCGAATTTTGCGAAGGAATCTTCCACCTTAGATAAGGAGCGACCTGTTTTTGTATATTGCCTTAGTGGAGGTAGAAGTGCCTCAGCGGCAGCGTATCTTCAAGAGAATGGGTTTGTGGAAGTATATAATTTGGAAGGAGGAATCCTTCAATGGAGTGCTGCCGGGTTGCCTGAAGAAGGTGTTACATCCACCGCTAAGGGAATGACAGAAGCAGCATTTCAGCAACAGCTGGAAACGGATAAGATTGTGTTGGTAGATTTTTATGCGACTTGGTGCGGCCCTTGCCAAAAGATGAAGCCATTCTTGGAAGAAATATCTAAGGAAAAAGGCGAAAATGTAGTAGTCCTAAGAATCAATTTAGACGAGAACAGAACCTTAGCTGACGCCATGAAAATCAACGCACTTCCGGCAATAAGGGTATATCACCACAAAGAATTGAAATTCAGTAAGGACGGCTTTATGGACAAGCAAGAAATCTTAGATATGCTGGCAAAAATGTAACCTCGAGGGTTGGCGACATTACTTTTCGGTGCCTTGTAGCATTGGTACAAATAGAAAATCTTCGAAAGCCTCGTGAGCGTAGTCGTGGTCGCTTGTTTTTGTAAGGCGGAGCATCTTTTGTTTATTTCCTTCTCCAAGAGGGATGACCATTTTTCCGCCAATAGCAAGTTGTTGCAATAGCTTGTCAGGGATTATAGGAGCCGCTGCGGTAATGATGATTTTATCAAAAGGAGCAAACCCCGGAAGTCCTTCAAATCCATCACCATAGAAACAGCGTATTTTATTGAATCCCAGCTTTTTAATGAGGTCACGGCTTTTCTGGAAGAGTACCTCGTGTCTTTCAATAGAATATACTTTTGCACCCAACAAGTCTAAGATACATGCTTGATAGCCTGAGCCGGTACCTATTTCCAGTACTTTTTCACCGGATTTAATTTGCAATAATTCTGATTGATAAGCCACCGTGAAGGGGTGAGAAATCGTTTGCCCTTTGCCAATGGGGAAAGGTTTGTTTTGATAAGCGCGTTCCAAAAAAGCTTTGTCCAGGAAAAGATGCCTAGGCACCGTTTCAATTGCTTTCAAGACAGATTCATCCGTAATACCTTTCTGGCGAAGTTCATCCACCATCTGTTTGCGCATGCCTTTATGTCTGTAATTATCTTCCATGGTATAAAAGTACGGAGTTTTAACCTCGAAGGTTGAAAATTCAATTCAAAAGATTAAAATACTTTGGGATAATTTACTGTATTAAGCAGGTTATTGCCAATCTGACTACCCATTTGTAAGCCGGTTGTATTATCCATAGGATAGTGTATGCCGCCATAAAGTCTGGAGTTGGCGCACTCATCTGCCATTTCGTGGAAATTGTCAAAGAAGCGGACGGTGAATCCATATCTTTGTTTGGTAAAATCTACGAAGGAGTAATCTCCGGCAGTATTTTTGGCAAAAAGCTTAATAAATATTTCCATGGCAGCACCCATCTGTGAAGAATGTCCCGAGGTGTAAGAAGGAAAAGGTGGTGTGTTAAGTATGGTAGTGAAAGAAGGATCGATATAGCGTTGTATATAAGTAACAGGTCTCAGTAAATTGTAGTTGAACTTGGTTTTCCAGCAGCAAATAAATGCATCATTTAACGCCATACCCATTAGTCCGAATGCGACCGCTGATTGTAGCAGGTTGGCATTTTTTTCAACCAATAATTGACTGGTAATTAATATAGAGTGACCTGGCGGCGTTGCTGTTGCTCCTGCATCATCCGCCCAAAAATTAGCGATATCTATTTGGTCTTGAGTATTGTATCTATCTTGGTTATATACAGCCTTAGCTTGTTGATACATGGCAGAGGCGGGGTCGGTGGAAAATGGAACTGGTGCGGGTGCTATGCCAAAGTCTATATCTGAAGCAATAAATGTTCTATTTGTACCCCATTTTGGACACAAAGGTTTAAGTGTACTTCCCGTTGGAATCCAGATGGAGTCTCCAACAGGCATTGTAAACGGTTGCTGAAAGGGATCCAGTTGTGCTTCGAAGCCACCATCCGATTTGGAGTACTCGAAGATGGCCTCTGCAAGTGTTTTTCCATAGGTTTCTGACTGCTCAATGATAGAAGGGTCTTCATCTGCGTATTCTTTCTTTATTTTTTCCTTCAGTTGGGCAATGGCAACCAGATGCTCTTCCGTTCCTGTAGGCGCAAATAATTGATAAGTAATTTCTGCTACCGCCGCATTAAATACTAAAGCCCAGTTGTAATCTCCACTTGCAGTAGGAAGTGAAGTGAGACCATTGAGCTGACCTTGCAGTGAATAATTCTTATCATATCCTTGTACGGCAACTTCATACATGGTCAAACCTACATAGCCGAAAGTCCTTGCGGCTATTGGCGGGGCATAACCTTTTGTCTTTTTCACTAAATCCGCATTCAAATCCATCCATTCTCGGGCAATGTTGTTAGACAATTTAGTGACATCAGTATCAGTACCGATGGTTTCTTCATCTTTCTTGCACGAAACGATGGAGATGAGGATGAAGAAAAATATTAAATATTTGAAAGAAAAATGCCTATTTTTCATAATTACCATATTTTCAGTCAAATATAGGCTGTAATGGAGAGAAATAGCCAAGGAGTTGTTTGAATGATGTTAATAACTATGTAAAAGACAGGTTCTGACTGAATTTTTCTAAATATCATCATTTTTGAACATTGAACCAAAGTTCGTCCTTGTCGTCAGGGTCGTGGTTGTAGTTGATAGTGATTTCTGTATCTGCGGGAATAAACTTATGTGCGATAAAATGGATAACCTGTTCCTCATAATAGGTTTCATAGCGCGCATTTGGTTGGTAGGAATGGTTATAAACTGAGCCAAATCCTAAGGCGATGGCAGTTTCTTTATGTTCATCGCCCCATAAGAAATAGTAATTATATAAGTCCGATTGATCGATTAAAATTCTATCCTTTTCTGGCAGCACGATTACAGGGCAGATTTCTATTAAGGTGCCGACGTCGATGTCTTCACTGCAAAATACACCACGACCCTTGCCTTCGATATGCTGTATATATAATTCCATTTGCAAAAGTAGAATCTTCCTTCATAAAAACAATGTTTTCCTTCTTTGGATATTTAAAATCAATTTTCTAATTTTGAAAAAAACTATATGGATGAATTAATGGAATATGATGCAAGTCATCAAATGGCATCTGTTGGTAAGCGATTTATTAACTTTATTATAGACTTAAGTGTCTTTTATTTTTTATTTCACTTATTAATGGGAGGCAAACTTTCTTTTATAGATGAAAGTGATCCTACAAGTAAAATAGGTCTTAGGTTAGTAACAGCATTTTTTCTGGTTTTATACTATTTTATCTTAGAAGGTATTTTTGGTACAACAATAGGAAAATTAATTACCCAAACCAGATTAGTTGATGAAGAAGGTAATAAGCCACCGTTGCTGAATATCTTGATTAGGTCGCTAAGTCGGATTGTCCCTTTCGAAAGTCTATCCTTTTTTTGGTCTGATAATGGATGGCATGATAAGTGGTCTAATACGTATGTGGTAGAAAAGAGTTCTCTTAAATAATCTTCCTTTTTTAATTTTGAATGATTAATTAAAAATTAAAAATGTATCACTATTACCAGCATGAGCCAATTTCTCTTAACAATCGTTTAGTATACGATATAGTAGAAAACCCCCAGCTTTTAATTTAGATCCTTGTCGTTAAATTATAAAATTAGTAAGAAATGAGTATTCATTTTATTAAGTTTTTATTCAGTACAATTATTTTTACTTTATATACCTTTAATCTTTTTCCAAATGATAATCCGACTTACAAGGTAGGCGTTACAAATAAAGGCAAAATAAGTTATTACGATTTTCAGACCGAAGATGAATTTATTAAAAATACTTTAGATAAAGATTCAATAGTAGAATTTCATCTTAATGATACAAGTATTTTAAGATTGCCATCATTTATTAAAAGTTTGTGCAAAAGTTGCAAATATGTTTTTATTAATGCTCCTTATTTGCAGAAAATAGATACAGAATTTGTACAATTTAATAACCTTGCCAAGTTAGTTGTTGTTGCACCATTAGATTCTGGAATTTGTGGAGATATATTTATTTTGCAAAATATAGAACAATTATATCTATATGATTTGAAATGCTCAGGAGAATTATTTTTTGGCTTTCTAAACAAAGTAACATTGAAAAGATTGCAAGAATTAAAATTATCTATTAAATCGCCTAAAGCAGACTATCTAATACCTTTGCATTTATTTTCATCTTTGGATGTTTTAAGCATAGAAGGTCTTGTTGATAATATAAATGCAGAAAAAATGTTTTTGGATAATGGTTTATGTAAGAAAACTGTTATTAATAATCTTACACTATTTAATATTTCACCTAATATTCCTCAACTTCAAGCCATCCCTTCTCAAATAACACTTTACAAAGTTGATAAAAAATTTCTTTTAAGTAATATTAATAATTTTGGGATTTTTCATGTAATGCAGATAGACAAAGCACTAGCTTATCAAAAATTTAGTAAACGAGAACTTATTTGTGAATACATTTTAAATTCACCTAATCAACCTAGTATTTGTATTTCAAATTTTGAAATGAATGAACGCCCATGAATTTGTTCCGCCGCACAGAAGAAGGAAAGTGAAAGTTATTCTGGTACCTTGAAAGCTTTTAAGGATGGCATAGAAGGTTGGTGGGCTTTAAAAAAATAAAAAATAAAAAATGAAGTTTATAATTTTAAGTTTGATATCCGCCTTACTTATTGGTTGTTGCAATAATAAAATTCCTTTAAATTATGAAATTGAAGGTATCAATTATATAATAGAAGAAGTTTGTTATACAGAGACTTATATTAATTATGATTGTATTACTTCAAAGATAGATTCTAGTTTTTTTGGTATTTTTTTTGATGTTAAGATTAGACCAGCAAAACATACTAAATATACTAATGATGTGACAAAAAGTTTTAGTAATGGTCCTATAGAATATATTGATAGTATAAGAATGTATCTTGTAAAAGATGGGGTTATAGTTTCAGATGTAACCAACAATCTTTATTTGCCCAAAAGGGAAATTATTAAAGGTAATAGGATTATTGATTCATCTAAGCATATAATTAAATGCTTAGATGACTTTAGAGATATTTATAATTCTATGCATGATATGGAACTTGCATGGTTAACAGAGGGAAGAACGTTTGATTTGTTTTTTAATTCAAATAAGAATATGTTTAAGGATGGTAGTGAATTAGAACTAATGGTTTATACAAACGAAGGAAGAATAATAAGGAAAAAAATTAAAGTATGTTATTTGTGCAGTTCTCCTTAGTCTCACCGCACTAACCAAATAGAGTTCCCAAGCAAATGTTACGATAATTATATAAAAAGTGGTTGTTAGCAATAGAGAGGTATTTTTAAAATAGAAAATTGTATAGAAAGGAGAATGTCGGAAAGGTTTTCTCATTTTTTATTGTAGAAAATTGCAAAAAAATACAAGTTTGTACTGTCCGCAGTCGGAGAAATCAACACGGAGTACCACGGTCAAGGAAAATCATTATTCCTTGCATTACTTCCTAAACAAAAAACTTACTATCTTAGCGTAGTAAATAGGTAAAAACTTGGGTTGTCTCAAACTATCCATGATGAGTTGTAGAAGAAATTGAACTTTAAATAATACCATTTACAAAAGAGGTACGTGTGGCACTTAATGGATTTAATCTATTACTTAATCCTTGATAATGAATAGATTTATTCTTATTATTTTTACTTGTATCGGGCTTATTCCATCATTATTAAATGCCCAAAAAGCAACTGATAGTTACTTAATAAAAGTGTGTGATAGTATATTTATATTTTCGGCAATTGATTATAATCTTTTGGAAGAAAATTTTAATAATACCATTATTAATTATGAAATAGTGGGTGATTCACTTATCATTGATTTACGCCTAACTCCTTCATTTGACCCCAAAAGTTTTTTTTATGATTTTGACACAAGTATATATTTTACAAGTACTTATAAGATATTTAAAGGAATTAAATATGAAAACGGCATTTTTAAGATGGATGAATTACTATTTGAAGGAAGTGGAAATAAGGAAGTCGAGATCTCCATTACAATAGGTAAAGAATACTCACTTATCTTTGACTTTAAAGATTATTATTCATATTTTGGATATTCAGATTATATTTCAAGATTTGCCCTTAAGAAAAATGGTAAAATTATTGGGAGTAAAAAGGATTTAAAGCAAAGAATTAAGAAAAAATACTGTGCAAAAAGATAAAGTATAAGAAAGTGTTGGGAAAAATCTTGAATGAACAATTTTCAGAGCAAAATGCAATTTAATAGGTATGAAGATTTATAGGTTAATTGTGGGTGCAGAGAACGGATTTCAGGCAAATGTTGACATGCCTCCAATAGATATGGCAAAACGAGATATGTATTCAAGTTATCCGTTTGATTCTATTGATTGGATTCGATTGACTTTAGAAAAAAAAGCCAAGATAACGGATGTACTTAGTATCAGTGGTGTAAGTCTGGATGGCATTATAATTCGGGAGTATTTTTCTGACTTAATATCCAATTATAACCTTAAGGATATTCAATTTGTTAAAATAATAGATGATGAATTAATTGGGTATAATTTTATGTTTTTCAATAGCGATTTGACCCATCATATTGATTACGAAAAGAGTGACTTTATTTTGGTTGAAGATATATTGGGGGATATTACGGAATTAGATACAATAGTGCCTGCAAACAGAGAGGGGGTAATACAAGCGTATAAGGAAAATTGCATTGAAAGTATTTTCTTAAAATTAGTAGCAAAGAATGGGTATCATTTTAAGGAAGGATTTAATATTTGGGATTATGACGTATTTAGGATAGGACATTTTGATGATTCTTTTTACGTATCGGAACGAGTAAAAGATATTTTAACTGAGCAGAAGATTACAGGTGTCAGGTTTTATGAGGAATCTGATTTTAATACCCAACCCTAAAGTGGTAGATAGAAATAGAGGCATTTAGAAAATGGGAAGTTGTATAAAAAGGAGAATGTAAGAAAATGGTTTTCTCATTTTTAGTTGTAAAAGATTGCAAAAAAACTAAAAAATACTCGATTTATTCAATATTGCCTTTATCATCGGTTTGTAAGTTGTAGTTAAAACCTTTCAAAAGTTCTTCAATTTCTTTGTCAGAGACAGTGTCTTTTTTGCCTTTGTTGTATATGGAAAGAAGGAAAACTGTTTCATCAATAATTTTTACAAATTTGATAATCCTCGCACCTCCAGATTTTCCTTTATTTTTAGAAGCAATGGCAAGGCGTATTTTATAAACATCATTACCTAAAGGCGTTCCAGTAGTTGGGTTTTCGGCAAGTTACTTACCAATCGCTGCAATTTCTGTACGAAGCGAAGCATATTTTTTAATGAGTTTCTTAGCTTCCTTTTTAAAGTTGTCGGTAAGTTCAATGTTATAACTCATTCAAAAAGTCTTTTAAAGAAGTGGTTTTTAACTTTCCTTTTTTAATCAAAGCCATTTCCTCAAAACCTCTTTTTAAATTACTGACAATTTCTTCCTTGGTAGGCTCATCGTCCGTTTCAATTTTTTTAACGTAATGTAGGTTTTTAGCCAGTTCTATGAAGTGGCTGTAGTCCTTATCTGTTGTATATATAGTAACGTGTCTCATACTATTTTGCTGTCTAATAAAACTTGCATGGTGCAATTTTTTTTAGAGATATGTTAATTTATAGAGCAAAATTAGCAAAAAAGGCACAGAAAAGCAAATCCAAATCATTTTAAGTCGTTACTACACAGCAACTTTTACGATGATTTTATTAAAAGAGGTTCTAAGGTGATATCATAAAAACCAAATAAAAAAGTAAAAAAAAAGTGCATAAATTTGTATTGAGTGAAAATAAAGAGGAGATATAGATGTTATGCTATAATTTACCTTGTTTAGTCTCACCACCTATAGTGGGTCTACTTTTTTTACATAAATCTATAAAGCGCACTGTGCTGTCTAAGTATTTAGAAAACAGCATAGATTTTAATGCGCTTTTTGACTATATTTGTACTACAAAATAAAAGCTATGGTTAATGTTGATGCAACCATTTTAAATCAAAAATTAGAACATCTTCAATGGCTTTCTGCCGTTGAAGATGTTACAATCATTCAAAAAATAAGGGACTTAAAAAAGGAACAAAGCGATGATTGGAATGATGACACCCTTACCGAAGAACAAAAAAAAGGTATCATAGATGCTATGGATGATATTAGAAAGAATGGTGGTATTAAGCATTCTGATGTAATGAGAAAATTGCGTAATTCTATTGCTAATGCGACTTGAAAGTATCTGGTCTAAAGACGCCCAACAAGATGTATTGTCTATAAATAATTATCTGCTAAAAATTGGAATATAGAAGTAGCAACGGATTTTCATAATGATATCGATACTTCTGTTAAACGTATAGAATCCAATCCCAAGCTATTCCCTATTGTAAATAAGAAAAGGCATATAAGAAAATGTGTTGTGTCAAAGCATAACTCTATTTACTACCATGATGAACTAAAATATATTGAGATAATTAGAGTATTTGATAACAGAAAAGACCCTAAAAAACACACATTCCTTTAATTCTTTTCGTACTATGGACTGCCTTTCTGCAACCTAAAGGAGTTCCTTATATAGGATTTTCTAAGCGTTCAAATAAAAGAGATAAATTTGCTTTAAACCCAAATTACGCATTAGAGAAAAAGTGTTTAAATTTGGTGATAAATCCTAATGCTTAGCGTTAGAAAAAAAGGTGATATGAAATTTGAATTTTCCTTTACAAATAATGAAATTACGCCCAGCGCGGTATAAGTAAAAACTAAACTAAAGCGTACGAAAATTTGGACAACACTGGTAATGAATGAGTTATATAAAAGTCAAAAATTAAAAATACAACCAGATATAAACCAGTAAAACGATGATGAAATAGAATCAAATTACAGGCTTAGATATAAAAAAGGAGAGAATTGGAAATAGTTCTTTCATTCTGAAATGACATATACACAAGAAAATGTCTTAACATATTATGGTACACAAATAGGTCAAAACATTACTTTATCTATTAAAGAATTAAAGAAGCTAAGTAATAAAGTTTATAAAGTGGAAAAATCAAAGGATGATACAAAAAAGAATAAGAACAAGGGTAAAGGCAATTAACTATCTAAAAATGAATAAGAAATTCATACTATTATTCTTTATACCAATATTGATTAGTTCATGTAGTATTAATTTAAATAAACTTATAGTAAATAAAGAATGGTATACAAGCGAAAATATATTTGATACAATTTATCAAGATAAAATTTTAGTAAGTAGTAGAAATCTTTATTTGAATAAGTTTGACTATGATCCATGTCATTATTTCTTTTACAAACCCATTGTTACTAATGAAAGCAAAAGTAAAATAATGGAATTTGGAAGTGTAATTAATTGTCAAGATCAAAGGTGGGTAACTACCTCACTTAATTCTGAATATAAGATATTTAAGAGAAATGGCGAGTTTTATATATTCTTTCGAATTGATGGAAGAGAAATTACATTAAAAATAAATAATATCATCAACTCCATATATCAAGTTGATGGTCAGTCTTATACAATTCTTTTAGTCAGCGCTGTCTAAGTAAAAACTAAACTAAAGCGTACGAAAATTTGGACAACACTGGTAATGAATGAGCTATGTAAAAGTCAAAAATTAAAACTACAACCAGATATTAGCCAATGATGAAATAGAATCAAATTACAGGTTCAGATAGAAAAAAGGGAGAAAATTGGAAACAGTTCTCTCCTTTTTTTGTTATAAAAAATCGTAAAAAGCAAGTTTGTTCAGTAAAAGGCCGGAGAAATCAACACCGAGTACCACGGTCAAAAAAATCATTATTCCTTGCATTGCCTCCTAAACAAAAAAACTTACTATCTTAGTGTAATAAATAGGTAAAAACTTGGGTTGCCTCAAATTGTATACAGATATGAGAGAATTGATAGTTATCAATAAAGGAACAATTAAGGAAATAGAGGCTCATGTGGAAAATTATTGAAACTCAACCGCAAACTGGTATTGGTTATGTTAAATGGAGTAAAGGAGAAAAAATTGTTACTTCTTATAATGATAAGAAAGTATCAGAAAATCCAACTATTGAATTTGATAAATTAAAGAAGTTAAGTGAAAAAGTTTATGATTAGAAAAGGGTTAGCCATTATCTCACTATGTTTTGTTACTTTATCAGTTCTATCCCAAGAGTTGTCTCCTAATATTGATGTTAAGGCAAAGTTTATAGAAAAAATGGATGAGCGTTATGGGACAAATGAAGAAAAGTACATCTATGATTTCCAATCAATTGGTGATAAAAATGATTCAGCAAAATTTGGAATAAATTATATAAAGTATAATTACGCTATTGGCAATTTTTTTAAAAAAAGGAGTTTTGTAAATTATTATTCTCTTAATAAAATTGAAATAGTAGATGATAAAATTGTTTATGAATTTTTACATTTTTATACTGAAAAATTTTCACCTAGATATTTTTATTCTCGAAATGGAATAATTTTGAATTGGTATTATTTTGAATATAAATATCAAGACGGCAAATGGAACTTTGTTAGAAGCTATACGGAAGGGATTTAAAGGATAAGTTCCTAAACTAAGTTTATTGTAACTTAGTACATCGCTGGGGGCTGTCTAAGTAAAAACAAAACTAAAGCGTACGAATAATTGGACAACTTTGGTAATGAATGAGTTATGAAAAAGTCAAAAATTAAAAATACAACCAGATATAAACCAATAAAAGGATGATGAAATAGAATCACATTACAGATTCAGATAGATAAAAAGGAAAAGATTGGAAACGATTCTTTCCTTTTTTGTTGTAGAAAATCCTAAAAAAAACAGTCCGTTCAGTCCAAATCCGGAGCAATCAACACAGAGTTTTACGGTCAAAAAAATCATGATTCCTTGCATTACTTCCTAAACAAAAATACTGCTATCTTAGCGTAGTAAATAAGTAAAAACTTGGGTTGCCTCAAATTGTATACAGACCAAACTATTGACTTTTGTGTTTTGCGGGAAGCAAAAGTTGTGGCCTTTGCAAAAAGTGCAAAAAACGCATATTACAGATTTGGTTTCGAAGGCATTAGAAGAGCCTTTAATAGATAATTAAAAACTATGAAATACTTTGTTTTGTTAACGCTTGTTTTATTTTTATACACTAAAGAATCTTTGTGTCAAGAAAGCAATATTTTAAGAATATATTCTAACTCAAAATATACAGTAAAAAATTACTCATCATGCTGGAGCAATAAGGCGTTTAGCAAAACAACTATTTTTAGTTTTAAAATTAATATTTTAGATAGTATTGGTAATTTTTTATGTTATCAAGAAGGGTATTTTATTTATTCAGACAATAATCCCAATAATTTATCGGTTCATACTAAATTTAATGGCATTAATTTGGATGCAAATCTATCTTTTATGGCATTAAAAAGAGAAGCTAATAAGAATTTTAATGAATTAACTGCTTCAAGCATTAATTATCAAAATCCATATATTGATTTTGAAATTATTAAAGAAAATGGGAATCTATATCAAGTTTATTTAGGAAATATGTCCGATGCTTGGATAGAGTTTAGTGAGGATAATATGATGTTTAAAAAAGTTGTGGAATAATAAGTTGTATAAAAGTAACGGAAATATAGTTTATGAGCAATGATTTACGGAAGCTTCGCAGCGCAGTAACTTTTACGATGATTTTAAGAAGGCACTAAGCACCCAAAGGCATAGGGTGAGATGTTACGGTTTTCAGTCATAAAGATGCTTCGTGTGCCTTTCTGCTTCTCTGAGTGCCATTGTGATATAATATTTTGAGCATTTAAACCGCTGATTATTGTATCACAAAGTTCCACTAAGAAGGCACTAAGCACCCTAAGATGCCTTGTGTGCCTTTGCAGAATATTCTTCCCAAATTTCTTCTAACTAACCACCAATTACTACATCCTATCCGGAGCTTCTAAGCCCAACATGTTGAAGCATCTTTTGATGAGTTGCCCGCAGGCTTTGGAAAGTTGTATCCTGAATTGAGTATCGGCGGCTGTATCGGCGGCGAAGATGCTGTGGTGCGCATAGAGTTTATTATAAAGCTTAGCAATTTCATAAGCATAGTCTATTATTCTTGCTGGGTTCAACTCAGTAGCGGCGATTTCTAAGTTTTGGGAATACTTATACAAAAGTTGTAGCACTTCCTTTTCTAGCGATTCAAGGGTAGTTTTTGATAGACTTCCTGAAATCTCAACAGTTTCCGCACGTTTTAAAATGCTCTGAATTCTCGCATAAGCATACTGTACGAATGTTGCCGTATATCCATGTAAATCAATAGATTCTTCGGGATTAAATAAGATTCTTTTTCTGGGATCTACTCTTAGTAAGAAGAATTTCAAAGCCCCAAGTCCGACAATTTTATACAAATTCCATGCATCTTCTTCTGATAATCCTTCTACTTTACCGAGTTCTTCCGTTTGGCTTTTGGCAGCTAAAATCATTTCTTGCATCAAGTCATCGGCATCTACCACTGTGCCTTCGCGGGATTTCATTTTGCCACTGGGCAAATCTACCATGCCATAGGAAAAATGCAATAACCCTTCAGCGTGCGGTTCTTTTAACTTCTGCAGGATGAGTTTCAGTACTTTGAAATGGTAATCTTGCTCATTGCCAACTACATATATAGATTTGTCCATCTTGAATTCGCTATATTTTAAGTTGGCAGTGCCGATATCCTGCGTTATATATACGGATGTACCATCTCCTCTGAGGACTAATTTCTCATCTAGACCTTCGGCAGTGAGGTCTATCCATACAGAGTTGTCTTCTTTTTTATAGAAGATTTCTTCCTTCAAACCCTTTTGAATGGTGTCTTTGCCCAGCAAATAGGTATCCGATTCATAGTAGAATTTGTCGAAATGAACGCCCATTTCCTTATAGGTGACGGCGAAACCGTCGTACACCCATTGGTTCATGGTTTTCCATAGAGAGAGGGTTGCTTCGTCTCCGGCTTCCCATTTTAGCAACATTTCTCGGGCTTGTGCCATGATGGGTGTATTTTCTTTGGCGAGGTCTTTTATCGCCGATTCGAGTTTTTTGCTTTCTTCCTCGTCTTTAGTGGTGTTTAATTTTGCTGCTAAAAGTAAGTATTTGTCTTTAGTAGCCGCATTTTGTCCTGTGAAATCGCCTTTTTGCCAATTTTCGAGGCATTGTTTTGCCTGTGTGTTATAAATTTTGTCGAATTCGACATAGTATTTACCGACCAGTTTATCTCCTTTTAATCCCGAAGATTCCGGTGTTTCATTTAATCCGGATAATTGCCACGCCAGCATAGATTTGCAGATGTGAATACCTCTGTCGTTTACGAGGCAGCAGGTAGAAACATTATAACCTGCTTCTTTCAATAAGCCTTCCAAAGCGTTGCCAAGGACGATATTGCGAACATGCCCTAAATGCAGTGGTTTGTTCGTATTGGGTGAAGAATACTCTATGAGGATTTTCTCAGCTTTTGGTTGCGGTTTGCCAAAATCAGGACTTAGGGCTTCTTGTGTGAGGAATTGCATCCAATATTCATCGGAGAAAGCTATGTTAAGGAAGCCTTTTACGGCGGTGGTTTCGCGTATGAAGGGTATTTTTTCTTTCAGGAAATGACCGATCAATTGCCCTGTTTCTTCGGGGCTTTTTTTTGTAAATCGCACAAATGGGAAAATTACCAATGTACATTCACCATCGAAATCCTTTGGCGGTTCGTTGAGTGTTACTTGGCTTGGTGTGATGTCTATATCGAATAATTCTTTCAGTGCCAGCACTGTATTTTCTGTAATCAGTTGTTCAAAACCTTGGAAATTGCTCATTATTGTTTGTTTTCGGGTCAAAAATAGTAAATAGTTGGCGGTTTTTCAGTTCAGGAATCCATGATAGGACTATTCATGTTCTTGTATCACGAAGTTTCGCAAAGAAGGCACTAAGGACTCAAAGTATTGACCTGTGATGCTAGATTTTATTAATTTATCCAAAATTACCCATTCCACTCGCGTTCTCGTGGAGACACGAGAACAGGGAATTGGGATTATTAATGGACTATTGTATAATTATTTTTGTGATATTGACTCAAAGGTGTTGACATTTGACCTGTGATGATGGTATTTATCCATGTATTATTTTTTTTGCGGGGATTTGCGCCAACGATGGGAGCGGTAACGTGTACAAGCGGACAGCGTGCCCGGGCGCCATTGTGATAGGTAGTTTTTGTAAAATTTTGCTCAAAATACAATCTGTATTGCTACATTTGCCTAATAAACATATTTAGGAAAGGATGAGAGACCGTTATATCGACCTGATTGAGCAGACGTATTATTTCCCTCAGGATGGTTTTGAGGTGATTGATGACTATTTGCAATTTCACAAAGTAGATTTGAAGAATGTTATCGAAAAATTTGGGACACCACTCAAGCTGACTTATTTGCCGAAGATTGGCGAAAATATCAACAAAGCCAGGCGTTGGTTTCATGATGCCTTTGAGAATGTGGGTTATAACGGCAGTTATTTTTATTGTTATTGTACAAAAAGCAACCATTTTTCCTTTGTGCTGAATGAGGTATTGAAAAATAAGGCGCATTTGGAAACTTCGTCAGCGTACGATATCGATTTGATTAGGGCGTTGTATAATGCCGGAAAAATCGATAAGAAGATACGCATCATCGCCAATGGTTTTAAGCCGAAAGCATATACGGATAAGCTGCTGGGGTTGATAAAAGATGATTTCATCCATATCATTCCGATTTTGGACAATATGCAGGAATTGGAGGCATACAGTAATTTTGATGGTGAGGAAATGTCCATAGGTGTGCGTGTGGCGGCAGAAGAAGAACCCAATTATCAGTTTTATACATCTCGCTTAGGCATTCGTTTTCGCGACTTGATACCGTTCTATATTGAAAAAATTAAGTCTAATCCGAAGTTGAAATTGCGGATGTTGCATTTCTTTATTGACTCGGGTATCAAAGACAGCGCCTACTATTGGAGTGAGTTGAACAAGTGTTTGAATATGTTTGTTGAACTAAAGAAGATATGTCCGACCTTGTCCAATATCAACATCGGTGGAGGGTTGCCGATTCGCAACTCGTTGGGTAGCAATTTCGATTACGCTTATGTTATTGAGGAGATTGTCAACAAGATAAAGAACTTTTGTGATGAGGCCGGTTTGGAACATCCCAATATTTATACGGAGTTCGGAAGTTTTACGGTAGGGGAGAGTGGTGCCAATATTTTTGAAATCATCGGTCAGAAGAAACAGAATGATTCTGAGTTGTGGTATATGATCAATGGTTCGTTGATGACCACCATTCCGGATGTTTGGGGGTTGGGGCAACGGTTTATTTTGTTGCCAGTAAACTTATGGGGACAGGCTTACCAACGTACGATCATTGGCGGGTTGAGTTGTGATGTTTCTGATTATTACAACTCCGAAGTACATATCAATCAGGTGTATATGCCAAAAATCATTGGAGACCAGAAGCTGTATATTGGATTTTTCCATACGGGAGCTTACCAAGACTCTTTGAGCGGTTATGGTGGCACGAAGCATTGTTTACTGCCGTCACCCAAGCACATCGTTATCGACAAGGATGAACACGGGAAGTTGATTTATGACGTATTTGCTGAGGAGCAAGCGCCGGATTCGATGCTGAAGACATTGGGTTATGGGAAGTAAGGGGTGTTAATATTAAAAATTATAACAAAGGCATTTATAAAATAGCCCGTTTATAAAACTAAACTCCTTGTTCTCGTGTCTTCACGAGAACATGAGCGGACTATTTTATAAATAATCCTATTATTAGTCATTGTGCGATAGCTCATTTTCGTGGAGTCACGAAAATGGGGAAATCAACGTGCATTTTTTTGTGGAGGTGATGGCTGGTAAGGATGAAAGATAATTGCTATTCTAGCTTAAAATATTGATGTTGTGGCTTCACGAACTTCGACATTATCCATAAATAGTAGTGTTTTGCTTTATAACATTATGCTTGCAATGCCGCTCGTGTAGGCATGAACGACTAGAATCATTCCCTGATTCATGTTATTCTAATTTTTCTATCATGCCATCCGTTTTTGAATCAGGAAAGATATTGCTAGTTGCTAAGAAATGGTAAGCATTGCTGGTTGTTTCGAGAATTTCAACTGTTAGTACCATGTTTTTTGGCCAGTCTCTTGTAGATTTGCTCTTTTTTATGAAGCTGTCAAACCTCAATTCGTACACACATTCACTTATCCAAGTAACTTTTAGTTTTATCTTTACCTTGCCATCTTCGGCGGTTTCAAATTGATACTTTTCATTTCTTTCGATAAGCGTATTTCCTCCCGGTGCTTTGAGAACAAATTTACCTGTATGAAAGTCGTTGCAAGAAGTTTGTGCTTGGGTAAAACCAATACATGCCAAAAAAATCAATAGAAATATTGCTTTCATTTTTTTAGGGAAAGATAGCGAAAGTTTCAGAAAATCAAAAGAGATAATCTAATTTTTATCTTGTAAGTGAAAATGGCCATTTTACTCGCTACCGCCCATTTCCATTTCGGGCAATTCTGGTGTATTGAGCATGAGCGATACCAATGGAGTCGCACATTTATAGACGCCTGAATTATACTTGTTGCAGAGAATGATTACTGTAATGCCTTTTTCCGGTACCCTAAAGAAAGCATTGCTATAACCTTTCCACCACCCATTGTGGTATATGCCTCTTGAGTAGTCGCTCAAGGTTACCGTTCTAAAGCCTAACGCATACCCTTTTGTGCTGTTTTCCCAAGTTTGTGTGGTCGTCATCATTTTTATGGTTTCAGGCTTTAGTATTTTGAAATTATAGAAACTTTGATCAAATTTCAGCATGTCATCAACTGTACTGTACACGCCTTTGTCGCCCAGAACGCCATCCATGAAGTCGTGGTATCGAATTCTACCGTTACTCTCATATCCTTGTGTTTGATTGGGTTTCCAAGGTGTAATTCCTTTGCGGAAGGCGTAACTGTTTTTCATTTCCAACGGGTCGAAGATGTTTTTTTTGAGGTAATCTTCAAATTTCATTCCGCTTACCCGTTCTACAATGCTTGTCAGCAGCGCATAGTTGGTATTGCAATAATCAAACCTATCATCCGGCATTGCTAAAAGTTTTGGTTTCTTATTTACCAAGAGTGTAATTAAATCTTCATTGTCAAAGGGTGCATCTTCTTTGATATATAAAGCGGCAAATTTTACATAATCCGGCAATCCGGAGCGATGGCATAATAAATGTTTGACCGAAATATTTTTGTACGGAAATTCCGGGATGTAAGCTTGTATGGTATCTTCGATATTAATCTTCCCTTTCTCTACCAGTTGCATGATAGAAACGGCGGTGAAAGGTTTGGAGGTAGAGGCTAGTTGGAAGGTGCTGTTAAAATCCAAGGGTTTGTATTCACTCAAATTGGCATAGCCATCACTTTTTTTATAAATAACCTGACCATCTTTGGCAACGAGAATGTTTCCATTGATTGAACGAGCTTTAAAGAAAGAGTCGATTTTTATACCCAGGTATAGTTTATATAAATCTACCGAGAGTTCCGGAAATTTAAATTGCTCACTTTTAAAGGCGGCTTTATATTCAGCTTCTATGTCAATCTTAGTATTGTTGGTATGGGCTAATTCTTTATCATTCCCTGCGAAGAGGGAAAATGTCCATAGTGCCAGTACGATCGTTATTCCTTTCATAAACCTGGTTTTTAGTTAATATTCTTTTAGAATAAGTTTAACTCAATTTAATAAATCATTCAAAAAGAATAAATTAAACAATCTATTGCAAGTGTTACTTTTAAACACCTGTGTATAAACCAACGCAAAAATCGTGTAAAGATTGGCAGGTTGCGATACTTTAACTATAATTTAGGATATTTATTTTAAGGCGATTTGTATGAATTGCACACTGATAGCTGGAATGTACACAAGAAAAATTAACCGCTAAGACGCAGAGCACTCGCAAAGGGCGCAAAGAAATAATAATAACACAATGATTAATAAAATAGCCTATTCACGTTCTCGTCCAGACACGAGAACACGGAAAAAGAATGGAATTTTTTATAATTACTTGTGTGATTAACCGTATCTATAAGGTTGTACTAAATACTCAATACCCAAAACTCAATACTTACCCAAGTGCTTGCCTGATTCTCACTAGTTTTTCTAACATTGTTTTCATTTTTTTTAGAGGGATAGAGGTGCTACCATCAGAGAGCGCCCTTGCAGGTTTGGGATGTGTTTCTATGAAAAGGCCATCTACACCTGTTGCGATGGCGGCTTTTGCAATGATTTCTGCAAATTCAGGTGTACCGCCTGTTACGCCGGATGTTTGGTTCGGTTTCTGTAAGGCGTGTGTGACATCCATGACAACGGGGACGCCAAAGGACTTCATTACCGGAATGCCGCGGTAATCTACGATTAAGTCTTCCATGCCGTGCATACTTCCCCTTTCTGTCAGTAAAACGTTCATATTCCCGGTACTACGAATTTTCTCTACGCTAAATTTCATAGAAGCAGCCGACATAAACTGACCTTTTTTGATGTTTACAGGTTTATTGGTTTTGCCTGCGGCAACCAATAAATCTGTCTGGCGGCACAGAAAAGCCGGAATTTGAATAATGTCTACATATTTAGCCACCATCGCCGCTTCATCACTTTCATGTATGTCAGTAAGTACGGGGATTTGTTGCTCTGTACCTATTTTTTTTAGCAAGGAGAGTGCTGCTTTATCTCCGATGCCCGTAAACGATTGTATAGAGGTTCTGTTCGCTTTCTTGTAGGAAGCTTTGAAGATGAAGGGAATCTCTAATGCGGCACAAATAGGAGTTAATGTTTCAATGATTTCAAGGCTGATATCTTCAGATTCCAGCACACAAGAGCCTGCTATCAGAAAAAAATTCCCGGTGGTATATTTCTTTAACTTCGGTATGGCTTCCAAAAACATCTGTCAAAGATAGGAGTTTTAAAGAAGTTTCACTACTTCATCTCTTCAATCCATTGTTTTATAAGAACGATTGCTTCTTGGTGTACCATTGTTCGCCCCATTTCTGGCATCATGATGGCAGGGTCTAAGCTGGCCATTCTAAAAGGTAATATCGATTCATCTGGTTTTCCCGGAAAAACATCATAAAGATAATTGCCACTTCCTTGACCTGCTGCTACGGGGCTTTTCATGATTCCCCAACTCTCCGGGTTTTTATCAGATATGAGTAGATATAACCCACTGGTATTAGCACTTCCTTCCTTACGGTGGCAATGGGCGCAATTTACCTCTAAGTATGCCTTTGCTCTTTCCTCAACGGTGCCACTGTTCGGGTCGTCCCATTTGGCAATTTTATTTTGGGTATTTTCTTCTTTCTTATATCCTGTTAAATATCCTGATGTTGTCCATTTTTCCAGTTGGTTGATGGCGCCATCGCTATATAGGAAATCGTGGTTCAGATACCTTGCTTTCGGACCGATGGGTGTAAAGACATCGTTGAAATTATGGCAGTTTTTGCACTGGTTTTTATTGGGGATAGAATAATTGGTTTGCTGCGGTTGACCATTCTTGTCGATCCATTTTACCATTTTATTGCCACCCACCACTTCTAGTTGGGCATCTGTTTGTTCGTCATTCCATACATAATCCAGCGCATCCCAACCCTTTTCTTTTCTTATCAGCAGCCTTGTTTCAAGGATTCGTTTTCCTTTGGAAGGATCTCTGAAATCGAAAGGGTAATAGAAGTTTTTAATCAATACGGTGCCAACAGGAAAATCAAAGACTTCGTCTTTGTTAAATTTAGCGGAACTGCCTTTGGGCATCCACACAAATCTCGATTTTTCGGCATAATCTGTAAACAAGGGCGTTATTAGGTCGTAGGGTAAAACGCCGTCATTTGGAAGTAAGTCGCTGATGTTTCCCTTGAAGAAATGGTACATCGACAATTGCTCGAAATATGCTTTTGTAACATCTACAGTAACGCTATTGTTCTTTACCTTACATTGGTGAAAGGTGATAATGGCGAGAAACCCAAAAACTGCTAACAAGATGCTTCGCTTCATAGCTTATTTTACAGGCGTGTTATTGCCATTTATATTGGAAATGGTGCAAGAGAATTTGCTGATGTCTTTATCAAATGTTTTGAGCATATCTTGCGGTTTTTCGGCCTTCCAAGCATTCAAGTTTAAGAATTTTATGTCTCCATTATTTTGCAGGCAAATTTTCTTTCCTTCCGGAAGCAGCCCATTAGCATCTCTAAGTTCCTTTTCCGAAGCACCATCATAGACAATATCGGCAGGAGATTTTAAGGCTGCCAATAATAGTTTGCCTAGATCAGATTTTGTATCCGGGATGAGTGCTACCTTTCTGCTGAAAACATTATCATGTGCATAAATGGAGTGGCAATAAGGTCCATAACTAGTATCGTTGATAGGTTTTCCCGTAATCAGGTAGCTGACAATAGCAAGTCCGACAGTTTTGTTATCGGTAATTTTATTATTAAAAACATCGACGCTATCAGTTGCCATGATGATCATGCCACTGCCGGAAGGGATACTGGCAACGATTGAACCGGGTTTGCCAAAGTTTTTGAAATTATTATTAATGCTTTCGTTGTTCCATACCCGTGCGTTTCTGCCATTGGCTTGAAAGAGTTTAGGTAAGTCGAAAACGAGGATTCCGCCAGCATTGTTCTCTGCTTTATTATCATAAATATCAGAATGGATGCAGTTTTCTATTTCAATACCTGCAACATTATGGTGTGCATAGCAGTTTCTTACAATGACATTGGTGGACTGACCGACATATACGCCTGCATCTGCGCAATAGGACACTTCGCAGTATTCTAGTAGTACGTTTTGGCACTCAACGGGATAGTAGCCATAGTTGCCGTTGGCGGTATCTGCGCCGGTGGTCCACGTAGAATTCATTTTTCGGATGATGACATCTTTACAATTTTTGAGCTTGAGGTTATCTCCTTTAGCATCCTGTATACAAAATCCTTCGACGGTAATGCCCTTGCAATTGGTGATGTTAATGCCTTCTGCGCCTTCTGTTTGTCCTAGAAAAGAAAGGATGGTTTTATCAGCACCGGCACCTTTGATGGTGACATTATTTTTTCCTTCCAGAGAAAGTGCCTTGCTGAAGCGATAGGTGCCGGAAGGCAGTTCTATCGTGCCACCGTCTTCTACCAAGATAAATTTTTCCTGAAGTTCTTTCTGTAATTTTTCATCTACGGCAAGATCTGCTGCAGAGGTAACTTTATTCTGTTTACAACTGAATAATATAAGACCACAACATAAAAATACGATACCAATAAATAGACATTTTTTCATCTGAAATATTTTTATTGAAGGTAATATATTTTATTGATACCGCAAATATGTAATGTGTTTTTTGTGGATTTTAAGGGTAGTGTTTTAGCTTTTACCAAAAAATCAGCAGTATCACATAAGTAATTCGAAAACACCACATTAATTTATTTTTTTATGGAAGTCTATAAATTTCGTAATACTTTATAAATCATTTTTGATCATTACTTATTTATAAACTTGCCTATAAAGATGACCTAAATTAATTTCATTGCTCCATAAAATTTTATCATCTTTTGCATTCTTCATAGCTTTTATAATATCTTCTAAATTATTTTCTTTTTGTGGTTCTATGAAACGCATACCAATTCGCAATTTTTTGTCAGAAAGATTAATGTTTTCAATTAGTTGATTAATCATTATGAAATGGTCAATCTTAGACTTGGGTGGAATTTGCATAACAAATGGAAAATTGCAAAAACAGTCAAAACGGGACTGGACATTGAAGCTATCAGAATTAGTCTTAAATAAATATTCATATGAACAACTCCAACTTATAAATTGGATGGTATCGTTTGTTAAATTATGAAGTGTAGTCGACACGTAAATAACTTCATTTGTGAAGATTGAATCTTGTAGGCTTAAGATAAAACTTCCCTTCCCACCTAAGGAGGCGGTTAACTCAACTTTTTCATCCAAAGAATCATTAGTATTATTAGATTTACATGAATCGCAAAATGTAATAGTTGACAGAAGTATAAAAGAAGTAAATATGTTTTTGAGTGAATATATCATATGTCAAACTTAGCTCAAAAAATCAGATTTAATAAAGGTAAAAAATAAGTATGTATTGTTCTTAAATCTGTCTTAAAACTTTTATTAAAATAACACTGTAATTAAAGGTCATTGCTTGGGGAGGATAACATGCCCAGATTTCGGGGCTTCAGTCTTTCTCATATAAGAGAAAAAGAACCTCACCATGCGTTTGATTTGATTTTGTCTAATTCCTAATCAGGCTTAAATATTTCTTTATCTTAATTAGTCTAAAAAAAGAATTAATAATAAAAATTTATCGTTTATCAATATATTTTTATTATATTTGTCGGAGAATAAATTATTTTAAAAATGAAGTTAACGACTAAACAAATTTTAAAAGTATTGTATGTGCTTGCATGGATTATTTTTATTGGTCTTTGTGTTGAAGCGGGAGGGATATTATTCAATACTCTTTATACCATTGTAATCAATCCAATTGGTGCGCAAAATTTTTGGAAAGGGATAGATTTATCGGGTTTGTACAATTATGATAAGGGCTATTACATGGCAGAAACTATGTTAATGAGTATTGTATCGCTTATACAAGCCATTCTTTTTTATTTTATTGTGAAAGTCTTGCACGATAAAAAGCTGGACATGCTACAGCCGTTCAGTGCGGAGGTGAAACAATTTATTTCAAAGGCTTCCTACCTTTCGATGGCGATAGGGTTGGTTTCTTTTTTGGGCATTAAGCATACAGAGCGGTTGTTAACGCATGGAGTGGTCATGCCGGATGTTCAACAGGTAGGTTTTGGTGGTGCAGATGTGTGGATATTTATGGGAATTGTACTTTTGGTTATTGTAAAAGTCTTTGAGCGTGGCATAGAAATTCAGGCAGAAAACGACTTAACAATTTAACTTATGGCAATAATTATAAACTTGGATGTTATGATGGCAAAGCGGAAAATGTCATTAAATGAGTTGTCAGAAAAAGTAGGCTTGACGCTCTCCAATCTCTCCATCCTAAAAACAGGAAAAGCGAAAGCCATCCGCTTCTCCACCTTAGAAGTCATATGCCAAGTGCTCGATTGTCAACCCGCCGATATATTGGAGTATAGGCGGGAATGATTCTGTTAGGATAATAACTTTAGTTGATATCAACTAACAATTGGTATTAACATACTCTTGAAGGGTTTCAAACCCTCCAAGAGTTTTAAGCAATTCACTTATATATACTAACAATTGCTATAAATACCCATTCCCATTACCACCGCCTAACCTCGATTTCAAACTTCAAAAGATAGAAATTATAGACCTTCTTTCGCTTCAGGGGTTTCTTTTTATATAGCCAATAGAAGTATATAACCAGCCAAATGCATGCTGATACAAACATATGATTTACAATAGATTAATAATATCCTGTGCCGCCCGTTCTCCGCTCATGTATGCACCGTGAACGCTGGCACGGTAATCTCTTATGGTATGTTCTCCGGCGAAGAAGACTTTGCTGTCCAAGGCATTCTCCCAAACTTCAAATTCCGTTGTTCTGCTGTTGTTCGTTGGCATGGAGTAGGCGCCATAAGCATAAGGGTTGGTTCCCCATTTTGTCCTGTACATACTGACCGGATTGGGAATGCTATTGCCGAAGATATTTTTTAAATTGCCCATTATCTGGGTGATTACGGCATCATCGGTAAGACTTTCTGTTTCTAGTGCAAAGTCGCTCAAGGCATATGTTACCAGTGCATTGGTAGTAGGTGCAATTTTTTTGGCATTTAAGAAAATATTGAATTTCCCGCGCACCTCTGGCGTATAATAAAAGAAGTCGAGGCTATTGTCCCAAAAGGGTGTATTCCAGGTTAGAAAGAACTTGTTTACTACATTCATTTTTATTTTGCTGATGGCTTGCTGAAAAGTAGCAGGTAACGCCGGAGAAAAGCTGAAAGCGTTGTTTTTATAGACACCTAAAGGTGTTGCCATAATAACAAAATCCGCTTCAGCGGTTCCTGCGCCAGTTGTTACAACCACTTTATCGCCGGAATAATTGACACCTGAAACGACTCTATTGAACTGAATATCCAAACCACTCTCCAGATATTTGATAAGGGTGTCATAGCCATTGGTGATGAATTTATCCGCTCCGCCAAGTTCCTCGTCGTCCCAATAGTCTATTGAGGACAGGTCTTTTAGTGGGCCTATGTCAAATTCTGTTTCTGCGGAGAGGATATGTTTCCAAAGTCTATTGCTTAAGTAGCCGGGGTATTGCTCATTGAATACGGTTTCAAAACTTTTGTTGACAGAACCTTCATTGGAGAGGGTTTCCATCATATTGTCATATTCATTATAGGCGTTGTCGATAGCGGCATTATTATAAGTGGTGCCGTTGGTATCATAGTATTTGGCATTGTCGAAGTCGGTATAGGAGAAAGTAGCACCTGCTTTATCTGCCACGGATTTTATGGGATTACCGTTTGGACCATGTATCCAACTGGCGCCTTCGTCAAACGGGAAGCCACTCACACGTGTTGTTTTTATTCTACCACCGGATTTTGCTTGTGCCTCTAAAACAGTAACGGTAAATCCACTGTTTTTTAACTTGACGGCTGCTGCTAAGCCAGCTATACCAGCGCCGACTATAATAACTGATTTTCCATTGCCGATATTGGTATCGTCTTTACAACTACTCAGTAAAAGTGATGGGGCATAAAATGCGGGAATAGTGAGCAATCCTGACTTTATAAACTTTCTTCTTTTCACTACATAATGATTTTATAAGTTATTAAATGATATTCCATTAATTGAAGGGTTGAAAATAGCTTTTTTCTGACTATTAAGTATAAATCAATACACTTTTTGGAACAAAAAAATTGCATTGCTATTAATGGCACTTTTTAATATTGGCGTTCTGATGAACCTGTACTGATTTTTTGAATATATGCATAAAAATAAATATATTTGAAGTATTTCTCAACAATAAAAACTCGTGTATGAAGGAAGTAAGCGAAGAAGATGCTCCATTAAGTTTTGAGCAAATCATGAAGATATATGATCATATCAGTCAGGAGGAGCGACATTTTAATATGATTGAATTAGAATACAGAAAGCTTACGTCCCAGTGGCTACTTGTTTCTTTAGGAGCGATAGGTTATGTGATTAGCAAGGAAAGTGTTATCCCATTTAATGCATGGTTGCTGGTCATTGCAATATGTGTTGCCACATGTACCGGGATTCTTATTTTATGGATGTTGGATATTAAGGTATATCATGAATTATTGCATGCTGCTTTTAGAGAAGGTGTTAAGTTAGAGAAAAAATATGCGCACATATTGCCAAATATCCGCAATAATATGGTGAATTCCATTGAAGGAGGCGATATAATAAAAAAGGTAATGTTGTATTACTTTTTTAGCATCTTTCTGCTCATCATCATCATGAATATATCCTTTTGGATGTACAGTCCTCAAGCCGTTGAACTAAATGTTGTCTTACATTTTATTTGTGGTTTGTTCAGTATGGTCATTTATAAAGTACTAACACATAGATCGACTCGGGTATTTAACTAGTTTTAATAATATTTCTTAATTTTGAGTTGTATCCAATCCATTGGCGAACCGCCGTATACATGACCCGTACGTACGGTGGTGTGAGAAGCGCACCCTGTCGAGTTTCGGCAGGGTCGTCTACTCGATTGGCTAAAGTACTTTTTTGTTCCAAAATGATGTCATGTTAATATTCTTTGTTTCAATTGTTGAATAAATTGGGAAAATGTCGCGTGCTATTCCTTTAGCCAAATTTTCTGCCCATATTATAATGTCGTTACCATACATTGATAGAATTAATCCTTCATTATCTAGTATCAAAAATCTATGTCCAAGATAAGGAATAATTGAAGATACATTTTGATTATTAATAATTTCATCCGTGACATTATTGTCTTCAAAAATCCATTCGATTTGTGATTTTATTCTCTCAATATCGTCAGGATATGAATAAAAGGTAGTTCCGAATTCGATTTTTCCTTCCCCGCCATTATTATTTATTCCAGGCTTGTCAAGTCCATTCATAGTTCGATAGTAGTTTTTCAATGATTCAGAAAATGTTATTCCTAAGTTTTTCTGAAAATCTTCTAATTGCGTTTCAGATAGACCCTTTTTCCATTTACTACCTTCTTGTATTTGAAATCCCCAGCAAATATCCAAGCCAACTTGTTTCCAGTATTTTTCACTTTCTCGTTTTATGAATTGAAAACTTGAAGTTGAACCGTCTAATTTTTTATATTCTTTCTTTGTCATATGTGCGGTGTTGTGAAAAGCACTCCCTGTCGAGTTTTGGCAGAGCCGTCTACTTCATGGCTGTAACTTAAACTCTTCTCCTATGAACAAGAAGTCCTTTCCAAGTTCGAGAATGAAGTTTTTCATTTGTCTTACCAACCCACGTTGCAAGTCGTTCTCACTATGTTGGTCTGGTAAGTTTAGAAATTCAAACACATAACTGTCTTTGAAAGTGATTGAAATGTCCTTGTTGCTTTCTCTCACCGCTGGTGGGTGCTTTATATTGCCAATCATCGTCCGTTCAAAAAGGCTTGCAGAAATTTGTCGGTCGAGTTCTCTGAAACTATAGTTCTCCTTTTTAGCCAGTTTCAAATAAAACTCCCTTTCTTCAACATTCCTACACCTTGAAAATATTGCCAAATTATGCGACCAACTAATTTCTCTCAACAGTGTTGAGAGTTTTGGAAAGTCCTTGTAGGCCTCGTAAAACTGCTTCATTCTCCAAATGTTTTTGTCGGAGAATCCTTTTATTTCCGGTTCGTGTGTTTGTATGAAGTTGGCTAATTCTGTTACGACAGAGTCGCCCCATTCTGATTGTTCAATTTTCTTACTGATATGTTCTCCGATATTCCAATAGAGGTTAATTAGTTCAGCATTTACAGCTTTTATGGCACTAGTCCGAGATTGTTTTATTGGCAGAATTATGTCCGTAAAACGATTGTCCATTGTTTTTTTCTATATGTTACAAATTTATGTTTTTTTTAGTCGTGTTTCCCTTTTGGAAACGATTTTCTGCCATTGGTGCTAACGGCAGACTCCCACTTTGGCGGGGCAGGTTGTGAGAAACCTCCCACAATCCGTTGGTAAAAGTAGGATATATGGAGCGACTAACAAAGCGAGGTTATGAATCCTCTTTAGCGTTATACTTACAACTATCCCTACCATTGGCGAACCGCCGTATACATGACCCGCATACCCTGTTGAGAAATTGGCAGGATGGTCAACGAGATTTTAATTTAATCTGTCGTCAAATGATAAATCAGTTCCCTTTCGTTTAGTCCTGTGAAAAAGTCGGTAAAGAATGCTTGGTCAACATCAGCTCTTTTATTTAGTTGACTGCAAACCTCCTTTATCTTTTCCAATTCCCAATATTCAGGTTTTAGTTTAATATTTATCCAAGCTGTTTCAGTTGCCTCAAACAAAAGTGTGTCCTTTTGAAATTTAGAAGTAATGCTATCAGTAAATGTTTCTTTTTTCAAATCAATTATTAACCGCTTTATATTTTTATCACTCATATCCTTTGCTCTAACAGTAACTGTCCTCAAAAGGTCTGGTCTATAACAAAAACCAATTTGCGAATTTATTCTCAGCAAGCAAGCAAAATTTCTTCTATTAGAAAGACTATCGCTAAGAATAAACTCTTTCAACTTGCTCGGTTTAAAGTATAGTTTCGCAGTGTCACTAATCAATTCAAACTGGCTGTTCATATAATGATAAACTGCAATTGCCGTTATTGTAAAATGATAATTTGTATCAGTTGCCTTGTTTCCGTTATGCAAAATGTGGTAGTCAACATACGTGTTTAAAGAGTCCCACTTAATCGCTTTGATAAATGTTGTGTCTTTAAAGTCGGAATTTGTCGGTGAAGTTTTGTTGGTGTTATTGCTGTCAGAATTTGAGCAAGCAATCAACACCGAAGCCAAAGTAAATATTGCTCCACGAAAAATAGTAAATCGTCTATACATTGTGTGTCTTTTTATCTTTGCGATGTTTGTTGTCCTATGCGTTAGCGTTGCCACTAACGGCAGACTACCACTTTTGCGGGACAGACTGTGAAAAAACCGCTCACAATCCGTTGGTAAAAATAGCATAAGTCTTCTTAACTTTTTCGTATCTTGATAAAAAAAGAAATATTCATTTTATTACTGGAAACTATAGAAAACAACTTTAATTCCATTCCCTCGAAGATAGTATTTCTACAAATAATCCCGTTAGCGAAACCCAGTTTTATTGACAAATTGTTAGCGAACCGCCGTATAAGTGACCCGTACGTACGGTGGTGTGAGCCTCTCACCCAGTCGAGTTTCGGCAGGGTAGTCTGCTCGATTAGCAGTAGGCATTTTGTTTGTATTTAGTTTGTCGATTTTTGAATTAATATCTTTTTGTCAAGATACCATGATTTTCCATTTTTTGTCCCAAAGAAGAGTCAGGATGTCCATGATAATTTGGATTTGAATTATCTAATTCAGTTAAAATTTCTTTGTCTAACCATTCAAATTTGAATTCTTCTTTGGTATAGTTTGGAGAAGAATAACTACCTCCCCGCACCAGGGATTGTAGCGGTATCCTTTTTTGCGTTTTGCACCATTCGACTTGTGTTATGCGTAATTCGTCTTGCGATAATTCTTTTGGTTGACTTCTGTAGGGCAAAAAAGATACAAGCGGAAAGCCCGCCCGGGTGCCATGATTCGTTTTGCGATTTGCGTCATTCGTCCTGCGACTTTTTAAAATTGCGATGGTTTTTAAGGTTGGACATTTTTAAGGCGTAGTGAAGTTTGATATTATAAAGATTTTGTTGATTGGTAGTTGTTATTTTTATTTTGTACATTTGAAAAATTAATTTTTTTCCAATGGCATTACCAAATATTTTTGAAAAGGGAGTCTGTGATGGGGTGATAGGACGCATAAATTCTTTGCAACCCGACATGCAGCCAAAATGGGGTACGATGAGTGTCGGACAGATGTTGGCACATTGTAATGTTACTTATGAGATGATATATGAAGATAAACACCCGAAACCCAATGCTTTTGTGCGTTTTATGCTGAAGCTCTTTGTAAAAGGCAAAGTTGTCGGAGAAGAGACGTATAAGCAAAACAGCCAAACTGCTCCACAATTTATTATCAAGGAAACCAAAGATTTTTCTGTGGAGAAAGCGCGCCTACTGGCTTACATAAACAAAACGCAGGAATTGGGAGCGGCATATTTTGATGGCAAGGAATCGCATTCTTTCGGTGTGCTGAACCAGACGGAATGGAATAATATGTTGTATAAGCATTTGGATCACCACTTAAGGCAGTTTGGTGTATAAGTTATCGCAATAAATTTTTTCTGACAGTAAATATACAGGTATGAGTAAGCGCACAATTTTCTTTTTACTGGTAATCGTACTGTCAGGTTGTCATTCTACCAATATTAAAACACAAAAAATGGAAGAGCAAACACAAGAAACGGCAGGCAATGTTTCAAAAAATGATACCACACCAATGGTAACTGGAATCGGTGGCATTTTCTTTTTTTCGGATAATCCGGCGGCAACGAAGGAGTGGTATAGCCAAAACTTAGGTTTTCAGACAGATGCTTATGGTGCTATGTTTGAAAGCAGAAACCTGCATAAACCGGATGAGGTAAATGTACTTCAATGGAGTCCTTTTAAAACTGGGAGTACCTATTTTGCGCCTTCTAAAAAGGAGTTTATGATTAACTACCGGGTACAAAATATCGAAGGATTGGTTGAAAAACTGAGAACAAATGGCGTTACTATCTTAGACACCATTGAGACTTTCGACTATGGAAAATTCATTCATATCATGGACATAGAAGGCAATAAGATTGAACTTTGGGAACCGGTAGACAGTGTATTCACAGAACCGGAGGAGAATAAAGACAAATAGCAGGAAAAGATGCTTTGTAAGATGATTTTTGTATCACAAAGTTTCACGAAGAAGGCACTAAGGACTCAAAGGACTTTGCGGTGAATTTCTAGTTTTTTTCTAGGTTAATACCCATACTTTCCTTGCCACCATTTCTTGAGGAGTGTGCGCAATTCATTCTCTTTGGCATTGTTTCCGGGGTCGTAGAGTTTTGTTCCCTTTAGCGTCTCGGGCATGAATTCTAATTCTGCGAAATTTCCTTCAAAATGATGTGCATACTGATAGTTTTTACCGTAAGCCAATTCTTTCATCAGTTTTGTGGGTGCATTTCGTAGGTGCAATGGTACGGCAAGGTGTGCCGTTTTTTGTGCGAGTGCCATCGCATCATTGATAGCAAGGTAAGAAGCGTTGCTTTTAGGCGATGTTGCCAAATAAATGACGGTCTGAGATAGGATAATTCTACACTCAGGATAACCAATTGCCTGTACAGACTGCATACAGGTGTTGGCCAGCAGTAGCGCATTGGGATTAGCGTTTCCGATGTCTTCGGAAGCCAAAATCAAGAGTCGGCGCGCAATAAATACGGGGTCTTCGCCGGCGATAATCATGCGTGCCAACCAATAAACAGCAGCATTTGGGTCAGAGCCTCTGATGGATTTGATAAACGCAGAAATGACATTATAATGATGTTCTCCACTCTTGTCATACTGGGCGATGCTTTTTTGTAGGATTCGCTCCACAGCGGCGTTATTGATTTTTATGGGTTCTTCTAATTGTGTTGTTAGCAATTCTAAGAGATTCAGGAGTTTTCTGGCATCTCCACCGCAATGTGTGAACAGCGCTTCAATTTCTTCCACCACGATTTCTTTGTCTTTTAAAACAACATCCTGTTTCAATGCTTTGTCCAGTAGTGCTTGTAAATCTTCCTTTTCTAGGGATTCTAAGACATACACCTGACACCGCGACAATAACGCGCCGACGACTTCGAAAGATGGATTTTCTGTAGTAGCACCAATTAGAATAATATTTCCCTTTTCCACGGCATTTAACAGGGAGTCTTGCTGGGATTTGTTGAAGCGGTGAATTTCATCTAAAAAAAGAACGACAGAACCTTTTCCGGCCATTTGTATGACTTCTCTCACTTCTTTTACACCTGCACTAATGGCGCTGAGTTGCACGAAGGGCAATCCGGCGGTTTTTGCAAGTATCCTTGCGAGGGTAGTTTTTCCTACACCAGGAGGTCCCCAAAAGATGATAGAGCGCAATTTTCCGGATTGTGCCAGTAGTGACAAAGGCTTTCCTTCGCCTATCAACTGTGGCTGACCGATAACATCTTCCAGTTTTTCGGGTCTTAATCTTTCCGGCAATGGTATTTGCATGGCATAAAAATACATTATTGTATAAAATATATAGATAGAATTTTGTTCTTAGTTGAATTTGGATGTTCTTAAAAAAAATCCGACATTAGCTTAATGATATTTTGGGTGTTTTATTTTCTTGTCGGCGCCGTTAATCTTGGTTTAGAATTTTTCCATCATGAACCCATGCCACTATTGATATCGAGAATTTTGTTGATGCCGACTTTAATGATAGTATGGATTGCCCAAAAAGGTTTAAAAAAGGATATTGGGAAGGTCATTTTAGCCGCTTTGATTTTTTCATGGTTGGGAGATATTATTTTAACTTTTTCTGATAAAGGCATTGTTTACTTTGCGAGTGGGTTAGTATCATTTCTGGTGGCGCATATTTTCTACATTATAGCATTCTCAAAAGAAATTCAACGAAGACGCCAATTTAGTGCATTCGGAAAAAGACCTTGGTTGGTTTGGCCATTTGTGCTTGTATTCTATTTGCTGATACAACTGTTTTGGACGAATCTAGGTGTTATGAAAATCCCAGTAAGCATATATGGAGGATGTATTATTACCATGTTTGCTATGGCTGTCAATAGAATCTGGAATGTTCCTAAACCGTCCTATATACTAACTTTAGTGGGGGCAACCTGCTTTGTTCTCTCGGATAGTATGATTGGATATAATCGGTTTGTGGAGTCATTTGAACAAAGTCGACTCGCCATTATGCTGACCTATATAATTGGTCAGGGTTGTATTGTAGGTGGGGTATTGAAGAGCGAAAAAATGCCGTAATATGTCAAATTTCAAAGATCATTTTTCAGTTTCCTCTTCCAGTTATGCAACCTATCGTCCGGAGTATCCAGAGGAGATGTATCATTTTTTATATTCATTTTTAAATGGTAGAGATGTTGCTATTGACATCGGTGCGGGAAATGGTCAGGCGAGTAAGGCATTGGCAAAGCATTTTAAGAAAGTTTGGGCATGCGAACCCAGTCAGCAGCAAATCGCACATGCTTATCATCTTCCAAATATTGAATATCTCTGTGTAAGGGCGGAGGCGACAGGGTTATCTAATCAAATTGCAGATATTATCACCGTAGCACAAGCCATTCATTGGTTTGATTTGGAGAAATTTTGGTTAGAAGTCGCCAGAATTGCCCGTCCGGGAGCAGTTTTGGCATTTTGGACATACACAAAGCCCTATTTTCATAATGATTTTGATGTTGCTTTGCAAGCGTTTTACAATTTTATCCAACCATACTGGCCGGAGGATCGGAAGTTTGTGGACGAAGGGTATGCCTCCATCCATGCACCCTTTGAGTGTTTGGAAATATGTGAGTTTGCCATAAGGCGGAAATTATCCTTCGAACAATTTCATCGTTATCTTTCTACATGGTCAGCTCTAAAGAACCTTCGGGAAGCAGGTAGGGAAACAGACCTCAACAGTGCCTTAGCGCAATTGGGTATCCACTGGAACAAATATTGTCAAAGTGAAATGATGGCCATTTCTCCCATCTTTATAAAAGTGTATCGGGTAGGTATGCCTTCTATTGCTTGATGAATTTTCCAGCCATACCATTGGAAAGCCTATACAAATACATACCAACGGGAAAATCCTCAATAGTGAGTTGGTTATACCCCATTGACAGTCGGAATATATTCATGCGCTTCCCTTGTAAATCCATCACTTCCATGTCTATTTCAGTACCTGATGGATTGTTGATGACAATAAACGCATTAGCAGGATTGGGATATACTTGATACGCTTGATCGACGGTTGTTCCTTGTCTATAAATTGCTTGTGGTGTATAATCGTTCTCATCACAAACTACATTGGCGCCGATATAGGTTGCTTTAAAGAATTTTTGAAGGTTACTTTGACTATTTACAAAATAAATAATACCTTGATTATCAGCGATAAAATTGTCATTTGTAAGGTTGATTAAATTGGTAGCACTTCCCCAACTGCTGGGATATTCATGTGTATATTGACTGCCCTCAGAATGTAGCATGCTAAGTTTGCCGATATTATCTCTGTAAAAAATATCGCCTGTCTCATTGATGCAAAGCGCATTTCTGATAGGTGGATAGCCGTTGGTTACAGCAATCTGTGCCAAGTCCCAGTTTGTACCTGTCCACACATACTTTTTGATGGTATGGTCTTTAGCATGGAAAATAATTTCATTTTCAGTAGAGGCTATGGTAATAGCACCTGCAGCAATCTTATCAGCATCTGGGATGGTTGTCGGACCAATAATGGCATGATGGAAATTGCCGTTCTGATAGACAACTTCATTAATCCTTCCCGTGCCGCCTCTATAATATAATTTCCCAGAAGGGGCAATGGCAATATTTCCTGCTATCAAATGTTTGCTGGTATAATCTAAGTTTATGAGTTGATGTTGCCATACAGTGCCTATTTTCTCGTATTTATGAAGTTTATTATCTGTGCCTCGATAGTAGAGCAGCCTATTTTTTACTACCATACTTCCCACAGCACCTGAAACTTTTGAATAGGAAGCCAAAGTTCCATCATCCACCAATTCAATATTGGGTGCGTTGATATTGGCGATGGAGTAAATTCTATTGTCTTTACCTACATAAAATATACGCTGGTCACTATCGGTTATCAACGACCCTTTAATGAGGTTATTGGAGGAGTAGCTGATGGGCGGTTCGGTGCCTATCCACTCCGTGCCGTTGTTTTCAAATAGCTTCATTTTGCCATTGCTGCCTTTGTAAACCAATTTATTGGGTTCATATAAAAGCAATGTGTTGGCAGTAGTAGCGGCTTTTTGGCTATTCAGTGGGGTTGTGACGAGGTATGATTTGTCCCAAACATTATCATTCGTGATGGGTTCTGAGGGATTTATTACCTTGTAGGCGCGAACATAATCTACAACAAATTCTGTACTTTGTAGAAATGCATGGTCGATCATGCCTAGATTGATGATGATGGTAGCTGGACAGCCATGAGTTTTTTCTCTGGTGGTAGACCATACCTCAACGCTATCAAAAAATATGCGCACCCGCTCATTGTCCCAAATACAGGCATAGTTGTGGAATTCTTCCGTCAAATCCTTGCCTAGGGATTTCTTGAAATGATTGCTGCAAGCAGTATGTGTGCCGTTGTTGTTCCAATCATGTATGGTGGTTGTGAACATTCTTTTGTCGTCATAAAATTCAAAGACATCAATTTCTGTTGGTCCAGAATACAGCCAAAATGCCGGCCATGTTCCGATTCCTTTAGGCATCTTGCACCTGATTTCAAACATGCCATAGGTGAAACCGATATTGCCATCCCAACAACCGGGGTCGTAGGGTACTTTTGAGAAAAGCATGCCTGATGTGTATTCTAATTCCTTGCTTTTTTGCACGCCATTTTCCTCCCAATAATAAGTTATGGGCGGGTCTTGACGAAGGGCAGTGAAGACGATATTATTATCGCGAAAACTGATGTTTTGAGGAGTATAGTATTGATCTTCACCAACATTTCCGGTGAGGGTAGGCCCCCAAGGGTAATCAAAACGCCACTTTGCTGATAAATCTTCTAAGCCATCATATCCATTGAATTCATCTTGAAAGATGGGTTGCCAATTGCTGTAATTAATGGTGCTCTGTGCAAATACAGATGAATAAACAAGGCTTATTGCGGCAATGAACAAATTTTTCCTCATAAAAAATAGGTTGGTAAAGGGCAATATAGCGCTTTTTATATAAATAAAAGCAACGAAAGATATTTTATTTAGCTTTCAAAATAGCCTGATACTTCTCTGCATTTTGTGGGTCTAGTTTGGAAAGAAGCGGTACTACTTTTGTTTTTTCTGTCTGTGGCGCTTTTGAGTATATATTAATCAACTCCTCTGGTTTTGCTAGAAAGAAAACCACTAATAACATGGATAGGGGATTGTCATTGCGGATTTTTTCTAATAATGAAAGCGAGGAGTATATCACGGGAAGCGCCGCTTCGGTGTTATCATACATTTTATCCATACCATTTCTATGATATTCATATAAAGCGGTACGGTACAACTTAAATCTGGGGTTCAACATATTGTCGACCAAGATAAAGCGGTTTCGGGTGCCATCAAATTGACTCCAGCCGGTATATTTTGATTTTTCGTTTGCAGGAATGTTGTTGATGAGTGTTTGTGCTTTTTTGAAATATACTTCTCCACCATTGGGAACAAAAGTTTCATAATCAAAACCAATAATCATATAGGCATAGTAAGCCATTAGGGAAGTCAGGTTCAGGTAATAAGTATTGTCACTATAATCGAGGTTTTGGAATTCCTGGTAGGAGAATTTTACCCCTTTATCGTTGTAATTAAATACCCTGGTACTATAATTAGTATTAAAAACGGGGCGCTCTGATTGCACCAATATGTCTGATTCAAAATCTGTGAGTGAAGTTTGACCACTGATATTTATGATGATAGAACACTTGATTCTTTCATGCGGTAACACCTGTTCATCTGTCCAAACGCGGCTGTTCATGAATTCATTCAAAGCAGTTTCTAATGTTCTGTATATTTTTGGATCAAAAGATAGATTCCTTGGTTCTTGAATTTTCACACTACAATTCAACTCTCCGCCATGAAGAGCAACAAGCGTGAAAAATAATATTATTAAACTCGACAGTTTTCTCATTTCAACAAGTTTTCCAAATAATCCAAAATATCTTCAGCCACTTTCCCTTTATTCTTTAACTCAAATTTAGTCAAATTATTTTGTTTATCAAGGATTGTTATCTTATTTGTCTCGTGTCTGAACCCTGCGCCTTTGTCTCTAAGAGAATTTAACACCACAAAATCAAAATTCTTCTTTTTAATTTTTTGAAGCGCGTGTTCCAATTCGTTTTCTGTTTCTAGTGCAAAGCCTACAGATAGCTGGTTGTTTCGCTTTACTTTTCCAAAAGACTCAGCAATATCATTGGTTTTAACCAAATGAATATCCAAGGTCGTTTCTTTCTTTTTTATTTTTTCTGGTGCGATTTCTGCAGGTTTGTAGTCTGCCACTGCGGCGGCGAATATGCAAACGTCCATCTGTTCAAACGCTTGTGCACATATTTGCATGAGTTCGGTAGAGGAAGTGAAGCGAATCGTGTGTATTCCTGAAATTTTTGGCTCAAGAAGGGTAGGGCCGAGGACAAGTGTTACGTTTGCACCCCTAATTTTTGCTTGCTCTGCCAAGGCAATGCCCATTTTTCCGGTAGAATGATTGCCGATAAAGCGTACCGGATCAATCGGTTCATAAGAAGGTCCGGCAGTAATCAGCACGCTTTTTTGCGAAATATGATACGTATTATCAATGCTAGCTTCCAGGAAATGGATGATTTCTTCCGGCTCTGCCATTCTTCCCGGGCCAATCAATCCACTGGCCAGCTCACCACTGTTTACTGGGATGATTGTATTACCGTAAGTTATTAATTTTTGCAAGTTATTTTGTGTGGAGGGATGTTTCCACATGTCTTCATCCATTGCTGGTGCGAGATAAACCGGACATCTTGCAGATAAGTAGATTCCTATAAGCAGGTTATCGCATAACCCGTTTGCCATCTTGGCAATGGTATTTGCAGTTGCAGGAGCGATGATGATGACATCTGCCCATAAGGCCAAATCCACATGGTTTGTCCAGTTCGTTTTTTCGGCATTGGTATAAGCAACGGCACATTCATTTTTGGAAAGCGTAGCCAACGTTAAGGGAGCGATAAAATCTGTTGCTGCAGGTGTCATTACTACGCGAACATTTGCGCCACACTTTACTAAAAGCCTCACCAATATAGCAGATTTATAGGCTGCTATACTGCCACTTATGCCAATAAGGATATTTTTTCCGGATAAGCCCATAGGGCGTTATTTTGCTTGCTCTTCAATCGGTCTGAAGTACAACTCGTCGTTCATGAACTCATTGAGTGCGATGAGGACTGGTTTTGGCATTTTTTCATAGAATCGAGAAATCTCTATTTGCTCTCTGTTTTCAAACACTTCTTCCAAATTGTCTGTAGTAGAAGCAAATTCTTCTAATTTTTTATGCAATTCTTCTTTAATCTTAGCGTTGATCTGATTAGATCTTTTAGCAATCACATTTACAGAAGCATAAAGATTACCTGTTTTTGCAGTAATCACTTTTAAATCTCTGGTTTCTACTAGGGGAGAAATGGTTTTAACCTCTTCTTTCTTTTTTTCTATCATCCTTTTGCTCATCGTCTATATTTTTTAGATTATTGTCAATAGATCCTTTGATATCATTTAACTCCTTAAGATAAGTACTTTGCGGGAATTTTTTTACAAATTCATTATATGCTTTGAGAGAAAGCTTATAACGTTCCAACTTCTTATCTGAATAGCTATTATCAGCGTATAATTTATAGGATTTTACTATATAATAATATGCTTTTTCTAGGTCGTAAAAATCGGGATAGTCTTCTACTAAGTTCTGGAACGATACTGCTGCGGCATTATAGTTCCTTACCCGAAAATAAAGATAAGCACTTTCATAGTCCTTCTTCATCAATTTGGCACGCATCTCATCGATGGTATTGTTTGCCTCTTCTACCTTTGCACTTTCAGGATATTTATTGGCAAACTCTTGCATTTTATCGATGGCTTCGTATGTGCTCACCTGATCTAAGGAGTATTTAGGGGATTCTTCGACATAACACTTTGCAGCCATGAACGCCGCTTGTTCTGCTAATGCACTTTTCGGATAAGAGCTGACAAAATTCTTAAAATAAAATGCTGCCAACTGATATTCACCAAGTTTATAATGACATTCGGCGTATCTGTAGTAGGCTTGTTCAACATTCTTTTTCCCTTTAAAGTATATGAGGATTTCTTCATATAGCGGGATGCACTTGTCGCAATCTCCTTTTTCATAATATTTGTCAGCCATCTCCAGTTTGTACTCAACGTCCGAACTTTTGACTACCTTGCTATATTCCCTGTTACAAGCACATGAGATGACAACAATACAAATAATTATGATATACTTACCCAAACCTAAAAATTAATAGCGTGCAAAGATAGGACAATGTTAATGAAAGACAAATTATTGCGTGTATATTTTAAGTTAAAAGTTGTAAAGTCAGTATTTTTTGGCGATTTGAAAAAAAAATAAAAAGTCTATTTTTATGTTCTTTAATTGTTAAAATGGCGTATATTTACCTCTCCAAAATTTTCTAAGTATGCAGCACGACGTCGAAAAAAAATTCAGTGAATTAAAAAAACTCGTAGAAGAAATGGGTACTGACGTAGAGAAGTATACTTCCAAAAAAAACAAATCAGCAGGGTTGCGCATCCGTAAATATATGATTGACGTAAAGGACTTGGCTGTGGAGATAAGAAAGGACATTTTGGAATCAAGAAGAAACCATCTTTAAATCATCTGCCATGCAACAATATCACGACTTGTTGCGCCATATCGTCAAGAATGGCGTAAAAAAGGAAGATAGAACTGGTGTTGGTACTATCTCCGTATTTGGCTACCAAATGCGCTTTGACTTACAACAAGGATTCCCTTTACTTACTACGAAAAAACTACACCTTAAGTCCATTATTCATGAACTCCTGTGGTTTTTGAAAGGGGATACAAATATTCAATATCTTGCTAGGAATGGCGTGAGAATTTGGGATGATTGGCCGTATTCGAAATATGTGAATAGCCAAGACTACAATGGGGAATCTATCAAAGACTTTGCTCAAAAAATTGCCGATGACGATGATTTTGCGAAGAAGTGGGGAGAATTGGGTCCCGTTTATGGTCATCAATGGCGCTCATGGCCCACCCCTGACGGCAGAATTGTAGATCAAATTGCACAACTCATCCATACCATCAAACATAACCCTGATTCAAGGAGGATGATTGTAAGTGCTTGGAATGTAGCGGATATCGACCAAATGACCTTGCCGCCTTGCCATTGTCTTTTTCAATTTTATGTCGCTGACGGAAAATTGAGTTGTCAATTGTACCAACGCAGTGCAGACGTCTTCCTGGGCGTTCCATTTAATATTGCCTCTTATGCCTTGCTTACCCATATGATTGCGCAGGTATGTGGATTGCAACCGGGAGAATTTGTTCATACATTTGGCGATACCCATTTATACCTCAATCATTTGGAACAAGTACAGATTCAATTGGACAGAACAATACGGCAATTGCCAGTATTAACGCTGAACGAAGAAGTTAAAGATATTTTTGGATTTAGGTATGAAGATTTCATCCTCAGTAATTACGACCCGCATCCAAACATAAAAGCAGCCGTTGCCGTCTGATGATAGTTTCTATAATTGTCGCTATTGCAGAAAACCGCACAATCGGTAAAGATAACCAATTGTTGTGGAGGCTTTCTGACGACCTCAAGATGTTTAAAAATATTACGTCCGGACACCATATTTTAATGGGTAGGAAAACATTTGAGTCGATTGGGAAGGCACTTCCAAATCGAATAAATATCGTAGTGACTACCAAGCCTGAAAACCTCCCTAACGACATAATAGGCGTACAATCTATTGAGGAAGGAATCTTATTTGCTCAAGCTGCCGATGAAAGCGAACTTTTTATTATCGGTGGTGGAAAAATTTATCAACAGTGCTTGCCATTCTGCGACAGGATATACTTAACCGAAGTAGCCGCAAGAATAGATGGAGATACTTGGTTTCCGGAACTAAGAATGGATGAATGGACAGTTGCAGAACAACAATATTTTCCTTCCTCAGAAAGGAATGAATATGCGTTTGATTTCAGCATTTTAGAACGAAAAAAGTAATCGTATATTTTTTTGTTATCTATCGTAAATTACATGTTTAAATTGCTTATTATTAAATTTTTATATTGATTCTAAATTCGTATTTTATGTATATTCATTATCGGATTAGATGTTTTAAGTATATGTCAAGAGATGGAAAAGAAATTGTTTTTAAAACTCGGTAGAGAAGACTCAGTAAAAAGGATGCATCCATGGATATTTTCCGGGGCTATCGCAGGTGCAGAAGGTGAATTAACCGATGGAGACTGGGTGCATGTATATGATAACTCGAAGAAATACCTTGCCTCAGGCTTCTTACATGACGGAAGCATCACCATAAAGATATATAGTTACCATAAAAGCGAACCAACCCTATCTTTTTGGAGTGAAAAAATATCCAATGCTTATCTATTCAGACAGCAGTTGGGGTGGCCAAATAACCAAACGAATTGCTATAGATTGATACATGGAGAAGGAGATGGATTTCCAGGGTTAATTGTAGATGTTTATGGAGATGTAGCCGTATTTCAGGCGCATTCTATCGGTGTTTTTTTACATAGAGTGGAGATAGCCGAAGCGATTATACAAGTATCAAAAGGTGCTATAAAAGCGGTGTACAATAAATCATCTACCACTTTGCCGACCGAATTTGCGCAAGGTCATCCGGATGGGTTTATTCTTGGTGAAACAACACCTGAAATCGTATATGAGCATGGATATAGGTTTATGGTAGATTGGAAATTAGGACAAAAAACGGGGTTTTTCTTGGATCAGCGCGATAATAGGCAGTTATTGGGAGCGTATGCCCAAGGCAAGTCTGTCTTGAATACTTTCGCTTATTCAGGCGGATTTTCTATCTATGCTGCCGGTAACGGTGCAACAAAGGTCGATTCCGTTGATGTGTCTAAATCCGCTATTGATTTATTAAATAAAAACTTTAATATAAATTCATATAATAATGATTTATATAATAGTTATGTTGTAGAAACTATACCATTTCTTAAAGATTGTGATAGCTACGATATCATTATTCTTGACCCTCCAGCATATGCAAAATCCATTTCAAAAAGACATAATGCCGTACAGGGGTATAAACGACTGAATAAGGCAGGAATAGATAAAGTTAAGAAGGGCGGTTTGCTGTTTACCTTCTCTTGCTCTCAGGTGGTCGACAGAAATTTATTTTACAATACGGTTATGTCTGCCGCAATAGAAACAGGAAGACAGGCACGTGTTATACATCACCTCAGCCAACCAGCAGACCATCCCGTTAACATCTATCATCCGGAAGGTGCCTATTTAAAAGGATTAGTACTGAGGTTCGATTAATTCGGTACTTTAATTTGACAGTATTCATAATTATATCGTCGCCTTTGGACATAATCACAAGAGTAATTAGAAGATAATAGAACCAATTCCTCGTTCTCGTGTCTTCACGAGAGCACGAGTGGACTACTTTATAGATAGTCTTGTTATAATGTACTACTCGGATCTATTTCTAAATCCTTAAATATCAACAGATTAAATAATGCGTCCGCTCAAAATTCACCAAGATTGAGTAATTTTTGTAAAAAAAGGTAATTTTTATTCAAAAAAACTAGCATCATCTTTGTAATACTTTATAAAAAAAGTATATTTTTAAATCATTATTAGTTAAATATTATGAGCAACAAATCATTCCTTTCGGTCTTATTTCTAGTGGTGGTAAGTATTACTACATCTTTTAGTCAGACATACTTTGAGACGCAGTGGAAAACTGAAGGTATTACTTATACAGGATTCTGCGTCTATTTCAACGATGATGATGCATTTATGCGGATAAATTTCCTAAAAAATGGCAGTCCGGTTATTGCCGAATACAAATGTAGCGGCAAGCAGTTTAAGGAAAAGGGGTATGATGGATATCTATTGGATGGCAAAGATGCAATCATCATTCAAGGCGGTAAGGATGAAGCATACAGTGCCGATAATTTTGTGTTTTTCAAAGAAGATGGTGTTTACACCAAACCACAAATTATTGATGATCAGCGCTTAGAAAAAGAAGATTTTACCTTTGACAATGTTTCTTATTGGAATGAAGTGACATCAGATAAATTCACAAAGTCTTATATACGTCAGTTTTTTACGGAAGAAGAACCTTTATACCGCTCGCTACTTTCAACAAATGTACAAGAAGAAAACTATCGTATTACGGCGTGTAATTATGGAGATGATAACTGGGCCATCGTTATGTCGCAAGGGTCGGGAATTGATGGACAAACCACCTTACGCGATGCGAATTATCCAAAAGAATGGATTAAAAAGAAATGGGATGAGAATTATTATATCACCTCCTGTACTTATGGCGATGGAGAATGGATGGTCGTTATGTCCGAAAGTATCGACTATGAGAACCAGGCATACAATATCAAAGATTATTTCCCGGCAGACTGGATAAAGGAAAAATGGGCATTAGATTTTTATATTACATCTATTACTTACGGCAACGGGCAATGGGCGGTAGTGATGTCTAAAGGTACAGATTACACCAATCAGGCATATAAAAAGAGCGAGACTTTTCCGGTAGAGTATATCAGAGCGAAATGGGATGAAGATTATTACGTTACCAATATTACCTATGGTGATGGCTTATGGTATGTGACCATGTCTAAGAATAGCTGGCTGAGCAACCAAACATATAAAAAAGCATCAGAATATCCGGAAGATTGGATTTTGGAAAAAGCAGCAGATGATTACCTAATCAGCAATGTAGTACAAGCAGATGGCGAGTGGGTAGTGATCATGACAAAAGGACTACAGTACACCGGACAATTGCTGCATAGGGAAGCTTCATATCCCGAAGCATGGATAAGCGAGAAATGGAATGGTTCAGAAAGCGAATCTCCAGTTGTAAACAATCAACCTGTTCCAGAAGAAGAGGAGGAAGAACAAATATTAGAGGATTTAGACGATTTAAACGAGAATGTTACCCTCCACCTCATAGTAGTGGCCAACACCTTGATTTCAGATATCGGAGAAAGTTGTGAAGTAGATGAGAATAAAATCGTCAAAGAATTTGATATCATATGTGATGAGTTACAAATAGACTTTAATAAAGTGGTCATTGACGATAAAAACTTTAATAAATCTTCCGTGGACAATGCTTTGTACAAACTTTCACCGGGTTCCAACGATATCGTAGTATTTTTTTATAGTGGTCATGGATTCCGTTGGAGCAATCAGGCCAGCAGATATCCTTTTATGAGCCTCCGCTATTCCGATTATACACCTATTAATAGCACCACGACAATGTCTTTAGAGGAAGTATATAATACCGTTAAGTCCAAAGGAGCAAGATTTAACTTAGTAATTGGCGACTGTTGCAATTCAGATATCGGTGTTACCCAACGGGGTGGGGAAGTTTCCCTAAGTGGCAAAAACCAAAACCAAGGGAAGCTCGCACGATTACAGGAATTATTCCTCAAGACCAAAGGCAGTTATATTTTTGCAGCTGCCAGTCCGGGAGAAACATCTTGTGGAAATGCCATTGATGGAGGATACCTCACCAGTAGTTTCTTCCAATCGCTCAGCCAAGAAACCAGCTTCATGAGCCAAGATACACCCAGTTGGGAGACGGTCATCAATAGAAGCATAAAAACAGCCAGTTATAAGACGAATAACCTAAATGGATGTTCTCAGCAGAATGGTATCTACAAGGCAGAAGTAAAATAAATTGTGCATTTTTTCACCACAAAACCATTAACCAATGAAAAGTATTATCTTGTTACTTGCCATGTTGTCATTAAGTTGCTGTGATATTTCCAAACCAATGAAAAAGATAAAAAGTGCCAAGAACTTGCGATTGGTCAAAGTGGAGATGACGCCTACGCTTCCGGATCAACAATCCGCAGAAAAGAAGTATTTACTCGACTATGAAATCACCGATGAAGTAAATCTCACACATGAAGATAAGCGAAACCTGAAAAGAGAATTAACCAATAGAGAGAACTACACAACAGAAAATACAAAGAAATGTCCATTTATGGCGCAATACATCGTTAGCGTTGATAACCAGCATTTTATGGTGCTTAGCTTGAGTCCTTGTGGCAAAGTTATTATTTCAGATAGGAATACCTCACTCGAAGAGCGCTTTGAGCTTACGGAAGGCAATCACCTAGAAGCAGCTATCCAAGAGATAGTGATGAAATCCAAGTAGATGATGGCTTAGGGAAGCGTTGGACGAATGACGCATATCGCAAGACGAATCGTGGCACCCGGGCACGTGCTCCATGTATAGTCCTCATTCCACCCACCATCCCACGCCATTCCGGGCTAATATTGCGCCCGTTGGTGCAGATTAGTGTTAACATGCTATTGGAGTTATGAAAAAAATAGTGTAAATAATAACATGATGATTTATAAAGTAGTCCACTCGTGTTCACGTAGAGACACGTGAACAGGGAATTGGATTTTACTAATGGACTATTTAATAATTATTTTGTAATAACTGTTGTTTCTAAAATAGTTTCTACAAATAAAATAGCATGGTATTTTGAAATTCCTGATATTCGTGGATACACGAACATCGACATCCACAATAGGGCGTTTTGGTTCATAATAGGATGCTTCCACCTCAGTTTGTGAAGAAACGAACGACTTGGATCGTTTCAAAATGCACGTTTATTTAATCAACCTCCTATGGTAATTAATTTGTCCGAGATGGTATTGGAAATGTGATAATAAATGTAATAACATCAACTCGGTAGTGACGACCTCATCATGCTTCAATACCGGAAAGACACCGCTAAGATCATCTTCTGACAAGCCGGATAAAGTGTCACTGATAATAGGAAACAATGCGTCAATATTTGCAAGCATGTCAACACGCGGTACATTTTTCTGCGAAAATTCGAGGTCTCGATGCCTGATATAACCATTTTTACCCAATACAGCGCCAATAAAGTGGTTCAGATTACCGATGATATGCAGACAAAGGTTGCCGGCACTGTTGCTGATATTACCTTTGATAACCCATAAATCAGCCTCATCTTCATATTGGTTGATTTCATCTTGCAATTTCTTTAAGTCACGGTGGAAGATTTTAATTAAAGAAGGTGTCATAATGAACTTTTTGTAGTTAATCAAATAAAAGTAGATGTTTTTCTGAATATTATTTCTTTTTCATGGCAATATTTTTAGTTCAAAGCCAAAGAATGTTTTAGATGACTGGCGGAAACTAAAAATTGGGTTAATTCATCATTTTCTGTACATTTGTGTTCAATTAAATGGAGGTATGAGTATTCTGATTATTGGCGGCGGAAATATGGGTAAAACATACGCCCAAAGTTTCCTCAATTCAAAGTTGGTCAAGCGAGAAGATTTGTTTATTTATGATAAGGATAAACTAAAAATAGATCTTATCAATCAGTTTCAGATCGGTACAGGAGTGACCGTCTTAGGCGATTTTGTCAGTAAAATAGACACCGTAGTATTGGCTGTAAAGCCTCAGGATACCAAGAAACTATATCCGGAACTCAAGCCGCTGGTACACTCAGGTCAGTTGTTTTTGTCAATAATGGCAGGCATCAGGATCCACGATATCCAACACGCTTTAGGGGTAGATAAAGTAGTGCGTGCTATGCCAAACCTTCCAGCTCAAATCGGTATGGGGATGACCGTATTTTCAGCTTCTGACAAAGTGCCAAAGCCCGAATTGACCTATATTCAAAATCTATTAGAAACAACAGGGCATTCCATCATCGTCGATAAAGAAGAGATGTTGGATGCTGCCACAGCTATTTCCGGTAGTGGGCCTGCATATGTATTTTATTTCTTAGATACCCTGATCCAAAGTGCGATTGAAATGGGTTTTTCTCCTTCAGAGTCGTATCTTTTGGCGGAACAAACATTTTTAGGATCTGTGAATTTGTTTAGAAGAAATAACCTTACCTGTACACAATGGATTGAGAAAGTTGCTTCCCGAGGCGGAACAACAGAAGCCGCACTCGAAGTATTTAAAGAAAAATCAGTAGATAAAGGAATAAAAGAAGGCATTCTTAAAGCGTTAGACAGGGCAAAAGAACTGAGTTTTGAGTAGTACAGCGATATTCCTACAGCGAAATGCGACATTGGTTATATGTACCAATGACCTCAGACCGTGAACTGTGAACAATTCTCACAACTTGTCCTAATTCATCGGGATTCCCTCATTCTAAAATTCCCAAATTCCCTAATTTTCAAATTCCCACATTCCCAAATTCATCTCACCTACACTGCCTGACTAAATGTTGGCTTGCCATTCGCATTTTTTTGGAGATGCATTCTTTTGTCAAATACAGCACAAATATTCCTGATGAAATTCCAGCCAAGTTCGGTAACAGCAATATCAGCTGTTCCCATAATCAGTAACCCATCATTTTCCATATCCACTAAGGCTTCCTTCATATCATCTGTTATCAGCGTGCCAATTTTCCAATGCGTTTTCCCCTTACAGGCGACATCCAAAATATGCTGTCTGAGTTGAATGTCTTCTTCGGTAAGATCAATACCTCTGAAGATGGGCATTTTCTCCTGCTCAATAAGCGAGTAGTACGCTTCTACGGTTTTTACGTTTTGGCGGTAGCCATAAAAGACATCACTGATGGCGCTTACTCCTAAGCCTATTAATACCTCGCTATTGGTGGTGGTATAGCCCATAAAATTGCGGTGCAGTCGGTCATTGCTTTTGCTGATGAGCAAACTATCGTCCTTTAATGCAAAATGATCCATGCCCACATCCTCATAACCTGCCTCCTTAAAGTATTGTTTCCCCAGTTGATATAGGGCATATTTCTGATCTCCTTTCGGCAAATCAGCCTCGTCATAGGCGCGTTGCGACTTCTTCGTCCAAGGCACATGGGCGTAGCTGTAGAAAGCAATCCTATCAGGTTGGAGGTCAATCACTTGTTGTATCGTCTTAGAAATAGTGTCCAAATTCTGAAACGGAAGCCCATAGATAAGGTCAAAGTTGATAGATGTATAGCCAATCTGGCGCGCCCAATCGGTGACATTTTTGGTATGCTCAAAAGGTTGGATTCTATTGATGGCCGTTTGTACGGTAATATCCATATCCTGAACGCCAAAGCTCACCCTTCGGAAACCCATATCATATAAGGCTTGCAGGTGTTCTTTTGTAGTATTGTTCGGATGTCCTTCAAAGCTAAATTCGTGTTCCGGGTGTATATTGACACCCAGCAGCAGTGCATTTAGCAAAAAGGTTAGGTTCTCCGGACTGAAAAAAGTGGGCGTCCCACCACCTAAATGTATTTCTTTTAGGACAATATCCTCGCCTAATACCTGTTTGTACATTGCCCATTCTTTGAGAAGCGCATCTATATAAATACGTTCTACCTGATGATTTTTGGTAATACGCTTATTACAGCCACAATAGGTACAAAGCTGTTCACAAAAAGGGAGGTGTATGTACAGCGAAATGCCTGCTTTAATCTTTCCTGATGTTTTTGCACGAATAATTTGCTGCGACCATAGGTTTTTATCTTCTAAAGGTTCTACCCAAAATGGTACGGTAGGATAACTGGTATATCTGGGTACCGGAACATTATATTTATCTACTAATAAGTTTTCCAATGTAAAACCAATTTTTATTGGGTAAAATTAATACTATTTTATGTAGCATATCTATTAACATTTTAATTTATCGGTTTGGCTGAAAAAATAATTGATATCAAATGAGAAGACTTAAACCCAGAAAAAGCATTAGAAATTTACTGCAAGAAAATTCTACTTCATATCTATTTCTGTACTCATTTTTCTGTCCTCAACGTAGTTTTTACTACGTTTGCGGGAGAAAAATTCCGTGCCTCATAGCTATTTTGTATAATTTCCTTTCGCTACAAAGTCTAATGCTTTTTCTGGCTTGAACGAATGTCCTAAAATAAAAAATCCTTGTCGTAAGGGACAAGGATTTTATCGAATATAAGTAAATTTTACTTAATGGTAAGATAACCGGAGTTCATAAATATATCATCTTCATTATAAATGCTTACTGAGTACTTTCCTTTTTTTGTGAAAGTATGTTTAAATTTAAACCAACCCCAGTCAGGTTCTACAGTTACATCGTACTCGTCAATTAACTCACTATAATCCTTACCGCCATATATTTCTACATGCACTTCGTCAGTTTTTATTTCTACCTCGTCGGTGTAAAGAATGTATAATGTGGTGCCACCACTGCTATAAGACCATTCTTCAGAAGCATCTTCAGCAATGCCGTCAGAATCAATGTTTTTAGCAAATTCGATATAAGAATCCTCATAATACCAAGTTGTTGGATTGCCATCTTCATCATATTTGTCAAATGCATCATCGTCATCTTCGTCGTCGTCGCTCTCATCTTCTTTAACAGCCTCATCCTCATCATCGTCGTTATTGGAAGGTTCTTCCCCATCCTTATATTGTACTGTTGCTTCCGTTTCTGCTAAGAGGTTGCCTTTTTCGTCCATTACAGAGAATTTATATTCACCATCTTCTTCCAATAGATAATCATAAACTGCCCATGTCTTAGAATTGTCGACATCAAAATCCAGGGTACTCCAAGCTGTGAAATAGCCATCCTCATCTTTTTTGTCCACCCATAGAGACAATTCTCCTTTGATCTTAGAAGAACCATTGCGATACAAAACATATACATATCCACCATCAGCATTGATATCCCAAGAGTCATAGACACCGGATGGGACACCACTTGTCGAATAATCCTCGCATAGAACTACGGACTTAGAAGATTGACCAAATCCAAGCGTTAGAAAGCCAAGGAGTAAAATCGGAAATAACACTACTTTTTTCATATTTTTAATAATTACGTTTTAAATATAGAAATTATTTACAATATCAATGCCAAAATCATCAAATAAATTTATCTGATAAAAATTCTCCCCTCCTGAACCAGAACAATTTTAAAATTCATGGGGAATGTGTATTTTTCGGCAATGGATTTGGAGAAGCCTACATATCAACATAAAAAGATTTTACTGCATATCCTGATGTGGGTTATTTTTATCTCGGTACAATTGTTTCTTTTTCCCAAACCACCGCATAGACCGGGAGAAGATTCCTTTTTAATCATCGAGAATGTCATTATTAACTTATATGTTATAGCATTTTTTTATTTCAATTTCTACTACCTCACTACAAATTACTACCTTAAAAAGAAGTATCCAACATACTTCGGAATAGTTATCGTAGGATTTATCATAGTATCCATAATCATTCAAGGATTAAAAGGAGATATGCACCCACCACCACCGCCGATGTCACCAGAGCAATTTCACCGCCCGGAGGAAACCGGAAAATTTGTTCCCTATTATTTCATCGGTATATTTTTGTTGAAGTTCATGATTTCATGGTTCATATCTTCAGGATTGCGGATATATGCTTCTTGGAAAGATGCGGAAAAGGAAAATTATAAAGCAGAATTGGCATACCTGAAACTCCAGATAAACCCACACTTTCTCTTTAATACCCTCAATAACATTTATGCATTAGCATTAATGAAATCTGATAAAACTGCTGATGCTGTCCAAAGACTCTCTTCCATAATGCGTTACGTTTTACAAGGAGCAGAAACACCCTTTGTGGCAGTAGAAGATGAATTAGATTATATAAAAGACTTCATGGCTTTGCAAAGACTAAGATTGCCTGAAAATGTGCAACTAGATTTTGAAATCAACGGCAAGGCTGACAATAAAAAAATAGCACCATTGCTACTCATGACCTACATTGAAAATGCAATGAAATATGGCGTTTCTACAGAAGAAGATTGTGAAATCATCATTCACCTGTCCGTCAATAATAAGCATTTGGAGTTTTATGCAGAAAATAGAAAATTTGAAGACCTGCATCATGAGGCACAAAGCCTGGGAATTGGCATTGACAATGCAAAGAAGCGGTTAGATCTCTTATATGGTGGAAATTATAAATTGAATATAATTGATGCCAAAGATAAATACATTACATCACTCATTCTACCACTTTTATGATGACATGTATTGCCATTGATGATGAGCCATTAGCACTAGAGTTGATTAACGCTTTTTGTAAAGACAGCTCATTTGTAGAACTCAAAAAAACCTTCGTTAGTGTTGGTATGGCAGAAAAATACCTAAAGGAAAATATAGTAGATCTACTTTTGTTGGATATACAAATGCCGGGTATCTCCGGGATTGATTTTTATAGAAATCAAGCGATAAAACCAATGGTCATTTTTACAACGGCATATAGGGAATATGCTGTTGAGGGCTTTGAATTGAACGCTATCGATTACTTATTGAAGCCATTTACCTATGAGCGTTTTATGAAATCGCTTGAAAAAGCAAGAGAATATCAACGCTTTTCAAAAGAGGAGGAAGGTGACGTGAAATACATAATGGTGCGTTCAGAGTATAGTCTTGTGAAAATACTATTGCAGGATATCTTGTTCATCGAAACAATGGATGATTATGTAAAAATCCATCTTTTAGGTAAAAAACCTGTTATCACGCTCATGTCAATGAAGGCTATGATGGAGAAATTGCCGGCAAATGAATTTATGCGCATACATCGTTCATTCTGCGTGCCTCTGAGTAAAGTAGAGGCAGTTAGGGGTAAAATGGTGTACCTCTACAATAAGGAAATTCCTATTAGCAGTACTTATGAAAAGGATTTCTTGAAACAATACGGAAAAACCATCTACTAATCCGACCTCGGAGGTTGAATGAAAGCAACGCTGCTGATTTTAGTAGAATTTGTATTTTTATATTGAAAATCAATATGTTGTAATTTGCCAACCCTCGAGGTTGAAAGATTTCAACCTCGAGGGTTGGTTTAATTTCTGTTAAATCGTTCAAAAAACCGATACATTTCCGCCCTTTACCGATAATATTTCTTTTAAAAAGAAATCAGGCACATATTTGTTTCATAAAATAATTTTTATGGAAATCAACAAGAATATTGCCATCAGTGATTCCGGATTTATCTTCAATCCAACATCCGGAGATTCATTTTCTACCAACCATATCGGCATGAAGGTGATACACTTCCTAAAAGAAGGGCAAACACCCGACCATATTATTACGAGCATTACAGAAGAATTTGATGTAGAAGCACAGGTAGTAGAAAAGGATCTTCAAGACTTCTTTCAAATGTTGGAAAACTATCAATTAATCATCAGCCATGGATAAGAAAAAAATAACCGTCGCCGTAACGGGTCTGAATAATATCGATAGTCCCGGTCCCGGTATTCCGGTGATACGGGCACTCAAGGAAAGTCGCTATTTCGAAGTGCGAATTATCGGCCTATCGTATGAAACGTTAGAACCGGGATTGTATATGCATGATTTGGTAGATAAGTCCTACCAAATACCCATGCCGTCCGCAGGTACTGCAACACTTTATGAGAGATTGGCATATATTCAGGATAAAGAACATATCGATGTACTCATCCCAAATTTTGATGCAGAATTGTACAATTTTATCAAGCTTAGTGATAAGCTTAAGTACGAATTAGGCATTAAAACTTTCTTACCTACTTTAGAGCAGTTTGAAGAAAGACATAAATCAGTCTTATATGAGTTCGGTGAGAAAAATGAGGTGAAAGTGCCTTTTAGCAAGATGCTTTTTAATGTTACAGAAATCAACGATCTCAAGAATGAATTCACGTATCCATTGGTTGTAAAGGGAAAGTACTACGATGCATCTATCGCTGCTACGCCCGAACAAGCAGTTAATTATTTTTATAAAATAAGTGCGAAGTGGGGGCTACCCATCATCATACAGGAGTTCGTTTCAGGAAATGAGGTGAATGTAACGGCTATTGGGGATGGTAAAGGGAGTTGCATTGGCGCAGTACCCATGCGCAAGTTATATATTACAGATAAAGGAAAAGCATGGGCCGGAATATCCTTAGGTGATGAGCAGCTCATTGAAATTACCAATCGAGTGATAGGCAATTCCAAATGGAAAGGTGGCTGCGAATTGGAATTTATAAAAACAAAAGAAGGTGAGTATTATCTGCTGGAGATGAATCCCCGGTTTCCGGCATGGGTATATTTGTCGGTAGGTTGTGGGCAAAACCATCCCGAGAGTCTCGTAAAACTGGCACTTGAAGAGTCCGTAGAACCTTTTCAGAACTATCAAACGGGGAAGATGTTCGTAAGATATTCTTATGATCAGATTGTTGATATTGAAGAATTCGAAAAAATCTCCACACAAGGGGAATTATAACCCACTTTTTAACCACAAAAAAATTATACTATGACTAAGCAAACTTATGAGCGGCCATTCATCCAGAAATTGAATACCGGCACAATGAATAAATTTGGAACACGTACCGAATATACACCTGTTACACAAATAGATGGTGTTCCCGTTAAAAAAATTATCGAAGAATACGGCTCTCCGTGTTTCGTTATCTCGGAAAAAACCATCCGCAAAACATATAAAGACGCCTTACGTGCTTTTAAAACCAGGTATCCAAAGGTTCAGTTTGCATGGAGCTACAAAACAAACTACCTAAATTCCGTTTGTAATATCTTTCATCAGGAAGGCTCTTGGGCAGAAGTGGTCTCTATCTTTGAATATGAAAAAGCGCTCAACAACGGCGTACCGGGAAATAAAATCATCTTCAATGGTCCCGAAAAAAGTCGCGCCGACTTGCAGAAAGCTGTTGAAAATGAATCACTCATCCATATAGACCATTTTGACGAGTTGTACGAGTTGACCGATTTAATGAAAAATATCGACAAAAAAGCCCGTGTGGCCATTCGTGTCAATATGGATACAGGCGTTTACCCGATTTGGGATAGATTTGGATTCAATTATGAAAATGGTCAGGCTTGGAATGCTATCAATAAGATCATGTCTCAGGAAAAACTTGATTTAGTAGGACTTCATTGTCACATTGGAACATATATGTTGTCGGCAAATGCCTATTCGATAGCGGCATGGAAACTATGTGATTTAGCGAGCCATATCCGAAATAAATGGTCAAAAACGCTGCAATATATTGATTTAGGTGGTGGTTTCTGTTCAGCAAACACCCTAAAAGGTTCTTATCTGCAAGGTGCCGATATCATTCCTACCATGGACGATTATGCGGAAGCCATTACTTCTACTGTACTGAACTTTGGCTTCAAAGCAAATGAATTGCCCACCATTATCTTGGAAACAGGAAGAGCACTTATTGACGATGCAGGCTGGTTGTTGGGGTCTGTTGTAGCAACTAAGCGATTGAGTGATGGAAGAAGAGCCACCATCCTCGATTTCGGGGTAAATCTTTTGTTCACCTCATTTTGGTACAACCACAAAATTTCTCCGGCACAAGAATTTTCCTTCCATAGTGAAGAAATGGTACTATACGGACCGTTGTGTATGAATATTGATGTAATTCGTGAGAATATCTCACTTCCACTCTTGAATAAGAATGATCATGTGGTGGTACACAGGGTAGGTGCATACAATATGACGCAATGGATGCAATTCATACACATGAGACCAAAAATCGTTTTGATAGACATGGAAGGAAAAACACATGTTGTTAGGGAGCATGAAACATTCGAAACAATGAACAGGTATGAAAAGAATCCCGCTCACCTGAAGGAATTTTCCATATAGTCATTCCATATTGCATGTCGGAGAAATTAATAAATACAATGAAATTCTGGTTCGAAACTATTGTGCATAGCTATAGCCAGATTTTCTTTTCCCAAAACAAAATTTTAGGACTCCTAATTGCTTTTGTGACTTTCTTTTCACCGAAATTAGGCGGTGTAGGATTGCTTTGTGTGGTACTCATCAATGCAGTTGCTTATGTTGCTATTGTAAATAGAGAAACCATCCGGCAGGGCACTTACGGTTTTAATGCCGTTCTTTTAGGGATTGCCCTGCGGTATAATTTTGAGCCGAGTACCCAATTTTGGGTGCTTTTAGTGATAGCCGTATGTATTCTGCTCATCTCTACCGTTTGGATCAGTGGTTTTTTCTCGAAGAAAAACTTGCCGTTTTTGGTTTTTCCCTTCTTAGTCACCTATTGGCTGGTAGCACATTCAGTTTCAAACTTCTCTTTGATACATTTCGATGAAAGTAGAATCTACGAAATAAATGAGCAACTAAAGTTGAAAGACACTTTTTTCTATAAGATGGCACACAGTATGGATAACCTTCATCTGCCGGAAGTATTGCAGGTTTATTTTAAAACACTTACAGGTATTTTCTTCCAATCCAGCATCTTAGGTGGGATATTGATCAGTATAGGCGTATTAATACACTCAAGGATATCTTTCCTATTGACATGGGTTGGTTTTATAAGTGCGGTTTTTTTCTTCAAGTTGTTGGGTGCCGATATCGAAATATTAAGAAGCCAATTAGCGGGTTCAAATTTTATATTCATGGCGATTGCCATTGGTGCATTTTTCATTATGCCAAGTAAGCATAGTTTTTTAACCGTGTTTTTATTGAGCCCCGTATTGATGATGTTATTGTTTTTTTTAGCGAAGATGTTATCAGTATTTCAGTTAAAGGCTTATACACTTTCATTTTGTGTGCTTGTAACGGTATTCTTATATTTTATTCATCAGGGTTGGTTATATAAGTTCCTTTCGTTGATTACCATCCAATATTATTCACCGGAAAAATCCGTGTATAAGCAATCCATTTATAATAAGCGGTATCAGTTTGACCAATATGCAAAACTATCGCTGCCATTTTGGGGAGTATGGAAGGTAAGCCAAGGATACAACGGCGGTATTACACATTTGGAAGATTGGAGGAATGCCCTGGATTTTGTAATTGTGGACGAAGACCAAAAGACATATAGAAATGAAGGTATGCATACCAATGACTTTTATTGCTATAATAAACCCGTATTAGCACCTTTAGATGGTTATGTATATGCCATAGAAAATATGGTAGAAGATAATCAAATAGCAGATGTTAATATGAATGCGAATTGGGGAAATACACTCGTTATCAATCACTTGAATGGATTGTTCAGTCAAGTAAGTCATATTAAAAGGGATAGTTTTAAAGTTAAAGTCGGCGACTATGTAACGCAGGGAACTACCTTGGCGACCTGCGGTAATAGTGGGCGCTCGCCGGAGCCTCATATACATTTCCAAGTCCAGATGACGTCGGAGATTGGTGCTAAAACGATGGCATATCCATTTGCTTACTTTTTAGAATATGGCAAGAAGGGAATGGCGCTGAAGTTGAATGAAGTTCCAAAAGAAGGAGCGTTGATTAGTAATGTTGAAACCACTCCTTTACTAAAAGATAGTTTTTATCTCATCCCGGGAAAGAAAATTGTTTTTTATAACGAAATGACACCAAAGAAGCTCATTGAGTGGGAAGTGTTTACAGACGCCTGGAATCGAACATATATTTTGTGTAAAGCAACTAAATCGGTGGCATATTTTGTCAATGACGGCACGATGTTTTATTGTACTGATTTTGAAGGAAATCGGCATTCATTGCTGTTTAGTTTTTATTTGACTACTTACAGGATTTTGTTGGGATATTATAAAGAAGTGGAAATTGAAGACTTTATCCCTGTTAATTATTTTAGTCATCCTATTTTTCTAACTGTCCAGGATTTTTTTGCACCATTTATCCTATTTACGAAAGCCCGTTATCATTCCAAAGTAAAAGAAATTGATAACACTTATGCACCTGAAAAAATTACTATTGAAAGCACCGTACATGCACAATTTTTAGGATTAAAAACAGGTGTAATCAAACATGAACTGGAATTAAGTCAAGGTAGAATCAGCAGCATCTCTCTTTTAAAAAACAACAAAAAAACAACGTATATATGCGTATCATAGCAATTATCATTTTGTGGCTCTCATATGCTTCATTGTTTGCACAAACCTGTATGAATAGAGATGAGATAGATAAACAATCATTTCATTTTTATATGGAGAAGGATTATCCATCCTTGAAATCATTAACGGCGTGTGCCTTAGCCAATGGAATTGACTTTTTCTATCTAAGAACAAGAACCGGAATTCTTGCTTACGAAGAGAAAAAATATGAAGAAGCCATCCCACATTTTGAAAAAGCATTGGAATTTTTTCCAAATGATCCAATTACCAAAGAATATCTTTATTTCAGCTATATTTTTACCAATCGTGTGGATTTCGCCAGACAATTGGCAGTAAAGGAGAATGATGTTTTCCAAAAAAAAGTTGGCTATGCTAAAAAACCATTTGTTCAGATAGCGCTTACCGGAGGTATTACGCTGACAGATAATATCGCTGATAACAAAGGAGAAAATCATATCTCTACAGGTTTTAATGCCGCATCAGGCGTGTTAAACGGAAATGTTGCATTTATGGGCATTAACCTTGAAAATCGCATCAAAGAGAAAGTGCACCTCTACCATCAGTTTTCACTGTTTTCTACACAATCCGTAAATTTTGGTGAAAGCAATGAAAAATGGCTTACAGAACACAATAATTCCAACCTACAGTATAATATCGGTATGTCACATACCACCAAGAAGGATTGGAATATCTCTGCGGGGTTGGGCTATTTTAGGACTTCCAATTATTTACCCTATCTAAATACAGAAAATACCAGCCAAGTGGAATTTTTGGAACAAAAGTCAGTAAGCAATTCCTTTATGGGGAGTTTTTATGTGGGCAAGCGATTTAAAGGAATACAGCCCGGTATCTCTTTGAGCTTTTCTAATTTGGCGCCCGATCAGCAAATACAAGTTGAGGCATCATTATTGTATTATCCATTTCAGAACAATCATTTTTATGGTATGACAACCGCAGCTTTTCTAAAAAATGGAACACAACAACAGTACGTAGTTAGTCAAAAAATTGGGGGCAAACTATTGCAAAAAATCTGGTATCAAGCCGAATTTATGTATGGAAACTTATCCAATTATCAACAAAGTAACACCTTCCTGACATATAATACTTTTGACCCCATATTATTATTGGCAGGTATTAATTTTGACATTCATGCCGGGAAACACTTTGTGTTCAATCCGGGATATAACTTCCGTCAGAAGGAGCGAAGCACCTTGCAATATTCTGCTGAAACACCATTAGGTATTATTCAAACACAAACATATTTCGATCACTTAATTAAAATGTCGTTACAATGGAATTTCTAAAAACATCATTCATGTGCTTATTGGTTATGAGCGCAATGAACAGCTTTGCACAAGATGCAAAAACATTACAAACAGCCTTTTCCAACAGCTACAGCCACGAAACACAAGGAAAATACGTTGATGCACTTACTGATTTGAAAACCGTTTACTCTGCCACCTCGTACGAATGCAATCTACGATATGGTTGGTTGTACTATTTACAAGGAAAGAATACGGAATCAATTTCATATTACCAAAAGGCCATCGATCTGATGCCCGCAGCAGTAGAACCACTTTGGGGATTAGTAAATCCATTATTAGCAGCAGAGAAATGGTCAGAGGTAGAGAAAACTTATCAGGCAATACTTAAATTAGATCCAAAGAACTCAACTGCGAACTATCGACTAGGGTTAAGCAATTATTACAATAAAAATTATGTACAAGCTAAAAAGTATTTCGATGTAGTCATCAATCTATATCCTTTCGACTATAATGGTACTTTGATGAGTGCGTGGACAAACTATTTTCTTGGCAATATGAGCGAGGCAAAAGTCTTGTTTAATAAGGTGTTGGTTATCACACCCAATGATTCAAGCGCTTTGGAAGGACTAGGATTAATAAAATAAAAATCTTTCAAATTTTGTATTAAACCTGACAGGTTTTAGAAACCTGTCAGGTTTAGATGTGCCACACTTCAAAAGTGTGGCGCATCTGCATAAAGTTAAAATCGGCTACTAACTACCAAGTCCTTGGAGCCAGCGGTGTAGGTGTAAAATCCTTCACCCGTTTTTACGCCTAAATATCCGGCAGTTACCATATTTACCAATAATGGGCAAGGTGCATATTTTGGGTTGCCAAAACCTTGGTGAAGAACGTTTAATATCGCCAGACAAACGTCTAAACCGATGAAATCTGCCAACTGTAAAGGACCCATCGGGTGCGCCATGCCCAGTTTCATAACCGTATCGATTTCATAAACTCCCGCAACGCCTTCATATAAGGTATAAATCGCTTCATTAATCATCGGCATCAAGATTCGATTCGCAACAAACCCCGGATAATCGTTTACCTCAACAGGTACTTTTCCCAATTGCTGCGACATCTCCATAATGGTTTTGGTTACTTCATCAGAGGTAGCATAACCACGAATGACTTCTACCAGTTTCATCACCGGAACAGGGTTCATAAAATGCATACCGATCACCTGATTAGGGCGTTGGGTACAAGCACCAATTTTTGTTATAGAAATTGAAGAAGTATTGGAGGCAAGGATAGTGGTCTTGTCACAAATAGCATCTAATTGCTTAAATATTTTTTCTTTAATATTAAAATTTTCTGAAGCCGCTTCTACCACTAGAAAACTACCGCTACAGGCTTTATCCAGTTCCGTAAAAGTTGTTAGTCGAGCGAGGGTGGTTTGTTTTTGTTCTTCCGTGAGGCTGCCTTTGACAATCATCCTATCGAGATTTTTACCGATGGTATTTATGGCTCGGGACAGCGCTTCCGGTTGTGTGTCAACGAGGTTCACCATAAATCCGGTTTGTGCAAATACATGAGCAATGCCGTTTCCCATGGTTCCGGCGCCTATTACTGTTACTTGTTGCATATTTTTATGATATTTGTGGGAAAGTTAAGAAAGTAGCTTCAAATTTTCAGTATGCAGTTAAAATTTATTCAGGGGTGTGTGCGAGTTAAAGATCGTAAAGAAATGACTTTCAAGTCGTTAGAAAGTATTTCTAATGACTATTGCTCCCTACAAATAGCAACGGCACAAAAAGGAAACTTTAGTCAGGTAGATATGGAGATTTCTGTCCCACATCCTTTGGAGTTAAGTTCCTTTTATCTTGAGTATGCATTTGATACCTCACAAGTAAAAGGTGTTTTTGCCAATGGCTTCCAATCCTGGACAGATTCTAGGGTATTTACTCCTGACGAGAAAATATCGAAATTACATCCTATAATCCGCCCCATGTGTCAGTATTATAGTGATGATAGATTTTATGCTTATTCAGGTAAGAAAGGCCAGTTTCATTCATGGGGATATACCTATTTTAAACTAACACAACCAGAGATTTTTTTTATCGGAGGTGTCAATGAGGATGATGCTTACACTTATGTTGAAGTAGATGTCAATCGCGGCATGCTCAGAATATATAAAGATGTGGAAGGATGGTGTATAGAGGAAAAACAATTATTAGCAAGTTTTCACATGGGTTTAGAACGGGAATTGAAGGCTTTTCATCATTATTTTGCTGCACTTGACAGAGATTATCCTACCGTGGAACAAGCAGCAGGATGGACGAGTTGGTACCATTATTATACCAATATCAGCGAGGAAATTATTCTAAAAAATGCCCGTGCAGTGAAGGATGCCGGATTGCCGTTAACCTATTTCCAAATCGATGATGGCTTTCAGGAAAAAACGGGAGATTGGCTAAAGGTAAATAATAAGTTTCCAAATGGAATGGCAAAAGTAGCGGATGAAATTAAAGCATTGGGATTCGTACCCGGACTTTGGTTGGCACCCTTTCTAGTTTCTAAGAAATCAGAGATAGCACAAAAACACCCCGATTGGTTGCTGAAAGATGGCGCAGGTAAGGTCATAAAGATGGGATACAATCCCATGTGGGATGGATGGTTTTATGCGTTGGATTTTTATCATTCCGAAGTAAGAGTATATTTGAAAGAAGTATTTAACACCGTAATAAATGATTGGCATTTCGATCTTGTGAAGTTAGATTTTCTGTTTGGTGCAGCTCCTATGCCAAGAAACGGAAAAACACGCGGGAAGATAATGGCAGAAGCAATGATGTTCTTGCGTGAATGTGTGGGCGATAAGCTGATATTGGGTTGTGGCGTTCCTTTGATATCAGCATTTGGGAGAGTAGATTATTGCAGAATAGGTCCGGATATTCACCTGAAATGGGATTTTGCGATTTTAAAATGGCTGAATAACCGGGAGCGCCCTTCCAATTTCAACGCCATTGGAAATACCATCAACAGGAGACAACTTTCCCATCAAGGTTTTTTAAACGACCCCGACGTGTTTATCTTGAGAAAAGAGCATAATAAATTGACCAAGGGAGAAAAATATGCACTTTTGCTCGCCAATGTCATGTTTGGAGACTTAATCTTCACTAGTGATGACGTTGCGATGTATGATGGCGAAATGATGGCACACTTTAAGTCTATTTTTCCGCTCCAGAAACCACAAAATATGAAGGTGGAAACCGGGCAATCTTTTTATCGCATTTCCTTTCAAGTTAAAGAGCGTCAGTATATTGCATTTTTCAACCTGTCGGATAGTTTAAAGCGGGTGAAATTGCCGGCAGGCCTATATTTTGATGGCACAGGCGGTGTATTAGTTGAAGGAAATACCATGTGGGAAGTACCTGCTCATGAAGCAAGTATATTGTATCATGTAGGGTTGAATCCTTTTGCTATAGCCGGAACAGTTGGGCATATTTTTCCTGCTGCTGAGATTGACAACATTTATTTGGTGGATGAAGAGCTGCGATTAGACTTTAGTGAGGGGCTTGTCTGCAAACCTACCGTATATATCAAGATTCCTAATGAGTATGACATAAATATAGTAAACGGTAGTAGGGCAGAAGTGATTCAAAAGAGAGATTTCAAGATCCTTAAATGGGTGAAAAGGTAATAATCACAAAAGTAATTAAAATAGGCCAGTTGTAAAATTCAATTCCCTATTTTCGTGTAAACACTAAAGCATGAGTGGACTACTTTATGAATCATAATGTTATAACATATGAACAAGCAAAAATGGATTAAAGAAATCACTTTATTATTGTCATTGCTACTATTAACCGTACTTTTGGTTTTTTGTGGCAACGGGTTTACTTTATCTAAAGAAATCGCTATTCAACTGCACGATTATTATTTTTTATTGGATAGTATCCATGTTATTCTTTTCCTGTTTTATATCATCGGAACAATAGTGTACCTGATAAAGGTCGTTAGGTATAAATTTACGGATAAGCAATCAAACATGCTGTTTTTAGGTTTTCTTATAGTGTTGCCATGTATTTTTTTTGTTTGTTTATTATCACAAAAGTAATTATAAAAAAGTCCGTTAGTAAAATCCAATTCCCAGTTCACGTGAACACGAGTAGACTACTTTATAAATCATCATGTTATTTGCCGTTAATGTAAAAAATCTGTCCATCAAAATTGTGCGTAACTAATTTGCCGAAAAGGATAATACACCTTAACTTTGTACATATGAAGAAACTGCTGACAAGCATATATTTTCTTTTATGTACTTGGGTGTTATTGGCACAGAATCCCGAGACAAGTACCAATCCATGGTTGCAGACCGGGCAGTTATACTTTGGTCAGAAGAATTATACTTTAGCGCTAAATGCTTTCAATCAATATTTGAAGAAAGATCCTTTAGATTGGGAAGGTCTCTATTGGAGAGGGGTGGTGTTGTCAAAGATGGGGAGATATAATGAAGCATTTACGGACTTGGAGTTGGCACATAAACTCAACCCTAAATCGGCGCATGCGATGAACGCTTTAGGGTCGCTGTTTGACTATTTTGGAGAGTACGAAAAGGCGTTAACATTATTAGATAAAGCTGTTGGAATCGAGCCGGATAATACCACTTTTTTGAACAATCGGGGTATGGTACTATTGCATATTGAAAAATTCAATGCTGCATTTTTAGATTTCGATCATATTATTCGTTTAGATACGACGGATGCAACAGCCTACAATAACCGTGGAACGGCGCGTTTCAATAACCAAAGCTTGGAGAATCCCAGTGTGGAAGATTTGCGGAGAGCAGAACAGGATTTCTCCAAAGCCATAGAAATCAACCCACAGTTTTCTATGGCATACCGAAATAGAGGTGTCGTACATATGCACCTAAATGAACTAACAGAAGCTTATCAGGATTTGCTGATAGCCAAGCGGTTAGAACCTATGGATGATCGCGTATATTTTAATTTAGGAAAGGTATATTCGAAAATGCAAAAATATGATTTGGCAATAGCATCCTTCAATGAAGCAGAAAAGATTGCCAACTATTATGCGGAGACCTATATGGAAAGAGGACTAACCCACCTGCTGATGAAGAACTATGAGAGCGCAAAAATAGATTTTAATAAGGCCATAAATCTGGATGAAGAAAAGAAACCGAGATGTTTATACTATCTGGCGAAGACTTATGCACTCCAAAATAATATTGAAGAGACAGAACTGTATCTCAAAAAAGCGAAGAAAGCAGGATTTTTTAAAGAATTTGTGAATAGAAATGAGTTTATCACAGATACCGCCTTTGATGAATTGGAGAAAGATCCGGCATTCATGAAAATAAGGAATGAGGTGTTGAAGATAAAGTGATATCGCCAATTAGAGCGTTTGGGTTTATAAACCATCACTGAATCTTCAACCGTATTTATCATAGATGTTTCCCTCTAATATATGCGATAAAATAATCGATATTTAAACTTTCTCCCGTTACATCTTTGCAGATTTCATCAGCAGATTTTAACCTTCCATATTGATGTATGTTTTCATTTAACCATGCTTTTAACCTTCCAAATTCAAGGCGGCCGATGTCGCTACTTAAATTTTCCAAAGATTTGGTTGCCGTTTGGAAGAATTGTGCGGCATAGAAACTGCCCAAAGAATAGGTGGGAAAATAACCGAATCCGCCATGTGCCCAATGTACGTCTTGTAATAAACCTTTGTCATCTGAAGGTACTTTTATGCCCAAATATTTCTCATATTGTTCATTCCATACTGAAGGCAGGTCTTTCACTTCAATCTCTTTTCCCATCAATGCCTTTTCAATTTCATAACGGATAAGAATGTGGAAATGGTAGGTCAGTTCATCTGCTTGCGTTCTAATGAGGGAAGGGGTGATTTCGTTTACACCATAGTAGAAATCATCCACTTGGAGATGCGCTATTTCTTGACCAAAAATCTGTTGTAACGTCGGATAGAGTGCTGTCCAAAAGGGCTTGCTTCTGCCAATATTATTTTCCCAGAAACGAGATTGCGACTCGTGGATGCCCAATGAAGTTGCACTTCCAGCAGGAAGACCATAGTTTTCGGGTAAAAGTCCTTGTTCATATAAAGCATGACCACCTTCATGAATGGTACTCAGCAACATGTCTGCAAACAATCCGGGCGTATATCTGGTCGTTGTGCGTACATCAAGCGGACTTATGGTGGTGCAAAAGGGATGTGCTGCCTCATCTTGTCGGCCAGCATTCATGTCATATCCCATTTTTTGGAGGATGAATACACTCAGTTCCAGCGATTTTTCTTTGCTGAAAGCACCATGTAAGAGATTGGGTTTAACTACCCTTTTCGACAAGATCTCATCTAAGAGTGGTTTGAGCTTTGTTTTGATATCGGAGAAAATATTTTCGAGAAAGGCAACATCGGTGCCGGGTTCATATTCGTCCAAGAGTGCGTTGTAAGGATGTCTTTCATACCCAATCAATTCAGCTTGTTCTCTCTTGATGGCAACCATCTTTTCCAAATCTTCCCTAAAAATGGAGAAATCATTACTGTTTTTAGCCTTATGCCAAGCATGAAATGATGTTGAAGTCGCCCGGCTTAATTTCTCAACGAAAGTTCCGGGAAGCTTTTTTTCCTTTGAAATGTCTTGATGGATGAGTGCAACATTTTTCTTTTCGGCAGAAATCAAGTAGTCTGCTTGCAAAAGTTCATGCGTTTTGAGGTATAATTCTTCAGAAGTGAATAACTCATGTGCAATGGATGCCAGCGTTGCAATCTGCTGACCCCTGAATTCAGCGCCTTTTTCCGGCATATACGTTTCCTGATCCCACTCCAATAAAGCTTGAGTGTATCTAAGGTCTGCAATTTTTTGTAATTGTTTAGTCCATTGATGATATTTTTCCGACGACATATTATTTAGTTTATGATTCTTTTAATTCCATTTTTAAGAATAGATACATGAAAATTTAATAGCAATCCAAGTTTATAGTTCCCAAGTTTGAGATATGTTAGGATTTGGGCTTTGTGGACATCATTCAGTATATCAACAGTTTTTATTTCAACAACAACTTTGTTTTCAACCAATAGGTCAATCCTATAGCCATGATCTAATTTCACTTCTTTATATAAAATTGGCATGGGTTTTTCTTTTTGAACGCTTAGACCAAGCTCTTTAAGCTCGTAAAATAAACATTCTCTATATGCAGATTCAAGTAAACCAGGACCGAGTTGTTTATGTACATTTAAGGCACATCCTATTATTTTATTAGATATTTCATTTTCTTCTGTCATATAAGATATGGTTTCAATTGTATAAAGTTAATAAAGGAATTGACAGGTCAAGATTGTATCACAGAGTTTCTCAAAGAAGGCACAAAGAACACAGAGAATCTTTATTGTCGAAAAATTACAATCGTACTTTGTGTGCCTTCGCGCTACTTTGTGTGCCTTTGTGATATAATATTTCACATTCAATCCTTTAGAATAATTATGGTTTAAAGCTCCAAAAGCGAATAAAAGTAATTACCCAACCCACAATAAAACAAAGTCCGCCGATTGGGGTGATGGGTCCAAGGATTTTTGAGAAATTGCCCAATCCTAATAGTTCTTTGCAAGACAGTAAATAGATAGAACCACTAAACAAAATAATTCCTACCAAGAAAAAATCTCCGGCAAGAGCGAGATTCAATTTTGGATATATATTCATTAGGATGCCAATAGCTAAAAGCGCAAAGGTATGATAAAACTGATATTTTACTGCCGTTTCATAAGACTGTAATTGTTCAGGTGACAAATGTGGTTTCAGTCCATGTGCGCCAAAGGCTCCGAAAACGACCGCTAATGCACCAGTAACACAGGCTGCCAGAATAAAAAATTTCATACTTATAAGTTATTTAAGGCAAATGTATGTGTTTGGTTTTAAATGTTGAATGATAAATGTTGAATTTTGAATGAATCAGCTCGCAAGTGCTATATTTTTCTAAGTTAAACCGATTATGCTTTCAATATAGTCCAATCTTCGTTTTACGTGATTGTTCTATTTTTATGCTATATCGGCATTTACCATTGTAAATTATACATTAGATTAGACTAAATTATAACAACAATTGGTACTATTTGCATGAGGGATAGAGGAGCAACCGTGTGCGACGAAAGCCCGACACCACCTTATCCAAGCGTATTTGGATGAGGTGGTGGCATGCCCAAGTGAGATAAATTTTAAATTATAAATTAATGATTATAAATTTTAAATGAATCTTCCAGCAAGGTGTTTAGGGATCATAAATTTTTTATCGGTTATCGCACAACACACATCGCAAGACTAAAAAATGCTATAATTTAAAGGTAAAAAATCTCAAAAAATCCAATTCCGTGTTCTTGCGTCTCCACGAGAACGTGAGTGCAATGCTTTATAAATCATTCTATTATAAGATTGAATTTTAAATTGATAATTATAAATTTTAAATGAATCTTCCAGCAAGGTGTTTAGGAATCATAAATTTTTATCGGTTATCGCACAATGCATATCGCAAGACTAAAAAATGCTATGATTTATAGGTGATAAATCTCAAAAATCTTGGTAATTTTGTGCCATGGATCAAATTAAAGATACGGTCATTCTTGACGCATTCGACAAGCTTGACAAACTGGATGAAAACCAATACGAGGCTTTCTTCGACAATTTAGCAAACCAGCAACCCATCGTTTTTGGTTACTTGATGGAGTTTGCAGAATCTTTGGAACGCGAGGAAGCCAGTGAAGATATGGTCTTCTTATTGGCGATAATCTATATCTCTTATACAGATATGAAAGGTGGAGAAGTGCCGCATATTACGGAAGAGATATTGGATGAAGCAGAAGAAAAAGTGATCAGCCTATTACAGGAATTGGAAAGTATTGAAGAAGAGGATGCTCAGTTCGCCTTCATCGAAAAACACCAAACGCAACCCGACCTTATGGAATATTGCAACGATATCTTAGGAGGTGATGAGGAATATCCTTCCAGTTTTTCGGAAGAAGAAATGGGGTTGGCATATACCAACTTGAAGGTGATCATCGAAGCATTCGAAATAGCTACGGCATAGTCATACATGCTACTCAGGTTAAACATACGCAATTATGCCATTATCGAAGCGGTTGAAATGCGTTTTGATAAAGGTCTGAATATGATTACCGGAGAAACCGGAGCCGGAAAGTCAATACTGATGGGTGCTTTAGGGTTGATTTTGGGAAGAAGAGCCGATACGCAGGTGTTGCGCAATCCGCAAGAAAAATGTGTTGTAGAAGCCTTCTTTTCGGTACAGGCGTATCAACTGCAGCCATTCTTTGAAGAGAACGACCTAGATTATGCAGATGAGTGCATTATTCGCCGAGAGATAAACCCGGCAGGTAAGTCGCGTGCTTTTGTCAACGACCTTCCTGTAAATCTAGACTTATTGAAGGAACTGACGGCACACTTGGTAGATATAGTTGCGCAACATGAAACGCAATCGCTGTTGCGGGAAGATTTTTATTTGGATGTGTTGGATAATATTGCAGGTATTGAAGAAGCGGTTCAAAGTTATAGCACCGCCTTTCGAAAGTATCAGACAAACCTCCGTCAGTTGACACAGTTGAAAAACAAGGCTGCCAGCAATCAGAAAGAAGCTGATTTTCTTCAATTTCAGGTAGAGGAATTTGCAAATGCAAACATACAACCGGAAACAGACCTTGGTTTGGAAGAAGAACTGCGTCTCATGCAGCATGCAGAGCATATTCAAATGCAAATGGGAAAGGTTACTGCGTTATTGGATGAAGGGGAGTGGTGTGTTCTGAACCAATTGCGGGAAATCAACCGCATCTTGCAGACACTTGCCGGACTTTCTGCTGAGATGGAGGGATTTAAAGAAAAAAATGAGGAAGTGCTGTTAGAGTTGCGAGAAATGTCTAAAAGTTGTCAGCATCTTGCGCAACATACACATTTCGACCAAGAGCGGTTTCAATGGCTACAAGATCGGACCAATCTCCTTAATAAGTTGATGCAAAAACATCAATGCAGTGATATTGTGGGATTGTTAAGTGTGCAACAAAGTATTGAAAATCAACTTCAATCCATCATTGGCAGTGATGAGGAGATAGCAAGATTAGAGAGAGAAACTGCGGAACAAAAAGACCTATTGACCTTACAAGCTAAGGAGATTACCCATGCGAGAAAGGAAAAACAGGCTTGGTTTGAACGGCAAGTTTCCGATGTTTTAAAAGATATTGGCATGCCGTTCGGTTTTGTGACACTTAATTTTTCAACAGTCGATTTGACGACATCAGGTATGGATGCCGTTGAGTTGTATTTTAGTCCCAATAAAGGGATTGCGCCCAAAACGCTCCAACAAGTGGGTTCCGGCGGTGAAAAGTCCAGGTTGATGTTAGCGATAAAGTCGGTAGTAGCAGATAATATGTCGATGCCAACGATGATTTTTGACGAGATAGATACCGGTATTTCGGGAGAAGTAGCGATAAAAGTGGGTCACTTATTTCGGAGGATGACACGCAACCATCAATTGATAGCCATTACCCATTTACCACAAGTAGCGGCGAAGGCTGATGCGCACTTCTTCGTTTATAAAGACCATGGCGCAGATATCACTGCAACAATGATAAAGTCTTTGACAGGGGAGGAGCGCATAGTAGAAATCGCAAAGATGTTAAGTGGCGACCAGCCAACGAAGGCAGCTTTAGAGAATGCGAAAGATTTGGTGGAGCAATAGTTTCAAAAGAAGATTAGTTCGTTTATATGGAAGATAAGATACAACCTTACCGCCAACCATTGGTTACCGCAGCCGGTATTATTCTGGGGTTTATTTTAAACTTTGCCTCCACATGGGTGAAAGCAGAGAGTTCATTGAGTGATGCATGGGCTTATTTTATAGGTTTTTGTGTGTTGACAGGCGTAGTAATGCTCATTTATGTATTGTTTAGAGTACTCAGTATACCGCCATTGGAGGTGGATGAAGCAATATATTACAAAAAAACACTTCGCTATTTCATTATTGCCATATCGTTAGCATTTGTTGGTGTTTTTGTAGATATGTTTGCCAATTTCATGGAATCTTAGAAATCAAATAATGGAATCCATGAAGGAAATAGTAGCATTATCCACGAAAACCATTATAATAGAAAGAAATGGGTTTGTCAAACAGGCAGGTAGTGTTGATACAAATATCTATTTTATTCAAAGTGGAAGTGTTAAAATTTATGTCATCAATGATAATGATGAGCAAATTATAAGATTGGGATATAAAGGAAGCCTTATTGCCTCTTTAGATTCTTTTTTTACTCAAAAGCCATCGATTTTTTTCATACAAGCCCTCAAGAAATCAGTTATTAAAGTAATTACAAGCGCCCAGTTAAACAGTTTCTTGCGGGAAGGCAATAATGGGTTATTGTGGAATGCTATTCTGGAGGATTTAGTCTTACAACAAATTGAACGAGAAATAGACCTTCTGACAAGTTCCCCCAAGGAAAGATTTCAACGAGTACTGAAAAGAAGTCCCCAATTATTTCAGGAGATTCCTAATCGATACATTGCAAATTATCTTAGGATGAGCGCAGAAACATTATCGCGCTTAAAAAGTCTTGATTTCAATCAAGATTTATAAAAAAGAGCCAATGCAATTTTGCCATAAAATAATATTTTATGCAAAGCGACCATTTTATTCAACAGCGAATACAGGAGACTCAGGAAATAATGCGTCAGGTAGCACAGTTAAGCGATAAGGATTTGTATGCGCTAACATGGAAGGCAAATCCGGCATCATGGAGTGTGCTAGAATGTTTGGAACACTTAAATTTATATGGAGATTTTTATATTCCAGCGATAAAGAATGCAATGGAAAGCAGTATAAATAAAAGTAACCAGACATTTAACGGCGGTTTTCTAGGGAATTATTTTGCGAAGAAGATGTTGCCAAAGGAGAAATTAAACAGAATGAAAACCTTTAAGGATAAAAACCCGCTGAATGCACCATTGGATAAGACAACCATAGATAGATTTCTGCAACAGCAAACAACACTTATTGAGCTCTTAGAAACATCTAAAACTTATAGCTTGGATAAAGTGAAAGTAAGCACTTCTATATCCAAGTTTATCAAACTAACACTCGGTGATACTTTTCATTTTGTTATCAACCATAACTTAAGACATATGAAGCAGCTAGAGCGGATACTTAACCTCGAGGGTTGACGTTGCTTTACTGATTTTATGCTATATAAATATTTGTATATAATTGATAATCAATAGTGTGTAAGAAATATTTTTCTTCCAGACAACCTCGGAGGTTGGATTTTGGAAAGTACCTTGTTATTATTCATTTTTTTCAATAACTTCGTCAATTAATGAGTTAGCAACAAGCATAAAACGAAATGAAGTATAAAATACAATCTTTTAAAATCAGAAATTTTCGTTCAATCTTAAAGCTGGATATAAAACCAAATGAAAATAATTTTTTAACTATTTGTGGAATTAATAATGTTGGTAAAACAAACTTCTTGCGAGCATTAAATTTATTCTTCAGTCCATATGATAAAAACTTCAATGCTAATGATGATATACCTTATCATATTGTTGAAGGTAGCAGAGGTGGTGGTTTTAAAACAACATTAATTGCTCAGATTTTAGAAATAGACACGAAAGAAATTTATACAATTAAACAAGTATATACTGAAACAAAAAATGGTAAAAGCATTACTATCACTGGAAAGAAAGGAACTAAAGAATTAAGCGAGAGTGAAATAATTAAATTTCTTGACACTAAATTCAAATTTTTCTTTATTGAAGCAAGCAATGTTAATATACCTAAATTAATTTCAGAAATAATAAATGATGAAATACTTCCTCTTAGTTTAGATAAGAGAAGAAGCAAAAGTCAAATGGAATCTTTAAATAAACTTGAAGATTTTATAGAACAATCAAAGGTTGTTGTAGGGAAAATTGAAGATGATTTAACAAAAATATTTTTATCCCTACTTAAAGATGTTGAATCGTTAGATACAAAAGAATGGAAATTAAAAATTAAATTCCCTGAATATTCTTACTTGAGAGAAGCGATTTCAAATATGATTGATTTTACTTTGTTTGATACGAACGAGAGAATGTTAGAAACAAAAGGAAGTGGAATTCAAAGAACTGTTTTACTTTCTTTAATTCATTATGTAAATTCTAAAACAAATAAAGATGTTATTTGGGCGATTGATGAACCAGAAGCGTTTCTTCAAGCCAGTTTACAAAAGAGCCTTTATAATAAGCTCCAAGATGAGTCAGTAAAAAATCAGATTATTATTACAACACATTCTCAGTTTTTTATAAACATTAATAATCTTGAAAATACTTTTTTGTTTGAAAGTAAAATTGATTCACAGCCATATGTAAGAAAAAATAATACTATATACCATAAATTGGACACGATATTGTTTGAAGGACAAGATTTTGAAAAAGCAGAACGAATAAAAACCAATTTCGGATTAAAAAGGAATGACACTTGGGAAATTATGCCTCATAATATTTTAGTTGAAGGATTAGAAGATAAAGACTATCTCATATCTTTATTGAGAATTTATAATATTCCTATTCCAAATATATTAAGTGCAGGAGGTACATCAAAATTTTCTGGGTACTTACAATTCATTAATGATTACTGTGATGATTTAACATTTAAACCCACAGTAATTGCTCTTTATGATAAAGATAGTGCAGGTAGAAGTGAATATAACTCATTAAATAGTGATAAAAAGAAATCGAATTTAAATAATATCAACTTGATAAATGAATTTGTAATAAATTATGATGGGAAACAACCTGATAATATTGAAATTGAAGATTTAATACCTTTTGATATAGTAATTGATTCAGCTAATAAAATTATTAGAAAACGAGGATTTTCAATAATAAAATCTAAGGATAGAACAACAAGGCTTTTGCCTGTATATAAAAACAAACCTATTTTAGATTTTCTTAATGAAATAACAAGACACAATAACACCGACAAACCCTATGAATTAAAGTTCGACACTTTAGAAATGAAATTATTACTTTCAAAAAATATTTGCAATATGCTTGATACCAAAACTGAATATCAAGATGTGATATATAATAATTCCAAAATAAAAAAATGGTTAATAAAAATAACAAATGCCAGTTGCTAACAAGGTATTTATTAAATGGCGGCTAAAGTGCTAAAAACAAGCGAAGTGCAATTAATGAACTTCTGTGCTAATTCAAAGTTTCGGTTTTCAAAACCGCCACTTCATAAATACCCAAAACGTTATGTGAAAATGCCAAAACCGCACCCTCCTCAACGTTTGACGATTGTAAGACTAAAAAATACTTCGTAAATTTACTTTGTGAAAAGGAAAAAGGAAATAGGACTTGATTTTGTGATAGACAAACTTAAGCTATGATAAATTTCAAAAAAATGGACGACAAAGATTTTGTTTTTGTCAACAAAAACTTGAGCGAGAAAGACGACAAAGCGTTTAGCGAATTTCTGAAAAAACGTAAAGTAAGGACCTTACGAAATAATAACAAAAAAGATCTAAAAGAACTTCAAAAACAATAGGGACTTTCGCAAGTATCTGTTTGGCAATATGGTGGCAGCTTTTTCACAAGGTAGACAGACATTTTGTAACAACGAAAAAATTACATTGAAGCATTTTATTATTTTAAACTGCAATACAAATCTTACACTTAACCTCGAGGGTTGACGTTGTTATTCTGATTTTATATTATAGTGTTATTTCTATATAATTGATAATCAAATATATGTGAATAAATTCTTTTTCCAGACAACCTCGGAGGTTGAATTTTGGAAAGCACCTTGTTATTATTCATTTTTTTCAATAACTTCGTCAATTAATGAGTTATCGGCTATTCTAACAGCGACCGTACAAACTTCAACAGAAGTACAACAAATAGAAAATAATTTGTAACTTTGACCGTTTTTAAAAGAGAATGACAAAAAAGTTTCACATATTACTCATCATCTTGACACTTGGTTTCTTTGCGACGCCAACGCTGACTTATGCTTGTGGAACAAAATCAACAAAAACAGAAAAATCTTGTTGCAAAAAATCAGAAACCGAAAAAAATAGCAAAAAAGACTGTTGCAAAAATCATAAGTCTAAAAGCGACAAAGACAAAAATAGTTGTATCGGAAAATGCAATAATTCAAATTGCAGTTGCCCAACAAATCATTGTGCTTTTGCATTACCATTTTGGACTGAAACAAAAGTAAAAACCTACTTTGCTGAAAGCAAAAAAATAAAAAATTACTACAACGAAAACTATCTTTCTGATGGTTTTAAATCCATTTGGACACCGCCTAATATAGGCTAATTTCTTACCTTGACACCAGAGGTCTGTCTAATCGAAAGCAAAAACATTGCTTTCAAAATCAATTATTTATCAAAGTTTAAATTTTCAAAAAATGAAATCAATAAAAATATTGATGGCAATATCTGTATTGCTATCGTTCACAGCGTGTAACGCTCAAATCAAAAACGCTAAAACCGAAAGCGTAAAAATATACGGTAATTGTGGTATGTGTGAAACAACCATTGAAAAAGCAGGAAATAAGAGTAAAGTTGTCAAAGTAGATTGGAATAAGGACACCAAAATGGCAACCATCACTTACGATGCAAAGCTAACCAATCCAGACGAAATCTTGAAACGCATAGCATTGAGTGGTTATGATAGCGAAAAATTTCTTGCCCCAAATGATGTGTATGCAAAATTGCCTGATTGTTGCCAGTACGAAAGAAAAGCACAAACAGTTGCAAAAGTTGAAACACCAAAAACGGAGGTGAAAGAAGACCATTCGACACATAACCATTCGGCTATGACAGAAACAAGGCAAGATGTTTCACAACTCAAAGCCGTTTTTGACAATTATTTTGCCGTAAAAGATGCCTTGGTAAAAACTGACGGAAATACTTCATCTACCAAAGCAAAGGAGTTGCTTACTGCAATCAATGCCGTAAAAATGGACAAATTAACCACCGAAGAACATACCGTTTGGATGAAAGTAATGAAAGATTTGGCTTTTGATGCTGAACACATTGCAGACACAAAAGATGCCTCACACCAAAGAGACCATTTTATGCCCCTTTCAGAAAATATGTACGCTTTAATCAAAGTTTCCAAAACCGAAACACCTACTTACTATCAATTTTGCCCAATGGCAAACGATGGAAAAGGTGCCAATTGGCTGAGCAAAGAGAATGCAGTTAAAAATCCATATTACGGCTCTCAAATGCTTACTTGTGGTAAAGTAGTTGAAACAATTAAGTAAAAATATAGGGTAGCCTTCGGCTACCCTATTAATAATTTTAACGATGAAATTCTTAAAATGGATAATCAAAAAAATATTTATAAAAAACTGTTGCCGATAGCAATATTGCTATTGACAACTACAAATACATTCGCCCAAAAAGTAGTACGTTATGACCTATATGTAAAAGATACTTTGGTAAATTTTGCAGGGAAAGAAAAACGAGCTATTGCGGTAAACGGACAAATTCCTATGCCAACTTTGACTTTTACCGAAGGCGACACAGCGGAAATTCACGTTCATAATTTGCTCAAAGAAGAAACTTCTTTGCATTGGCACGGTTTATTTTTACCCAACAAAGAAGATGGTGTTCCCAACCTTACGCAAATGCCAATTAAGCCAAACACTACCCATATTTATAAATTTCCAATTATACAAAATGGTACACATTGGTATCATTCACATTCAGGATTACAAGAGCAAATTGGAATGTATGGCAACTTTGTAATGCTTAAAAAAGCAGACGATAAAACATTTAGAAATGGAATTGATGATTTACCGACCTTACCAATAGTTTTAAGCGAATGGACAAACGTAAAACCTGAAAACATTCACAGAATGTTGCACAATGCCAACGATTACCCTGCGTTGAAAAAAAATTCCGTTCAGAGTTATGGCGAAGCCATCAAAGCAGGACATTTTAAAACCAAACTCAAAAACGAATGGAAAAGAATGTTGGCAATGGATGTAAGTGATGTGTATTATGAAAAAATATTGATGAACGGTAAACCCAGTTCTGACTTAAAAAGCATTGACGGCAAGGAATTAAAAGCAGGCGATAAAGTTCGTTTAAGAATTTCAAATGGTGGTGCATCTTCCTATTTTTGGCTTACGTATGCAGGTGGGAAAATTACCGTAGTTGCCAATGATGGCAACGATGTAGAACCTGTGGAAGTGGATAGGTTAATTATTGCCGTTTCTGAAACTTACGATATTGTTGTAACTATTCCAGCCGAAAATACGGCTTTTGAGTTTTTGGCAACTACCGAAGACCGAACCAATTCAGCATCAATGTATATTGGTAATGGCATTAAGCAATTACAATCGCCCCAACCAAGATTGAAGTATTTTGAAGGTATGAAAATGATGAACGATATGATGAAAATGAATGGCGACCTTGACGATATGGGAATGAATATGAGCCTAAACCAAATGGATATGAATGTGGTAATGTATCCAGAAATTACAGGCGACAGCAAACCCAAACAAAGCGAAAACGACCCAAATCGCTACAATGCCAATGCTTTGGCAGATATTGTTACGCTGAATTATGCAATGCTGAAATCGCCAAATAATACTTCTTTGCCACAAAATGCACCAGTAAAAGAATTAAAGTTTGAACTCACAGGAAATATGAACCGCTATGTTTGGAGTTTAGATAATAAAGTAGTTTCAGAAACCGATAAAATCCTTATCAAAAAAGGCGAAAATGTTAGAATTGTGCTTTACAATGGCTCAATGATGCGACATCCAATGCACTTGCACGGACACGACTTTCGTTTGCTAAACGGACAAGGCGAAAATGCACCACTAAAAAACATTGTGGACATTATGCCAATGGAAACCGACACTTTGGAATTTAACGCCAATGTTGAAGGCGATTGGTTTTTTCATTGTCATATTTTGTACCATATGATGAGCGGAATGGGTAGAGTTTTTAGTTATGAAAATCAAGCACCAAATCCATTAATTCCAAATCCAAAATTGGCACAAAGAAAATTATTTGCAGATGATAGAGCATTTCATTTTATGGCTGAAAACGATTTTGCCACCAATGGAAACGATGGAATGGCAATGGTTCAAGGCACACGTTGGAGCATTGGGACAGAATGGCGTTTGGGGTACAACGACCATCACGGCTACGAAACTGAAACGCATATTGGACGATACATTGGAAAAATGCAATGGCTAATGCCGTTTATCGGTTTTGATTGGCGTTACAGAAAATTAGAAACCGATGCAATGGGAAATGTACACGGAGAAAAAAACCTTTTTGGACAAACCAACACCAAAGACAACAGACGCCAGTTTAGTTTAGGAGTTGCCTATACTTTGCCAATGCTTGTAGTTTTACAGACCGAAATTTACCACGATGGGAATTTAAGAGTACAACTAATGAGAGAAGATATTCCAATTTCAAAAAGAGTTAGAGCATCATTTATGGTAAATACCGACAAAGAATATATGGCAGGTTTGCGTTACATTGTAAACAAAAACATAGGATTAACAACACATTACGACAGCGATATGGGACTTGGTTTCGGAGTATTTTTAAACTACTAAACCAACAAAAAAACGGACACGGACGAAAGAAGAACAGCCGATAACAAGGGTTTTGCAAAATTGGGGCAGAAGTGCTAAATTTAAGCATTGGTAATTCTAATGAACATTTGTGCTAAATTGAACATTTGTGCCTTGAATGCCCCAACTTCGCAAAGCCCCAAACCGTTAGCTGCCATTATATGACGACAACGCAATAATCAAACAAGATGACATTAATATATATATATGGGACTATTTGATAAGCTATTCGGGAAGACTTCTCAGACAGAGCAGGACACGACAAACAAAAAAGTCAAGCAAACAATTTTTAATGAAGAGACTGAGTTTGACTACTCAGACTTTGAAAACCTAAAAGCAAATAAATCATACGACAGGTTTTTCGTTGGCGACCTTAAATTACCAAGCGGACAAGTCGTTTGCACAGACCCAATGTATAGAGAATTAGGACTTCCTCAATCTTGGACTGTAAAGCCTGGCGACTATCCCGTTTATCTTTACATTGGACTTGATGACGATTTCGGTGGACGGGTTGCCTATGCCGAACTAAACTTCAAAGACGAAGTTCCAGTTAGTTGGGAGTTATCCTTAATTTCAGAAACATTATTGGCGGACGACTTTGAGAAAAAAATGAATGGTGTGTTTCCTGTTGAAAACGGACTTGGGAGTTTTTCTGACTTTGAAACTTGGAAATTATACAATCAAGAAATTACGGACTTTTATACAAAGGACAAGGATGCTAACTATTACAATGACGTTTTAGAAAAGTATTTTAAGGCAAATGCAAACACGCCAGCAAGTTCAAGAGGTGAAGACTGGATAAATTATACTCCGACAAATTCAAGTGCGAATATTATTATGTTTGGTTCTGGCTGGGGTGACGGCTTATATCCTCGATATGTTGGCTTTGACAAAAACAGACAAGCAGTAAAACTAATTGTTGACTTTATTCAACTAACTGACGAAACAGACGAATGAGAATAACGGCAGCTAACAGCACATTTACAATAGGCGGGGTTTCGTGCTCAGCAGACAGTATAGTGATTACAGCAAGTTTTGTACTCCGCATGAACATTTGTGCGGAAAAGCCCGCCAATCGCAAATCTGCAAAATGTTATATGAAAATGCCAAAACCGCACCCTCCTCAACGTTGGACGATTGTAAGACTAAAAAATATTTCGTAAATTTATTTTGTGAAAAGGAAAAAAGAAATAGGACTTGATTTTGTGATAGACAAACTTAAGCTATGATAAATTTCAAAAAAATGGACGACAAAGCATTTAGCGAATTTCTGAAAAAATGTAAAGTAAGGAACTTACGAAATAATAACAAAAAAGATCTAAAAGAACTTCAAAAACAATTGGGATTTTCACATCTATCGGGCAATATGATGTCAGCTTTTTCACAAGGCAGACAGACATTTTGTAACAACGAAAAAATTACATTGAAGCATTTTATTATTTTAAACTGCAATACAAATCTTACACTTAACCTCGAGGGTTGACGTTGCTTTTCTGATTTTATATTGTGAAACTATTTATATATAATTGATAATCAAGTTTATGTAAATAATTTTTCTTCCAGACAACCTCGGAGGTTGAATTTTGAAAATTTTCATTACCTTTGCACCGAATTATTGAAGATGTTATATCTAAACAAACATATTATGTCTATAAATGGTGCTATCAGGGCAGTGCTCTTTGGTAGTATGATTTTGCGTTTCTAAGAAGAATATCTTATAATAAGTATAAGCCTTTCCTCTTGGAAGGGCTTTTTTATGCTACCTAAGGGAATCCTATCTCCCAATTTTTAACATTATTAAATTAAAACCCTTTAGCGATAATGGAATCGAATCCATGCGCAAAAATTATTGATCTTAAAATATAAGAATATGAGAAAGAACTACAACACGAGAAATATAGGAATTATTGCCCATGTAGATGCCGGAAAGACAACTTTGACGGAACGCATACTTTATTATACCGGACAAATCCACCGAATTGGCAATGTGGACGATGGGAATACTACCATGGATACGGATGCTATTGAAAGACAAAAAGGCATTACCATTTCATCTGCTGCCATTTCAACGAAATGGACTGTAGATGGTGAAATGTACCCCATCAATATCATAGATACACCGGGACATATTGATTTTATGGTTGAAGTGGAAAGGTCGCTGCGTGTTTTAGATGGGGTAGTTGCCCTGTTATGTGCCACCTCCGGAGTACAACCGCAGACAGAACAGGTATGGTTTCAGGCAGTAAAGTACGATATTCCCCGTTTATGTTTCATCAATAAAATGGATAGACAAGGCGCTGACTTCTTTGCTATTGTAGAAGAAATAAGATCGCAGCTATCTGCAACGCCGCTGGTGTTACAAATACCGATTGGTGCGGAAGACAATTTCTGTGGAATGATAGATTTGATTGAAGAAGAAGCATTGTATTGGGAAGACGAGACGGGAGATACATGGCTAACACGACCTATCCCGGATGCGATGTTGCCGATGGTTCTTGAGTATAGAAATGCTTTATTGGAAACATTGGCAGAACACGATGAGGTATTCTTTGAGCGATATTTCACTGAAGGCCAATTGTTGGGAAACGCAGATATCGTAGCTGCTATACGGAGGACTACTCTTAATGGTAGTCTGACGCCTATTTTATGCGGTGCTGCATACAGAAACAAAGCAGTACAACCATTAATAGATGCCATTGCTAAGTTCCTTCCTGCCCCAAATGATCGACCGGATGTTGAAGGCATTGTCCCGGAAACAGAAGAAACAGTTAAGTTGCGGCGTGAAGCAGATGAGCATTTCTCTGCACTAGCCTTTAAGATTGTTACAGATAAATATATGGGCAAATTGTCGATGGTAAGGGTTTACTCCGGTCGGATAGCGTGTGGAGATACCGTCTTTTTACCTCGAACCAGAGAACGGGTGCGCATCAGCAGAATTCTTCAAATCAGATCCAATAAGGCAATAGATATTCAAAATGCTGTTGCAGGTGATATTGTAGGATTAATTGGTATCAAAGATATTCGTACCGGAGATACCATCTGTTCAATGGAGCGACCAATAATGCTGGAAGCAATTTCTTTTCCTGTTCCTGTGCTGAGTCTTGCCATAGAGCCGAAATCTTCTGAGGATGAACGTTTGTTTGCAAAGGTGTTGTCGAATGTTTTATTGGAAGATCCATCGCTGAGTATGCGAATGGATGAGCAGACAGGACAGACCATTTTGAGTGGTATGGGAGAATTACATCTGGAAGTAACCATCGAAAGGATGCTGATCAATCATGGGTTGGAAGTAATTACCGGAAAGCCAAAGGTGTTCTACAAAGAGAAGTTTATTAAGACTTTAGAATGGAAAGAGCGCTTCGTAAAGCAGAATAGCGGCAGTGGTCAATTTGCAGAGATTGTATTCACAATTGGACCGGCTGAAGATGGCCTTGAAGGGTTAGATTTTGTCGATGATGTTCATGGTGGTGTTATTCCTAAGGAGTTTATTTCATATGTGAAAAAAGGTTTCGAAGAAGCGATGAAGGAAGGTCCCATTGGTGGATATCCATTGGAAAACATGCGTATTGTTCTTAAAGATGGTAGCACCCATAAAGTGGATTCTCATGCCATGGATTTTGAGATAGCTGCAAGGAATGCCTTCCGAGAGATGGCGCATTTGTGTATGCCCGTGCTGATGGAACCCATTATGTTGGTAGAAATAGTCGGATTAGAAGAACATACAGGTTCTATTAGCGGTGATATTAATAGGCGAAAGGGCGTAATTCAGTCCATTTCTTACAAGAGTGGCAGAAATATATTCCTTGCCTGGGTGCCATTGAGTAATACATTCGGGTATATTTCAGATTTGAGAACTATTACCAGTGGTAGGGCAACCATTAGCATGCGATTGTCACATTTCCAAGAAGTCTCTAATTGAGAAGGGGTTCGCAGCGTTTTTCTGCGAACCCTTTTTGTTAGGGATTTATTCACGATATTACGAGTGATTTTCATTTCTAAAGAACAGCATCTTGGCAGCTAAAATATGCTCACAAGGTCCTTTCTTTAGTTGGTTGTTAATGTAAAAATTGCAGATACACTTCCCATCGGTTAATCTTCCATCCTTATCTACTTCTGCAGACGCTTTAAGACTAGCCTTATTGTCTTGCATAACGCCCTCAATGACTAACTTATCGTTCAATATTTTATGCGAAATGCGTATTTTTTTGTCCTGAAGAAGTTGATGGGCTTTTTCTTCTTGTGGACTTGAGAAACGCAGTTGTGTTATATCTAATGGTTCCTGCGTCAACTCTCTGACCCTATAAACGCCTTTATGTAGGTCATAAATTACCCTTCCTGCTTGCGTATAAGCCGTCATGGCAGAGGAAACAACAGATGTGTGAATGCCTAATTTTTCTGATAATTGTTGTGGAGTAGCAAACCAAGTTTCTTTTAAGGCATGGAATATTTTCTGCTGGGTGGCAATATCGACCTCTCCACGTGCAGCCATTAAATCGAAATTGCCTGCCGTACTCCAATCGTTGGCTGTCCAACCAGAAAGTCCTAACGTAAATGTCATATCACCAAGGTCAGCGACATAATAGGAGGGAAGCCCATTCCCCAGAAGCGTAACTTTAAAGGATTTAGCAATGGGTATTAGTCGTTCCAAAATTAACAACCTCCGTCTTCCCCATACCCTGATAGTTTTGCTGTGTGGTCCTTGATAGATGGAACGATGAAAGGTAATTGTTTCAAACCATGGTTCAAATACAGCTTGTATTGGTTTGCCGGGTTCTAAAATGTACCGCAATGCACGAGGGCCTTTCTTTTCTTTAAATCGCCTCAAAAACTGACAAAGGGTAAAAATATCCATTGGATGGAGATGAAACGCTATCGAAGGCAAAGTCATAGCAGTACTTACCTGAAGAAAACCCCTTACCCAAGAGTCGGGAAGGTCAATTTTTGTTTCCTTATAAGTGTTTTCATCGGTAGTTTGTACCTCAAAACCACTTGGGTCAATCTTAAAGACGGTGTCTTTATAGCCCCTGATTTTCTGGAATTCATTATATAAATCTGTAGAATAATCAATATTTGTGGTGCCGCATTTAAAATCGTCAATACCATTGAAGACATTATAATTGCAACTTAACTTACCATAAGTAGATTCGTCTATACTTAAGCACTCAAAAAATACTTCGTCAGGATGTACTGTTATAACAGGATCTAATACAAACCACGCATCTCTATCATGTTTATATAAATAATCAAAATAAGCTTTTTTTGCCTGATTAAATGGAGCGGAAACCTTATACTTTTCATTGTATATTTGACTAAGTTCTTGTTTTATGCCAGCAATTCTTGCTTTTATTTCTTCTATCTGGTAAGAAGCCATAAAATCGCCGAGCCAAAGCTTCTCTTGTTCTTCCAACCATTGTTTATAGGCAGTTCTGTCTTTGGGTTTGAATCTCAAGTCAGAAACTACTACATCATGCAAGGCAGAGATAGCTTCCCGAAAAGGCAATTTTTTATTAAGATTTCCAACAAAAAAAGTCGGATCTCTTTGTAAGTCCGGAGCAAAATCCATGACAGTGCCGGAAGAAGTATTTTCTATATGTGTATGCTTATTAAATAGGTACGAGAATTCCATAGTTTAATTGGTTAAGATTAAATGTGAGGAAATATTTGGATAAAGCCGTTGAATTCCAGTAAGAATTTGTATACATCGTGCCTTATCTCTTATTGCGGATATTGCAGAGACGTCATCTAAAATTCCGGCAATGATAGTGGCCAATTTTTCAGATTTTTTGCTTTCTCTTTCCAGAAAAGCAAATATCCTTTTTTTGGCAATACGGGCTTTATTCACCTTTCCTAGAACCGAACGGATATAAAATTCCAGTTCTTGCAATTTCTCCGGATTGTCTTGCGCAAATTCTTCTAAGTAGTTTGTTACAAATAACTGTACATTAATACTCGGATGCTCACTTAGTTTTGTTAAATATTCCAACCCATGCTCAGGTTTGAAAAATTGTGTAATAAGATTCCTTCCGAATCGCTCGACATCCGAGCGAATCGAGTCGACTAAACTTACCAAGGTAACGACATCCCAGTCGTATTCATTGAATGCTGTATTGAAGAAATGGAATGCAAATTCTCTTGTATCATCCCAATCGGAGTCGAGTATATTAAATGCTACTTCACGCTCTAATCGTATTCTGGCGACATTGTTTTTAAAGAAATTCCAACTCCATTGCCGAACAGCAAGCATTTCATGATTAGAGAGCGCTATTACCTGTTTGATAGTAAACGAAGCATCATCTGTAATCCCTTTTAATAACTCATATCCTGTGAGCGAACCTTCTTTTGTAGATGAGAATAGAAGTTTAATGACGAGTTTCGTTGGAATTTGAGGTAATAATCTAGCATATTGCTCTGTAAGGTAGGTTTTAAATAGACTGTGGGCTCCTTCAAAATTTTCTTTTCTTATGAGCGCATAAACCAAACTTTCTGTAATTAACTCGCCATTAGATTCAAAGGCAACTACTTTTTGGGTTACGCAGTTAATGGCTTCTATTACTTCAATATAATGACTTTTGTAGTTATTAAGAATGTTTTTTAATTCCAAATGAAGGGTGTTTTCTGAATACTTGTTCAGCAAGCTAATTCCGTTTTGTCTGATAATAGGATGCCCATTTTTCAGTAAGCGCTCAATTAATGAAAATGGAATTTCTTGCGAAGGAATAGCTTCAGACTTAGTAAGAATAATTTCACTTGCCAGTAGGGTGTTGTTTTCTAGTGGGCTTGCCAATAGTTGTGCAATCATTTCCCAACTAAGTTCTTTCAACGTTTCCGGAGCGATGTTCATCAATCTTTGAGTAGCCAATTCTGCCACGAAATTATTGCTGGCATTGTTTTCTTTTGCCAGTAATTCGATAATTGTTTTTTCAACGATGACTTGTTTTTCAGTTGGTAGAATGTGCGCTGAGTGTAGTAAACTAGAAATGTATTCTTTCTCTTCTTCAGTTGGACATAAGAGCAACAACACCATGAAATCCGCATTTTTGCTATAAGTGTTAAAATTGTTTGTAATCGCTTTTTTTGCCCATTCTCGGGTTTTTTTATGGTCAGAATAGAACGTTTTAGCAATAAAAATGTCATCGGATAGCAGTTTCTGTTCCTGATTAAGGATAATTTCGAAACCAAACTCCTGCGGAATATTATTGTCGCGATACAGTAGTTTCAAGATTCCAGTTGCATCTATCTTCTCCATTACAGAGCCATATTGTACATGTTTGCGAAGGTTGTCAAATGCAAAACGGAGTACTAGGGACATGTTAGCTTGCATTAAAAGCTGAATATATGACTCAGGATATTGATCCCAAAAATGGGAGAAAACCTCAGGTCTTTGATTTTCAGGAGCAGGAACATTAGTGACAGGTTGCGATGCTGGTTCTGCGGTTTCTTTTTTGGAGAAGAGTCCTTTAAAAGTATTGGTTAAATAAGAAAGTACGGTTGGCGTTTCTACTTTTGAGGATTGTGTCTTTTCTTTTCTTTCAATTAAAGTACAGGTTTCAGGTCTGTAATAAAACTCATTACTTTCATAATCATTCTTAGCGATATAAAAATGCAGTTGATTATTCAGCTGTCTTTTTTTATCATTACCATATAATATGGTCGTTAACAAGTACGAGTCATAACAGTCAGGATAATCAATTACTGTAAAGTAATATGTTCGCTTTTTAAAATCATAACTTCCATAATTACTGATAGGTTTGCGGAATGCAGGTTTAAAATCTGTTTCTTTATATTGTAGAAGTACATTGACAGCAAAATTGAGATATTCTTTTGCATCGTTGCTTTTTCCTAAATTGTTTAGGTGTTGAATGCAATTACTTTGGAAGTATAATTTTGTGTAATTAGAAAAAGCTATCCTGCTATCATTGCTTTTTAGTTCTTTCCTAATATCAATATATTGTTGGAGTGGAAATATATATTGGCTGTTTGATTCAGCATCCGGTCTCAAGCTAACTTTTCTTTGGTAGAAATAGGGTGTTTTCTCAATACGATAAGCAATCAATGACAGCATTTTGTTGTCATTTCTGAATTTCGATAATTTATATAAAGCTCTTATGGGCTTAAAGTAAGGTGGTTTTAAAGGCAATTGTGCCACAATATCCATTAAAATGGGGTGTAAAGAAGGGTAAGCCTTAGAAATGAGGTATAATTTATCGAGCGTTTCTATAGCTTCTTCTTTCCGTATTTTATCAAAAAGATGGCCCTTTAACAGTTCATCCTGTTCTGTATCGATAAAGTATTTAATTTCTTTTGATTGTAAATCAAGTATAAGAGAAAGGGTATTTAAAACGATATTTTCATCTCCAATAGTGAGAAGCGATTCTAAAGCGAGATTTTGTATATAAGATTTATGTCGCTTGCTCTCAGCAATACTCAGTAGAAGACCGATAGCCTCAGTTGCATGCAGTACTTTAAAGGCATACATTGAGGCATATAACTGCATTTCATCCCCCTTAGTTGCTAATTTTAGAATAAAGGGAATCGCCTCAACTATATTAAGATCGGCAGCTTTCCATATAACACGAGACGTTTTCCATTGCGTCTTAAAGGATTGTGTATGTTGTGTGGCATCTTCCAATCTCTTTAAAATGGTCCATTTAATCGTTTTGTTATCTAATTTATCTAATGTCGGTAATTCTACAAAAACCTCCACTTCTGACTGATAACCTTTTTGACGTTTTTCCTTTTCTAAATCACTGAAGATACTTTCAGCTTTGTTCCTGTCAACAAATGCACTTGTTTTAGTACCTTCTTTAAGCGTACTTCCTCTTCGACCATATCTGAAGTTGACTACAAACTTATCCTGACCAACTTCACATAAGTCAATTTCATAGACCTTGTCAGAGTTGCCTTCAAAATAAAATAGTTTTACCTGCTTAATAATTTTCATAATATCATATTAGAATAAATTCCACCAATCCGTTTCTTCTTTTTTCTGTTCTGGTGCACTGTCTTTTGGATCTTCTTCTGTTGAGGCAATTTGAGGAGGTGGAACAATGTTTATAGGAATGTTCACCTTAATTTCCGGTGTGCCATGTTTTTCTAGGATTGTTTTTAGAGAAACCCTGTAGCTTTGAGCCTTCGTTGGATGAACCATGTGGATATAGTTGATATATCCTTCAATACTGTGTAAAAGATTACTACCGTTTCCCCACTTTTGTTCTTGCCAACCATTTTTTAGGATATTATGCAGTAAAGCCCTAAACTTTCTAAGAATTCTCCTTTCTACTGTTGGCTGTTGGTTGACCACAATGCCTGTTACCTTTTGCTGCGCATTTTTTCGCATGATATGGGTCTTTGCTTTGTTGATCTGGAGATCCTCCCCTTCAATAATTTTATGTGCATAAAAAAGAAGTTTTGAGATGTTTTCGTTGTCGTCTAATGAGAAAGTGATGTCGTCAGCATATCTGGAGTATACAGCGCCATATTTTTTTGCTAAACCATCTAACCTTTTGTCCAACTTATAACAAATTAAATTGCTGATAGCCGGGCTTGCCGGAGAACCTTGCGGTAGAAATCTTTCTCCGTTCTGAACATAATACCTAATGCCATCTAAAAATACCTCTTCAGTATGTGCATGTGTGCAAAGAAGACTGAAAATAATCGCTAATTGTTCTGGATAACCTAATTTTATAAACAACCCTTTCACCCTTTTATAATGGATGGTGGGAAAGAAATCTTTTAGGTCAAGGTTAATGATAACAGCTTTATTTACATGTTGCTGAGCATTGGTAACGATAGACTTTCCTTTGATGAATCCATGAGCACTATCGTTTATTTCTATTTTATTGAGGATGTTTTGCAACACCCAATGTTGCGCTTTCTTCAATTTTCCCTTCGGAACTGAGATGTTTCTTGTACCACCGGATTTTTTTTTGATCTCATAACTATGGTAATGGCAATTCTTTGATACTTTACGATGAAAGCTTAAGAATCTTAATGTAGACAAATCAATACCCATTTTTGCAGCCAAATCCTGAACATCACTAAATGTCGGCAGTAAAGCGTTAATCGAATTTATTGGAGCAGAGTTATTTAACCCGGCTGAATAATCATCACCTAAGTAAATAATTTGAGCAGCATGGATTTTCTTCCATTTTTCACTTCTCTCAATACGCGCCCGTTCATTTTTTTGTTTGGTTTCTTCTCTTTTTTCCTTGGCTTCTTTCATGCGTTTTTTACGCATCTCTCTGAGCATCAGTTCTTGGTTTTGATACTTTTTGTCTTTTGCGATAAGTTCTTGTAATTCTTTATTCAAGAGCGCTTCTCGCTGGATCAAAGATTCTGCAACAGTTGGAACAGATGATTCTTTCCAAAATCCCAATCTCTTCATTTCTTCAAGGATATAGTAATCTTTCGAGGAGTTTCTGATCCTATCATAAATCTCTTGTCTGCTTAATACCTTCGACATTTTATTTGTTTTTTTAATTAAAAAAGGCCCTATATTTTTTAAACATAGAGCCTTGTGACATGCCTTCGTATCTTCTTAGGACTACATCTATCAACTCCAGAGAATAGGTACTATACGTGCCTTTAATTTCATGGAAAATGGTCTGAAAAGGCACGTATAGTACCTATTCTCACCATAAAGATAGTAGGTAGTGTAGTATGATTTACAATCTTACACCGATGACGAAACATCATCATTTCTTATTCAGAAAAGCAAGGTAATGTCAAATGCAAATATACTAGATTCAGCAATTCTTGCAACCTTATTGGCAAAATAATTACAACAATTCATATATCACATCAAAATAGGGCGAGACAACATATGTTGCTGGCGCAGGTGAAAACTGTGGACTTATCATATTGAGGTCTTCACCATCGCCATTCCATGCCCAACCGATTACTGGCCAACCTAATTCTTTGGCATATTTAACCAAACTGCTCCAGTTTTGAGAACCGGGTGTTCTCCCAAACTCACCGACGATACATTTCTTACCTGTTCCTTTCATTTTGTTGAGGTCTTCTTTGAGTTGAACGCTGTAACCATATATATGGGTGGATAAAATGATAAAATCATCTAGAATTTTGTTGCCGTTATTTCCGTTTACCGCATCTACAGTTATATCTGTTTTGCTACCCGCCAAACAAACATCGATAATAATCGGACCATTGTATACTTCACGAAGAATTGGGATAGCCTGATTATACGCTTTAGTATATTCTTCGGTAGTTGTAGAGAGTCCACCCCATTCATTCATTAAATTCACATAAAAAATTCCGGCTGAGCGCAACGCAGCGTAGTTTTCTTTCCACCACTGTGCACCTTGAATAAGGGTTTGTACATTCGAGGAAACATTATGCGGATAATGATGGTAAGTGCAAATGATGGCATATCCATTTGAGGAAGCTTCAGATATCCACCTTTTTACCGTTTCAATATTCATGAAAGGTTCTATTTCTATCCTAACAGTAGTGATTTTTGAATATGCTTTCATCAACGACCAGCCCAAATCTACATCGCCGGAATGATAATAAGAAGGTTGTAAGTTTACACCATTTCCCAATACTCCGGCTTGTTGCTCCCAAATTTTTAGTCTTTGTGTATAGCTGTCTTCGCTGCCATCTTTTTTACAGGCAAAGATTAAAAGACTGTACAAAAAAATGGAATAAATGATTCGATTCATAAAGCTGATTTTGTTTTTGCGTTATAATTCTTTCTTCATCTTCCAATGCCCAATCCCTACTTCGTAAAAGAAATTCCCTACTTTCTCGTATTGACATTTTTCATAAAATGGTACGGCCACCTCTCTGGCATGGAGTTCTATGGTTTTGAATTGCTGCTCCCTTGCCCATTGTTCAGAAAAGGCTACGAGTTTACGTCCAACGCCCTGTTGCTGGAAAGTGCCATCCACAGCAACTTGTCTCATTTTTACTACGACATCATCTAAAGGTTGCATGAGTAAAATACCTACTAATCTTTGTTCGGAAAATGCGGCAATATGTACTTGCGTTGCTTCTCCGGCAAGTTGTTCCTCCGTGTACACCAATCCAAGCGGTTCTCTAAGTATTTTTGTTCTTAATTGAATACTTTCTAAGTAATCATTATCGCCATATGCGATGATTTTAACGAATATGCCTTTCATACTATAAAAATATTATAAAAATGCGCTAATTTTACTATTTAACAAAAAGTGGTATGGAAGTTTCCGATAAATTAGTGTTGCCAAAGGCAAAGGCATTGCCATTGCTGGGGAGTATATTTGAGTTTGCTCCAAATCCCATTGGCTTCCTTGGCAAAAATTTTAGTGCTTTAGGTGAAAATTTCACCTTTTATATTGGCCCAAGAAAATTAGTAGCTACTAGCGATCCTTTTGTTTTTGAACATGTCTTACAACTCAATCACCGCAACTATAGCAAAGATTTTGCTATGCATCAGCTAAGTTTGGCATTGGGAAGAGGTTTGCTGACAAACGAAGGCGAGTCGTGGTGGAAACAGAGAAGGTTGGCGCAACCGGCCTTTTACAAGAAAAGATTGGATGCACTTTTTGAGGTAATGTTTAATATCAGCAATGAATATATCAAGGGATTGAAAGCAAGGAACTCCAAACAACCGACTTTTATTGATAAAGAAATGATGGCGCTTACCTCAGATATTGCTATTATTACCTTGTTGGGAACGGAAAAAACTGACGAGCTCATTTACATGCAACAAAAATTTGTAGATGTACAGGAACACCTGATTAAACGCATCCGCAACCCTTTCTTTGCACCCTTCTCACATTTGGATGGCTCCCACAATCAGTTTAATAAGATTATGGAGACATTTGATAAAATAATATATCGAATTATCGATGAAAAGAAAAAGTCCGTGCCGGGGAATGACTTGATTACAATGTTGCTGGAAGCGAAGGATGCAGATACCGGAGAAGGTATGTCAGATAAACAATTAAGAGATGAGTTGATCACTATTTATGTTGCGGGACATGAAACATCGGGTTATACTTTAGCATGGGCATTTTATGCCATTGGCAAAAATCCGGAGGTGTATGCTAAGGTAAAGGCAGAAGTCAACAGCGTTTTCAGCAAAGGCTTTCAGGGAATGGATACCTTGAAGGAATTGGTGTACACAAGACAGATTATTGATGAAACACTGCGACTTTATCCAACGGCATACCTCTTAAGCCGACTAATAAAAGAAAATGATCGTGTGAATGGTGTTGCATTGCCTGAAGGTCATGTCGTTTTGCTCTCAACACTATACTTGCACAGGAATAAGAAATACTGGCAAAACCCAGAGGTATTTAATCCGGAACGTTTTGGAGAAAATGGAGAGAAGGAAGCCATAAAAAAAGCTTACTATCCCTTTGGTGGAGGGCCGCGGATGTGCATCGGCAATCACTTCGCACTGATGGAAACGACTTTGGTACTGGGAATGATGATGTATCACTTTGACTTCACATTAGTTGAAGATCAAAAAATCGATTTTCAGCCACTTGTTACTTTAAAGCCAAGATATGGTATTCAAACCCATCTTCGCGAAAGTAAAAATTAAACAACCATGAGAAGGTATTTGTTCATAGTTGCCTTACTGGGATTTTTCTCATGTAAAAAAGAAGTACATCCCGTAAAACAACCACTCAAAATAACCACTGGATATGGACCGGAAGATATGGTTTTGGATGAAAGTACAAGTCCCGCAAGAATATTGATTTCCTGCAATACTAGAAGAGCATATCAGCCATTAGAAGGGGAAATTTATGCAATGAACACAGAAAATAATCAACTAGTGCTGTTGCCACGAGAAGGAGAACCTGAAGGATTGACGTTGAATCCTCATGGAATCGCCATTCAAAAAGTAGATGGCGAAGTGCGTTTATATGTTATCTCACATTATTCTTTCAATGATTCAACAAATGCTGTGCTGAAGTATAAAATTGAAGCAGATAAGTTGATTTTTGAAGATATATATTTGCATCCGCTACTAGTGTCTCCCAATGCATTAACCGTGATGCCAGAGGGCAGTTTTTATGTCAGCAATGACGATGGTGGGGGAGATGTGGTTGTCGAACAACTTTTTAATCCTTTAGGGGGCACAGTTGTTTATTTTGATGGCAGTGAAAATTGGCGCAAAGTGGAGGAGTATATCCGTTTCTCCAATGGTATTTGTACAATAGGCAAAAAATTGTATTTGGCAACATCCAGAAATAAAGGTGTTTTTGTGTATGATATACAAGCCGAAGGAAGTTTGACTAACAAGCAAGAATTGTGTAATCTCGATGGTTGGGATAATTTGCGTGTTTGCGAAGGAAAGATAATTGGCGCCAGACATACTGACCAAGCAAAATTCATCGCTCATTCACTAAGTGAAAAATCCATTTCACCTTGGGCAGTGTATGAGATAGAACCGGAAAACGGTGACTATCGAAAATTGGCTGAAAACGATGGAAGCATCATTAGTGGTGTTTCTTCGGGATTGGTTTATAAAGGCAATGTGTACGTATGTCAGATTTTTGAACCTTTTATTTGCTCATATTATTATAAGTAAATTCAAATTTCAATTGTTAACAATAAGCATGATAAAAGCATTTAATAAAAAAATAATACGGCTATATAAAGGATTTTATATAAATAAATACGGGTATATGACCCCAAAAATTACTAATACATTATAAATTATATTAATTTTTAATTTGTAACATAGATTTGAAATATTTATATCTTAGTGTGAAATTTAAATGATGACTTTTTATTTTTAAGAGATAAGAAATTATAATGATTATGAAAAAGATTTTTGCTTTAGTTTTTACTATCTTTTTATCAGCAAATGTTTCCGCCCAAGGATATAGCAAAGCGTTAGAGGCTGTAAATGAATACTTGAAAACTTTCGATAATGGGTATTATGGCTATCTTGAAATCATCGATGGTTATTTGTATGATAGATTTAAATCGGGGAAATATAGCAAGTCTGAAATAAAATATTTGGGTAGGGCTGTGGAATCAACATCAGAGTACAAGGTGATTATTGAGTGTTTAGATGGTAAGTCATGTGTTTATTCAACCTATACAGATTCTTACCATTCGACCATCAGCTTTTCGCAATCTGCCTACTTTAATAAATCAGAATTGGTAGGATTATTAAATAACCTTCTAACAGCCTATAAAAGGAATCAACGACAAAATCAAACTGAGGATAAACTAGATAATACATCTGAAGAAGCGAATATCGACAATCATCTATCTGATGTTGATATACCAAACGCTTCCAATAATAGTACTGACGAATATGCTACTAAATTGGAAAAGGCTAATAAAGCGCTGAGCGACCTAAATGAGTTTTTACCTAGTTTAGATAATGGCAGGTACGCGGGGATGGAAGTTACGGATGGATATTTTATCAGCCATTTTACAAATGGTGGATATTCTAAAGCTAAAATCGAAGATATTGACCGTGTGGAAATTAATAAAGTAAATAATTTCGCAAAACTTGCATGTAAAGGCAATAATAATTGTGTTCACTCATCCATCACAAATGGCAATCATGATTATTTTAATTTTAATGCATCTGGGGCAAATTTAACAAAAGTAGAAACCTTGCTCAATAATCTTCTCACCACGGTAAATAATTGTATTAACCATAAAAGTAATACGGATTCTAATTCCGGCGACAAGAATTCTACATCAGGACGTGAAAAAGAAAATAATGAAAGTGAAGATGACTCATGGGCATATTTTTTGGACGGTGTAGATTCAGAAGAGCCTACCAATACAGTTGATGAAGCTAAGTATGCCGCTTCTCTTAAGAAACTAAACGATTATTTACCGACATTCAATAAAGATGTATATAAAAATATTGAAGTAAAAGGCGACGATGTATACTTCTATTTCTATGTTTTTTCATCGGTATATTATTCCAAGATTAGTAAATCTAACTTATTGCAATCTACATCCTTAGTGCCTTTGAGTAGTGAGAACAAAATAAAATTACAATGTAAGGGTGAGAGAAGTTGCTTTTGGTCGAGCTATTCGAATGATTATGTTGATCATTACCAATTTTTTCCAAAAGAAAAAAAGGAGCTTAATACATTACAGGGACTATTAAACGATTTCTTAAATGCGCTAAAATAGCATTTTGCTTGTGTCAAAGTAGCGTTTAATAAAAACAGGTGCTATAAACCAAAAAAGGCAACCCATTGGATTGCCTCTTTATCGTTAGAAGTATTGGTATTACTTTTTACTTCCGAAAAGACCTGTAATTTTTTCTTTTAGGTCTTCGCCGAGTTCTTCAGCTTTTTCACGAAGATTTTCAGCAGTTTCATTGATTTTTCCACCTAAGTCTTCAATTTGATTTTTCAGACCTTCAGATAAAGACTCGCCATTTAAAGCACCGTCGATAGCTTTGTGAAGTGGTGCAGGTAATTTGCTTTTTACAAATTCGCCTACTGTGTCAATAGCATTTTTTGCTTGCTCTTCAGTAATACCTACTTTCGCTGTTAATTTTTCAATTAATTCTTTCATGATATAATTTTTGAATAGTATAAATCAATAATTATTCCAAATGACATTTTGTCAGTTTATCTGTGTATTAATAAAGTATGTAGTTTTATGTGATGAGTTTTTAGAATTTAATTTAAAAGGGTTTGACTATAATTCAATTTCAAAGGCATAAAAGTAATAAAAAGAGGCTGTCCAAAGTTTTCGGACAGCCTCTTTATTTTATCGAAAAATCATCATTATCTTCCCGGTCTCAAGCTTCTAACGGCTTTTCCGGCTTGCCACATTTCGCTTTCTCTGATTTCTCTTAACTCTTCTTCCAATTTTACTCTATAATCGGCTTGTGAGTTGGAATCTATCGAGCGTTGTGCTTCTTCTCCGGCTTTTACTTTTGCATATAGTTCTTCAAAAACGGGTGCAACGGCATCCCTGAAAGGACCTTTCCAGTCTAAAGCACCTCTTTGTGCGGTTGTAGAACAGTTGGCATACATCCAGTCCATGCCGTTTTCGCCTACTAGTTTTATCAAACTTTCTGTGAGTTCTTCCACTGTTTCGTTAAAAGCTTCTGATGGGGAGTGACCATTTTTGCGCAATACGTTGTATTGTGCTTCCATCACACCCGCTAACGCACCCATGAGTACGCCTCTTTCGCCTGTAAGGTCGCTATATACTTCTTTTAAGAAGGTCGTTTCAAATAAATATCCCGATCCGATGCCGATTCCCAAAGCTATGGTTCTGTCGAAAGCTCTTCCGGTAGCATCTTGGAAGATGGCATAAGAAGAATTTAACCCTTTTCCTTCTAGGAATAATCTTCTCAAAGAAGTTCCGGAACCTTTTGGTGCTGTTAATATTACGTCCACATCAGCCGGAGGGATGATGCCGGTTCTTTCCTTATAGGTGATACCGAAGCCATGAGAGAAGTAGAGTGCTTTGCCTGCCGTAAGATATTTTTGGACCGTCGGCCACATCTCTATTTGTGCAGCATCTGAAAGCAAATACATGATGATGGTAGCTTTTTCCAAAGCTGCTTCCGGTTCAAATAAAGTAACGCCCTCTAAAAAACCATCTGCTACGGCTTTGTCCCAAGATTTCGAGGGTCTTCTTTGGCCAATAATAACATTAAAGCCATTATCTCTGAGATTAAGTGCCTGTCCCGGACCTTGAACGCCATAACCGATGACGGCAATGGTTTCATTTTTTAAAACTTCTCTAGCCTTTTCTAAAGGAAATTCATCGCGGGTAACCACATTCTCTTCTACTCCGCCAAAATTCATAATTGCCATTCTTTAGTATTTTTTGGTTTATTGATAAATTATTTAACAATTGAAACGAGTTTCGCTTCAAAAATATCTATATGCTTATTGCATTGCTTTTCCAGATTTTGCGCTGCCCATTCTTCCGAATTAAATTCAATAGTGAAAAGTCCGTCTGTGTCATTGATATTTTTGTAGTAAAAATCTGTCACATCTACTCTTCTCCTGGAAAAAATCAACATAAACCCGCCGATTAATACGGGCTGATTATACGATAATATCTCTAATTTATATTTTTGCATGTTCATTTCCGGATTAAGGTTCAAGGATTACATCACTACAAGCTTTACCACTCGGTACCATTGGAAACAGGTTTTCTTCTTTTTCCACTACAACTTCCAAGACATAAGGGCCGTCATGTGCTAACATATGATCAATGGCATCTTTCAGGTCTGTGCGTTCTGTTACTTTTGAAGATGCTATGCCGAAGCCTTTGGAAATGGCTACGAAATCCGGGTTGTGCAATTCTACTTGCGAGTATCGGTTGTTAAAGAACAACTGTTGCCATTGGCGCACCATGCCGAGGTAGTTATTGTTGAAAATCACCACTTTCACGGGGAGTTTGTTCTGGCAGATAGTACCCAATTCTTGGATGGTCATTTGGAAGCATCCATCACCGATAATGGCCACGACGGTTCTGTCGGGAGCTGCCATTTGTGCGCCAATAGAGGCAGGTAAAGCAAAACCCATCGTTCCTAAACCACCACTGCTCACCCAGCTATTCGCTTTCTTATAAGTATAATAACGCATGGCATACATTTGATGTTGCCCTACATCCGGTACAATAATGGCATTGCCATCTGTGGCATTGTCGATAAGGTGCATGATTTCACCCATTTTGATTGAAGTCGTCTCAGGTCTAATCGCTTGATCAATAACCTTATCCATTTCGGCTACGTCTAAATCTTTAAACGTTTGTATCCAATCGTGGTGATTGTTTTTATTTACTAACGGCAACAAGGCTTCCAATGCTTCTTTTGCATCGGCGCAAATGCCCACCTCCGTTTTCACGACTTTATTGATTTCAACGGGGTCGATTTCTATATGAATTACTTTCGCTTGTTTGCCAAACTGTGTTACGTCACCGGTTACGCGGTCGTCGAAGCGCATACCTATGGCAATCATAACATCGCATTCGTTCATTTTAATATTGGGGGCATAATTGCCGTGCATACCGGGAATGCCCACATAATTGGGGTGTGCAGGGGAGAAGCCACCCAATCCTTGCATAGTGGTTACTACCGGAATGCCTGTTTTTGTAGAAAATGCTTCCAAGGCTGCTCTGGCTTCGGCGATGATGATGCCTTGTCCGGCGAGGATAAAAGGTTTCTTAGCTTGGTTAATTAAATCAGCAGCTTGCTGTAGGTCTGAAGGTTGTGGAGTGAGGCGAGGTCGGTAGCCCCTTACTTCCTCACAAGCGGTAAATCCTTTCCACTCCATCATTTCAAACTGTGCATTTTTTGTAATATCCACCAACACAGGGCCGGGTTTTCCGGTATTGGCGATATAGAATGCTTTAGCAATGGCAAAAGGTATTTCTTCGGCTTTAGTAACTTGATAATTCCATTTGGTGATGGGCATGGTGATACCGACAACATCCGTTTCCTGGAAGGCATCTGTACCCAAGAGGTGTTTAGGGACTTGCCCGGTGATACACACCATGGGTGTTGAGTCCATCATGGCATCTGCAATGCCTGTCACCAAATTGGTTGCGCCCGGTCCGGAAGTGGCAAAGCACACGGTGGCTTTTCCTCTAATCCTTGCCCAGCCCTCGGCAGCATGTGTGGCACCTTGCTCATGTCTGGTGAGGACATGTTTTATATCGTCGGTATAACTGAACAATGCGTCATATATGGGCATGATAGCACCACCGGGATAGCCGAAGATTACTTCCACGCCTGCTTCTAATAAAGAAAGAATTACTGCTTCAGAGCCACTAATTTGCTGTCCAAGCTTATTTTGAGACAATGATACCTTATTTTTACTCATAGTTTGCGAAACTAATAATAATTAAAAAGAAGTGCAAAGGTATTACTTTATTCTATCTTTAAGGATAGGTTATGCTTAAAATATGCACAACGCTATACGAATATCACTATACTAAAAACCTATCACTAAAAACTAACAGCTTAATTCGTGCATTCGTGGCAAAAAAAGTTAACGGTTTTCAAGGAATATCACAAAGTCAACCAAGGATTCACAAAGTTGCTCTAAGTTAGAAGATTTATCGACCCGAAATTAAGCCACGGCACATTGGAGCAATAATTGAATTTTGATTTAAATTAAACTCAACTTTCCCACTATTTGTTACAAAAGACTGTATTATTTTATATCGAAAAATCCTACCTTTACAACAAATAACGATAATGAAAAGAAATCTATCCATTTTAATTTTTCTTTTAACCTTCTCTTTTGTAAATGCGCAATATGTTACTATTCCTGATGCTAATTTTAGGTCGTATTTAAAAATCCTTTATCCTGAATGTTTTAATGCAAGTAATATGATGGATACGACTTGTAGTAGTATTTTGGAGGTTGAGAATTTTGAATATTTTATAAATAACATAAAGACTTTAGATGGTATTCAGTATTTTAAAAATTTAAAAACTATAGATTGTAGTCACAATCAAATAAAAGAAATACCAAGCCTCCCTCCTAATTTATTAAGTTTAACATTTCACTATAATCAATTAACAGAACTACCAACCCTTCCTACTAGTTTAAAATATTTACATGGTGAATCCAATCAATTAAAGGAACTACCAACCCTTCCTGATAGTTTAGTAAGTTTGTCTTGCCCTTCAAATCAATTAACTGAACTACCAAGCCTTCCTTATAGTTTAAAAACTATAGATTGTAGTTTTAATCAATTAACGAAACTACCAAGCCTTCCTTATAGTTTAAAAGTTTTAGATTGTGATGTCACACATTTAACGGAATTACCAAGCCTCCCAGATAGTTTAGTTTTTTTGTCTTGTAGTACTAATCAGTTAACGGAATTACCAGCCCTTCCTCAAAATTTAATTTCTTTAATTTGTGCTGCCAATCCTTTAACCTGTTTACCCATATTACCTAAAAGCATACGTGATTTAGGTATAAGATCGACTAAAATAAAGTGCCTCCCAAATGAATTAGATCTTCTTTTTTTTGATACAATAGTACCCATATGTACTAGCCCTTTTGATATTTGTAGAGTAGTAGATGCATATGCAGAAGGAATTGTATATAATGACCTTAACAACGATGGCACTTGGAATTCCGCAATCGAGCCAATTTTACCTAAACAAATTATACATATTGAACCAAATAATTGGTATAAAATAAGCGATGCAAATGGGCAATATATAGTAAAATTAAATACCACTATTAATAATACTTGGAGTTGTACTCCACCCAAATATGCTACCATCAATCCAGTCTCTTATTCTTTTAATCCGGATACAGTCGGTTTAATTGACGGCGACTATAATTTTGGTATTCATTTCATTCCCAATATAAAAGACTTAGAAGTAGCAATAGGTTCTACGGTAGCACGCCCTGGTTTCAAAACCAATATCGCTGTTTCTGTAACTAATGTGGGTACAACCAACCAATCCAACATTACCGTAAAACTCAAAAAGCCAAATGGGTATGATGTAACAGCAACATCCATTACACCTACTACTATCTCCAACGACACATTGATATGGCAAAATGTAAGCATCGATTTCTTGCAATCTTCCAATTTTTATGTAGAACTACAAGTACCAAAAAATGCAGTGTTGGGTACTGCTTTGTTATACGAAGTCTGGGCAAATGGCACTCAAGGTGACACTACTCCTTTAAACAACTATGCAATCTGGACAGAAACCGTACGTGGTTCTTACGACCCAAATGATAAATTGGTGAGCAAAACTTCCCTCGCTCCGAATTATGATGTAGAGAAAGACCGATTAATTTATACCATCCGTTTCCAAAATACAGGTACCGATACGGCGTTTTATGTGCGTGTAAAAGACGAAATTCCCGACAACCTCAATATCAGCACTTTGCGTGTCATCAACGCCAGCCATGATTACCAACTCATTGTACGAGAAAAGAATATTGTAGAGTTCGTCTTCCCCAATATCTTCCTTCCCGATAGTGGCACTAATGAACCGAAGTCGCACGGCTTTGTGCAGTTTGCCATCCAACCAAAACCGGGATTGCCAATCGATACGAAAATTGAAAACAATGCCGCCATTTATTTCGACTATAATGCACCTGTCATTACTAATTTTGCTATTACGGAAGTAAAACTTATTACAGGAATTGCCAACAATAAAAACTTAGATTTTAAATTATTCCCCAACCCTACAAACGGACAGCTTACGGTAGATTTACCTTTCACTGGAAATGGTTCTTGGATATTGTCGGATATCAGCGGACGACAAATAGAAATGTCAAATATTAATGAAGGAATAAAAACATTTAACCTAAACCTAAACGACCTTCCTTACGGCACATATTTTTTGAGTATACAATTAGGTAATCAGGTTTCTACAGCTAAGGTGATGAAGTTTTGATTTAATTTGGAAATGAGGAAATGAGGAGATTTGGGAATGTAGGGATTTGAAAAATGTCAATGTCGCAATACGCCATACGAATATCGCTGTACTAACTAGGTTCACAGTTCACGGACTTTTGGGAATGTGGGGATGTGCGGATTTGGAGATGTGAGAATTGTACACAGGCGTTTACAGAAATGTCGCAATACGCCATACGAATATCGCTGTACTACTTTCAAGGAATATCACTAAGTCCACTAAGGATTCACAAAGCTGCTCTAAGTTAGGTGAAATATAAATATCGACCTACTAAAAACCTATCACCCAAAACTAATAACTTAATTGTCACAATACGCAATACGAATATCACTGTACTAATAACTCATCACCCAAAACTAATAACTTAAATGTCGCAATACGCCATACGAATATCGCTGTACTAAACCTGTTTGATACTCAGGTTGATTCTTTTTCGCTGGATATCTATTTCTATTACTTTTACTTGTACTTTTTGTTGTAATTGCAATACTTCGGAGGGATGTTTGATAAATTTATTAGCGATTTCGGAAATATGTACCATGCCATCTTGTTTGACACCAATGTCGATAAATGCACCAAAATTGGTGATATTGGTAACGATTCCGGGTAGCACCATCCCTTGATACAAATCGTTCATGGTATGAACATCTGCGAAAGAAAATGCTTCCAATGACTCGCGCGGGTCACGGCCAGGCTTTTCCAGTTCTTTGATGATATCTTGCAAAGTAGGCAAACCTATTTCCGGCGTTATATATCTTTTGAGGTCAATGTCTTGTAGGAGGCTTTTATTGCCGATTATTTTGTCGATGCTAATGCCGATATCTTTTGCCATTTTTTCTACCAAAGGATATGCTTCTGGATGTACGGCACTGTTATCCAAAGGATGTATAGCTTCAGGAATTCTTAAGAATCCGGCTGCTTGTTCAAAGGCTTTGTCGCCAAATCTAGGAACTTTTTTTAGTAAACTCCTAGAAACAAATAACCCATTGCTCTCCCTATGGGCAACGATATTTTCCGCCAACTGCGGACCGATGCCGGAAACATATGCCAACAAGTGTTTGCTGGCGGTGTTTAAGTTGACACCCACTGCATTTACGCAACTCATCACCACTTCATCAAGCGTATTTTTTAAGGCAGACTGATTGACATCATGCTGGTATTGCCCGACACCAATAGACTTGGGGTCGATTTTTACCAATTCTGCCAAAGGATCCATGAGCCTTCTTCCAATAGAAATAGCACCCCGAACAGTAACATCTTTATCTGGAAACTCTTCCCGTGCTACATCAGATGCAGAGTAAATGGAAGCACCATTTTCATTGACCATAAAAATGTCTACCTTCCTGTCAAACTGTATGGTTTTTATCCATGTTTCGGTTTCCCTTCCGGCAGTGCCGTTACCGATGGCAATGGCAGCAATATGATGACTATATACCAACGCTTTGATAAGGTCTTGTGCCGCACCTTTTTGTTGTTGTGGAGGATGTGGAAAGATGGTGGCATATTCCAGAAAAGCACCTTGCTCGTCCAAACAAACGACCTTGCACCCAGTCACATAACCCGGATCTATGGCCATGATTCGCTTATGACCTAAAGGAGCAGCAAGTAACAATTGTCTTAAATTCAGTGCAAAAACGCGGATGGCTTCTTCATCTGCTTTCGCCTTGGAAAGATGTCTGAATTCAAGTTCTAGCGAAGGTTTTAGCAATCTTTTGTAAGCGTCTTCAACGGCAAGTTGCACCTGCTTTGCACTGGCATTGCCACCTTTTACTTCTTTCCTTTCAATGGCTTCAATTACTTTATCATCTTCCGGTTCAATATATAGTCGTAGAAAACCTTCTTCTTCGCCACGGCGCATGGCCAACAGCCTGTGAGAAGGACATTTACGCAAGGGTTCAGAGAAGTCAAAATAATCCCTGAATTTCTGCGCATCAGCCTTTTCAGCGACATCTTTTACAGCTTTTGTCCTAATAGTAGCATCCTTTTCGAAAAACTTGCGAACGATATGGCGTATGTCCGCTTTTTCATTCAACCATTCTGCGATGATATCACGGGCACCGGCGAGTGCCTGTTCGGTAGACGTTACTGTATCATTCAAAAATTTTTCGGCAGTACTTTCCGGATCTTGATCAAATTGTTTGTATAAGATGAGTGCCAGAGGTTCAAGACCGTTTTCCTTGGCAACTACTGCCCTGGTTTTCCTTTTGGGCTTATATGGTAGATAGATATCTTCCAATTCGATAGCATCATAACATTGTTCAATTTTTTGTCGGAGGGAATCTGAGAGCTTGCCTTGTTCTTCTATTGTTTGAAGTATCGTTTCTTTTCTTTTGACCAACTCCCTGTATTTGTGAATTTTTTGGTTGACTTCGCTTACTTGTGTTTCATCTAAAGATCCCGTTTTTTCTTTCCTATATCGAGAAATGAAGGGAATCGTTGCCTTTTCATCCAGGAGTGCAATGGTGTTTTTCACCTGAAACAACTGTAATCCGGTTTCCTGAGCAATGCGTTTAAATAAAATATCTTCCATACAGATGATTTAGGGTGCAAGAATGGCGTTTTTTTTGGATAAATAAAAATCAACCTCGGAGGTTGGATTTCACCAACCTCCGAGGTTGTGCAAAAAAACACTTTTCCTTAACTATTTGGTTGTATTAATTGTTGTAGATTTGTATTTTGTAAGATAATGAAAAAATACAGGGTATTATTTGTCTTTCTGTCACTATTTTTGATAGGCATGTATGCTTTTGGCGCAGAAGATTGCGGTAATGGGGCGGATGATGATGGTGATGGCTTGATAGATTGTGAGGATCCTGATTGCTATTTTACCAATGCCAGTTGTGAGTGTATTCAAAGCACTGTAATTTGGGCGATCACTTCCTCAAAAGAATTGGTATGGTTTAATCCCATTACTGGTGAAGAGAAAAAATTGGCAAACTACTCTAATACCATTACAGATTTGGCGTGGAGTGATAATGGAATTCTTTACGGTACAGGTTTTAATGGCGAAATATATGCTATCAACCCCAATACTGGCGTACAAACTTTAGTAATAGATTTACCCATTTCCGGAAATACATCCGGTTTATGTTCCGACCAAAACGGGAACTTATATATCGGAACCAGAAGTGGCAATACACGGGTGTATCAATACAATATTGCTTCCAATTCGACTACAGCTACCTATAACATTAGTCCAAATGAGTGTTCCGGGGATTTGGCCTTTAAAGATGGTTTTTTGTATATCTCCACACCAACATTTAAATTGGTCAAGTTGGATATTTCCAACGGATCTTTCACTACTGTCAATATTACAGGTGTCGGGTCTTCAAATGAGGTGTTTGGACTTACTTCTGATGCAGATGGCAATTTCTATATTTCCGTAGGAAAGAAAATATATTCGTTAAACCCTAATACCGGTGCAACCAGTTTACTTCATACGTCAAATTTTTCGGGGTCAGAGTTTTATGGGTTGAGCATCATCAGTGATAATTGTCAGGTGGTGTGTAATTTAGATGTTGATATAATCAATACCGATACGACATTTTGCGAAAATGGAAGTTTTACCATCAATACTACCATTCCTGCAGGTTCCGACCCTTACTCCGGTACTTATTCTTGGACTACGCCAACAGGAAATATAATCGGAACGAATTCCATTAACACCACCAATGTGGGGCAGTTTATTGTATCTATATCATCCGGAACATGCACCGCTAAAGATACCATCGTTATCACTAAAAAACTATTGCCCAATCCCAATTTAGGCGCCGACAAGGAAATTTGCCCCGGACAAACAACCCTTTTGCAAGTGCAAAACGTCGAAGCAAATACTACTTATGCATGGAACAATGGCACAACGGGAACACAGTTTACGGCCAATACCACCGGAACATATTGGGTAGATGCCACCAATAGTTGCGGTACGAAACGAGATACCATATTGGTCAATCCGAAAGCTGTTTGTCCTTGTAATTTGGCAGTAAATATTACCAATACAACTACTTCTTTTTGCGAGAATGCAAATTTTACCATCAATACCACCATACCATCCGGTTCAGATCCATATTCCGGTGCATATAATTGGACTACTCCCAGCGGTAGTATTGTTGGAACAAGTTCATTATCAACGTCTACTGAAGGTCAGTATATTGTCAGCATAACCGCTGGGTCATGTACCGCAAAAGATACCATCGTACTATCCAAGATTTTGTTGCCAAAGCCCAATTTGGGTGCAGATAAAGAACTATGTCCAAACGAAACAGTTCTTTTACAAGTGCAAAACGTCGAAGCAAATACTACTTATGCATGGAACAATGGCACAACGGGAACGCAGTTTACCGCCAATACCACCGGAACATATTGGGTAGTTGCCACCAATAATTGCGGCACGAATCAAGATACTATATTGGTCAATCCGAAAGCTGTTTGTCCTTGCAATTTGGCAGTAAATATTACCAATACAACTACTTCTTTCTGCGAGAATGCAAGTTTCACCATCAATACCACCATACCACCCGGTTCAGATCCATATTCCGGCGCATATAATTGGACTACTCCCAGTGGCAGTATCGTTGGAACAAGTTCATTATCAACGTCTAATGAAGGTCAGTATATTGTCAGCATAACCGATGGGTCATGTACCGCAAAAGATACCATCGTACTATCCAAGATTTTGTTGCCAAAGCCCAATTTGGGTGCAGATAAAGAACTATGTCCAAACGAAACAGTTCTTTTACAAGTGCAAAACGTCGAAGCAAATACGAATTATGTTTGGAATAATGGCACAACAGGAACCACTATTTCTGTAAATGCTGCCGGAACATATTGGATAAATGCTACCAATAGCTGTGGTTCAAAACGAGATACCTTGTTGATAAAAGAGAAGAATTGTGCGACGTGTAATCTAGAAGTATCTATCAATGGTAGTTTGGTAGTTTGTCCCGGTGTAAATAATGTACTTCAAGGGGTCTATTCGGGAGGACATGGTGCTGTAATCATCCAATGGGTGAATCCGGATAATGATACCATTAATGGACAATCTATCATAAATACAAATCAAGAAGGCAGCTATCAATGGATGGTAAAAGACTCACTTTGCGTTAAGACAGCGGCTGTTTATGTGGTTGAATTACCGCTAGCCAGTGTTCAACTTCCTATTGATACGGCTCTATGTCCCGGTGAAATGATTAGTATCCGACCTTTAGATTATTCGATAGCCAATTTGTACACATGGTCAGACGGTGATTTTCTTATTCCAAGAACGCTCACAAAGCCCGGAACATATATTTTGTCTGCAAAGAATGAATGCAATACTGCAAAAGATACCATCATAATCGGAGAGAAAGAGCAATGTCCCTGTTTGGTAGATCTTTCCAATGTATTTACACCGAATAACGATCAGATCAACGATACTTGGGGTGTGTTGTCCGTCTGTAAGTTGACAGGTGTGTTGAGGATATTTAACCGTTGGGGAGAGATTGTTTTTGAAACCAATGACCTAAGAAGCCGTTGGGACGGCGTGTATAAAGGTGTGAATGCTCCTTTGGATGTATATCTCTATCATGTTGAAGGAATAGATGAACATGGCTTCGCCTTTGAACGGAAAGGCAATCTGACGTTGATACGATAAGCGTTACGCTTTCTTTTTGGTCAATATCAATTCATGGATTTTTTCTGCGACCCATGCCTTGTAAATTGAACCGTTCAACATGTTCTGAAAGGCATGGCGAACTCCTCTAGAAAAAGTTAATATAAAGGTGGTTTATGAATTATCTCCAAATTTCTATATACCTACATCTCCAAATCTTCCAAAAACTCAAGAAAAATCCTCCGACAAAATTCGCTCAATATTCCGCTCTGCCAATGCTGAAATCACTAAAGTGGGATTCACTAAGCCGCAATTGCCCGGCAACATGCTTCCATCTATGGCATATAAGTTTTTATAACCTTTTAATCTGCCATATGCATCGCTGGCTTTACCCAAAACCGCACCACCGAGTGGATGATAAGTATAGCTTTGCGAAACACCTTCCGGGATAAAGGCAGTGTCTAGTTTGCCTCCGTTTGCATCATTCAGCCTTTCTATCATGGTGCGCATCGCCAAAGCACCTTGTTCATTACCATTTTCCGGCCATGTAAGTATTGCAGTGCCATTACCCGAATCATAGTTGAACTGTCCGTGGGTTTCATTATAGGGTTGTCCTACCATCAACACCATCCTCAAATCCAATCCTAAAGGAAAAATATCCTGCATGGCATTCACTGGAGCAATGGGGTTGTCGTGGTGCTTCACCGTCAGGGTGGGAGGACTCGCATGAATGCTCCCTGTAGGTTCATCCAAACCAGATCTGAAGGCAAAAGACATACCATTGCCACCCCAATGTTTACCAACGTCTTCGGTAAGATCCGGCAATCCACCCGTTTCACGGGCTTTTACCAAAATCTCAGAAGTGCCAATACTTCCAGCGCAAACAAATAAGTGTTTGGCATTGAAAGTTTTCTTATCCAAATTGTCGCCAAACTCATTGGTTCGTTGAATATTTACCTCATACTGCCCATCCGTTAACACCCTGACCTCTTCTACGTGACTTAAAGTGGAGATGGTCAGATGGCCTGTTCCTAATGCAGCAGCCAGGTAGTTCTTCTCTAAAGATTTCTTGATGCCATTATTATTGCCATATAAAAGTTCACCTGCCAAAGCAGATTTCTTGATGTCGCCATTCAATTCCTTGCGCCACATATCAAAATCATAGAAAGAATAAGCGTGTTCTACTTCCAATCCGGCATTCAGGGCATGGCGTTTTGTCAGTTGCGCATATTGATAATAGGAGGAGTTAAATAGATCCTCCGGCATAACGGCTGCGGACATCATCTGCTTCACAATATCCGCTTTCGCGACTACCTCTCCATAATTAATATCGGAAAACATAAACGCATTAAAATGGGTTTCTTTTGGTAACAGCAATACACCACCATTAGAAATCGAACCACCACCCAAACACACATTCCTATATATAGACATGTTCTGGTAAGAAACTTTATCCATCACGCCGGCATATTTGCCGCCAATATTAAATGTCGGACCGAAGGGAAGTTCTGTTTTGCCATTCAGCCATGTTGAACGCTTGTCGGGAGGAAAATTGGGAGAAAAGATATCCTTACCTTCATTAAACCAAGCTTTTCCCATTTCGATGAGCAGCGTTTTCTTGCCGGCTTCACACAAACGCAAAGCACATACGGCACCACCAAAGCCTGAACCAATGATGATGGCATCATAATCATCTTCCAAAGAAACGGCATCCTTTTTACAGGAAATAGTCGTTAACCCCAACCCAACGGCAGTTAACAATGCGGAATAACCCAAAAAACGGCGTCGCGAAACATTATTACCCATACTTGAAATTAAGTACTCAAAAATAGTTGTTTTTTTAGCTTTTAGGTATTAGCGGAAGGTTTTTAGTTGTATTAAGTAGATTATGAATAATTCCAACCACAAAGAAAACTAAGCATTACACAAAGCACCCCAAAGAAGCGGTGTCCGTTGACCGTGGACATTTTCAAGGTTTTTGGTTTTAAGTGGTAGGTTTTTAGTTGTATTAGGTAGATTATGAATAATTACAACCACAAAGAACACTAAGCATTGCACAATGTACACAAAGAAGCGGTGGTCTGTGGTCCGTTGACCGTGGACAGTAAACAGTCACACGAAAACTTAACATTCATTTTACCAAACAACCGTTTGGTAAAATAATCATTCTTATTACATTTGAAAAGTCAAATAGTCATTGTGCCAAAGCAGAAAGTTAGTGTTGATTTTATCTTAAAGGAGTCGCTGAAGCTTTTTCGTCAAAAAAGTTATCACAATACCTCTGTGGCAGATATTGCGGAGGCATGTGGTTTGTTAAAAGGAAGCATTTATCATTACTTTCCTAGCAAGGAAGCCCTTATGCATGCCGTTATCCAATTTGTACACAGTTATTTTAGAGAAGAGATTTTTTCTATCGCCTACAACGAGAAACTTTCGCCACAAGAGCGTATGGAGAAGATGTTTAAGAAATCAGAACGGATGTTGCTAAGTGATGACGGCGGCGATGTGATGGGCAATGTGGGTGTTGAAACGGCAAGGGTAATACCGGAGTTTTCAGACGAGATTAAAGAGTTCTTTGCAGAGTGGATACGTGCTACCGAGCATATCTTCCTTCAAATTACTGGAGAGTATGAAGCAACCAAACTGGCAGAACAAACCGTAGCAGAGATAGAAGGAGCAGTGATGATGACACGCATTTTTAAAGACCCAAAATTTATGAAGAATGCTTACGAACGTATCAACGACCGTTTTGCATCCTTCGCATTAGCAGGAGTACCGAATTCTAAATAATTTTTAAAACAAGCTCAAAAATATGGAAAACAAACGAGCCATTAAAAAAGTAGCCGTCCTTGGTGCCGGCGTAATGGGAGCGGGGATTGCCCTGCATTTTGCCAATATCGGCTGCGAAGTATTGCTCATGGATATCGTTCCTTTCGACCTGAAAGAGGAAGAAAAGAACAATCCTAAGATGCGCAACCGTATCGTCAATGATTTATTCGCCTTTGCCGTGAAATCAAAACCCAATCCTGCCTATCATGCATCTGTTGCAAGTCGCGTGAGCTTGGGAAACTTTGATGACGACATGGAGAAAATCAAAGATTGTGATTGGATTATCGAAGTAGTCGTAGAAAGATTGGACATCAAGAAATCTGTGTATGAGAAAGTCGAGAAATTCCGCAAACCCGGAACGTTGATTACTTCCAACACTTCCGGAATTCCTATTCACATGCTCTCCGAAGGTAGAAGCGAAGATTTCAAGAAAAACTTTGCCGGAACGCACTTCTTCAACCCTCCAAGGTATTTGAGGTTATTGGAAATTATCCCAACACCTTCCACAGATCCATCAGTAGTAGATTTTCTAATGGAGTATGGCGATAAGTATCTCGGTAAAGAAATGGTATTGTGTAAAGACACGCCAGCCTTCATTGCCAACCGTGTAGGCGTTTACGCCATGGAAAGAATCATCCAACTCACCGTTGATTTAGGACTTACTATTGAAGAAGCCGATAAATTGACAGGTCCGGCATTGGGAAGACCAAAAACAGGAACGTTCAAATTATCCGACTTAGTAGGTATTGATACAGGTACTAAAGTAGCACAAGGCATCAAAGACAATTGTCCCGATGATGAGCAAGCGAAGAATTTCAAACCACATAAATTCATCGAATTCTTACACGAAAACAAGTGGTTTGGCAATAAATCTAAAAAAGGATATTACTACAAAGACAAAGGTGCGGATGGCAAACCAGCCGTATTTGCGCTAAGATTAGATACATTGCAGTATGAACCGGTAGGAAAGGTGAAGTTCGCATCCTTAGATGCCGCCAACCAAGCCGAGACATTAGCAGGTAAAGTAAAAGCCTTTGTAAAAGGGACAGATAAAGGAGCGCAATTGGTACAAAAATCCTTAGGTGGTTTATTTGCATATGTTTCAAACAGAGTACCCGAAATCTCAGATGCCCTGTATGCCATCGACGATGCATTGCGTGCCGGATTTGCTTGGGATATCGGTCCTTTCCAATACTGGGATATCGTTGGCGTTCAGAAAGGTATTGAATTGGCAGAAGCAGAAGGATTAACCGTTAGCAATTGGGTGAAAGAATTTGCAGCTTCCGGCGCTACCGGATTTTATAAAGTTGAAGACGGTGTAAGGAAATACTACGATCAAGCGACTAAGTCTTATAAATCAATACCGGGCGCAGAGACATTCATTATTCTCGATAATTATAGAGAGAAAAAGGCCGTTTACAAAAACACAGGTGGTACGCTACACGACATCGGCGACGGCGTTTTATGTTTGGAGTTCACCTCAAAAATGAATTCTTTAGGTGGTGATGTGTTAGAATCCATCAATAAATCCATCGAAATTGCTGAGAAGGGTTACAATGGTCTGGTAATAGGCAATGATGCACCCAACTTTTCTGTCGGAGCAAATCTCATGATGATATTCATGATGGCTATGGAGCAAGAGTATGATGAATTAGATTTTGCCATCAGAGCCTTCCAGAATACGACTATGAGGGCAAGATATTCTTCTGTTCCTGTAATTGCCGCACCGCACGGCATGACATTAGGAGGTGGTTGTGAGTTATCTATGCATGCCGATAGAGCAGTAGCATCTGCTGAAACATATATAGGATTGGTAGAAGTAGGTGTAGGTTTAGTGCCGGGAGGTGGCGGAATCAAGGAGTTTGCCCTAAGGGCTTCTGATGATTTCGTGAATGGCGATACGCAAATACCATCCATTCAAGACAGATTCCTGGCGATAGCTATGGCTAAAGTAGCCACCTCAGCAGCAGAAGCTTACGATTTAGGCATCTTCCGCAAAAATAAAGACAGGGTAGTAGTGAATGCCAAAAGGGTCATTGCAGAAGCGAAGAAAGAAGTGTTGGACATGGTAGCTGCCGGATACACCCAACCTGCACGAAGAAAAGATGTTACCGTGCTGGGAAGAACAGCATTAGGATCTTTAACGGTGGGTGTAGAATCCTTCAAGATGGGTGGCTATATCTCAGACCACGATGCAAAAATTGCCAGCAAAATTGCCTACGCACTTTGTGGAGGAGATTTAAGCAGCCCAACGCAAGTTTCTGAGCAGTACCTCTTGGATTTAGAAAGAGAGGCTTTCCTTTCCCTATGTGGAGAAAAGAAAACGCTAGAAAGAATCCAAGCCATGCTACAAACAGGTAAACCGTTGAGAAACTAGTCGTTCGATTTCCGATATGCGTAATTCGTAAAACAAAAACGATGAATAATTATAAGAAATTAAAGATTTGGGAGAATTCAATAGACCTTGCTGTTGAAATTTATAAACTAACTGCAAATTTTCCGAAAGAAGAAGTATATAATCTTACTTCTCAGATTCGAAGAAGTGCAGTGTCAATTCCTTCAAATATAGCTGAAGGAGCAGGTCGCCATTCGGAAAAAGAGTTCTTAAATTTTTTATCATTCTCAAATGGTTCTTGTAATGAATTAGATACGCAATTAATTATCGCTAATAAGTTGGAATTTATTTCAATGGAAGATTTCTTAATAATTTCTGACAAGATAGATCATATTCAAAAGATGAACTTTAACTTAAGACAAAAATTGATTAAATAATCTGTAAAGCAATTGTTTATTGGATTTCGCAATACGCAATACGCAATACGCAAAACTAAAAATATGGAAGCATACATAGTGGCCGGTTATAGATCGGCAGTAGCAAAAGCAAAAAAGGGTGGATTTAGGTTTTATCGCCCTGACGATTTAGGTGCCGATGTTATCAAACATCTTGTCGCATCAGTTCCAAACCTCGATCCGTCAGTGATAGAGGATTTAATTTGTGGGAATGCCATCCCCGAAGCAGAGCAAGGCATGCAAATTGGTAGAATGGTAGCACTGCGTGCAGGATTACCACTTACTGTTGCAGGTGTTACCGTCAACCGTTATTGTGGTTCTGGCGTAGAGACCATCTCTATGGCAACCGCAAAAATAAAGGCAGGCATGGCAGATTGTATCATCGCCGGTGGTGTTGAATCCATGTCCTTATTGCCCATGACAGGATGGAGAACAGTATTAAATTATGAAATTGCCAAAGGCAATCCTGATTATTACTCCAGTATGGGATTAACAGCAGAAGCCGTTGCTAAGCAGTTTAAAATCTCCCGTGAAGCACAGGATATCTTCTCTTATAATTCACATCAGAAAGCTATTAAAGCAATTGAAGCAGGTAAATTTACAGATGAAATCGTTCCTGTTACAGTTGAAGAAGTGTATCTAGATGCCAACAACAAACGCAAAACACGCACCAACGTAGTAGCTGTTGATGAAGGGCCTAGAAAAGATACTTCCGTTGAAGGATTGGCGGCGCTAAAGCCTGTTTTTGCGCAAGGTGGTTCCGTAACAGCAGGAAATTCATCGCAAACATCCGATGGAGCAGCCTTTGTAATAGTATGTTCTGAGAAAATTGTTAAGCAATTCAACCTAACACCCATAGCCAGAATGTTGTCTTGTACAACCGTTGGTGTAGAACCAAGAATTATGGGTATTGGCCCGGTTGCAGCCATTCCCAAAGCATTGTCATTAGCAGGTTTAACCATGAACAACATAGACATGATTGAGTTGAATGAGGCATTTGCGGCGCAATCATTGGCAGTTATTCAGGAGTTAGGGTTAAATCCGGAGATTATTAATCCAAACGGCGGCGCTATCGCTTTAGGCCACCCGCTCGGTTGTTCCGGTGCGAAACTCTCCATCCAATTGTTGAATGAGATGAAGCGTCAAAACAAAAAATATGGTATGGTATCAGCCTGTATTGGTGGTGGGCAAGGTATTGCATCTGTATTTGAAAGACTATAATTAAACTTATTTTTAATTCATAATTTTTAATTTTAAATCATAATAAAATGGATACATTAGAAATGTTGAAGTCGCTGAAAGGAGGTGAATTTTTGGTAAAAGACGCTGCTCCGGAAACGATATTCACCAATGAAGAATTTACAGAAGAACACCTGATGATTAAAAGCATGGCTTCTGATTTCGTAGAAAAAGAAGTGATACCTTTCGGTAGAGAAATTGATAAGAAAAAAGGTGAAGGTCTAGTACCTGAATTATTAGAAAAAGCAGGTGCCCTCGGTCTATTGGGAACGGCTATTCCCGAGCAATATGGTGGAATGGAGCAAGATGTCATCACCGGAACTATCTTAGCAGAAGAATTCGGTAGAACAGGTTCTTTTGCAACAGCAGCCATCTGCCACGTAGGAATTGGAACATTGCCGATTTTATACTTTGGCAATGAAGAACAAAAGGCAAAATATCTTCCGAAATTGGCCACTGGAGAGTGGAAGGCATCCTACTGCTTAACAGAGCCAGGTTCAGGTTCCGATGCGCTAGGTGCTAAGACAACAGCAGTTTTAAGTGCTGACGGTACAAAATGGATATTGAATGGACAAAAGATGTGGATCACCAATGCAGGTTTTGCAGATGTATTCACCGTATTTGCTAAAATTGATGGAAAAGACTTTACAGGATTTATTGTTGAAAAAGGTACACCTGGTTTGAACCTTGGCGCTGAAGAAGACAAAATGGGTATCAAAGGTTCTTCCACACGTCAGGTATTTTTTGAAAACTGTGAGATTCCAGCAGAAAATATGTTGGGAGAGCGTGGAAAAGGACATAAAATTGCTTTCAATATCTTAAATATTGGTCGCTATAAATTAGGTAGTACTGCATTGGGTGGTGCCCGTCAAACATTTAATTTAGGGGTAAGATATGCCTTAGACAGAAACCAATTTGGCGTTTCCATCGCTACCTTCGGTGCTATCAAATACAAAATTGCAGAGCAAGCAATCAAGTTATTCGCTCTGGAGGCGGTAGCCAATCGTGTTGCCATGGATATTGGCAAGTTAGAGCACGAACTGAAAGAGCAAGGAAAATCCTTCTCAGAAGCGTTATTAGGTGCTGCCGAGGAGTATTCTATTGAGTGTGCCATCTCTAAAGTATTTGGTTCAGAAGTGTTGGATTATGTGGTAGATGAAACAGTACAAATCCATGGTGGTATGGGCTTTTCAGAAGAAACAGATGCTTGTCGTGCTTACCGTGATAGCCGTATCGCCCGTATTTATGAAGGAACCAACGAAATCAATCGTCTGTTGACAGTAGATATGTTGTTAAAACGTGCCATGTCAGGAAAAATTGATATGATGAGTCCTGCAATGGCAGTAGCAAAAGAACTAACGTCTATTCCAGATTTCGGCAGTGGCCCGGAGGGAACTTTCGGAGAAGAAGAGCAAACTTTAAAGAATGCTAAAAAGGCAGTTTTGATGGTAGCAGGAGCAGGTGTTCAGAAATTAATGCAAAAGTTGAAAGATGAGCAAGAGATTCTCATGAACGTTGCAGACATGATCATTGATGTTTATGCTATGGAGTCATTATTGGCAAGGGTGAAGAAGATATATGATAGCAGAGGAGAAACAGAGGCAGCGATTTATATGGATGTGTTGAAAGTATTCTTCAATGATGCTGTAGCCCGTATCAATTTCAGTGGTAAAGAAGCACTACAAGCATTTACAGGTGGTGATGAGTTGAGAATGATGTTGATGGGCTTGAAGAGATTTACAAAATATAGTCCTTTCAATACTAAAGATGCTAGAAGAAGAATTGCAGACAGCATCTTGGAAGCAGGAAGTTATAATCTCTAATATCTCTAATTAATTTTTAATTATTTGGCAACTTTAACCATTGGTTAGAGTTGCCTTTATTTTTTGGCCTTGATGCCCTATCCAATGAGAATATTTGTGCTACTCGACGCCGTTCATGTTCTTTGCGATAAATAAACATGCATGGTATTTTTCCTCACTAAAAATGGTGATATATTAATAATATAAACTATCTTTGTTTAAAGGAGTTTATAAGCATGAGGACAATTTTTTTTTTAGCATTTTTTCAGGTATTCCTATGTAATAGTCAAAATACCGACCAGCAAGTCAGCTTATTTGCCATTCCAAACCTTACTTCCACTTACATCCGATATCCATCTAGAGAAGCTAGTACTTCTTTGGATGCCGTATATCATAATCCCGCTGGATTGTCAAAACTTTGTGAAGGATTACATTTTAATGTTACCAATCAATTTCAATTCCTTACCACAGACATTTATGCTAATTATGAAAATCTTCCTAATGGGGAGCAATATTACAAAGGAGGATTAAAGAACTATGTATATCCTTCTATCTATGGGGCTTATAAAAAAAATAAAATTGCTTATAGTTTCTCATTCCTAATTATCGGTGGTGGTGGTGGCATATCATATAGTAATCTTCCATCTGCTGAATTACCCATTGCTGATATGACACAACTTTTGCGAGATGGTGTGTTTCAATATGCTGATAAGAAGTATGGATTCTCACCTGCTTATGGTAATATTACTGGGTATAAGTATGATTTTAATTCAAAAGGTTTGGCCTATACGCCTTCCTTTAGTTTTGGCATCACCTATGAAGTCAATAAAGTCATGTCTGTTTTTACAGGATTGCGGTATGTTATCAATAATGTAAGTGCGAAAGGTAGTTTTAAAAACTTAACTATTAACAACCCGGAGAGAGGTGGTGATATTGATCCAAAGGATTATTTGGAAAACTTTTATCAGACAGAGCAAAATAATTTTGATGTTTTGGATAAGTTTATTTTTGGATTAAGCAACGATTTATTTCAAGCGTTTGACACAGATAGAGATATAGATGTAAAGCAAATTGGCCATGGTGTTACTCCCATGATGGGCTTGAATTTGTCCTACAAAGACAAGTTGAATTTTGGAATGAAGGTAGAGTTTACCACCAAACTATTATTGAAGACTATAGTAACAGATGGCAAAGATGGTGGTATTTACGAAGATGGC
>JAIBAX010000032.1 GCA_019694955.1 Chitinophagales bacterium | reverse complement strand
CTGTACATGGAATCTCAGCAACACCGGGGTTAATGTCTGAATTATTATCATCGCAATCTGTGTTGTCTGTAACATAACCATTGGGTGCGCCGTTGCAAGTCGTTTGACTTTCATCAGGATTACCATAGCCGTCACCGTCAACATCTTGATAATAAGTAACATTTATATTGTTTTCATCGGTAGTACCGTTACAGTTGTCGTCTACACCATTACAAGGAACTTCCGCATGTCCAGGGTTAATATTGGCGTTATTATCGTTACAGTCTGTACTATTCGTTACATAGCCACTTGGTGCGCCGTCACAGGTTGTTTGGCTAATCGTAGGATTGCCATATCCATCCCCATCTTGATCTGCATAATAGGTTATATAGACGGAATTTTCATCAATTTCTCCGTCACAGTTTTCATCAAAGCCTGTACATGGAATTTCAGTAGCACCGGGGTTAATGTCTGAATTATTATCATCACAATCTGTGTTGTCCGTTACATAACCATTGGGTGCGCCGTTGCAAGTCGTTTGACTTTCATCAGGATTACCATAGCCGTCACCGTCAACATCTTGATAATAAGTAACATTTATATTGTTTTCATCGGCAGTACCGTTACAGTTGTCGTCTACACCATTACATGCTATTTCTGCATGTCCCGGATTGATATTGGCGTTGTTGTCATTGCAATCTGTATTATTGGTTATATAGCCGAATGGAGCGCCGTCACAGGTTGTTTGGCTAATCGCAGGATTGCCATAACCATCTCCATCTTGATCTGCATAATACGTTATATAGACGGAATTCTCATCAATTTCTCCATCGCAGTTTTCATCAAAACCTGTACATGGAATCTCAGCAGCACCGGGATGAATGTCTGAATTATTATCATCGCAATCTGTGTTGTCTGTAACATAACCATTGGGTGCGCCGTTGCAAGTCGTTTGACTTTCATCAGGATTACCATAGCCGTCACCGTCCACATCTTGATAATATGTGACATTTATATTGTTTTCATCGGTAGTGCCGTTACAGTTGTCGTCCACACCATTACATGCTATTTCTGCATGTCCCGGGTTGATATTGGCGTTGTTGTCGTTGCAATCCCCAGGCAAAGCGGTATATCCTGGAGGTGCGCCATTACAAGAAGCCACCAAAACATCTGTTTTCCCATAACCATCGTCATCAACATCTTCATAATACAATTGATAATTGCTATTCTCATCAATATCTCCATCACAGTTATCATCAAAGCCATTACAATCTATCTCCGGGGCACCGGGATTTATATCAAAATTGGTATCATCACAATCTCCGTCATCATCAATATATCCCGGAGGGATACCTGAACAACTGAGTATGGGCGAATTGGGGTCACCATAGCCATCACCATCATTGTCAGCATAATAGGTAAGATTGGGCAAGTTTAAACTGGTTACTTTTATTGTATCTAGGTGAATACATCCTAAATCATCTTCAATAGACAAATAATATCTCCCTGTATCTAAACCCATGATATCCTGTGTTGTATCTCCTGTATTCCAATTGTATACATATGGAGGAAACCCATTTATCATAATGACATCTATTGCTCCATCTGAGCTTTGATTACAGGATGCTTTAGTGACAATTGAGTCAATTTCAATGCCAACCGAAGGAAAAATATTTGTTCCCGTACCACCTATGAGGCAGTTATTCTCGTCATAAATATTGACTTCGTAATACCCGGAAGCTAGATTCGTTAAATTTTGAGGATTATTCGTTCCGGGAATATGCGACCAATCAAAGGTAAATGGTGGGTTTCCTCCATTTACGGTAACTGTAATAGACCCGTTATTATTCCCGCAGGTTGTTGAGGCTCCTTGGGATGAAAAGGATGCATTAGGAGGATTATTAACTGTATATGTAGTTGTATATGTACAACCATTATTATCTGTAACAGTAATCGTATAATCTCCTGCTGCCAAATTAGCAATATCCTGCGTGGTAGCACCATTACTCCAAGCATATGTAAAAGGATTTGTTCCTCCTATGACAGCAATATCTATGCTTCCATCGTTTGCACCAAAACAACTTAAGTGTGTTATATCTGTTTCAAGGCTTATGTTTCCCGTTTGTGATATAGAAAAACCCAAAGCTGTAGCACAGTTTGCATTATCATTTACCTGAAAATTATAACTTCCACCACATAAATTTACCCTATCTTCTGTTGTAACTCCGTCTGACCATGAATATGTATAGGGTGGTACGCCACCTGTAATATCTATTAAAATCGATCCATTGCAAAGTCCACAACTTGCATTAGACTTTTGAAAAGCTATAGTAGGTGGAGGAACTTGTTCGACAACGATATCATTCTTTACCACCTGGCAACCTGCTCCATCTGTAACTGTCACCGAATAAGTTCCGGCACATAAACCTGACCGATTCTGATTCGTATTACCATCTGACCACAAGAAATTTATTGGTGTAGTACCATTTTGAACCGAAATAGTAATAGTCCCGTTGCAATTTAAACAAAATGAATTCTTTACAGAATCTACATTAACGACCATACTACACTGTCCGTAAATTTTCGAAGTTTGGGTTATTAGCAGAAACAACATGAAAAACATTACACTTTTCACATTAAACATTTTACGAATGACCATCTAACGAATTTTAAATTAACTATTATTTTCCCCCTTATGCAATACAAGAAAATCGCATATGAACAAATATATAAATTTATATTAAACTAACCCAACCAAAATCATATATAATCTATATTTTAATAAAAATTCCTAATTGCTTTTTAAAACAGTATAATTATTTGAAATTTGCACTATGGGCATTAAAAGTAAGTTAGCTAAATTATTTTCATGGTATGAAGTTCGTCGTTTTTTGAAGAACTACGAACAACCTGTCCAAACGCAAGAAAGTGTTTTTAGAAATTTGTTGACGGAAGGAAAAAAAACGATTTTTGGCAACAATCATAATTTTGAAAACATTAAATCGCATGCAGCATTTATACAGCATGTCCCGATACGTGATTATGAACAACTAAAGCCTTATATCAACCAAATCATCGATGGTAAAGACGACGTTTTATGGCCCGGCAAGCCTAAATATTTTGCAAAAACCAGTGGCACAACATCTGGTGTTAAATATATCCCAATAACCGATGTTTCCATTAATGAGCAAGTTAAAGCCGCTCGTATGGCACTACAATTTTATATACAAAAAACCAAGAATACAGATTGGGTAGAAGGAAAGATGATTTTCTTGCAAGGGAGTCCGGAGCTTGATAAGAAAGGTAGTATTGATGCAGGAAGGCTGTCAGGAATCGTTTACCACGAAGTACCCAAATACCTACTCAGCAATCGACTGCCTTCCTATGAAACGAATATTATCGAAGATTGGGAAACAAAACTTACCGCTATTGTCAAGGAGACATTACCGCAAAACATGACCTTAGTCAGCGGAATTGCTCCTTGGATGATTATGTACTTTGAACAGCTATTAAAAGCTACAAGCAAGCAAAATTTAAAAGAAATATGGCCTCAACTCAAGCTATATGTACATGGTGGTGTTAATTTCAAGCCATATGAAAAAATATTCTCTCAACTCATTGGCGAAGGAGTGGATTATATAGAAACATACCCTGCCAGCGAAGGTTTTATTGCCTTTCAAGATGATTATAGAGAAGAAGGATTATTACTAAATATCAATGGAGGGATTTTTTATGAATTTGTTCCAATTGAAGAAATATTCCATGATTTCCCTACACGACTGACATTAAAGGATGTTCAATTAGGCATTCAATATGCCATTATTCTAACAACAAATGCAGGATTGTGGGCTTATAACATAGGGGATACAATTAAGTTTATTTCTTTAAACCCTTATAAAATTGTCGTTACCGGTAGAATAAAGCATTTTATTTCTGCCTTTGGCGAACATGTTATTGTTGAAGAGGTAGAAAATGCTATTACTCATTTATGTCAAAATTCAGGCGTGGAAGTGGTTGACTTTACAGTTGCTCCTAAGATTCAAGTAGACAACGAGTTACCTTACCATGAGTGGTTCATCGAATTCAAGAACAAACCTGATAACTTACAAAAATGGGCGCTTGAGTTAGATAGGCTCATGCAACATAAAAACATTTACTACAAGGACTTAGTAGATGGTGGCATTTTACAGCCGTTAAAGGTATCCATCATTAAAGAGAATGGGTTTAGAAATTATATGGAAACCATTGGCAAATTAGGTGGACAGAATAAAATACCAAGGTTGGGCAACGACAGGAAAATGGCTGATGGGTTACAGCCATTTATTGTCAACAACCAATAAGATTATGCACACTTAAGAATTTAAATCAAAAAATCCGCCTCTAAGATTACAGCAGTATTTTTCTCAGCAACACATGTGATACGTACGCCTGTATTCCAAATCATGCCTTTACATTTATTTAATGCCGAATAAGTAGAGAAAACTCGCTATTTTAGTGCAATAATTGCGCTAAGGTATGATGTATCATAATGACAAATCGATTTTATTCTTCAATGGTACTTTTAAAAAGGTGACCGACTTCCATATAAGCCCTTTTAACCAGACCCTTCACTATGGATATGGCGTATTTGATGGCGTTCGGGCATATAACACGGCACAAGGGCCTCATATATTTAAGGTAAGACGACATTTTGAACGACTGATTTCTTGTGCAGAAAAAATGGGTATTACCATGCCTTATTCTGTACAAGACATGATCAACTACGCATACGAATTGATTGAGTTGAACAATATGAAGGAAGCATATATCCGTCCTTTGGTGCTCATGGATAAAAACATGACCCTTCGTGCGGAAGCTGAAAAACCAAATGTGCTAATGACCTGTTGGAAGTGGAATCGTTATTTTGAGTCGAACCATTTAAATGTTATGGTATCATCGTGGCGACGCCCTCACCCACGGACTACTTTTGTGGACACAAAAATTGTCGGTCATTATACCAATGCTATCTTTGCCACCAGAGAAGCCAATAGCAAAGGCTTCGATGAAGCCATCATGTTAGATGTAGAAGGATATGTAGCGCAAGGTCCGGGGTGTTCATTTTTTTACGAAAAAGGTGGCAAGCTATTTACACCGCCAACACATAATATATTTCCGGGAATCACCCGTTTGACATTAATTGAAATTGCTAGACAAATGGGCATTGATGTGGTAGAAAAATTATTTGGTGTCGAGGAAATCATCGAAGCAGATGGCGCCTTCTTCACCGGGACTGCCACAGAGGTTGCAGGAATTGCCAGCATCAATGGTCATAAAATGAAAATCGACTGGGAAGATTCTATTGGGCATCTACTTCACAACAGGTATAAACGAATCGTAAGTGGTAAGGATACTAACTATTTGGAGTATTTTTAATTGTTAAGATGCCACACTTCCGAAGTGTGGCACATCTGTAAAAAAATTGAAACCATGCATTTCACTGAAGGAAACATATACCATATATATAATCGTGGAAACAATAGAAATACTATTTTCTTTAAAGATGAACATTATAAATACTTTCTGAATAAGGTATCAACACATTTGAAACCGCATTGAGAAATACTTGCTTATTGTTTGATGCCCAACCACTTTCATTTCCTTATATACACCGATGAGAGGTGTTTAGAAATGAAGAAAATCGGCGTTTTAGAATTCAACGTTATTTCTTTAGGAATAAAGAACATTTTAAATGGTTATACCAAAGGAGTAAATAAAGAAATGGGATTCCGTGGCTCCATTTTCACCCAAAATACGAAAGAGAAGTTGCTGACCAATCAAGACAAAGACGAACATTATCCTTTTATATGTTTCAATTACATACATTTAAATCCACTTAAAGCAAATCTTGTAAATCACCTCAACAATTGGACATACAGTTCCTTTCCCGAATATTCAGGAATAAGCAATAACATATTATGCAATCATAGTCTTGCCTTTGACTTATTGGAAATTACTGTTCACGATATTGAAAATACCAATAATTCCTTGGTAAAGAATCATCACCTCCATCATATTTTCTAAGCACTCTTGAGTTTGACACGAGCTGCTTCCCTTCTCCCAAAATACTATCTACTACACAAAGCATCCATCAATTCAAGCAAATGCGGCTTGACATAGTTAAGGTGCTTTTCTACTTTTTGCAAAGCTATCATTTGTACTTGACCGTTAATTATTCCGGTAGCCAAACCACTTTTACCCTCTACCAATGTTTTTACGGCTGCCAATCCAAATCGCGATGCCAGTAATCTATCAAAAGCTGTTGGACTCCCACCCCGTTGTAGGTGTCCAAGAATCAATGTCTTGATTTCCAGTTCCGGAAAATTATCTTTAGCTTGTTTTGCTAACTCGAACGTATCATACTCATCTCCTTCTGACACAACAATAATCATTGATTCATCTATGGGCTTTTGGCGAATCTTTTCCAATAACGCCGGTATATCCGTTTTAATCTCAGGGATATGTATATCTTCCGCACCTGCGGCTAAGCCACTGCGAATAGCAATCAGCCCAGCATCGTGCCCCATTAACTCTACAAAAAACACTCGATTGTGGGATTGTGCAGTATCCCTTAACTGATCCAAGGCATGCATGGCGGTATTTATGGCAGTATCATAACCGATGGTATAGTCAGTTCCTAACAAATCGTTATCAATCGTTCCGGGAATACCTATTACAGCCACGCCGAACTCGTCCTGAAATGCCTTTGCTCCACGAAATGAACCGTCTCCTCCGATTACAATTAGCCCATCCAAACCCAGTGCCCGATAATTTTCAAAAGCCTTTTGACGACCCTCATAAGAAAAAAAATCTTTAGATCGTGAAGTCTTCAGGATAGTACCACCCAATGGCATAATGTGCTTAACATTTTTTTGGGACAATTCAATGGTTGCTCGCTGTATCAATCCATTGTATCCATTTAGGATACCAATACAGTTTATTTGGTATTGCAAAGCAGTAATGACAATACTTCTGATGCAACTATTCATGCCGGGTGCATCACCGCCAGAGGTCAATATTCCGATTCTTTTCATTTCCATTGTTTATAAAGATAAAATTAAGGGTTTTTCGGATGAAAAATCAAAAATGCATACCTCTCTACAAATTTGTTTATAAATATTGAGAAAAGTCGCAGTAGGTTAATACATTTGCAGATAACAGAAAATTGTATTCCATGGAATTAAATAAGCACAGCAAAACGATCACCCAAGACGAAACACAACCTGCCGCACAGGCCATGTTACACGCTATCGGACTTACCGACGAGGATTTAAAGAAAGCGCAGGTAGGGATTGTTTCTACAGGCTGGGATGGGAATCCTTGCAACATGCATTTAAATGCGCTTGCAAGTCAGTTGAAAGGATTGGTCAACCAGCAAGGTCTGATTGGTTTGAATTTTTACACCATTGGAGTGAGCGATGGTATTTCCATGGGTACTTCCGGTATGCGCTATTCATTGGTTTCTAGAGAAGTCATTGCCGATAGTATCGAGACAAATGCAGGTGCACAGTTTTACGATGGCATTATTTCCATTGCCGGATGTGATAAAAATATGCCCGGTGTTATTATGGGCATGGCTCGGTTAAATAGACCTTCATTAATGGTTTATGGTGGCACCATTGCTCCCGGACATTATAAAGGCGAAACATTGGATGTCGTTTCTGCTTTTGAGGCTTTGGGTAAAAAATTTGCCGGCACTATTTCCAATGAAGACTTTAAAGGTGTTGTTAGCAATGCTTGTCCCGGCGCAGGTGCTTGTGGCGGTATGTATACTGCTAATACCATGGCTTCTGCCATTGAAGCCTTAGGCATGAGCTTACCCTATTCTGCCAGCAACCCTGCCGTTAGTCAGGACAAGAAGAATGAAATGCAACAAGCGGCTGCAGCTATAAAAAACTTATTAGAGTTAGATATTAAGCCTTCCGATATCATGACTTTCAAGGCTTTTGAAAATGCTATTAGGGTAGTTATTGTCTTAGGTGGTAGTACGAATGCAGTCATGCACCTTATTGCCATGGCAAAAACGGTGGGCGTACAACTCACACTAAGTGATTTTGTGCGTTTAGCCGAAATCACACCTATGCTCGCAGACTTCAGACCAAGTGGTAAATATGTTATGGAGGACTTACATAAATTAGGCGGTGTTCCGGCGGTGATGAAGATGATGCTTGCCGAAGGCATGTTACACGGCGACTGTATGACTGTAACGGGAAAAACACTGGCGGAAAACCTAGAATCATTACCCGGCTTACCGGAAGGTCAGGATTTGGTGCATAGTATTACAAATCCCATTAAAAAAACTGGTCATATCCGAATTTTGTATGGGAACCTTGCTCAAGAAGGTGCCGTTGCAAAAATAACTGGTAAAGAAGGTGAACGTTTTGAAGGTGCCGCCGTTTGTTTCGATAGCGAACAGGAAGCCATCGATGCCATGCAAAACAAACAAGTAAAGGCAGGCAATGTCGTTGTTATCCGTTATGTCGGACCAAGAGGTGCGCCAGGAATGCCGGAAATGTTAAAACCCACCTCCGTACTCATGGGTGAAGGTTTAGGTAAGGATGTTGCATTGATTACCGATGGTCGATTTTCCGGTGGTTCACATGGCTTTGTGGTAGGACATGTCACACCTGAAGCACAAAATGGTGGCAATATTGGCTTAGTAAAAAATGGTGACACCATATTGATTGATGCTGTAAACAATACCATTGATGTGTTGATATCAGAAGAAGAACTGGCAGTACGGAGGTTAGCATGGCAACAGCCGCCACTAAAAGCCAAAAATGGCATTTTATACAAGTATGCAAAAACAGTAAGCTCTGCCAGCGAAGGTTGTGTGACGGATGAGTTTTAGCTTTATGATAAAGTCTTATATCTTTCTTACGATTATTTTCTCGATATTAATATTACCATCTATAGTTGCGCAAGAACAAATCAGACTGTACCCATATGTAAATTTTAAGGGAGGGCATAATTTTTCTGAATTAGGAATTAAATCCTTTGAAGTAAAAATTAAGAAAGAATATAATAAAAGATTATTGATTTACTCTATAAAATATTCATTAGACTCCTTTCTGAATTTTGTTCCAACCTTTTTTGATATCAACAATAATCCTATTTCTGTTATCCAATATCAGAATTTGTTAAATTATTTTTACACAAAAGATTCAGCGTATTTAATAAACATAAGTAACAGGGGAGAAATGGAACTCTACAACAATACCGAATTCAAAAGCCTCTACGATACCACTAATAATCCACAACAATTTATTAGAATTGATTATGATCAAGGCGACTCGATTGTTATCAATTATTTATATAATAAGGAAGAAAAGTTGGGATATTCCAGTTATAACATAGACAATAAGGGGTATTTAAGAAGTTTTGTAGAATTAAATGAAGCAAATAAAATCTATATTGAGAGATTTTATGGAATCAGATTAGAGAAGCGACACAATAACTTTAAGTCTCCTTCAATATTACCGGTACTTATCTACAAATACACATACTATGAAAATGGTTTGTATGCCAAAATATTTATATATTACTCAAACGCATGCGTCGAAGAGGTAACCTTCAGCTATAAATACAAATAATATTAATATGTTACTGTATATCATCATAATCTTCATCATCCTTGAATTTCTTTTCGGAAAATATCTAGATTTTATCAACGAAAAAAACTGGTCATTGCCTATTCCAGATTCCTTAAAAGATATTTACGATGAAGCAAGCTACCAAAAGTCAAAAGATTACCATCAGGCGAATAAGCAATTATCCAATTTCTCCGGTTGGCTAACTTTCATTATCACTATCGCATTCATTGCTTGTGGCGGATTTGGCATCTTAGACCGATTTGTACGAAGCTTTACTGAGCATTATATATTGCAAGGTTTGGCATTCTTCGGCATCATCGGCATAGTATCTGAAATCATCAGCCTGCCTTTTTCCTATTATGGCACATTTGTCATTGAAGAAAAATTCGGCTTCAATAAAATGAACTTGCAAACATTCATTACAGATAAAATAAAGGGGTTGCTCCTATCCATTATCATTGGCGGCGGCATCCTTTCGGCATTAATGTGGTTACATAGTACCTTGGGAAGCAATTTTTGGCTATACGCATGGTTATTGATGACGGTGATTACCGTTTTCTTTGCGACCTTCTACACCAGTATCTTTGTACCAATGTTCAACAAACTCACACCACTTGAAAATGGTAGCCTAAGAGAAAAAATCGAAACTTTTGCTACTCAAGTTGGCTTTCCGCTGACAAATGTTTTTGTTATTGATGGAAGCAAAAGAAGTACGAAAGCCAATGCTTATTTCAGTGGATTTGGACCAAAAAAGACCATAGTTTTATTTGACACTTTGCTGAAAGAACAAACGGAAGAAGAACTAGTAGCCATTTTAGCGCATGAAATTGGGCATTACAAAAAGAAACATGTACTTTGGACCATGCTGATTAGCATTATACATATGGGGATACTGTTATTTGTTGCAGGTCTATTTATCAATAATCTGGCGCTGGCAAATGCCTTAGGTGCGACAGAACCTAGTTTTTACATTGGAATTATTGCCTTTTCATTTTTGTATAGTCCGATTTCTACTGTTTTGGGCATTGCCATGAACATATTTTCCAGAAAGAATGAATTTGAAGCAGATCGCTACGCAAAAGACAATTATAGTGCGTTGCCCTTGGTGAGTGCGTTGAAGAAGCTTTCCAAAAACAACCTCTCCAACCTTAACCCTCATCCAAAATATGTTTTTGTCCATTACAGCCATCCACCTTTAAAAGAGCGCATTGAAACGCTTTTAAAATAATTTTACTGCGAAACAACCCCTTTACAAAATTATAATGTGGATAAAAAACGTACATTTAACGTTCACTTGATAAAAAAAGTTGATAAAATTTAAAATCTTCTCACTATCTTTGCACCCACAAATTAAATTTGAGGAAATGTACGCAGTAGTAGAAATAGCCGGACAACAATTTAAAGTAAAGGAAAAACAAGAGATTTTTGTTCACAGACTGGATGCCAATGAAGGCGATTCAGTTTCATTTGATCGTGTTCTTTTAGTTGACAATGAAGGCAGTGTCCAAATTGGAACACCTACCGTTTCAGGAAGATCCGTAAAAGTGACCGTATTAAGTCACCTTCAAGGAGATAAAGTTATCGTCTTCAAAAAGAAAAGAAGAAAAGGTTATAAAGTTAAGAACGGCCACAGACAGCAGTTCACGAAAGTAAAAATTGATTCAATCGCTTAATCTATAAAAATTAATTATCATGGCTCACAAGAAAGGTGTCGGTAGTTCCAAAAACGGTAGAGAATCGGAAAGCAAACGACTAGGAGTTAAATTATACGGTGGTCAAAGTGCCATTGCTGGGAATATCATTATTCGTCAAAGAGGTACTAAATTCCGCACCGGAACGGGTGTTGGACTGGGTAAAGACCATACTATTTTTGCACTTATTGACGGAAAAGTAGTTTTCCAACGCAAAAAGGACGACAGAACGTATGTTTCTGTGGTAGCTGCTGAAGCATAATATCACTACTTTTTACAATATAAAGTCTCGGATGCTCATCCGGGACTTTTTTTTTGCCAAAAACTTAAAGTCTCCTTAAACATGGATGGTATATAAATATAAAAAAGCTTAATAGCTTTGCAATGCTTTAAATGACCAACAAAAAAGATATACTTGTTTCAGGTTCTCATCGTTCAGGCACAACTTGGACAGGTAAGATTATAGCATCCTCTTCAAATGTGGAATATATTGACGAACCCTTCAATCTAAACCACAATCAAACCATCCATACACCCCTAAAGTATTGGTATGAATATGTTTGCGATAAGGATAATCCTGAAAGAATTGAATTATTCAGGAATTATATAGACAAAAATATGCGTTTCAAATGGAACAATTATTTTTCGGATATTAAAAAGGCTAAAAGTTTTCGGCAGTTTGCGAAATTCAACTATATCTATTATAATAAGTTGACGGACAAAAGAAAACTTATTAAAGACCCAATCGCCCTTATGAGTGCCGAATGGCTAGCTAAAGAATATGATTTAGACGTTTTACTTTTAGTAAGGCATCCGGCAGCATTTGTCGCCTCATTAAAGGTAAAAGATTGGAAATTTGACTTTTTCAATTTCTACGAACAGAAATTCTTGATGGAAGACAAATTATTTTCTTTCAAGGATGAAATTAAAGATTTTGTTGACAACCCCAACAAGAACATCGTTGACCAAGGCATCCTACTTTGGAATATCATTTATGCAACCATTGCCGACTATCAAAAGAAATATCCTAATTGGATGGTCGTTACACATGAAAGGCTATCACTCAATCCTATAGAAGAATATCAATCCATTTTTAGAAAATTTGACCTTGAATTTACTTCTAAAGTTCAGAAGAACATACTCAACTCTTCGGAGTCTGGTGATTCAAAACTAAAAAGAGACAGCAAATCCAATATCCACTCTTGGAAGAATCGACTTTCTCCGGCTGAAATTGAAAAAATAAAAGCAGGCACTGCCGCTATCAGCAATTTATTTTATAGGGAGGAAGATTGGTAATAGCAAATACCGAACTAGAGGAGAATTCCCATATTTTATGCTTTTTTAGTTAGCGTTGACAGTCTCCCGATATATCGGGATATGGACATACATATAAAAGCCTTTTTAACTAAATTTCATGATGCTTCCTGCTCATGATTAATAACAAGATGATTTATAAAGTAGTCCACTCGTGTTCTCGTGTCGACACGAGAACAGGGAATTGGATTTCATTAATGGACTATCTTATAATTACTTTTGTGATAATTTGATCAATAGCATATCCACAGGTTGACTATAATTTAAATATTCATTTTCATTATTTATTACTAACTCTGCACGAGCATGCGAAGGGTATACATTTTTGGTGGGTTAGGTGCCGATAAGCGGGTGTTTAAATACGTTGATTTCGGTAAGGATATCGAGCCGATATTTATTGATTGGTTGATACCTGCGCCCAAAGACACCATCGATGAATATTTACAAAAGCTAAAGCAACAAATTCAAGAAGAACGTCCTTTGCTAATTGGTTTATCCTTTGGTGGTATGCTGGCAGTAGAGTATGCTAAAAAATACCCGTATCAAAAAATCATACTCATCTCCAGTATAAAATCAAAATATGAAATTCCACTATATTATCGTTTATTGGGATGGATAAGAACGCCTATGTGGTTTCCTATCCATTGGTTAAAAAAAGGCAATTTTATCACCAATAGGTTTTTTGGATTAAAAAGCAAAACCGAAAAACTCTTACTAAAGTCTATACTGCGAGACACCCCAGAATCTTTCTTTCGTTGGGCATTACAAAGAATTTCTGTTTGGAACAATAAAGATATTCCTAAAAACTTAATCCATATTCACGGCAATAGGGACAGGATTATCCCATACCGACTGATAAAAGCAGACATCACCATCCATAACGGTGGTCACTTTCTTATTGTCAACAAGGCACAAGAAATCAGCAGAATCTTAAAGGATATTTTCAAAGATTCATAAATCACTTCCATGCTTCTCGTACGGCTTGTGCTACTTTCTCTGCTACGGAGAAGTCAAGTGTTCCTGGTATGATATAATCCCTACTGAGTTCTTGTTCTGACACACAATTGGCAATCGCATAAGCGGCAGCAATTTTCATTCTTGTAGTAATTTGGGTTGCCCGAACATCCAACGCACCCCTGAATATGCCTGGAAATGCCAGTACATTATTCACCTGATTAGGAAGGTCACTACGTCCTGTACCGACCGCTCCTGCCCCACCGGCATAAGCTTGCTCAGGCATGATTTCAGGATTAGGGTTTGCCAAAGCAAAGATAATAGGATCTTTTGCCATGGTAGTAATATCCTCAGTGGTAAGTAAATCTTCAGAACTTACGCCAATAAACACATCGGCATCCTTGATAGCATCACGTACCGTTCCTTTCATATTGTTTGGATTCGTATAACGCAGTACCTCCAGTTTCAGTTCCGTTAAATCATTTCGTTGTCGGTGCAAGATTCCTTTGGTGTCACAAAGGATGATTTCTTTAACCGGCATACAAATAGTCGTATTGACATCTACACACATGAGCAACCTTGTAATGGCCACTCCGGCGGCACCTGCGCCATTGATGACCACTCTCAACTCTCTGAAGTCCTTTTTTAGTAGTTTACACGCATTTATTAACCCTGCCAATACGACGATAGCCGTACCATGTTGGTCGTCATGAAACACAGGAATACCCAAGTTTTGAAGTTCCGATTCTATTTCAAAACACCTTGGCGAGGAAATATCTTCTAAGTTTATCCCACCAAATACGGGAGCAATTCTTTTAATCGTTTCGATAATTTCATCCTTATCCTGTGTATCTAAGCAAATAGGGAAAGCATCAATTCCGGCGAATTTTTTAAACAACATACATTTGCCTTCCATCACAGGTAAAGAGGCTTCCGGGCCAACATTTCCCAAACCTAATACGGCAGATCCGTCTGTAATTACAGCTACGGTATTTTGCTTCATCGTCAGATTCCATACTTTTTCAGGGTCGTTTGCTATTTGCTTCACAGGTTCTGCCACCCCGGGACTATAGCTCAGTATCAAATCCATCTGCGTTTCGAGGTCTTGCTTCAACGTAACCTCAATTTTCCCTTTCAAACGCTCATGCAATGCCAAGGAAGCCCGACTATAATCTTTCATAATCTATCTGTAAAATGCCCATTTAATATTCAAGGCAAAAAATAGGAACTAATTTCAGAACAACGGCTATAATCTAGATTAAGAAATTAAAAAGGGTTGGATTTTCATTTAAATGTGTATAGTCAACGCCATATTTATGCATCCTTTCAATAAGTCCTTCAAAGTCATCCTTGGATTTCGACTCCACTCCTACCAATGCGGGGCCACTTTCTTTCGAGTTCTTTTTCGTATATTCAAACAAGGTAATGTCATCATCCGGTCCTAGGACTTTGTTGACAAACTCTTTAAGGGCTCCGGAACGTTGCGGAAATTTGATGATAAAATAGTGCTTCAATCCTTCAAAAAGGAGTGATCGCTCCTTTATTTCCTGCATTCTTTCAATATCATTATTTCCTCCACTAAGGATACAGACTACTTTTTTACCCTGTATTTTATCTTTGTAAAAATCTAGTGCCGCAACGGACAATGCTCCAGCGGGTTCTGCAACGATAGCATCGCGGTTATATAATTGCAAGATTTTAGTACAAATTTTTCCTTCCGGTACCAATACCACATCATCTACCTTATCCTTAATAACGGCAAAAGTCATATTACCCACTTGCTTTACTGCGGCTCCATCTACAAAGCTATCTATCTTTTCAAGTGTAACGACCTTATTTTGTTTCAGTGTTTCTGCCATGGCAGGTGCACCCAAAGGCTCCGCACCAATAATCTTAGTATGCGGAAATTTTTCCTTGAAGTAAGTAATCAATCCTGCAATCAACCCACCACCACCAATCGGTACAAAAATATAATCGGGTGCATGGTTTTTTAATTGATGGAATATCTCTAAACCCACAGTCCCTTGCCCTTCAATAATATATTTAGCATCAAAAGGTGGAACAAACGGCACATGATTTTTCTTACAGTATTTAGTGGCGGCTGCTTTTGCATCATCATAGGTATCTCCGGTAAGAACAACCTCTACCCATTGTTTCCCTAAACGTTGAACAGCTCTTATCTTCTGTTTAGGTGTTGTGGCGGGCATAAAAATTATGCCTTTTATCTCCAACATACTACAAGACATGGCCACACCTTGTGCATGGTTCCCGGCGCTAGAGGTTACAACGCCTAATTTTCTTTCTTCTAACGATAACCGCGAAATGAAATTATAAGCACCCCGAATTTTATAGGAACGTACTACTTGTAAGTCTTCTCTCTTCAAATAAATTTTAGCACCGAACTCTTCCGACAACTGATGATTCAACTCCAAAGGCGTTGTCTTTACAACACCTTCCAATAATTCGGCGGCATTTAAAATACCTTGATTATCCGGTAATTCTTGTGTATTAAACATGTCTCAAAAATAGGATTTTTATTCCAAATACAGTAATATGCCAATAAGAGGATAGAAAACTAGCATGTTTCATAGGCAGATTTCTATTTTCAACTCATCGTTGGCTTATCTATTTTTTTCGTGGGAATTTTTTTTGTAAATTAGTGGTTATACAATTAAATATTTGAAAGATGATAATAATAATTATTGGTGTACTCTTAATTGCTTTGAGTACCGCATCGTTAAAAACCCAACTTCCAATCAAAAACATGCAAAGCGTAAAATGGCTCGGCATTGTATTAATTATTATTGGAATATTCAGCAAATGTCTGGTTACCGTAAAACCGGGTGATGTTGGCGTGAAGGTGCTATTTGGAAAAGTTAATGAAAAAAACGTTTTAAAGAGTGGCTTACACGTTATCAACCCATTGGTAAATGTAGTAATGTTTGACGTCCGGACGCAAAACTACACGATGAGTGCCGTGCATGACGAAGGTGACAAGGAAGGCGATGATGCAATTCGGGTGCTGACAAGAGATGGATTAGAAATTACGGTAGACTTGAGTGTACTGTATAGTGTTATTCCGAATAACGCTCCCAAAATTTTGACAGGCATTGGAGAAGATTATGAAGAAAAAATCATTAGACCTTTAACAAGAACACGTATTCGAGATAATGCCGTCTTTTATCAGGCGGTAGAATTGTATTCTGACAAGAGGGATGAATTTCAGAACAAAATTTTTGCGAGTATTGAAAAGGAATTCCTCAAACGAGGGCTGAAACTAGAGCAACTTTTGATAAGAAATATATCCTTACCCGAGTCTGTGAAGAAAAGTATCGAAGGAAAAATAAATGCTGAACAAGAATCACAAAAGATGACCTATGTGTTATCCAGAGAAAAACAGGAAGCCGAAAGAAAAAGAGTAGAGGCGCAAGGTATTGCCGATTATCAAAAAATCATCAACACAGGACTAACGGAGCAACAAATCAAGTATGAACAAATTAAGGCGCTTAAAGAACTGGCGAAGTCTGATAATGCCAAAATCATTGTCATGGGTAGCAAAAGCGGCGAAGTGTTAATCAATACAGGCAATTAACCTCGAGGGTTGGAAAAAATCAACCTCGAGGGTTGACGCTTCATTTTTGCATAAAGACAACACATACTACACATTACCAAATACTTAGGGTGAAATTTCTTAAATAGCAACCTCGGAGGTTGCTATTTAAGTCCAAAATCTAATGGTATTCTTTTTGCCTTAAGTTTATCTTCCCAAATGCAGAAAAATCCTTGCTGTAAACATGGAATAGATACTTCCATAGACATTGGAGGATGCATTTGCTTACTAACTGCAATTTCTTTTTTTTGATATGCCAATGGACTTGGGTGTTTTAATAATTTGTCTACATGTGTCCATGTAATACCCACCTGCGCATTGCAGAAAAAAGGCATGAATATACAGAATAGAAATAATCTCATAAAAAAACCGGACTCTTAAGAAGTCCGGTTGCAATTTATTCTAAAAAATCGGATTATTCAACTATACACTTAGAAAAGGTTATCCCTTCGTCATTGCGCACACCTATTAAGTAAAGTCCTGATTCTAAATCAAGTGAAAATGCAAATTCATTTTTTCCTGTATTTAGTTGTCCTTCATAAACATTATAAACTTTCGCTCCTGCCAGATTATAAATATCTATTGAACCGAAAGAAGCTTTTTGTCCTGTAACGGTGATTGTACCTGTTCCGGTATTTGGATTAGGAAAAATTTTGATTCCGACTGTACTGGTTTCATTTCTAATGATTCCTGAAACAGTACCATTTGGAACACCCGGAGTAAAAGCCTGATTGGCGAATGAAGCCGGACTGACATTCGTGGCTTCAAAGGTAAAACTTGGACCTGTTCCAGCGGCTTTACCATAACCATCTAAGCTATTAGCAGCAAAGATATATCCATCGGGACCACTGATCTCTGACGTATCGTTAACAACTGTACAATAGACACCGTCTCCGTCATTAGAAGCACCCTTTTCAATAAAACCTACACAATCTAAAATAGTAACTCCTGCGCTTAGTAATTCTAATGTTCCATTATCATCTACATCTATATCAGAAGAACCGCTTGGAAGATCGGATGCATTGGCATAACTTACCAAAAGATACGTTGCAGAACCATTCTCTAAATTTCCTGTGTTATTGTTTCCTAAAACAGAAGATACTGTTGTGGCTGCCGGTGGTGTATATGGATTGGTATTCGCTGTCAATAAGACTAACCCATTGCTGCCCGAAGTTAATCCATTTAAGTTGAGAACTTTTTTCACTTCACCTAGTCCATTTTTGTCTCCTTCAATATATAAGAGTGCTTTATTACCTACTGCTGTTGAAGGCGCAAATTTCAATTCTACAAATTCCCAAATGGAGTCTGTTCCATCTGGATTTGACAATATTTCTTCAATAGATTGTGCTTTAATTTGCAAAGAGAATGCAAACAAAACCAATAGTACACCCCAAACTTTTTTCATAAACAAAATTTTCACTAAAGATAAATAAGAAGTTTCAATTCTGCAGAAAAAAAATATTAAGTTATTGTGTATAATCAGGGATTTAAAAAATCACCAGACTCGAGCCATTCTGCATTTTGTGGTAAACTCCAGTTATAAAAATACACCCAACAATTTATTTTCTTTCCGCTATGCTCCAGTATCACTTCTACAAGTTCTCTGCGATACTCAAATGGAGGTTGCCCAACACCTATGTTCTCATACTCATCTAATTCCTTTAAAAAATCGGGATGCTCTAAAGCCAAAACATCGCCGATAACTACATCATCTACATGACTTGAATGCACCAATGCCGGATACCAATCCACACGATACAAACGAGTATTTCTCATATAACCCAAGCCAACCAGTTTAGCATTTTCTGCCAACTTCCCAGCCATCGGATGATCAGCATTCATGCGTAAGGTTCCATATGTAAAAAGGTATTGTGCCATGCATCAAAAATACAACAGAGTTTTAAGAAGTGGTAAGGTTTTAATTTAACAAATGATAAATGTTGAATTTTAATACCACAGCATTCAAAATTCAAAATTCAAAATTCAAAATTCAAAATTCAAAATTTATAATTTATAATTTATAATTTATAATTTATAATTTATAATTATGCATAATCGTATTTTGTTCTACAATTTTGCTAACGCCTCCTTCATATTATTGAGTTTTGCCCTTCCATCTGCCAATTTTTGCCTTTCCTTTTCTACAACTTCCGGTTTGGCATTCTGAACAAAGCGGTCATTGGAAAGTTTCGTTTCCACAGAATGGATAAAACCTTCATAATAGGCTATTTCATCTTGTAGTTTCTTCTTCTCTGCGGCTACATCCATTTCCACACCTGTGAGAATGTATGCTTTATCTGTACCAATTAACTCCGTAACGGCGCCATCTATTTCTATTTTTGTAAACTCAAAATCTTCGATATATGCCAATTTGCACAACACTTGCTCAAAATCCCAATAGGGTGTTTTGTTGTCGGTTTCAATAAACACTTTAACGGGATGCTTCTGAGGAAGTTGTGCTTTATTGCGTACATCTCTAACTACTGTAATTGCTTGTTTAATCAACTCACCATACTCGATGTCTAAGGAGTTAAAAGCCTTAACAGACGGGTAAGGTGCAATGCAAACATCATCACCCACGCTTCTTTCTTTGAGGAGATGGTATATTTCTTCGGTAATAAACGGCGCAAAGGGATGTAATAACCGCATTAGTCTTTCAAAGAACTGTACAGTTTTGTCTAAGGTGCCTATATGTATTTTTCCACCATAAACTGGCTTAACCATTTCTAGATACCAAGAGCAGAAATCATCCCAAATAAAATTATAAATGACCATCAATGCTTCTGACAGCTTAAACTCTTCGAACAGGTGTTCTATTTCAGCTACGGTTTTGTTAAACTTGGCATCCATCCAAGCAAAAACACCATTCAAATGATCGTTATCGCCGGGTTGTGTTTCCCAACTTTTAATCAACCGCAGGGCATTCCATATCTTATTGGTAAAATTGCGCCCCTGTTCTACGAGGCTATCATCGTACAGGATATCGTTCCCAGCAGGAGAACACATCAACATACCTATTCTCACACCATCGGCGCCATATTTATCTATCAATTCCAAAGGATCGGGAGAGTTGCCCAACTGCTTAGACATCTTGCGGCGTTGTTTATCTCTAACAATTCCAGTAAAATAGACATGGCTAAACGGTTTTACATGTTGATACTCATATCCCGCCATAATCATACGGGCAACCCAGAAAAAGATAATTTCCGGTGCAGTCACTAACACATTCGTTGGATAATAGTATTTGATATCTGCATTATTGGGGTGATTTATTCCATCAAAAACACTTATTGGCCACAACCAAGATGAAAACCAGGTATCTAACACATCCGGGTCTTGGATGAGTTCATCTTTTCTGAGTTGTTTGCCATCTGCCAGAGAAGCCTGCCATGCTTCCTCAAGAGACGTTGCAACATACATAGTGCCATCCGGCGTAAACCATGCCGGAATCTGATGCCCCCACCACAATTGGCGGGAGATGTTCCAATCACGGATATTTTCCATCCAGTGCCTATAAGTATTTTTAAGTTTTGGAGGTAAGAAGGTAATGACATCATCCATAACACTGCTGACAACTTCCGGATTTTTGTCCAAAAACTGCTTCATGTTCACAAACCATTGCGTTGAAATCCTTGGTTCTACCACTGCATCCGTGCGCTCGGAATGCCCAACTGCATTTTTTATTTGCTCAACCTTCTCCAGTTGTCCAATCGCTTCGATGTCATGAACTACCTCTTTTCTGGCGGCAAACCTATCTTTTCCTACATAGAGGATGGCATTTTTATTTAGTGTACCATCTTCATTTAAGATATCTATTATCTCTAAGCCATGCTTAATACCCAATTCATAGTCGTTAATATCGTGTGCAGGTGTTACTTTTAAACATCCTGTTCCAAACTCAATATCTATATATGTATCGGCGATAATAGGAATTTCTTTGCCAAGCAAAGGAATTTGTACCTTCTTGCCGATCAGGTGCTGATAACGGGTATCATCGGGGTGGACGCATACCGCCGTATCTGCCATGATGGTTTCCGGGCGAGTGGTAGCAATGGTAACATGCCCTTCCGATCCCACCAACTTATATTGGATATAATAAAGGTTGGACTGTACTTCCTTGTGAATTACTTCTTCATCAGATAAGGTTGTTTTGCCTTTGCAATCCCAGTTGACCATTTTTGTACCGCGATAAATTAAGCCTTTGCGGTATAAATCAACAAAAACCTTTATTACAGATTTGGAGAGGTCTTCATCCATGGTAAACTTGGTACGCTCCCAGTCGCAAGAACATCCTAATTTTTTAAGCTGTTCCAGAATGATACCGCCGTACTTATTTTTCCATTCCCAAGCGTGTTCGAGAAAATCCGCTCTAGACAAGGTGGATTTGTCTATACCTTGATCTGCCAGCATTTTCACGACTTTAGCTTCTGTTGCGATGGAAGCATGATCTGTTCCCGGCACCCAACAGGCATTTTTCCCCTGTTGGCGAGCTCGGCGTATAAGCACATCTTGTATGGTATTATTCAACATATGCCCCATATGTAAAACGCCTGTAACATTGGGTGGCGGAATAACGATGGTATAAGGTGTTCTTTCATCGGGTGTTGACCTGAAATATTTTTTCTTCAACCAGTATTTATACCACTTATCTTCAACGTCATTGGGGGTATATATTTTTGCTAATTCCATCATTGGGTGTGCAATTTGTAATTTTAATGAATTATGGGTTTAGTCCATAGAAATAGGTACTACGGTATATCCTTCTTTTTTCAATAGTTGGATAACACCTACTTCACCGCCAAGATGTCCGGCACCGACTGCTACGAACGTAGAGCCGCTTTGAAAATAAGTTTTCAGTTTAGGTATCCATGCCGTATTTCTTTTCGCCAGCAATTCTTCTGTATAGAATCCATTTTCCAAATCTGCCTCTTCAACACTGTCTTGTAGTTTTTCAATATCTTGTGCTATATAGGCTGCTACCATTTCGTCAAACTTTTTCTTTGTACCACTATAATCTTTAACTGTTTCTATCAATGTCTCTACCTGATCTTCCAATGGAAGGTTGTCGAGAAATGACATTTGCTGTTCTAAAGTCTCCAAGCCTTCGATAGGTTTTTTCTTTGTTTCGGCTATCTTGGCAATATTGGTCTCATAAGACTCCGGATTCTCTCCCAAATACGCTACTACAATCATTTGCTCGATGAACATGGGCTTCATTTTGGCATAGGCCATTCTAAACATTGCAGGGGCAATATCGAGGCTATCTTGGAAGAAATCTTCGATGAGTTGATAATCTTCTTCTGAGCAATAATCTTTGAGGGTTTTCCCGTCAGGCATGAGCGCACCCTTTGTTACAGCCATCATGTTCATATTATCCATATCGACTTCAAAGACGACGGTTTTTGCGGACTTCACCTTTTTTTCTGCGTTTTTCCCGAAAAAGTAATTCTCATTCTTGATGATATGCATGGTTCCAAAAAGATACGATGGTTCTTGCAGTCCATTTCCGGTCACTTGCCATAGCAGAGAATTCGAACCACTCATGGCTTCATCCACCTTAACTTCCTCTTGTGCTGTTTCTTTAGGTCCCTTACAGGCAACCATTCCAACGGCGATAATAAAAATTAACGGTTTTAATAAAATATCTAATCGACACATAACGTATATTTGAGTGGCAAAGGTAAGGAGATTGAAAGACAATGGGCGCAGATTTTTATTAACTTTAATGGAAATATTTATCTCATTTCTTAATTGGCGACAGATTTTAACAAATTGGCATTGTTTTGGAAATACATATAAAATGAAACGGATAATATTTTGGGTGGCTACGTTTTTTTTGTTTACAGGCTTCAGGCATGAAGATACAGATAAAATCTATTGGAAAAGTGATAGAATTTTAACTTGGGACGATTTCAAAGCTTCGCCCGATGCACATTCGCTGAGTGCTCAAACCAGCTCAGCAATAGAAATGAACTATCAAACCAGTGGCAATAAAATTACTTGGCATGTTGCCAGCTATTTTATCCCGTCTCAATCATGGGTAAAAAACTCGGGTAGAACAGATTATATTCTTGCACATGAACAACTGCATTTTGACTTAACAGAAGTGTATGCTAAAATGTTGAGGAAAAGATATAAAACAGAAATTAAAACCGCGGCTGACCACAAAAAAATGAATACGATATATGCCGAAATCCGTAAAGTTTGGGAAAAAGAGCAAGCACGCTATGACAAAGAAACAAATCACAGCATAAACAAAACAAAACAAGCAGATTGGAATACATATATTAAACAAAAACTTGAAGAATTAAATGAATATTAGCCTTCAACCTATCTTTTTAAAACATTCCTTTTAGGACTTTGAACCCTCCAAGGGATGAATCCGTTAACTTTGGAGCGCCTCGCCCATTCTTTTTTAGGTAAAAATGCGTTCGCTAATACGGAATTCTTATGGCTCTCGATTGGATGCTGCGTTGTATTTTAATAAAATTAAGTTTATTAAGTCGCTATATTTTAGTTTATACTAATAACTAAATAAAAAATATATTTACGATTTATTATAATTAAATTTACGAAAACAAATTAAATACAATACTTTGAATTATAAATAAATATAAATAATATTACTAATTATAATTTATATAAATTACGAAAATAAAATTAAATAAAAACCCATTATTAGAACGTATCTTTCACTTAAAAATTAAAAAAAAGTAGAATATAAGTTTAGACAATGGTTATCTCCATCTATCTATTCGACAAACAGGTTTTCATTGCATTTCGCAATCCATCCCAAAGCCTCCATTTTCTCCATTAAAAAGCAAATGGCGGCTCTACCTTTCTTTCCGAGGTCTTGAGAATAATGATTGACATATAATTGGATATGGGCATTTGTAACAGCTTCATCCATTTCTTGCGCATGGCATCTAATAAATTCTCTCGAAGCTTCGGGGTGCTTAAATGCATAAATGACACTTTCTTGAATGAGGTGTTGTAAGAGCTGTTGCACCTCCTTATCCAGCGTTCTCCTGATAGCAATCCCGCCCAATGGAATCGGAAATCCTGTTTTTTCTTCCCAAAATGCCCCTAAATCGGTAACCAAATGCAACCCCTTTTGTTGATAGGTAAACCTATTCTCATGAATAATAACACCGGCGTCCACTTTACCGGAAAGAACGGCATCTTCAATTTCAGAAAAAAGCATTTCCTGTTTATTGTCGGCATCCGGAAAGGCAAAAGAACATAAAAAATTAGCTGTAGTAAAACTTCCAGGAATCGCTATAGAATTTTTATTTTCAAAATTTTGTGATAATTTATTTAAAGTTATTAATAAAGGCCCGCAACCCGCTCCTAATGCGCTTCCCGAATTGGAAAGCACGTACTGATTTCTCACGAAACCATAGGCGGCATAACTGAGCTTTGTTATGTCTAAGACACCGCCCATAGCCATTTTGTTAAGTGCCTCCACATCAGCCATCTCAACCCGAAAGTCGATACCATGTGTATCGATTCGTTTATTGACCAATGCATCAAAAATAAAAGTATCATTCGGGCAGGGAGAAAAGCCAAGACTGAGTTCCATTGCTGTATTTTTTTGTCAAAGATACATGGTTTTTTGGGTAACAGCGATAAAACCACTACCTTTACGATGTGACGAAACAAGATTCTATACAACGGCTTATTCTTCCCATATCCATTATTTGGTGGCTTTTGTGGTTGGTAATTAGCTGCAAAAATCCATTCTTTTGGGACACCGTATTAACCAGCAAGATTGCACAATTCTATTTCGACAACGGCTTATCTCATATCATCGTTCCATTAGACATGGATGCCGGTCATCCGCCATTTTTTCAGGTTTATCTTTGTGCTATCTGGAAAATCTTTGGAAAATCACTGGCAACAGCTCATCTATCTATGCTACCATTTATCTTGCTGATGGTGATTTCATTTTACAAGATTTGCAAATACTTTTTCACGGATATACGCCAAGTAGGCATAGCCATGACACTCTTCTGTTTAGAACCCACTATATTGGCTCAGTCGACCTTAGTCAGCTATGATATTGTGCTGCTATCTTTGTCATTGTTTGGCTTATACGCCATTCTCTATGAAAAAAGAGATTGGTTGTACTGGATAAATATCTTACTCTTGCTCACGTGCGTACGTGCCTTTATCGCTGTTACCGCCCTCTTTTGTATAGATATTTTCATTTTGTGGAATAAAAAGACATTCAGTTGGTTTCGATTGCTAAAGCCCTATTTTGTAGGAGGTGTGTTTTGCTGTATTTGGCATCTTTACCATTTTCAACAGACCGGATGGATGATCTTTTCCCCATCTCCCACTTGGGATGGACAAAGGGACATGGGCAACTGGAATGTTTATTTCAGAAATATAGCTGTAATCATCCGAAATATTTTAGACTGTGGGAGAATAGGGCTTGGTATAATAACAGGCATTATTTTATTAAACTTTTTATTTAATAAAATAAGTATAAAAAATTATCATTCAAAAATTTATATAATATTAATTATAGTATTAGTTACACATGTTCTTTTCCTTATTCCCTTTACCAATCCCATCGGACATCGATATCTTATTTGGGTTTATGCGATATGGATACTTTGGATTTCAGACATTCTTTGGAGCATAAAACACCATAGATGGCTCCTCGCCCTGATGATGACAGGTATGATTTTAGGGCATTTCGTCATATATCCGGATAAGATTTCAAAAGGCTGGGACAGTAGTTTGGCTTACCTGCCCTATTTTAAACTCAAGGAAAACATGGATAAATATATGCATCAAAGCACCGCGGAGGTAGCAACTAAATTTCCGATGATAGCATCATTACTCGAGACAAATCTTAAAGATGGCGATAGTGGCAATATCCATTTTAGTGAGTTTAATATTAACAATCCACAAAAAAAATATATTTTATATAGCAACATATCCAATGATTTTCAAGAATTTGAATATGATTATATAAAGCAAAACTTTACATTAATACATACTGAGCAGAAAGGAAAAATCAGGTTAGAATTGTATGAATGGAAAAAATAATCGTTCTAAGTCTTATATTTAAACCATGATTCATATATCAGTTATCATACCTATCTATAACGAAGAAGGCAATATCCCGTTACTTTACGAACGGCTAACGGCAGTTGTTTCAGACATTACGGATCAGTATGAGTTTATTTTCATCAATGACGGAAGCAAAGACAATTCATTTCAAATCATCAAGTCTTTGTCTATAAAAGATAAAGCTATTCGATATATCGATTTCAGCAAGAATTTTGGCCATCAGATTGCTGTGAGCGCAGGATTGGACAATTGTAAAGGCGATTGTGTAGTTATCATTGATGCTGACCTGCAAGATCCGCCTGAGTTGATTCCGGAGTTATACGCCAAGTGGAAAGCTGGTAATGAAGTGGTTTTTGCCAGGCGCAAAGAACGGAAAGGTGAAAGTTGGCTAAAGAAAAAAACGGCCACTTGGTTCTACGATTTGCTCAATAGATTGACTAATGTCAAAATACCAAAAGAAGCCGGTGATTTCCGCATCATAGACAGGAAAATAGTAGATATTATCAAGTCAATGCCGGAAAAGAATAAGTTTTTAAGGGGGCAAATAGCGTGGGCAGGATATAACCAAACAGATGTAGAATATATCCGTCAGGAGCGCCACTCCGGAAAGACAAATTATACTTTTGCAAGAATGTTTCAACTCGCCTTTGATGGCATCACTTCGTTCAGCAATCTTCCTTTGCGACTGGCTACCTGGATGGGGTTTTTAGTATCGGCAGTTGCATTTGTGGTCATCATTTATACACTTTATACAAAATATGTATTGCAATCTGCCGAAAAAGGGTGGTCATCCATGATGGTGAGCATTTTATTTATCGGCGGTGTTCAACTAATATGCTTGGGAATTATTGGCGAATACATTGGCAGAATATTAGACAATGTCAGAGATAGACCACTCTATTTGATTAAAGAAACAAATATTGAAAAAGTTGAGCGGTAATTTATAATTTAAAATTTTGAATTATAAATTCATTCAAACGTTCAACTGCTGTGTTTATATCCCAATTCTCTTTATTGCGTTTTTCTACATAATTTGAGATGGAACGGATTTCTATACATGGGAGGTTTCTCAATGCACAAACATAAAACACTGCCAGTCCTTCCATGTTTTCGATATCGGCATTATACTTATTCATCAACCGCTGAATAGAATGCTCCTTGCCGTGCACTTTGTTTACCGTTAAAGAATTTACTTGTTTAAGTTCATGTACCAAAGGAAATATATACGCACATGGTGTCGCTTTTTGTAATCCATAGGTAAAGGCATCTTCCTTTGTTTCAATAAAACCGAGGTCGAAGAAATCTTTAAAATCATCGTCATCCTCCACGCCGAAATCGCCATAAGTCTCACTAGTTACATTAACGACCTCGCCAATGCACAAGTTACGGTTAAATGCGCCCGCAATACCGATATCTACCACCCATTCCGGTTGGTGTTGCTCGAGGTAGTATGACAATTTTGCAGCAGTCACCAGCATACCCATTCCAGCTACGAGTAAGTGTATTGCCTTACCATTGCTTTCGGCAACATATACATCTGCTGTCACCTGCTTAAACATGCCGAGATTCAGCATGGGCTTTACTTCAATTTTTGAGGCAACGACGAACAAAATATGAACGGGCAACTTAGTCATGTAAAACAATTATTAGAATTAAATTAAAACAGGCGTAAAATTAAAGAATTATCTTTGCAAAAAATTGAGTTGTGGTTTACTTGACAAGAAGAGAGCGATTTAATGCAGCACATAAACTTTATGTTGCAGATTGGAGCGAGGAAAAGAACGAAGCCGTTTTTGGAAAATGTGCCAACAAAAACTGGCATGGTCACAACTATGACTTACATGTAACGGTAAAAGGCGTTCCCGATCCTGTTACGGGATATTTTATCAACGTGAAGGATCTCAGTGCAATCATCAAGGAAGTTATCATCGATAAATTAGACCATAATAACCTCAACATGGATGTCGATTTCATTCCTACAAATATGCAAGCCACTACAGAGAATCTTTGTATCTTGATTTGGCAACAGTTGGTACCACATATTAAGGGTTGTCAACTACATTCAGTAAAACTCATTGAAACTGAAAATATCTACGCTGAATATTTTGGTGAGTAGCATTCCACTCCTTAATTAGCTTACTTATGAGCAGCACGCGATTTACAATTAGTTTAGAAGACCTAAAGGCTATTGTTGAAAAATTGACTCATGAAACTTGCACCGACAATCCCCATTTACCTTATCCCGATTTTGGCTGTATTGGGTTTAATGGTCTTTATTTATGTGACTCTGAGCATAGATATGATACGACTCCAATCAATACCAATATCTTTGCAATGACATGCGGCGATGGTGTACACTTTAGCCTATTGGAAATTACAGAGAAAATCCAACCTATAATAATGACAGTCCCTTGTAATTCCGGTAATTCAATTAAGGATAATAATATTATCATTGCTGAAAATATAAATGAGTTTCTATCTTTGGGTTTTTATAATGGCTGGGGTTATCTGGAACAACTCTGTTATGACCAAGAATGGGTCATTAATTTTTATTCGAAAGAAGACATGGACGAAGATTACCAAAATGGTATTGAAATAATATTCACAAAAAAAATCAGGAGTACGTTTGGCCTAGAACATCAACCACTCATGGATGAAAGACTGAAGGAGTTAGAAGAAAAGTATTTTCATCTTCTTGAATTTGACCCAGAAATTTTAGCGTATTTTTCAGAAAATCCTATCTAATGCCTGAGAAAATAGTAGAAAGTAAATCTGCAATAAAAAAGATTAAAAGATTAATTTCTGAAGTAATATATTGAATATGCAACTTTAAGAATCTTATTTATACCCGCAAATGAAAACTCAAGAGGGTATGAATCTTTTAAATCTCCCTGATGAAAATAAAATCCAGAGGTTTTATACATATTAAATTGATAATAAAGTATCGTATTATTATTTTCTATACTCATTAGTTCTATTCCTAATATTTTTGCGAGTTCGATAATTTGCGTATCCTTAATTTTATTCCCATAAACATCAAGTAAAGAGTATTCTTTTAATCCACAATTAACGATTTTATTAATTTTTTTGGCTTTGCATTCACCTAACAATAAATTCAAATCTTCTTTCTTCATACTGTAAAACGCCTTAATGCCAACATTTTCCAATAAAAAACCGAGTTTCACACTAGTAAAATAATTAAAACCTAAAAATATGGGTATGATAAATAATTTGATAGGCAACTTATAGTTTAACAACGCAATATGCCAAATTATAAAGAGACTTGTAAAACAAATAGGGATGAATATATATAAATTACTATTGGAATCCTTGGTAAGATAAAAGACTATAAAAGCATTAAAAATGATACAAATTATTGAAAGAATAAAAGATAGTAGTATTACAATCCGCAGTCTTTTTTGTTTTACATTCACAATCTAAGATAATAAATTAATGGTTAATTTCTTTTTATTCATTGAGTGAACGGAATATTTATTTATTAAAGTTCACATCACGGATTAGTCAATAATTCCCAAGGTTTTTTCAATACTAGTATCATATGTCGATTTCCATTCTTTTATTTGTCCCCAATCTTGGTTATCTATTATTATTGCACCCTTCGTCACTTGTCCGATTGGTGAATATTGAATATTCATTTTCGCTTCAAAAGCAGCTCTTTGTTCTGGAGACACACTCACTACTACCCTATTCTGCGCTTCTCCAAAAAGGTAGGCATCTTTTCTGATATCTGCCGCAAGATGAATATCAAAACCCATATCATCGGTCATTGCCGACTCTAATAATGTCACAAAAAGTCCACCTTCGGAAACATCGTGTACACTTTCCACCAAACCATCTTGAATCAATGCCAATATACAACTATGCAAGGCGTGCGCCTCTTCCAAATCGAAATGTGGTGCCGGAGAAAGCGATACATCATGCACCAATGACAAATACTCTGAACTGGCGATATCATTCCTATGCGTTCCCAACATATAAATTAAGTGGCCCGCTTGCTTAAAATTCAGGGACATGGATTTCTCTACATCCTCGATTATCCCCAACATACCTATAGTAGGTGTTGGATTCACGGCTCTGGTGGGCGATTGGTTATAAAAACTCACATTCCCACCAGTTACGGGTGTTTCAAATTTCTCACAAGCATCTCCCATTCCTTTAAGTGCATGAACAAAATTCCAATATACTTCTGGATCATAGGGATTGCCAAAGTTTAGGCAGTTGGTTATGGCTACGGGAGTAGCGCCTGAACATACTATGTTTCTAGCAGCTTCTGTTACGGCTATCAAACCTCCTTTATAGGCATCGGCATGTACATATTTGCTATTGCAATCTACTGTTACAGCTAGTCCCTTCTTCAATCCCTTTATTCTGATAATGGCTGCATCAGAAGGTTTATTCGTAGAAGTGTTGTTAACACCCACCATTGAATCATACTGGCGATAAATAAACCGCTTGGAAGCAATATTCGGATGTGCTATAAGCTTTTGTGCCACTTCTTTCAAATCTTGTGGTTGCGGTATCTTATTTATATCAAATGCATCACGCTCCGCATGATAGGATGGTGTACTGAACGCTCTGTCATATACAGGCGCTCCTCCACCCAAGACCAGATCCTCTGCCGGAACACTGGCAACAGGTGTTCCATGCATAAAATACTCCAGCATGCCACCCTCTGTAACTTCCCCAATGATGGCACAGTGTAGATCCCATTTTTCAAATACTTTTTCAATATCCTTCTCTGCGCCTTTTTTCACCACCACCAACATGCGTTCCTGAGATTCTGATAGCAATATTTCGAATGGCTTCATATTCTTTTGACGCTGTGGCACTTTATCCAAATATATCTTCATGCCATGACCGCCTTTGGCAGACATTTCGGAAGTAGAGCAGGTAATTCCTGCCGCTCCCATGTCCTGCATACCGATGATGGCACCGGTTTTCACCAATTCCAAAGAAGCTTCGAGGAGAAGTTTCTCCTGAAAAGGGTCACCGACCTGTACTGAAGGAATTTTTTCTTCTGCGTCTTCGCCCAATTCTTCAGATGCAAACGTAGCACCATGAATGCCGTCCTTTCCGGTAGATGAACCGACAATATAAACAGGATTTCCTACTCCATAGGAGGTTGCAGACAAGGTCTCCCCAACCCTAACTATTCCTACAGACATGGCATTTACCAAAGGATTATCATGGTAACAAGGGTCGAAATACACTTCCCCGGCCACCGTAGGTACACCAAAGCAATTGCCATAATCGCCGATGCCTTTCACAACGCCTTTCAGCAGATGTTGCGTGCGCTTATCTTCCAATTTACCGAAACGCAAAGAATTTAAAGATGCCACTGGACGTGCACCCATGGTAAAAATATCCCTATGAATACCACCGACACCTGTTGCAGCACCTTGATAAGGTTCTACTGCGGAAGGGTGGTTATGGCTTTCAATTTTAAAGGCACATGCCCAACCATCACCAATATCCACAAGGCCTGCATTTTCCTCTCCAGCTTCCACCAACAAGTGCTTACCTTTCCTAGGGAGTTTTTTAAGGTATTTTATTGAATTCTTATAACTACAGTGTTCAGACCACATGACAGAGAAGATAGACAACTCTGTATAATTCGGATTGCGCCCTAAAATAGTTCTTATTTTATCTAATTCTTCCGGAAGCAAACCCAATTCTTTCGCAATAGCTTCATTTACAATCGGTTCTTGAAACATTCTGTTTTTTTTTATGATGATGCAACGAAAATACGATTATTAAATCTTCTTAATAATAGGAAGATTAAAAAGTTTTCATATTTTTAACACGAAAAACAACAAAACCTTCCAAAATTGGAAATTGCAGTACTTATCATATACACCGCTATCTTTAGTGGATTGATTTTAAAAAGTAAGCTTTTTGAAAAAAAGAATCTCCCAAGGCATTACTTATTAGGATTTTTCTTAATTAAAGCGGTATTAGGTATTGTTTATGGAATACTATTTCAAAAGCATTTAAACGGAAAAGACACTTTTGTCTACTTTAATGAAAGTAAGATAATATTTAATACCTTCAAAGACAATCCACTTTACTATCTACAACTTACATTTGGCGTAAACGACTATCGCCCGGAGCCGCCACATTTACTACCATATATAGATGCCATGAACTTTTGGTATGACCAAGGAAACTATTTTATGGTTCGACTAAACTCCATATTCCAGTTATTTTCCTTTGGTTATTATAATGTGCATGCCTTATTCATCTCTTTTATGAGTTTTGTTGGAGTTTTCAATATATTCAACTTCTTGAGTGAGCAACACCAAAAGCTTGGCAAGTACTATTTATTTGCTATCTTTCTCATACCATCATTTCTGTTCTGGCCATCGGGTCTTCATAAAGAAGCGGTAGTCACCTTCGCTATTGGGTTAATTTTAAATGGGGTATTGCGACTTGAAAAAAAACAGTTCAACATTACAACCTTATTAATATTAGGAATTGGTTTTGGAAGTCTCGCGCTGGTAAGGTTTTATGTCTTTATTCTCATCACTCCAGCGCTGATAGCATTTTACCTGTCAAAAACGTATAAGCCGATATACGCTTTTGCCTCCGTGTACTTCATCTCATTCTCAACGATATTCACTTTACAAAAGATATTCCCATCCATTAATTTCCTCAATGAGTTGATTATCCGGCAGAGATCGTTTATTCGTTTAGTAGGAAATACTACATTTCCCATGGATCCTTTGGAACCGACGTGGAGTGATTTATTCAGCAATCTGCCGTGGGCCATCATCAATCCATTCATAAGACCTTTACCCTTTGAGTGTGATAAGCTATTGTGCATGATATCCTCTATTGAAACATGGCTACTATTATTTGGGTTTATTCTGTTTTTAGTATTTATAGATGTCAGAAAAATGGCCAACAGCAGAATAGCCTTATTTTCACTATTCTTTAGCTTTAGTATTATGGTAATCATTGGTTTGCTTGTCAACAACTCTGGTGCGATTGTGCGTTATAGATCTTTTGTATTGCCCTTCTTAATCATAGGCTTTTCGCTTTCGTCTAAAATCCCAGAAAAGAGTATTGTGATGATGCGTGATTTTTTTTCAAAAAAACATCCCGTTTCATAAAATTAATCCATCTTTTTAGTATCTATGCACTTATATTTGCTTCATACAAAATGAAAATTTAAAGATATGTCAAAAACTAGGTTTAATGCGATTTCGGCTTTTTCAGGTAGGCCAAAAATCAATGTTGAAATGCCCTCGGAGAAAATATCAGACTTTTATGCCGAAAGTGTATTTAGTGATAAGATTATCAAAGAATACCTTACTAAAGAGTCCTTCAGTAGGCTTCAAGAATGTATAAAAGGTGGTACAAAAATCGATAGAGACCTAGCAGACCAAGTAGCATCAGCAATGAAAGCTTGGGCTTTAAAGAAAGGAGCAACGCACTATACACACTGGTTTCAACCATTAACAGGTTCTACGGCCGAAAAACACGACTCATTCTTCATTCCAAAAGGAACAGGAGGAATCGAAGAGTTTGGTGCAGATGCGCTTACGCAGCAAGAACCAGACGCTTCCAGCTTCCCCAGTGGTGGTATTCGTGCTACATTCGAAGCCAGAGGATATACCGCTTGGGATCTCACCTCTCCAGCGTTTATCATGACAGTAGGACATGGAAAAACACTTTGCATTCCAACCATATTTATTTCATATACCGGAGAACCCTTAGATTTTAAGGCACCTCTAATGAAATCTATCAATGCTTTGGAAAGTGCCGCTTTAGAAGTTTGCCACTATTTTGATAGAAATGTCAATAAAGTTATCGCTACACTCGGTTGGGAGCAAGAATATTTCCTCGTAGATGCCGCCATGTACTACTCTAGGCCAGACTTAGTAATGTCCGGCAGAACACTGATTGGCAGACCATCACCTAAGGGACAGCAATTAGAAGACCATTATTTCGGCTCAATACCGGAGCGTGTATATTCCTTTATGAGAGAGATGGAAATTGAGTGTTTAAAATTAGGTATTCCTGTACGAACACGACACAACGAAGTAGCCCCCGGACAGTTTGAATGTGCGCCGATGTTTGAAGAAGTAAACCTCGCTGTTGACCACAACTCCCTGTTAATGGATGTGATGGATAGAGTATCCAGCAAACATAAATTAAAGGTTCTCTTTCATGAAAAGCCTTTTGCGGGCGTAAATGGTAGTGGAAAACACAACAACTGGTCGATGGCTACTGACAATGGTAAAAACTTATTATCACCGGGAAAAACGCCGAGAACCAATCTTCAGTTCCTAACTTTCTTTATTAATACCATTGCAGCAGTTAACAGACATGAAGCTTTGTTGCGCGCTTCGGTAGCTACACATGGAAACGACCATAGATTAGGTGCTAATGAAGCTCCCCCCGCTATCATATCCGTATTTATCGGCAGCTATTTGCAAGATGTTCTTAAAATGATTGAGGACAGAATAGATGAAGAATCTTTTGACGAGCAAGAAAACATCAACTTAAGATTAGACATCCACAATAGAATTCCAGATATTTTATTAGACAATACCGACAGGAACAGAACATCACCCTTTGCTTTTACAGGAAATAAATTTGAAATCAGGGCAGTCGGTTCCTCTGCCAATTGTGCGTTGCCAATGACAGTTATTAATACCATTGTTGCTGAGCAATTAAAATTATTCAAAAAAGAAGTAGATGCCCTTATTAAAGAAGGTGATTATAAAGATGTTGCTATCTTAAAAGTATTGAGACGTACACTAAAAGAAAGCAAACGCATCTTGTTTGAAGGAGACAGCTATTCAGATGAATGGCATCAAGAAGCTGCAAAAAGAGGATTGAGCAACAATAAAACCACTCCTGAAGCCTTGAAAGCTTTCATCACCAAAAAATCACTTGAGTTGTTTGAGGGATTGGGCGTCTATACACAAAGAGAATCTGAAGCGCGCCATGAAATTATGCTGATCAACTACATTCACCACTTACAAATTGAAGCAAGTGTACTCTCAGAGATGATCCTCAATCAAATTGTTCCGGCAGCCATAGATTATCAGAACAAACTCATCAACAACATTAGAGGGTTAAAAGAAATCGGATTAAAAGAAACCGCCTATAAATCCCAACTCACTTTGCTAGAAACCATTTCTCTGCAAATCGAGCAAATCATTAAAACAGAAGAAAAGCTTAGAACAGAAAACGACAAAGCACATCACCTCAGCGAAGTTCAAAAGCAAGCAGAAGCGTATTGTGAGAAAGTAAAACCGTTGATGGATAGTATTCGCAAGAACTGTGATGAGTTAGAAGCGTATGTAGATGACGATTTATGGCCTTTAGCAAAATATCGTGAGATGCTTTTTGCAAAATAATACAAAAAAAATAGCGTTTTTAAGGGATAACCATTACATTTATACCATGGTTACCCTTAAACGACTATTATACTTGACTACTATCATATGGATAGTTTCCTGTTCCTCTTCAGGACAAATAAAAGATGGCAATACCGCTTTTGCACTAAAGAAGTATGCCGTTGCGGCATCGCTTCTTGAGAAGGAATATGCGAAAGCAAGTACACCCTCTCAGAAATCAGCTATTGCCAAGCAATTGATTACCGCATATGATTATATCCAAAATCCCGATAAATCATTAGAATGGGCAAAGAAAATAGCGGAGTTAGATGCCGACCCGGAAGCCCAGTTTATCTACGGTATGGCATTGAAAAAAAATGAACAGTATGCAGAAGCACTAGCCGCTTTTCAGAAATACCTCAACTTAAACAAAACCGAACGACTAAAAACCAACCCGCAAATCGACATCTGCAATGCCGCCATCAAAGAAATAAGCGAAAACAAATCCATCATTACTACCCAAAATATTCAGGAACTGAACTCCAATGCTTCAGACTTTTCTTTAGTTAAAGTAAACAATGACTATTACTTTACTTCCGCAAGGCGACCGGAAGGCGAAGGTTATTTTGACGATTGGAACAATGATGGCTATACCGACATTTTTAAAACTAAAAGCAAATCAAGTCAACATTTCGAACTACCGATTAAACTTCTAGAACCCATCAATGGTGATTATCACGATGCCGAACCTACTTTTAATGCCAAAGGAACAGAAATGATATTCACACGGTGTGGCACCAAATCATCGCAAATCGATTACTGTCACCTTTATTTCGCACAACAAGACGGCAATGGCAATTGGTTAGAACCTGTCCAACTCAATTTATTCCCGGACACCGTAAACGTAGGACAGCCCTTCTTAACACCTGATGGAAAAGAACTATATTTTTCAGCAGATGCCTCTTGGGGTTACGGCGGAAAAGACATCTATGTGAGCAAAAACAATAATGGCACTTGGGAAGAGCCTGTAAATTTAGGTCCCAAGGTCAATACCGCTTATAACGAATTATTTCCCTTTCTCACAAAAGAAGGCAAACTATACTTTTCTTCCTCCCAACCCAATGGATATGGTGGATTAGACATCTATAGTGCAGAAAAAAGTGGTAAATTATTCTCCAATATACAAAGGCTTCCATACTATATCAATTCTGGCGCAGACGACCACAGCATTCTTTTTCTAGAACCCAATTTAAAAGATTCCATTATTGCCAGAGGATACCTCACTTCCTCCCGACAAGGCGGACAAGGAAAAGATGATATTTACTACTTTGAACAAAGAATACCGAAAGCCATCGTCATTCCACCCGGTATCGTACTGTTGAAAGGATTGGTACAGGAAAATATTTATGAAAACCCCGACAAGCCCAACAGTAAAATACTTGGAAAGCAGCCTTTAGCAGATGCGCAGGTAAAACTTGAAATCATCGAAAAAGCACAAAACGCCCTTGCCAATGAATACAAAACAACAACCGATGGCACCTTTAATGACCGTATTGAAAAAGGAACAAACTATAGAATTACGGTAGAAAAAGAAGGTTATTTCACCTTAAAACACGACTTCAACACGATAGAAACGTTGGTAGAAGATGGAGACACCATCACCATTTCAAAAGTCTTTACCCTCAACAAAATATTCAAAAACATCGAAATCGTCATCAATAATATCTATTATGATTACGACAAATGGGACATCAGAAAAGATGCAGAACCCGTTTTAGATTCATTAGTGACCATCCTACAAGAAAATCCGACACTTATAGTCGAGTTAGGTTCACATACAGACAGCCGTGGAACAGATACTTATAACCAAGAACTCAGCCAAAAAAGAGCTGAATCCGTAGTTAAATATTTAGTTTCCAAAGGTATTGCTGCAGAAAGGTTAATCGCTAAAGGGTACGGCGAATCAGCACTTCTCAATAATTGTGCAGACGGCGTCACATGCAGCGAAGAAGAACACCAACAAAACAGAAGGACAACGTTCAAAATACTTGGAGACTAGGCTATTTAAGTCATGGGTTATTAGCATGGGGCATTAGTCCCTTGTTTCCGTGTCTCCATGGAAACGTGCGTAGATTACTTTTTAATTACTATTACCAAAACTTATTACTAAAAACTCCAAACTAACCACTATATAACCAGAAACCCCTTGTTTCCGTGTCTCCACGGAAACGTATGAAAATTACTTTTTAATGATTATTACTAAAAATTCCAAACTAACCACTATATATAACTTATAATCCCTTGTTTCCGTGTCTCCACGGAAACGTGTGTAGATTACTTTTAATGATTATTACCAAAACTTATTACTAAAAACTCCAAACTAACCACTACTTTTGTCAAAACATTGAGTTATTATGACCGACGCAAAGCGTTATGGACTTCGTGGTGTTTCTGCCGCTAAAGGCGATGTACACAAAGCTATTAAGAACCTTAACCAAGGGTTGTTTCCGAAAGCATTCTGCAAAATCTATCCCGACATCCTAGGTGGTGACGACCAATTCGTCAACATCACCCATGCAGATGGTGCTGGTACTAAATCCATCCTGGCCTATCTCTACTGGAAAGAAACCGGAGACCTCTCCGTATGGAAAGGCATTGCCCAAGATGCCCTTGTAATGAATACGGATGATTTATTATGTGCCGGAGCTACCAATAACCTCATCGTCTCCTCCATTATCAACCGCAATAAACACCTTATTCCCGGCGAAGTATTGCAAGCCCTGATTCAGGGAACAGAAGAATTTCTGGATACCCTCAGACACCACAACATCAACATCCAGCTCATGGGCGGAGAAACCGCTGACGTAGGCGACGCCATACGAACAGTCATGGTCGACGCCGTCATGTCCGTGCGCTACCCTAAAGCCACCGTCATTTCCAATGAGAAAATTCAACCTGGAGACGTAATCGTCGGGTTGGCATCATTTGGAAAGGCACTCTATGAGCAGACCTATAATTCCGGCATCGGCAGCAATGGACTAACATCCGCCAGACACGACACCCTAGCACATATTTATGCACAAAATTATCCCGAAGCGTACGACCCACAAACACCGGAAGGATTGGTATACTGCGGCAATAAACTATTGACAGATCCTTTAGAAGGGACTCCCTTAGACATTGGGAAGGCACTCCTCTCCCCTACACGCACCTATCTCCCCATCCTCAAGCCATTCATAGAAGAACATTTCGAAGATATCCATGGACTCATTCATTGCAGTGGCGGCGCACAGACCAAAGTACTCCATTACATCGACTCGGGTCATGTTATCAAAGACAACCTCTTTCAATGCCCACCTTTGTTCCAACTCATACAAGCTACTTCCGGCACAGAATGGCTAGAAATGTACCAAGTGTTTAACATGGGACATCGCATGGAAGTATATACCAATGAGAAAACAGCCGAAAAGCTCATTCATCACAGCAAGAAATTCGGCGTAGAAGCAAAAATTATCGGTAGAATAGCACCCTCAACAGATAAAAAACTCACCCTTGAGAGCGAACACGGCATCTTTGAATACTAAACAACCATAACAAAAACAATAAATATGTTTCAAACAGCAGATTTATACGATGCACACGAAGGGAACGTACAAGTGTGTACGCCCATGTTCCAATCCTATGGTGCCAAAAAGAGATATTTCGGAGCAATCGTCACCATCAAATGCCACGAAGACAATACCTTAGTGGGCGATACCCTTCGCAAAGAAAACGGCAAAGGGAAGGTACTCGTTATTGACGGCGGTGGTTCACTGCGTTGCGCCTTGGTGGGCGACCTGATTGCTGCCGCTGCCGTAAACAACCAGTGGGAAGGCATCATCGTATACGGCTGCATCCGCGATTCCGCTCCCATCAATGAAATGGAAATCGGCATTCGTGCGCTGAATACCAACCCTACAAAAACGGTAAAAAGAAATACAGGACTGCTCAACGAGCCCGTCAATTTCGCCAATGTCAATTTCCATCCCGGGGAATTTGTTTATGTGGATGAAGACGGCATTTTGGTAAGCCATACACCCTTGTTATAGCGTGGCATGCCCCTTCCCTATCGGTCGGGTCGTGTGTTCCGCTTGTACACGGTACCGCTACACCCACTCATGCGTTTAGATGTGCTACACTTTTGAAGTGTGGCACATCTGCATACCTTTATACCTACCCATACGGGAGAAATTTCTTGATTTGAAAAACACTCAATCATTTAAGTTTTCTAGACATACTTACCCCTTCCGAATATCCATAACACCCTCCTCATGTGCAATCGTCCAATCTGCTATTGCCATCAACACAGGCTTTAGGCCTTCCGCCTTTTTTGTCGGTAAATAATTATTGCGTTGTTTATTGAATGCATCGGGTGCTTTCACCAAAAATCCATTTTCGACCAAACTTGACAACCGATCTGATAAGATATTCGTTGCGATGCTTTCACGTGATGCTAAAAATTCTGAAAAATGCCGTTTCCCAAAAAACAAAACATCCCGAAGAATCAATAATGTCCACTTGTCCCCGAGTAACTCAAGGAAGCAATTCAACGGACAATCAGATCTTCTTTCCATAATTTCTAACAAATATACGTGATATAAAAATAATTATGTACATTTGGTTGCATTTTGCAAGTAAGCCTATTATTAACAAAAAAAATTATTTTATGGAAAAAATGAGCAGCAAAACAAACGCCTTAAACTGGTTTGAAATTCCGGTAGTAGATTTTGAACGCGCCAAAAAATTCTACAGCGCCCTCTTCGACATTGATTTTCAATGCATGAATATGATGGGCATGGACATGGCCTTTTTCCCGGGTGAAGAAGGTGGTGGAAAAGTTTCAGGTGCGCTAGTTAAAGGTGACATGCACCAACCTTCAAAAGATGGTGCCATTATTTACCTCAACGCAAATCCAACCATCCAAACGGTTATTGACAAAATTGAAGCAAACGGCGGCAGCGTCATCATGCCAAAAACAAAAATCAGCGACGATATTGGCTATATGGCCTTTTTTATCGATACAGAAGGAAATAGAATGGCATTACACGCCGGAAATTAAGAACCATAAAAACTATATATTATGACAATACAAGAAATTGCTAAAAGATTTGAAGAACTCACCCAACAAGGAAGATGGGATCTTATTCAAGATGAACTCTTTGCAGACAATGCGAGGAGCATAGAACCAAGCCACTCTAATTGGCCACCTGCCGAAGGAATAGCAGCCATCAAAGAAAAAGGCAAAAAATGGAACGAGATGGTAGAACAACTGCACGGTGGTTTTTGTACACCACCCGTGATTGGCGGCAACTTCTTCAGCGTAGGCATGGGCATGGACGTAACCATCAAAGGACAAGGCAGAATCAACATGGATGAAATCGCCGTATATGAAGTAAAAGATGGAAAAATTGTTCTGGAGCAATTCTTCTATTAAAATTTAATAAGGATACCACTTGAAGGGTTCGAACCCTTCAAGTGGTAATTTTTTAAAAGGAATATGGACTACAAAACATTAGGAGATTGGTGTAAATGGTTAGAGAAAAATTTCTCTAATGAAATAATGATACCAACACTACCCGTTATTATCAGACTGGATGGAAACAATTTTCACACATGGACAAAGGGATTAAAACGCCCCTTTGATGAAAACCTAACTCAATTAATGATAGATACAACTTCCTTTCTTGTAAAGGAAACGAATGCTATTGTTGGCTACACCCAATCCGACGAAATAACTTTAATCTTATATAGCCCGGATAAAAAATCCGCCATTTATAACGACGGAAAAAAGCAAAAGATACTATCCAAGCTTACCGGAAAATGTGTTTCCTATTTTAATGAAAATAGACAAGAATACCTCCCGCATCACCAAAAGACAGCAAATTTTGATTGTCGGATATACCAAACACCTACCCTACATGATGCTTGTGTACAACTTTTATGGAGAGAAAATGATGCAACCAAAAATAGTATTTCAATGTTAGCACGAAGTCTATTTTCACACAAATCATTGGAAAAGCTGAGCGGAAATGAAATGCAAGACAAAATGATGCTTGAAAAAGGTGTCAATTGGAACAATTTAGAACCCAAATACAAACGCGGCACGTATATCAAAAGAATACTATTAGCAAAACCCTTTACTCCTGAAGAGTTAGCTACCCTTCCTCCACAACACCAAGCACATAAAAATTCAAACCTCATTGTAGAAAGAAGCACTTTCAAAGAAATGAACTATCCCATTTTTAGCAAAATTGCCAATAAAGTGGAAGTAATCTTCGAAGATAAAGAGCCCGTTCTCTATTAACGAACATTTTGTAAGATCTTTTATGCCATACCCATTGCTTAGCGTTATTGAAAAAATATTTTATAGTATAGATTTAATTATGCCCTCATATAATACCTAAGAAGTCAATTAGCAAATAAGACATATATGTCATATTTTATGTGTATAACTTTTGCTAATCCTCGAATAAAAGTTAAATAACATTCACTATTTTTATCTTACAAAGATTATTTTCATGATTTACCCATCATTAAAGCCTTTTTTATGAGATTAAAAATAAGACTCCAACATGCCTCAAACATTCTAGTGCCGTTTGACTATCAATACGCCATTCAAGAATGGATATATCGCACGCTTTCCCGACATGATCACGACCTGGCAACAAAACTTCATGACGTCGGCTATACACTTGGTGGCAAGCGATTTAAACTTTTCAGTTTTGGGAGATGGCAGAGTTTCCCTTATAAGCAAGAACTAAATGGCTATCGATTTACAAACAATCATTCAGAAATAACGATATCGTTTCTATTGCCGGAAATCTTAGAATCGTTTGTCACAGGGTGCTTCCTGAATAGCCAACATACATTTCATTTCAAGCACGGAATAAAAATTCCTGTTAGCGCATCGGAGATTGTTTTAGCAGAACCTCCACATTTTGTAGATGGCACCATGCACTATCGCCTAATCACTGGAGCAAGGATATCGTTACCTTCGCTAGAAAAAGGCAAACACCAACAATACATTAGTCCGAATGATACGTCTGACTATGGAAGGAGGCTTATCAGAAACTTAATGCACAAATTGCAGGCATCTAATCAGGTCTTATCAGAAGGACAAAGCCAACATATTATTCAATTCACGCTACAGTCTGACATACGCAGTCAAAGATTCAACGTTCCAAAAAATGGAGACATCATTAAAAGTATCGCCTATAGATATGATTTTGCACTAGATGCCCCGGCACCCATACACCGCACCCTCTATTATGCCGGAGCAGGTGAAGAAAATACCTTAGGGATGGGTTGGGTAGAAATAATTCCTTAAATACTACCGCAATGAAAGACTTAAAACCTAGAGAAGATGTATTGTATGTGTTGCGATTGCTAATGGAACGCCCATTTTTCTATAAAAAAGAAACACTGGCGACAAAAATCAACAAATCTAAAGATACGATTACCCGAATATTTGACATCTTAAGGAATCAACATTTTGAAATAGAAATGGACAAGAATTTCACTTATGCCCTTAAAGAAAATAAAGTATTCGAGTACCTCAAAGAGCAATTGTACTTTACAGAAAAGGAAAGAGAGCAAATAAAAGAAGCCATTGGAAAAGCGAACCTAGACATCAAGCGGCAACAACATATCCTACACAAACTTGAAAACATTTACGACATCTCCCGATGGAATAAGCTATTTTTCAATCCCTCCTTCCTAACAAAGTTAAATTTGCTAGAGCAAGCCAAAAAAGAAAAACGAAGCGTACTGCTCAATGAGTACCACTCCACCAATAGTGGCCGCATCAGCGACAGGAAAGTAGAGGGGTACCATATCATGATAAAAGAAGATCTCCTGCAAGCCTACGACCTTGAAGCACGTGCCATCAGACATTTTAAGCTATCTCGTATCGGCAGCGTATCACTAACAGCAGAACCGTGGTCGCACGAAACCTTGCACAGAATCATCCCCACAGATCCCTTTGGCATCGTAGAGCAACAGCAATGTGATGTGACCATAAGAATGAAGATTGGCGGTTACAATGAACTTACAGAACGCTTCCCGCTGACGTTAAACCATATCACCAGAGAAGACCAAACAGATACATATGTATTGAAATGCAAAGCCAACCATACCTATCTGGGATTAATCAGCTTCTTGTTAGGATACAGTCATTTTATCATAGACATAAAGGAAGAACACCTAAAAAGAGCACTTCAAGAAAAAATAAATGAAATAAAATTGAGCACTATAGCAAATTCTGCATAAGGTAGCGTGCTATGTTTGTTGGGTGAATTAAATGATGATAAAATAAATACCAATGAGAATAACTTTAAGACTTAGCTCGAATACGGATAATGTTGCATTTAATTATCAGAATAAGTTAGTCGGTACATTTCACAAATGGCTAGGAAACAATTCGATTCATGATGGATTGTCATTGTATTCTTTTTCATGGCTGCAGAATGGGAAATTTGAAAATGGAACTCTTAATTTTCCAGATGGCGCAATTTGGCATATTAGTAGTCACGATACCGCTTTAATTAAAAATTTAATAAGAGGAATACAAAAAGACACAAGTGTTGCTTTTGGAATGAATGTAATATCAATGACAATTCAAGAAAGCCCAATACACAAAAACCCAACAACCTTTTATTTAGGGAGTCCCGTCTTTATTAAAAGGACAATTAATAAAGAACATAAATTTTACTTATATACTGATAATGAGAGTAATAATTTAATGACGCAAACATTAAAGCACAAATTGAAGTTTGCAGGATTGGAGTCAGATAGTGTTCAAGTAGAGTTTATAAAAGATTTCGAAAAAATTGGAACAAAAAAAATCAATTATAATGGAATAAATATTAAAGCAAGTTATTGTCCTGTGAGAATTTATGGAACACCTGAGCAAATTGCCTTTGCTTGGAATGTTGGAATAGGCAATAGCACTGGTATTGGTTTTGGTTTTTTAATGTAAGGTATATTATGGAAAAATATTATGTAGTTAAATATGAAGGTCCATTTGGTTATATAAAGCCTTGGACTGCGGTTAGAGATAGTGAAACTTATACTCAACAATTTTTGACACCTTCGATTGTAGAAGGTATCGAGAAAAAACTCTTTCCTGAACTATTAGAGAGTAAAGATACAAATGGAAAGGTATTAAAAATCAAGCGCTATCGTCTAAATTATCAAGGCTTAGATATGCAGCAAGAGCGTACTTGGTCGAAAGGTGGAATTGATATCTATAAAGATAAAGGTCAATGGAAAACCAATATGGGGATTTTGCTACGTGGGGTTATGCTCCATCCTAATCTTTATTTAGCCTTTGATAACAAAAGTGACGCTGACCGAGCAATGGAGCAAACAATTTGCCTTTGTAGAAACGAAGATTTGGTTTTCCCAATGGAACAATTTGAAATTGAAAAAAATGGCTTCGATACAATAAATGGCTTTGAGTTATTAACTTCCGATGCTAAAAATGGCTTCAAAGTCGGTCATAATCGCTTTGATAATGCTGCGGAAATGTTTGGAGAACTGAAGGTTTTTGGCAACCCAATCAGAGAAAGTTAATGAAACAATTGCATGAAATCTTAGCCAAAAGTGCCAATTATGGCAGTTTAACCTTGCTGGAGCATACCCAACAAGTCACTATGGCAATTGAATTGTTTGCTAGAAAATATGCTTTTGATTTTGATATATCACTTTGTAGAAAAGGTGCAATTTTGCATGATTTAGGAAAAGCGCATCCCCATTTTCAAAGAAAAATTGCTAAGGTAAATGGTGCAACATTGTTAGAAGAAAACGAATATAATTTTGACCACCGCCACGAAATATCATCGTTGGCTTTTTTGCCTTGTTTTGCAACAGAAGAATGGAATACCTTGATTGATTTGGTAATTGCTCATCATAAGTCCATCGAAAACGACCCAAGTGAAAGAGGTATTCTTGATTTAGTAAACACTCAAAGAGAAACAATTGACAATCACTTAAAAGACTGGGAAGATTGGTGTAGTTATGGATTGCAAATTTTGGCGTATTTTGATTTGCCGATTCGAGAAATTTCAAGAGATGAGGCAAAAAAAGCGTTAGATTATGTGGTAGATTATTGCGAAAGTAAAAGATTTGGTTTTTCGCCGTTACGAGGTTTACTAAAATCGGCTGACCATTTTGCATCTGCGTTTATGCATCAAACGGAAGAAAAACTTAAACCACTTTTTGAAACGCCCAACTTAAATTTTTATCGTGATGAAAAACGCAAATACTGGATTTATCCTTTGTCAGAAATTTCAACAGATGATGTCCGAAGGCATACTTTAGTTGTTGCTTCTACTGGTGCAGGAAAAACTGACTTTTTGCTAAGAAGAACAAAAGGGCGTGTTTTTTACACTTTGCCGTTCCAAGCATCTATTAATGCAATGTACAATAGGATAAAGAGTGTCGTACCGAACAAGGACATTCGTTTGCTTCATGCAACATCAAAAATCGTAGCTAAAAATCGCCTTGATGAACAAATCTTACAGCCTTTGGCCGGTTCTTCAGTCAAAATCTTAACACCACATCAATTAGCTGCTATTATTTTTGGCACTTCGGGGTTTGAAACAGTCATGTTAGACGTGCAAGGAACGGATGTAATTTTAGATGAAATCCATACCTATTCTGACGTTTCTCGTGCAATGGTTTTAGAAATTGTAAAAGCATTACTTCGTTTGGATTGTCGTATTCATATCGGAACAGCAACGATGCCAAGTGTACTTTACAACGAACTAAAAATTATTTTAGGTGGAGAAAATGAAGTGTATGAAGTTAAACTTTCCGACAAAACGCTTGATACTTTTGATAGGCACGTAATAGACAAAATCGAAGATGAAGAAGCCATAATTCCGATTCTACAAGGGGCTTTTGATGCAAAAGAAAAAGTATTAATCATTTACAATACGATTAAAAAGGCTCAAACCGCTTATCAAGAATGGGTCGAGAAGTTTCCAAATGTAAAATCAATGTTGATACACAGCAGATTTAGGCGAGGCGATAGAGTCCGATTGGAAAAAGAACTAACCGAAGAATTTGATGCAAAATATGGTTTTGGACGCGAGGCTTGCTTTGTCGTTTCAACACAAGTGGTCGAGGTAAGCTTGGATATTTCATTTGATAGAATGATTACACAATGTGCGCCATTGGACAGCATGATACAGCGATTTGGTCGAGTAAATAGAAAACGTAACGAAAATACAATAGGAAAGTATAAACCAATCCATATTATTAAACCAAGCGGAAAAGTCATGCCTTACAATATGGATGTACTCAAAGCAAGTTTTGAGCAATTACCTGAAAATTTTAATGTGCTGAAAGAAATTCATTTACAAGAAAAAATTGATGCTGTTTATCCTACTTTAGAGACCAAAACGATTGATGTACACTTGATTTATAAAAATGGGAAATACAGCATAAAAGAACTTTGCAACTACAAGAAAGCCGTCTTAGTGGATGCATTGGAGATTGAAAGTGCGACTTGTATTTTAGAATGTGATAAAGAAGCGTATAAAAATGGAAATTGGGAAGAAAGGCTTTACTTGGAAATTCCAGTCAATTACAATACAATCAAATGGCACAAGCCAAAATTTGAGCAATTAGAAGTCGGAGCTTATCCATTTGTTATTCCGCAAGCAGAAGAAGATTATAAAATTTTAGGATTACAAATTATTGAACACGATTATATTTTATAAAATATGTACACAAGTTATATTGGAAAAAAATTCTTACAGCTATATCGGGAAAGAGAAAACAAGCCTGATGATTATTCCGCACGTCAGTTTTTTGAGGAAGTCATGTTCCCTTGTTTTTTTCAAGATGAAAGTCACTTAATGCACGTTGGAAATTCGCCTTTTTTTCAAAAACCAAGAGAAGAAGATGTAAAATTGCATGGAGGAAAAAGCAATGCGCAATATAAAAATTTAGTCAGGGAAATAGAAGCAGGTGTGCCAAGTGGTGCAATTTATGTCGGTTATGCTGCCAAAGAAATCATGGCAACCTCAACAGGACAGCTTACAAGCATGAATTTCAGGCCTAACAATGAGGAAATATACGCTTCTTGGATTGGTGAAGCCTTAGGTATTGGCGTGAGCGGAGGCTTAGTAATGTTAATTGAAAAGCCCATTATTTTGTTAAACCTTTTTGAAGGTTGGAAACATTATCGCACTTACTTAAAGCAAACGCCTAACCTCAAAGACAAGCAAATTGAAACTTGGAACGGGCATTGGATTTGTCACTTTTTGAATAAAATATATGACGAAACCAACCAAATACAAGGCTTTCATGTCGAAACAGAAGAAGTTTTAGGTAAAATTGCTATTCCTACTCAAAATTGGACAAAAGTGATATTTGCGCTTTCAAAAAAATTTCACTCTGACCAAATGATAACGGTTTATGCCTACAATCTTTCTCAAACCAACACTACTTTGGGATTTATTAATATTTATTTGTATGAAGTAAGGAGACCTTATGAACTATTAGATAAAGTTTTTATTAATCAGCAAGATAGTGTATTATTAGACAAGCAAATTGGAGAATTAGAAACTTTCTACACCTTCAAGAATGCTTGTAAAATGGGAACGATTGGATTAAAAGCCTTAGAACCTGCAAAACTACGTGAGTTTATGCCCAAAGGTTCTGTGGATTACGCTGGAGGTAAAGACTATAAATTCACGGATGAAAATTCTTATATTATTTATTCACTATATAAATTATGGATTATAGCCATGTTAAACAAAACAGAACTTTTACAATTGGCAACGGATGTTGCAAAGGCATTGATTTCACTTGAAAGAGTACATGCTAATCGAGGGAAAAATACTCAAAATCAAAGTTCAAAAGAACTTTTGGAAACGAAAAATCTCAAAAATTTCATTGACAGATTGAGTGATAATATAGATGCAAATAATGCTGAGACATTTAAAAATGTAGTAGAACAAATTGTAAAAATGCCAGCAGACAATTTTCCTTTGTTTGTCACACTTATTCGCTTTGAATACGTTTATCAGAAATTTCATACATCAAACTAAATTATTTTAAAAATTATGAAACAATCACATTTTATTTATTTACGTGGCTTACGCCATGCAGAACACACTGTATTTGCAGTAAATGATGGTCAAAAATATTATACTGACCCACAATTTGGTAAAAAAATGGCTTATTCAAGTGGACAACAGGTAAAACGCTCAGTTATCGAAGCCCTTGATATGCCTTTCGCTGCCATGACTTTCAATTGGGAGATTAATAAAAAAGACCTTGCAGAAATGAAAGAACCTCATTCACCATGCGACCCTAGCTTTACCGACCAACTTTTAGGAGGCTATATGAAGGCTGAAAAAGACACAATGACTGTAAAAAGAAGAAGTCCTTTATCTATTTCTGCCATGCGTCCGTTACATCCACTTCTAGGCGGACTTGAAAGAGATAATGAAGGAGAAGCAGTTGCTTTTGACAGGTCAAGCATGAGTTCGCATCACAATGTTAATGTTTATATTACTGACGACAAAGGAAAACGTACTCTTATCGAACAAGATGCATTAGAAGATTGGTTATCTAGTAATAATAGAAGTTTAGGGGCAAAGTATTATAACCCAACTAAGCAATCACGAGCAACAGGTCTTTTTACCTATGATATCGCAATTGATTTGCGTACTCTTTTTTGTGTCTCTACAAATAAACTCGAACCAGAACTTTTTCCAAAGATAGAAGAAAAACTTCGTGCCGAAGGCTGGATAGAGGGCAAAAATATTTTTGGAAAATGCTTGATTTGTCCTGAAGAAAAGCGAAAGGAAATTATTCCTGCATTGGCTCATGCTTTGATAAATTGGCGTATCACGTCCAATCAAGCACGTACTTTTAGTTTAATGGAGACTTTAGCAATTGCTATCAGTGAGAATGCCAATCAAATTGCTTACACCATTCGTGGAGAATTACGAGATGATACTGAGCGCCCAACGGCATTTCCAGTAATTGATGAGACTACTAATGCCAAATTATTCATTACTCCCATCGCATCGGGTTATATTTCGGGTATAAAGGGTGTATCCAATGCTTTAGATGAAGCAGAAAAATATTTAATTAATGTAATGGAAAAATTCGATTATGAAAATCAGTAATTATTTAATAGCATTTATATCAAATACAACTGTCATTCAAGCTTTGAATACATTTTAATTGTGATAATATAGAACATACTTCTTACATGTAATCCGATGAAAAATCAATCAAAACCACCATACACCTGACAGGTTTTGAAAACCTGTCAGGTGTAATAAACCCAACATATGCAGCAATACCCACTTCTTCCAGATACCGTTTACCATATTTATAACCATGCCAATGGTGCTGAAAATTTGTTTAGAAGTGATGAAAACTATTATTATTTCCTGAGAAAATATGGAGCATATATTTATCCTATTGCAGATACTTATGCATATTGCCTTATGCCGAATCACTTCCATTTAATGGTACGCATAAGGGATGAGCAAACCGTTTTACAGCATTTGCAGTTGAAAAAACCAACCCTTCAAGCGAATATAGACCTGACAGGTTTCGAAAACCTGTCAGGTCTAATAACTTTACAGTTTAGTAATTTCTTCAACGCCTATGCGAAAGCTTACAATAAGATGTATCTGCGGAGAGGGTCACTTTTTGAGAGGCAATTTAAACGCAAGCCAATAACTGAAGAAGATTATTTTTTACAATTAATAGCCTATATTCACTATAATCCCATTCATCACGGATTTTGTACTGATATTTTCGACTGGCACATAGTTCTGTTCACGCATATCTTCACAACAAACCTACAAGGGTCAATAAGCAATATCTAAGTAACTATTTTGGCAACAAGCAAGCTTTGCTTTCATTCCATCACCAATACAAAAACTTGCACTCCTTTAATTTCTAAAGACATAAAATCAACTCATATATCGAATTCAAGATCTGACAGGTCCAAACCAGACCTGACAGGTTTCCAAAACCTGTCAGGTCTGGTTTAAAAAAACTGAAGAAAACATATGAATATCACCGCAACATATATCAACTATTACCATCTCTGTCATCGCAAACTTTGGCTTCATGCGAATGGAATTATCATGGAGCATACTTCGGATGTGGTATTGGAAGGAAAGCTGATAGGTGAAACCACTTATCCGTTTCGCCCTGAGAAATATACAGAACTTCAAATCGGCTCTATAAAAATTGATTTTTATGATGCTAAAGAAAAAGTAGTACACGAAATAAAAAAATCTTCAAAAATGGAGCATGCCCATATCGCTCAGGTGAAGTATTATCTTTTTATACTACAAAAACACGGCATTGAAGGAGCAACGGGTATTTTGGAATACCCCAAACAGCGACATACTGAAAAGGTCGTCCTTGAACCGAAAGACATAGAGGAAATTGCCGCTTGGGAGGAGGATATATCTTCTATTGTGCAATCAACGCAATGCCCACCAGTCATTAGATTAAAGAGGTGTCAACAATGCAGTTATTATGATTTTTGCTATTCAGACGAACAAATATGAAACGTGCCTATTACCTATTTAATCCGGGAAGACTCAGCCGGAAAGACCAAACACTATGTTTTCTTGCAACAGATGAACATGGAAATACTTCGCCGGCGAAATACCTTCCCGTAGAAAGTGTGGAATCTTTGTATTGCTTTGGTTCTTTGGATGCTAACTCGGCATTGTATAATTTCTTGGGGAAGGCGGGTATCGCCGTTCATTTCTTTGATTATTACGAACACTATACAGGCTCCTTCATGCCCAAAGATTATTTATTGGCAGGGAAAATGCAGATTGAGCAAACTCGCTTTTATCTGAATAAAAAGAAAAGAATTGTGCTTGCACAGGCATTCATTGAAGGAGGTGCTGCAAATATGTTGCGGAACCTTAAGTACTACCAAAACAGGGGACGTGATCTCGAACCATACATCGAAAAAATATCCGGATTCATTTCATTACTAAAAAATGTAGAAGATATTCCCACCTTGATGGGAATAGAAGGAAATATCCGAAAAGTATATTATGAAGCTTTCAACTCCATCATCCATGATTTTGAAATCCAGCAACGTGTTAAACGACCACCCGATAATGAGATAAATGCATTGATAAGCTTTGGCAATTCACTTTGTTATGCCATGTGCTTGGGGCAGATATACCACACACAACTCAACCCTACAATTTCGTTTTTACATGAACCGGGATATCGCAGATATGCACTAGCATTAGATATCACTGAGGTGTTTAAGCCTATTTTGGTGGATAGGCTTATATTTAAAGTATTGAATACAAAAGCTTTACAAGAAAAGCATTTTGACAAATCCATGAATGGCTGTGTATTGAATAAAACAGGTAAAGAAATTTTTGTCAGAAATTGGGAAGAGAAGCTTTCTGAAACTATAAAACACAGGACTTTAGACAAACAGGTAAGCTATAAGCACCTAGTAAAATTGGAATGTTATAAAATACAGAAGTTTATTCTTGGATTAGAACC
>JAIBAX010000031.1 GCA_019694955.1 Chitinophagales bacterium | reverse complement strand
CCTGTTGGTCTCTGATTTGCTTGAATTTCAATTTACAAGATTCCTCATCAGAGTATAGTTTATAAAATTCAGATATCTTCATGTACAAATATACTAAATTTATTTATTATTACGGATAGTCATTATAATTTAATATATCTTTGATATTATTATCAAACGGAAACTTTTAATTTAAAGTAATTTTTGTTAATGAAGGGGCTTATTTTTTAGGGTTGGTGTATGCCAACCCTTTTTATTTAGCAACCATCCGAGAAACTATAGTATGATTGTCCCGCAATAATGATATGGTCGGAGAACTGGATATCGAAAATTTCACATCCCGCCCTTATCCGTTCCGTAAGTCGTCTGTCCTCAACGCTGGGCTGTGGATTTCCGGAAGGATGATTGTGGCAAAGTAATAATCCCGTACCTTTATGTAGTAACACCTCATGAAAAATCAATCTTGTATCAACAATAGCACTACTCATCCCCCCTTTACCGATGCAACACTTTTTTATGAGTTGCAGTTTATAATTGAGTATGCCCACCCAAAACTCTTCATGTGACAAATTATGTAATTCCGGATAGAAAATTTTGTATGCCACCTGACTATTATTTATAATAGGTTTATCATCTACATGATGTGCCGAGTATCTTCCGGCAAGTTCCATTGCGGCAGCAATGGTAATGGCTTTTGCTGGACCAATTCCTTTGATTTCAATCAGTTCGCGGATATTTTTACGCCCAAGATAATATAGCTTGTTTTCAACTTTTGACAATACCTTTCTGGCAAGATCCAAGGCAGATTCTTGCGGAGTACCCGTTTGGATAAGTATCGCCAATAATTCTGCATCAGTGAGCGCCTTAGGTCCAAATTTTTCTAACTTTTCTCTTGGGCGGTCGTTTTCTGCCCAATTGCGGATGGCATTGCTATTCAAATTTCTCATAAACAAAAAAGTGTACCTTATATAAGATACACTTTTCTATAAAATTCCACGAAAAATGGATTATAATTTTGCAACTCTTCTCATCAACCCGGATTTTAGGTTGGAAGCATTGTTTTTGTGTATTTGATTTCTCTTGGCTAATTTGTCTACCATAGAGATAACTTTTGGCAATAATGCTGTTGCATCTTCTTTCTTTTCCAACGATCTCAACTTACGTACTGCATTACGTGTAGTTTTACCATAATATCTGTTTAACAACCTTCTTTTTCCAGATTGTCTGATTCTTTTCTTTGCTGACTTATGATGTGCCATTCTTTAATTTAATTTTGGAGATGCAAAGGTAAGATTATTTTTTAAAGTAAAAAACGATTTTCTATAAACTTTTTTTATTGAAATAAGGTTAATATTTGGGAAACATAAGGTTTAAGACCAAATTTTATTGATTAATTGCGATATTTGCACAAAAAAAAGATTATATATGTCGGCACAAGACTTTTCATTTATAGCCAACGCACATCCTTCATATATTGAAGCTTTATATAAAGAATTTAAGAGCAATCCCGAAAGCGTCGATGCTGAATGGAGAAAGTTCTTTAGCGGCTTCGATTATGCCATCATAAATAACGAGCAGCTGTCAACAAATGCTTCCTTTAATCCCAAAGAATTTGCAGTACTCAAGTTGATACATGGCTATAGAAATAAAGGTCATCTCATCTCGAATACCAATCCGCTTAGACCCAGAAAAGACAGGCATGCTGATTTGGAGTTGCATTATTTTGGACTGGGCGAAGAGGACTTGGATACAGCATTTATTTCAGGGAATGAAATAGGTATTGGCACAGCCACACTCAGAACCATACTGGAAAGACTCAAAAAAATATATGCCCGAACCATCGGTTGGGAATATAACTATGTCTTAGATCGTGAAGAAAGAAAATGGTTGAGAGAGCAAATAGAACACGGCTACATCGCCTACGAACATCCTATCGAAAAGAAAAAAAGAATCCTATCTAAGTTAAATGAATCGGCTGTATTAGAGAAATTCTTGGGTACTAAATTCATTGGACAAAAGAGATTCTCCCTCGAAGGAGGAGAATCTACCATTCCGGCGTTGGATGCTATGATAAATGTTGCCGCCAATTTAGGGGTAGAAGAAATCGTTATCGGTATGGCACACAGAGGTCGCCTCAATGTGTTAACCAATATCATGAACAAAACCTACGAGCAGGTATTTTCTGAGTTTGAAGGTATCGCACCGAATGATTTTTCTTCCGGTACGGGAGACGTAAAATACCACTTGGGCTATTCCTCACAGTATGATACGATGGATGGAAAGAACGTGTATATGAAATTATTGCCAAATCCATCGCATTTGGAAGCTGTTAACCCTGTTGTACAAGGTTTCTGTAGAGCCAAGGCAGACGCTATCTATAATTCCGACTACGATAAAATTCTTCCCATTACCATACATGGCGACGCTGCTGTAGCAGGCCAGGGTATTGTTTATGAAGTGTTGCAAATGGCCAACCTCAAAGGTTATACCGTTGGAGGCACCATACATTTTGTCATCAATAACCAGATTGGATTTACTACAGACTTCGATGACGCCAGAACTTCAAATTACTGTACTTCTATTGCATCCACCATTCAATGTCCCGTTTTTCACGTAAATGGCGACGATGTAGAAGCGGTAACATATGTAGCGGAGTTGGCAGCAGAATATCGCCAACGCTTCAATAAAGATGTATTTGTAGATATGGTTTGCTACCGAAAATGGGGACATAATGAAGGAGACGATCCGCATTATACGCAACCACAGATGTATAACCTAATCAAAGACCATGTGGGCGTTCGCGATTTATATAATAAGAAATTGGCAGATTGGGCAGTAGCCGAGAAAGAATTGGCCGCAAATATGGAAAAGGACTTCTGGAAGGAGTTGCAAGAGCGATTAGATGAAAACAAACAAAATCCTCAACCCTATAAGCCGCAAGCGACAGAATTAGAATGGCAGAAACTCCGCAGGTCAACACCGGAAGATTTTGAACAGTCGCCCAATACAGCTATTTCCAAGGAAAATCTGGTGAAAATCATCAAAGCCTTGGTGAAAGTTCCTGAAGGATTCCATCCACTAAAGAAAGTTCAGCAAATGCTAGATGCCAGACGGGCGCTCATGAAAGAACAATCCAATATCGACTGGGCAGCGGGAGAGTTGCTAGCTTACGGTTCGATATTATTGGATGGCGCAGATGTGCGCATGAGTGGCGAAGACGTAAAGAGAGGTACTTTTAGTCATAGACATGCTATGTTGTATGATGAAATTACCAACGAAGAGTATAATCGCCTCAATTATATCGATGAAACTGGTCAGCAAGGCAAGTTTAGAATCTTCAACTCACATCTTTCCGAATATGGTGTATTAGGGTTTGAGTTTGGTTATACACTACCCAGCCCAAAACCCTTGACGATTTGGGAAGCACAGTTTGGCGACTTCAACAACGGCGCACAAATCATCATTGATCAGTTCATTGCATCTTGCGAGACGAAATGGAATCGACAAAGTGGATTAGTGCTATTGCTACCACATGGTTACGAAGGGGCTGGCCCGGAGCACTCCAGTGCGCGCTTGGAACGTTTCTTACAGTTGTGTGGTGAAGACAATATGTTTGTAACCAATATCACTACACCGGCAAATCTTTTTCACGCACTTAGGCGCCAGCAGGCATTGCCATTCAGGAAGCCACTGGTGAATATGTCACCTAAATCGCTACTGCGCCATCCTAAATGCGTTTCAGATATCCAATTGCTGTTAAATGGTAAGTTTGAAGAGATTTTGGTAGATGAACCAACAGAAAAAGCGGATAAGGTAAGAAAAGTAGTTTTTTGCTCCGGAAAGATATACTATGATATAAAATCAACAATGGATGCGAATCAAATAAATGACATTGCATTAGTGCGCTTAGAACAGATTTATCCTTTGCCAGCCAAGAAAATAGATGCTGTGCTGGCGAAATATTCAAAAGCTAAGGCCGTTTGGGTACAGGAAGAACCGCAAAATATGGGCGCATGGTCTTTCGTTCGGATGAATTACGATAAGATTCACGATGTAATTTCCAGACCTACAGCCGCTTCACCTGCAACCGGATTCAGTAAGTTGCATGAGAAAGAACAAAAAGGTTTGGTAGAAAAGGCGTTAGCATAAGATTTAAGCTAATTCAGAAATTCTATTAAGAGAAGTTAAATAAGAAATGTACATTATGAGCAAAGTAGAAATAAAAGTGCCAAGCGTTGGCGAATCAGTAGCAGAAGTAACCCTTTCAACATGGTTAAAACAAGATGGCGATTTCGTAAAAATTGATGAGCCATTATGTGAGTTAGAATCCGAGAAAGCCACTTTCGAACTTCCCTCAGAGGTAGCAGGTGTATTGCAGATAGTTGCTCAAGCCGGGTCAGACCTCAAAATTGGGGACGTCGTTTGTATCGTCGATACAAGTCAAACGGCTACCGAAACAAGTGAGCAACCCGTTGAGAAAGTGGTGGCAAAAGTTGCAGAAAAGCAACCTGATGTCCAACCTGTGACCAATAAAGATAGCTATGCTGCCAACCATCCTTCTCCGGCAGCAAAAAAGATATTAGATGAAAAAGGCATCGATGCCAAAGAGGTGAAAGGGACTGGCAAAGACAACCGGATTACCAAAGAAGATGCTTTAAAGGCGGAAAAGCCTGCATCTGTGGCAAATATTGCTACTCAAACCGTGTCGGGAACTTTCTCCAGAGATGAGAAAGTGGAGAAGATGTCGCGCCTTCGCAGAACCATTTCCAAGCGACTGGTAGCCGCAAAAAATGAAACGGCGATGCTCACCACCTTCAACGAAGTGGATATGACCCGTATCATGCAGATTCGGGAGCAATACAAGAAATCCTTCGAAGAAACCAAGGGGATAGGCTTAGGGTTTATGTCATTTTTTACAAAAGCCTGCGCCATTGCCTTACAGAAATTTCCTGCCATCAATGCATATTTAGAAGAGGAAAATATCATCTTCCACGATTTTTGCGATATTTCTATTGCCGTTTCTACACCCAAAGGGTTGGTGGTGCCGGTGATTAGAAATGCTGAGTCGCTCTCTTTTGCAGAAATAGAAATGGAAGTAAAAAGATTGGCAACATTAGGCAGAGATGGAAATCTGACCATGGAAGACATGACAGGTGGAACGTTCACCATCACCAATGGTGGTGTGTTTGGGTCGCTGTTGTCAACGCCAATTATTAACCAGCCACAGTCGGCGATATTGGGTATGCACAAGATTCAGGAGCGCCCGATGGCCATCAATGGCAAGGTAGAAATCAGACCGATGATGTATGTAGCGCTGAGTTACGACCATAGAATTGTGGACGGAAAAGAAAGTGTTGGCTTCTTAGTAACCGTAAAAGACATGTTGGAGAATCCGGAAAAGATGCTCTACGGTCAGGATCCGGTGAAGGTATTGTTGGGGTTGTAAGGACAAGCATTTTTCTAAGAAGTAATTGACGTTTTTAATCATAATTATTGGCAATTATTTCAGATATTTGTATTATGCTATATATCATCCTATTTTTCGTGTTGCACTGGTTTGCTTCTGTTTTTTTTCAAACCACTTTTTTGCACAGGTATGCTTCCCATAAAATGTTTACCACTGGTAAGTTTAGGGAGAAGATACTCCATTTCATGACATGGCTATCACAAGGTTCTTCCTATTTGGTTCCGAGAGCGTATGCCGTCATGCATCGGATGCACCACGATTTCAGCGATACCGAGAAAGACCCACATTCTCCGCACTTCTTTAGAGATGTTTTTACCATGATGGTGAACACAAAGAATATATATACAGGTTTTGTAAGCGGAAAATTGACGGCAGCCTCCAAGTATTGCCACGACCTTCCGGTTTGGGAGAAATTCGAGTCCTTCGCCGGGAGTTATATTACAAGGTTTGCATGGGGCGGTTTTTATGTGGCATTCTACTTATTTGTAATCATCAAGTGTAATCTTTCTTTCCTATGGTTGCTTTTACTGCCTATACATTTTTTAATGGGTCCTATACATGGTGCCATTGTCAATTGGTGTGGACATAAGTATGGTTATTCAAACTATGACAATAAAGACAAATCAAAGAATACAGAACCATTGGGAATTTTGCTGATGGGCGAGTTGTTTCAAAACAACCACCACAAGTTTCCAACTTCACCAAATTTTGCTAAAAAGTGGTTTGAATTTGACCCAACCTACCTGATTTTGAGGGTGATGAACTTCTTTGGAATCATTTCTTTAGTGAAATAGATGTTTTTACTTAGCTTAAAAAATTTCGAATAAAGCAAGGTTTATTTTTTCTGGATAATTTTAAATCAACATCGAAATACCTTTATTTATTTAAATGATTCAATTGTGCGTTTCAAACTTCCTGGTTGTAAAATTTTTACTAACTTTCCATAGGATAATAACTCCCGAACAAAATCAAAAGTTATGAATAACTTTAGTTTAATTATACATTCTTCTTTTGTATCTGAAACTATTACCTGTGAAGAATGTAGTGGCAATGTTTTAATATACATGGCTTGAATAGGATCAAAGGATAATAAAATGTTTTCAGGTTGCTCCTCAGGTTCAGCGGTGATCACTCCAAAACAATCATTAAAGTAATCATTTACGTTAAATTGAATTGGATACGTAAATTTTTCATTTAATTTTTCTACAGATTGCATTCGATCCAATGCAAAGGTTTTTATTTCATTATCGTCTTTAGATTTTGCAACTAAATACCATCGATATTGGCTTTGTTTTACAGCTAATGGCATTAAAATCCTATGTATTTCATTTTCGTAGCCAAATTTTTTATAGCCAATTTTTACTAAGTGTTTATTTTGTATAGCATTTAAAATCGAACCTATAAATTCTACACCTGAGGTATTTCGGGTATCGAAAGCAATAAAAGGCTTCACTTGATCCATTACATTTATCAGGTTAATCCACTCAAAAGCATCTAAAAACTGGTAATTTAAAATTGTTTCCTCTTCTTCAATGCGGTACTTTTTTATCTTTTTATCGTAAAAAATATTAATGCCAAATAAGGTCATTATATCATTTATATCTCTTTGGAATGTTCTTTTGTCAAATTTTAAATCTAAGTCTTCGAAATCAAATTTACGTTGTAAAAAATTGTACAATTCTTGATAAGTATGTGGCTTAATCTTTAATTTTTGAATGATAGTTATGTATTTTTTTAAAGATGTGATTTTCGACATAATCTTCTTTATTATTGAAATAAATTAAAATACAAAGTAATGCGGAAGGTTAGTAATTTGATATCGTTCATTAAGTATAGACACGTTTAAGAATGATGTTTCTTTGGTTTGCTGGATGCCATAAGCTTCGTGTATATGCCCGAATAGATGATATTTAGGTTTTATTTTTTGTACAGTATTAAGCAAATCTTCGCATCCTGTTTTCTGTTGGTTTTTGTTGGCATCTAAAATGCCAAACGGCGGGCCGTGTGTAATTAAAATATCGGTATCGGAAGGAATTTTATCCCAATGTTTTTTGATGTCTTTGCCACGTTTTCTATTGAAAGCCCAATCGTAAAACTCTGGTGTGATGGGCGAACCATAAATTTTGATGCTTTCAATTTCGCAACCCGAATCGTTTAGATAAATGATGTTGTCAGGAATGTTTTTTTGAATATATTTTTCATTATCCTGTTCAAAGAAAAAATCGTGATTGCCAGCTATAAATATTTTGTAGGTGTGCGGTTGCTTAGCAAACCAATTTAAAAAATCCAATACTTGATGTTCTTTGCCAAAGTTAGAAACATCACCGCAATGGATAAGTATATCTGCCATAGGAATATTTCTTATTCTTCGGTGCAAGCCGTGTGTGTCGGAAATGGCTGTGATGGTCATTTTAGATTTTATTGGTAATGATATCTATGAAACGTTCTCTACCAGTTCTGTTTTTATTAGTTCCTAAATGTTTACCATAATTAACGGATTTTTTATTCCACCATGCAGAACCAGCGTGAGGAGTAAAGTTGTTTTTTATAATATCTAGGACAGGATCATTATTCATAATGCGAGAGTGATTATATGCATCGAATGACTTTTTACTTATAAAAATTACTTTGTTTGGTTTGATAATTTCTAAGATTGAAGTTAGTGTTTTATAAGCTTTCTCATTATCTATATCATTATTATCAATAGTTTCACCCTGAACAAAAGCAGGTCTTTGGAAATAATTATAATATGCTAAATAATCAAAAACAAATTCTTTTTCTTCGAAAAAAGCAATAACTTCTTTTATCGCACTTTTTATATTATAATAATGTGCGTATGGTTTTTTAAATTCAATAAAAGAATTATTCACATTATATCTCGTATTTATATAATTACGATAATAGTTTAAATTTACTTTTAATTTGTCATTGTTAAAATTGTTAGAAGTCTCTTCATACCAATTACTATAATGAGTTTTCTTTAATCCATCTTTATCAATATAATGACTTTCTGCAATGATTAAAAATTTATATGGCGATTCAATCCAGTTTTTCCCTACGTGTGGTAAAAGCTCAGGGTAATTATTAAAATGAGGTACAATTTTTTTTAATTGTTCATCGTAGATTTCTATATGTAAATTTTCCATATTTTTATTTTAACTATTTAACTAATTTAATACTTGCTTTAAATATTCTGCTATTTCATTGTCATAATTTCCTCTACGTCTGCTAAATCCAAATAGAACCATCCCATCATTTCTTTTCCATGCACCTACAACACCATTCCATGTGATTGTATTTGTCCAATCATTGTTCTCATTAGTAAAAATTTCATCATCTAAATATTGAAACGCTGCTTTGCCTTCGGCAATAATAATTTTAGGTTGAATAATGTTAATCAATTCCTTTATCCAAATTTTGTTGTTTTGCATCAACTCATTATAAAGCTCTAAATGCTTTTGTTTAAGATAATACTCAAATTCATTTAGTTCATCTGTTCCATACGTAGCATAAAATTTAGTATTTGTTTTCATTGTAGAATTTTCTAATACCTCAAATAAACCTACTTTGACAAAAATTCTTTTTACCAAATTCGCTAATTCATAATTATTTATTCTATTGTCTAAATACTCCAGTGTATCTAATGGTTTTAAATTATAATTTCTAGCACCTAAATCTTCACCACTACCAGGGTTGATTCCAATTAATAATACATCGCATTGTTCTTTTACATCACTATATAAAATTCGCCAGCCATAAAGTAAATCATCGATTGTTTTATCAAGTTCGGTTTCTTTGTTGAATCTAGTTATAAATTCAAGAACGTCTTTTTTAATTACTTCATCAAATAATTTCTTTTTGTTTTCCATAATATTATTTTAATTTTTTACAAATTAATAAATTCCTCCACCTTATTTTTCCATTCTTCTAATTTGTTTTTTGCATTCATTTCTGTTGAATAAGTTTTTAGAATACAAAATTGTATCTCTATTTTTTCAATTTCATATAATGCATTGAGTTGATTCTTTTCTTGTAAGTTGTCAAATAAATTATTCAATAATCTACAATGGTTTGTATTTCCAAAATCAAAAAGTGGTTCGGCTAAAGTTTGTAATCCTAAAAGCATATTCACCATGTTATCATATTCGTGCTTTTCAGTAAGAATAATTTTTTGGTCGATTGTCAAATAAGTAAAATTCACACAAAAGGATTCTTCGGTTTGATTGGCTATATATTGCAAACTACGCTTATCTAAATAAATCATAAATAAGTGCTTTAAATAAGCAATGTAATTTCTAGTGCTATTTATTATTAGCTCATTTATTTTATCTATTTGAAGAGCTAGTTTTGCTTCGTTAAGGTGTTCCATGATATGTTTATTTATATTCTTATTTGGCTATTGCTTCGTTAAACAATTCCATTTCTTTTAGAATTGGATATTCTGAAACGAACTTAGTCCTAACTTTTTGTTGATAATCAAGGTATGCTTTATAATCATCAATTTGACTCCAAGTAGAAAATTCCTTTGGAATATTTAGTTTTGCTTCTAAAATATCTTGAATCACATTATCTATAGGAATATGAAAATATTGCATATTGATTTCAATGCCATCTTCTTCTAAAATAATTAGATATTTCAAAGTCATATTCAACCACTTTTGAGCCTGCCCTATGGTTAGCTTGTTATACAGCTCAATATTTGAGTTAATTAATTTTTTGCAATAATTCTCAAGCATTGCATCGAAAGCTTCATAATTTTCATAGGTATTGTTTTTTACTTCATTGATAAATTGCTTTATAATTAGATTCCAATTTTCTTTAACCTTAATTTTTCTTTCATCCTTATTTTCTTTAAAAAAATCTTTCAATGTTCTATTAAAATCTCTATACGCTCTGTTGATGGCTGCATCATATTTGTTTTCGATTTTCCCAAACAATGATTGTAATAGGAATCGATGTATTTCATCATTCTTTTTCATATTTTCAATATTTAGTTGCTTTATAAAAATGTTTTAAATATAGGGCTATCTTCTTTGCTTTGTCTTTGTACATATAAGACAATAGGAGTAGATTTTCAAGGAGTTCATTTTCTGAATGGGCATGTTTCCAGATATTCGAAGCTTCGCCATCTAAATGGTTGTTGATGTATTGTACAATATGGTAAAACCGAAGGGCATAATCTCTGTCGTGAAGATTTTCTGTCTCAAAAATTTCTACTATTTTATCTTGCGATATTTTGGCGAGTTGCTGGATTGAATGTGGTGCTTCTTTCGGTAAATGAGAAAGGGCAAACTTTGTTACATAGAAAGGGATAGCATTTGTTTTAAGTTCATACAATTGAGGATGCTCCATCATAATAGCCAAAATTAAGAAATGCGGAGACACCTTTATGTCATTAATAAACATGGTAATTACTGGGTCAAAAGTTTTGAGTATATATTTATCTCTTGGATTATTAAAGTTACAATCTTGAAAGTAGTTGATTTCATTTTTCAACTCTTTGTCCTTAATAAACTGCAAAAGATAATTTAATGTTGGTAAAATTCTATCAACTACATGACATTTTTTTTCTTCTAAGTAAAATACTCTATAATCTCTAATAATATTGTACAGTGTAAAGTAATTTAACGTTTCAGTTTCCGCATTGTAGATCTTGGTTAGAATCTCTATTTTTTGTTTTATGGTAGTTGCTTTCCATTCTGTTGAATCCTCATCTAAAACTGTTCTTAAGGTTCTGTGACGCCATAAACGACCTTCATTAAATAAGTCATCTAAATATTGTTGATAATTTTTGAGTTCCATAGCATTTAATTCCAAAACAAAACTACATGTCAGATAAGACAAAATATGTCGTTTAAAAAATATTATTTTATTTTCTCGACAAAAATATAGCATTCCATTATGTTAGTTTAATACCATCAATTATTTCCCATTCTCCCTGAAACCTTTTACCTTTGCACTTTGTTTTAGTATTGTATGGAAAATTTTGATGTTGTAGTAATTGGCTCGGGTCCTGGTGGGTATGTAGCCGCTATTCGTTGCGCCCAGTTGGGTTTTAAAACTGCTATTATCGAACGCTATGCTACCTTGGGCGGCACTTGTTTGAATGTGGGCTGTATTCCTTCCAAGGCATTGCTAGATTCTTCAGAACACTACTATAATGCCATCCACACTTTCAAGGAGCATGGCATAGTTATAGAAACGCCACAGGTGAACTTCCCGCAGATGATAGCACGCAAAAAGGGCGTTGTGGACATAACTTGTAAGGGCATCGACTACCTGATGAACAAAAATAAGATTACGGTTTACAATGGACATGGCTCATTTTTGACGAGTAATACCATTTCTATAAAAAAAGAAGATGGTTCAGTGGAAGAAATTGGTGCCAACAAAACCATTATTGCCACCGGTTCAAAACCTGCTTGTCCCCCATTTATTACCATCGACAAGAAACGGGTAATCACTTCAACGGAAGCGTTGAGTTTACCGGAATTGCCAAAATCTATGTTGATTATTGGTGGAGGTGTTATAGGCTTAGAATTGGGTTCGGTTTATGCCCGCTTGGGTACGCAGGTAAGCATCGTAGAATTTATGGACACCATCTTGCCAACCATGGATGCCGATTTAGGAAAGGAACTCAGCAGAACCATGAAAAAGATGGGCGTGAAGTTCTATACCAGCCATAAGGTGACAGAAGTTGCTGCTACAGATGCCAATGTTACGTTGAAAGCAACCGACAAGAAGGGACAAGAAGTCAGTTTTGAAGCGGAGTACTGCTTGGTAGCCATCGGAAGGAAACCTTATACGGAAGGCTTAGGTCTGGAAAAAATCGGCGTTCAGGTGACTGAACGTGGTCAAATTGAAGTAAATGACCGTTTAGAAACCAATGTTTCAGGAATATTTGCCATTGGCGATGTGGTTCGTGGCGCTATGTTGGCACACAAGGCGGAAGAAGAAGGCGTATTTGTAGCAGAAACCATTGCCGGGCAACATCCACATATCAACTATAACCTTATCCCGGGCGTGGTTTATACATGGCCGGAGGTGGCAGCGGTTGGGCAAACCGAAGCACAGTTGAAAGAACAAGGCATACCTTATAAAGTGGGCTCATTCCCTATGCGTGCGTTGGGTCGTGCGCGGGCGAGCATGGATATTGATGGTTTAGTAAAAGTGTTAGCACATGCCGAAACAGACGAGATATTGGGTGTTCACATGATAGGAGCAAGGGCAGCGGACATGATTGCCGAGGCTGTCATCGCTATGGAATTCAGGGCAAGTGCCGAAGACATCGCCAGAAGTAGCCACGCACATCCCACTTATACAGAGGCTATCAAAGAGGCTTGCCTGGCAGCTACAGAGAATCGGGCGTTACATGTATAGCTTTTAGGGTTGAGATTTTTTATAAAGAAAACATTTTTCTCAGATATCAAGGACATAGACTTTGGACATTTAAAGAATGTGCGTATTGTTGAGGTTCTTGAATCAGATACACTCGTTGCAAAACTCTTATTTTCTGGAGAAATAGGATACCTGAAAATGCAAGATCAATTCTACGAATTAGATATATTATACCAATACCTAAAAAGGACAAAGTATCACCTAAGGAGTATTTCGGATAAAGAAGTCAAACTTATATTCTCCATTTCAACATTCATCGAAAAGCTGGAAAGTATGGCTATATTAAAAGACTTGGTTAGTGGAGATGAATTTATTTGCAATCGAGTAGAGCCACTTATTTATGAAACATTTTTTGATAGTGAGTCATGGGGTTGGTACTGCATAGAACTATGCACAGAGCGCGCTGTCATTAGTTATAATGTAAAAGTCGAAATGCCTTTTTATTATTGGATAAATATCCAAAACTTACCTTATCACGGGGAAATATTTCTGCATAAAACTACAAATATTTTTTCTGCAATTGCCGGATTGTTCTTATTGGAAGTAATAATTGCAGAAAGCAAGCCAAGAACGTCTTTTTTATTTGGCAAATAAGATACAATGATTCTCGTCTAAACGATTTAAATTATCTTTGTAAAAAGATTTTTATGAGGCGGCTTTATATTTCTCTTCTTTTAATTTTTAAGATTGTATTCATAAACAATGCACAGGATATCGAAGAACTTATCTGTAAAGAATCCCGATCATTTGAAATTATGCAAGCATATAGAGAAACAGAAATATTGGCGCACGAAAGCGATTTCGATTTAAAGTACTATCGCTTTCAGTGGGATGTTAACCCTGCTATCAATAAAATTGGAGGTATGATAACCTGTCATTTCGTTTCAAATGTTGTCGGCCTTCGCAATATGTACTTCAATTTACACAAGGGTTTTATTATCGATAGTATCCTGTACCACCAACAAAATATTACCTACGCAAAGGAGGGCAACTACAACCTCATTGTTCAGATTCCGCAAGACCTTTCCGTAGACATGTTAGATAGCGTTACCATCGCTTATCATGGAGTGCCTCCGAGCAGTGGCTTTGGTTCATTCATTCAATCTAACCATAGTGGCACGCCCATCATTTGGACATTGTCAGAGCCATTTGGTTCGCAAGATTGGTGGCCTTGTAAAAACGGATTAACCGATAAGATTGACAGTATAGATGTGTTTATTACCACTCCTACGCAGCATAAAGCAGCCAGTAATGGATTGCTCATTGGACAATCTACCAATAGTGACGGCACTACTTATCACTGGAAACACAACTACCCAATTGCCCCTTATTTAGTGGCGATAGCCGTTACCAACTATTCTATTTATACAGATGATGTATTATTAGGTGATGGCACCAACATGCCCATGCTCAACTATGTTTACCCTGAAAATCTGGGTGCTGCGCAATCAGGGACGGCAAATCTGGTAAAAGTACTTCAGTTTTATGACAGCATCTTCCACCCTTATCCATTTGCCAAGGAGAAGTATGGCCATGCGCAGTTTGGCTGGGGTGGCGGTATGGAACATCAAACCATGAGCTTTGTTACCTCTTTTGGTTTTAGCCTACTCAGTCATGAGCTGGCACATCAATGGTTTGGCGATATGGTTACTTGTGGCAGTTGGGAGGATATTTGGTTGAATGAAGGTTTTGCCACCTATTTGGAGGGATTGGCGAGAGAACGATTTAATGCTGCTAGCGATTGGATGAATTGGAAGTCCGGAAATATGAGTACGGTCACTTCGCAGTCAAATGGATCCGTTAAAGTTGACGATACTACCAGTGTTAGCCGTATATTTAGCAGTAGGCTGAGTTATTCAAAAGGGTCCTATTTATTGCATATGCTTAGATGGAAATTAGGGGATGATGCCTTTTTTCAAGCCGTTAGGAATTACCTCAATGATAAGGAATATAGCTTTGCCAAAACACCTGATTTTCAGACACATTTAGAAGTAGTGTATGGCGCCAGCTTATCTGAATTTTTTAATGACTGGTATTATGGTCAAGGACATCCTTCCTATGAAGTAATATGGCAACAGTTAGACAATGATTCTCTTTACATAAAAATAAATCAAACGACGAGCCACAACTCTGTAAGTTTCTTTGAAATGCCTGTACCAATAAGGATAAAATCGGCAGGGGGGTTGGAGCAAATGCTGAGATTAGAACACTTACAAGATGGACAAGTCTTTACTGTATTGCCAACTTTCAGGGTCAGCAATGTTGATTTTGATCCGGAATTATGGATTCTTTCTAAGAATAATACGGTAAAAAAGGGAACCATTACAACTGGTATCAGAAACCAGACGAGTAATAATTTCTTTAGCTTATTCCCAAATCCTTCGACGTCGGTTGTACAAGTGCAAATAGCGCAACAGCATTTCAAGCCGAATATGAGTTGGAACATCGTCAATGTAATGGGAGAAACACTTCTATCAGGAAACGTTCAAAGCAGTCTAACTACTATCGATATCCTGCAGCTTCCTAAGGGCGTTTATTTCATAGAAGTGTTGGGAGAGGAAGGAGGCATACAATCCTTTGTAAAACAATAACAACCTCGAGGGTTGATTTCATTCAACCCTCGAGGTTGTTATTGTTTTATAAAGTGTGTAATTGTCTGGAAATAAATAAGATGCGTTTTTAATTGAACTAATTTTATGTAGGAGCGAACCAACCTCCGAGGTCGATTTATCTCAACCCTCGAGGTGGATGCAGGTATTTTTTGGCACCGATGGCTACATACATCAACGAAAAAACTAAGGTATAAACGATTATTTTTTGGGCACAAGTTTGCAGGTATTCGTTCTCAACTGCTTTAGGGCCCCAGTTTAAGATATAGATATATCCCACCAATAGGAGCGTTGTTATCAAAAATAGCGATGCATAGCGATTGGGTAAGTGTTTTCTTTTATAAATAAGAAAACTGTAACTCAAGCATAATGGCACCAAAATATAGAAACATGTTCTGACGGCAATCATATGTGCTTGCAATGTTAGATCATAGGGTGTAAGTGCAATGCCAAACATGGCTATTGAATAAATGCTTCCGCAGATGAGTGCAAACTTACTGACCCATGGTCTTTCTCCATCACCGTCAAGATCATCGGTAAGTTTCCAATTGAAGATAAAGGAAATAATAGCGACCTGAAATAAAGCGATGGCGAAGAGGAAGAAACTGGCATATTTTGTGCCGCCGACAAAGGTTTTCCACCTTCCTAAATCGCTGAAGAAGTTTTTTAGAAATGAATATTGTGTAGCCTCATGGTCGCCAATACTTCCGCCTGGATAAAATATCATGGCCAAGCCTGTGAGGATTACAAATGCCCAACAGCTGTATGTCATGAGTGTATAAATTTGATTATTCTTCATAGTTGATAGTATAGTGTCATTAAAAATAAAAAAAAAGCCGGGACTTATTGCCCGGCGTAGAGAATTATTTTTAGGTATTATCCTTTTGCGGCAGCGTATCTTCTGGATACTTCTTCCCAATTGACAATATTCCAAAAAGTGGCGATATAATCTGGGCGGCGGTTTTGGAACTTGAGGTAATAAGCATGTTCCCAAACATCTAATCCTAAGATGGGTGTACCCGGACAATCTGAAATATCCATCAGTGGGTTATCTTGATTGGGAGAAGAACAAACGCAAAGCGTGCCATCTTTCTTTACAGACAACCATGCCCAACCTGATCCGAACCTTGTTGCGCCTGCTTTTGCAAATTCAGCTTTGAAGTTGTCGAAAGAACCAAAAGTAGCATCGATATCTGCTGCTAAGGCTCCTGTTGGCAAGCCTCCTCCATTGGGAGAAAGTACGGTCCAAAATAGGGAGTGATTATAATGTCCACCGCCATTATTGCGAACAGCAGGCGAGAGTTTTGAGATGTTTGCCATCAGTTCTTCCAATGACTTATCTGCCCATTCGCTGCCTTCAAGGGCGGCATTGAGGTTGGTAACATAAGCCTGATGGTGCTTGCCGTGGTGGATTTCCATGGTTGCCGTATCAAAATGAGGTTCTAATGCATTGTGTGCATAGGGTAGTGTTGGAAGTGTGAATGCCATATTTTTAATGTTTTTTGTTGAATAATAATTTGGCATAAAGTTAGGTATAATTTCATTTTTTTGTGTGATGTAAAAGTAAAATAACACCAATTTTTACTTTATGTAGACCTGACAGGTTTCAAAACCTGTTAGGTCTATATATACTTACTTTAGGCAAAAATCGATGGGGTAATGTGTGCCTGCGGCAACGGGCGCAATGGTAGCCCGCAATGGCGTGGGTTTGGTGTGTGGCATGAGGACTATAAATGGAGCACGTGTCTGCCGCCCAAGTATTTTGTATTGTAAGAATGTTTGTCCACAGTCAATTGTCCACTGTATGTCCGAATAATGTAATCAAACAGTTTGCTGTCCATGTATTTTGTATTGTAAGCGTATGTTTTGTCATTGGTTCATGGTCAATGGTTTGCCGTGCAAAACATGGGTAAACATACCATTTTATTTTTACGGGACAAGAATGGTTTGATTTGTAAAAACTTATTTTATTGCTACATTTGCACAAACTTTTATTATGGATTTCCAATTGAGCGAAGAGCATTTGATGATACGTGAAACGGCGCGAAATTTTGCGCAAAATGTTTTAAAGAAGGGCGTTATCGAGCGTGATAGGGATATGATTCATCCTACTGAGGAGGTGAAGCAAATGGGGGAACTCGGTTTTATGGGTATGATGGTGAGTCCGGAATGGGGCGGTGGCGGTATGGATGCGTTGTCGTATGTGATTGCCATGGAGGAGCTCTCCAAGATAGATGCTTCTGCATCTGTGATTATGTCGGTGAATAATTCTTTGTATTGTTGGGGTTTAGAAGCCTTTGGTACGGCTGAACAGAAGGAGAAATATTTAAAGCCGGTTGCGAGTGGTCAGGTATCGGGTGCTTTCTGTTTGTCGGAGCCGGAGGCCGGTTCTGATGCTACTTCACAACGCACTACAGCGGAGGATAAGGGAGATTACTACCTATTGAACGGCACAAAAAACTGGATTACGAATGGCGGGAAGGCGCAGTATTATTTGGTGATTGCGCAAACGCACCCTGAGTTGGGGCATAAGGGTATCAATGTGTTGATAGTAGAAAAAGGGATGCCCGGTTTTGAAATCGGTGCGAAGGAAGATAAACTAGGGATACGTGCATCGGATACGCATAGTTTGCTGTTTACGGATGTGAAAGTGCCGAAGGCAAATAGGATAGGTGAGGATGGCTTTGGATTTAAGTTTGCTATGAAGACGTTAGATGGCGGACGTATCGGGATTGCGGCGCAAGCGTTGGGTATTGCTGCCGGGGCGTATGAGTTGGCAGTACAATATTCTAAGGAAAGGAAAGCTTTTGGCAAGGAGATATCGCAGCATCAGGCGATACAGTTTAAGTTGGCGGATATGGCCACACAGATTGAAGCGGCTAGACTATTGGTATATCGCTCGGCATGGATGAAAGATCAGGGTTTGGATTATGGTACGGCATCTGCGATGGCGAAGATGTATGCTGCCGATGTGGCGATGAAGGTAACGGTAGAAGCGGTGCAGGTGCATGGTGGCTATGGTTATGTGAAAGAATACCATGTGGAAAGGTTGATGCGTGATGCAAAGATCACACAGATATATGAAGGCACCAATGAAATCCAGCGGATAGTCATCGGCAGGAGTGTGCTGAGTGGGAAGTGATTAATTTATTGATGGCTGATGCCGGGTTAAATTATATATTCGCTATGGCTGCTTTTAATTCACCCAATTTTACGTAATTAAAAGTTAGTTTAGCGGTTTGGTCGCCTTGAACCTTTAGTTTCTGCTGCCCAAATACGGGTCTTTTTTGACTGTCATAGCCGACGCCGACGATTGTTATTTCTTTTTCTTTGGGGATATTGGTGGACTTGGTTTCATATACGCTTACCACGCTATTGATGTCCTTTATGACAATGTAATAATTCATGCCTTCAAATTGGTTGTCAGGGATACTGATTTTAGCCATCATATTATATGGAACATCAATGAATCTATCGCAATTTATCCACTTGAGGTCTGCAAAAGAAGCTTGATAAAAATAGCTGAAATTATTTTTATTGAAGTTGCCGGTATTAAATTGTTCAGTTTTTAGGCTGTCAATTCTTGAATTGATATAATCATATACGTTTTTATCGCGTGTCAATATTTCTCCCATAATATCATCGGGGGACATATTTAAAGACTTATTATCAATATCGCCGAGGGCTGCTTCTTTGAAGGCTTTAATGAGTTTGTCGGCATATTCGCTATATTTATCTAAGTGATAGCTGGTGACGGCATCGATTTTTATAGTACTGTAAATATTATCTGAGAGTTCTTGAAAATAAGTAGAAGATGTAAATTTCCCGGCATCTATTCTTTGTTGTAAAGTATTTCTGGCGGCAGGGAAATTTTTTAAGATTTGATATTCTTTTATTGCTTTTTTGTACTTGTACAATCCTATAGCACAGTTGACAAGGTTCTCCTTATAGTCTTCTTGTCTTTCGGTATATAGCGATAATTGCTTTTGGTAATTGGCAGAATCGGTTGAGTATTTTTGTATGTAGCTATAATATTTATTAAGATTTTTCTCATATTCGGCATAAGATTTCTTGAATTTTTCTTGCTGAAGTTTGAGTTTTTTTGATTTAGACATGAAAGGTTTTTTGAGGTTTTTTAATTGAAACCTAGCATCACTAATTTTTGGTTCTTTGGGCATGATGGGCTTTTGGGGATAAGCAGGAGAACTTGGTTTTATTGGTAAATAAAAAGAATAATTATTGAGGATAGAATCATAGAATGGTGGAATTTTCCATTCCTGAATAATCTTATTGTCTAATTTTAATGTGGGTTGAGGGCCATTAAATTTGGCTATATTATTAAAGGGGATATTACTAGCCTGCCAAGAGATTAATCCATTGCTGTTATTGGGAAGATACACCATCATTTTTTTGTTACCATCTGTATTATTGGCAATTTGTACGGTGTACTGCATACCATCTTTCATTACTAGTTTTTGGTTGTTGAAATATGCCTCAATCTTGAACATGCCACCACTTTCGAGTATGCCTTCAGGGCTTTGAGCAAGGGTATTGCTAAAAATACTTTCTATAGGGTTGGTTACTTCAGTTATTGCTACTTCGATTTTTGCATAGTCAATCGGTGAGGTATTGTTTTTGAAGCAATAAGCGGGGAAGTAGAAACGCATACCTTTTTCTCCTTCGATGGTATTATTCTTGGTGTTATCAAGGAAATACTTTTGGGTAGGGTTACCATTTAGGATGTTTATTAAATCTGCAGGACTAGAGAAATTGTAAGCTTTTAATGTAATTTCTACACGGCGGTTGAGTCTTTTATAGTTTTCTGTCGTATTTAGAGCAATAGGAGCAGATTCTCCTTTATAGTTTTCGTCGATTAATTGTTCATCCAATCCGTTTTTGATAAGCATTTTTTTTACGTATTCGGCGCGGCGTTTGGATAAGTCATTATTATAGGCAGAACTCCCATCGGCATCGGTATAGCCAACAACATAAACTTCTTTGTAATCTGAGATACCTTTAATTTGTCCAATAAACGGATTTAATTTTTGTAATTCTTCGTAAGCTAAAGTGTCAATATCGGTATCAAACAATACGTGGAGGTTAATTTCTTGTTGAGAAAAAGTGGGTATCCAAATAGCAGAGAATATTATAAATAGCAATTTTTGCATAGCATGATTTTTTATATTAACTAAAATAGCTAAAGAATTATTGCTTAAAGGTTAAAAAATATTAAGGTGACACTTACCCGCTATTTTATCCTAGTAGTCATCATAACCGCCATATCGCAACATATCTAATTCAAATTCTTCTACAAATGTTTCAAAGGCATTTGCGGCTAAAGAATTTTTTACCTGCACCAGAAAATTTGTATCTGTATAAGGAACATACTGTTGGTTTTTATAGGTAAGTCCTTTGGCGAAAAGAATATCATTGTCTTTATAGGCAAAATAGAATGCTTCCGGGTAGCCATCATTATTTAAATCTTCAAGAATAAGGTTCGTTTGGAAATAAGTACCCTTGCTCAATTGTTGCTCATATCGGATTTTATCGGCTAAAAATTTTTCTATGAAGTATGCTTTCGTTTTCACTTCATCAGTAGCATATCTTGAATAGGATCTTCGGTTAGTGAAGTCCAGAAAATTCTCGAATGACTTTAATTTGAAATAAGTTTCATAGGAATAATCGATAGAATCATTTTTCTCCCATTCTTTTTCTAAAAGTTCTTCAAGTTTGGAGATGGTGTTGTTATAACCGGGTAAAAATTCAATATTACGCTCGCTGTAAAAATTACCCGTCATATCTAAACCACATCCTTCATAACTGTAATCGATGCGACATAGCACTTTCTCATGACCTTCTGTAACTATTGGAATATCAAGGCTCGTCCAACCTTTGGTATGCGTTTTTTTGTTGCTTATATAATAGGGAGAGATGCTATCCACATCATTATAGGGTCTAAGTACCAAGGTTTGCTCTGTTGGTTCTTCATTCATGTACAGATAATAGCTTACATCATAATCCGGTGTTCTGACAAAAGAAACCTTAGGAATCCATTTTCCACTTTCGTAGTTAAATTCTACAATAGAATATAATTCTTCGGCATCAATAGTGTCATCGTGATGTATCAAGAACCAAAATTCATTGATATGCCTTCCTTTTTCTCTATTGATTAAATCCAAATCACTTTGTTTAGGGGATATCTGTTTAATATTATCTATGAGGAGACTATCGCGGTATATGTTTTGGGCAAACCTTTCATAAAAATTCTGAGGCATAACGTCCGAGTTCGACATCATTGTGTTGATCTTTAAAGAATCAATGGCATTGGGTAATCGAGTGTTTTGAGAAAAGTAATTCAGATAATCTTCCAAGGTAATTTCAGTCTTGGCAGCCGCCTTTTCATATTTAAAAAAGTTAAGTATTTGTGCAGGTTTAAGCGTTGAGTAATTTGTGAAGACTTGAGAAATTGTGCCGATTTTTTTTTCTATATCTTCAATTGCGGTAGCCGCACTATCTACAACTTCCGAAACGATATCCATGGTATAATCATAATCTTCTGTAGCTACATAATCTTGGTAATATTCCCCTACTTCCTCATTTTCATCTTCTGCAAGCGAAACTGTCCATTTTAAAGTATCTTCTATTACGGTTTGCAATCGTTTCTGGAGAGAATCTGAAACGGATGTAGAAAATTCTCTAAAATAGTCAGCGAATGCACTTCTGTCAATAGAGTCGAAATACAAACCATTTTTTCCTAGATACTCAAACAGTTCATATTCATTTCCGTAATAACGATTTTCCCAAATATTTGACGATGATTTCTTCAAGGCATTTTTCCTTAATCTTTCTACTTCCAAGAGCTTAATAGCTTGTTTAGTTAATATTCCATCCAATGCCTCCTCTGAAAATGAAGTGCCATTCACCAATAAATAAGCATCCTTATCAAAATCAACCGTATCTTCTTGTTTTTTTGAAATTATCTTTGTTTCTGTGGGATAATTTAGGTATTCCAAAAGATCGTTTGCCTCCTGAAAGATTAATCTTCTAACTTCTTGCTCTACATAAAAATCAGAATAAGTACTGCCCGTTATTTTTTCCAAGGCATCCACTCTTTTGTTCAAATTTTCTTTTTGTCTGTTAAAGTAGTGCGTAATATAATACTGATAGGTAAAATCCTCTGTCTTCATCAAATATGGATCTAGGATATTTGTATTAGAAAGTACCTCATAGAAAGCCTGTAATCCTGCAGCAGAATCCTTTGGCGCACATTCAAATTGTATGATGTATTTAAAATCTCCAATGATTTTTTGTGTACCAAAAATAACCCATTCAATTTTTGGAAACACTATATCGTAAATAGAATCATTTCTTCGTTGAAATATTTCTTCCGGACTTTCTGAGGAGTCTTCTTCTTCCAAATTTTCGGCATCTTCTTCATCATTTTCATCTTGATAAAATCCTTCATCTGCTGAGTTGTATATGCGAAACCCATTGGGTGTTGTTTTTAATATTTTCACTTTTTCAGGAATCTCAACTAAATTATTTTCAGAAGCGTCCTTTGGCACTCTTGCCTGAAACCTATAGTTAAATCTTAGGTAATAATCGTTTTTTTTATGATACCAATAATAAGGGAAATAGGATGCATCTTCAAAATCTTCATAGTCTATCACCCAATTATCGTCTTTGAAGGCTACGTCGTAAGACGGAAATATCTTTATAGTTTGCTGGCAAAAAGTCTGGCTGCTTAGAATCAAGGAGAAGAGGAAAAGAAAATATTTCATGTGAAACGAATTTATGGAGAAAGAATTTAATCATTAAAGGGTACAGGTTCAGGATATGCTTCATCATAATCATTGCCACCGTTCACTTCCATCTGAAGTGTATACTGTCTAAAATCTTTGAAGGCATTTGACTGCTCTATTTTTTTTCCATTTGTATTTAAGTCTGAAGAAGTGATGATACCATTCTTTAATGAAAGCAAATTTGACTGTACCAGCTTACCATCATATAGACCAATGAAAAAGATTTCCGGTTCATCATCATTATCAATATCTTCAAAGATAATAGAAGTTTGATAGTATACTTTCTCGTCGCAAATGCTGTTTAACACACTCGTTTTTAGTGCTTTACAAGTTGCTTTTTTGATTTCAAGCGCACGAATGATTTCATTTTTGTCGTCTTTTTTATCTAAATAATCTACATAACTGCTATAAGTCGTATTTTTTAGTTGCGCATTTTTCAATTCCAGCACAATTAAGCTATCATAATTTGCCATCATTCTGTCTAGCGACGCTAGTTTCTCTTTGATTTTTGGAAATTTAGAAATATTTAAATATAAATTATTAGAATAATCATCAAATTTTCCGATGGCATCTTCACCACATCCTGTAATTTTATATTCAAAGTTGATGTTAGAAATACCGTAATCATATATCCTTTTAATTGGAATAAAAAATTTAGTCCACCCTTTATCGAGGTGTTCTTTGTTGGCCAAAAGATACCTCAAAGTGTCGTTTATCCGAGACTCAAAGCCAAAAATTTTCCCGGAAGTTTCATACCCCGTGTTGTAGTCCCAATAATACTCAGAACTAGGAATTTCCAAAACATTTGACATCCAAGTATCGCCTTGTTTTTTCAGTGAAAGGAAGTATTCGTACTCAACATCAGGGTGTTTCTTTGAATAAGCATTAACGATATAGTACAAATCATTTTTTTTGCGATCATCCTCTTCTAATGTATTGGAATATTCATAATTATTGCGATCATAGGCTTCATAAATATTATTTATTATTAGAGAATCACCGAGAAATGCTTTAGATAGGGTGATGGCAAAATTTTCTTTTAATGCCTTGCTATGTTTCAGGTATTCTTTATCGCCACATGATTTTATTTTACCAATATTCTTGGCACCAGAGGTATAATTAAGGAAGTCGGTGTAAGGGATTTTCATTTTTATGGTTTTTTTTTCTTTTTCTAAGAAAGCCATATCATATATATAACCATCCATTCTTGAAGGTTCATAATTGAAACTGAAATATAACTTAGGTCTTTTCTTCTCATTCAATAATTCCTCATATTGTTCTTTCTCTCTTCCATCTAACTTTAAAAGTTTCTCCATATTTTCGTCCATAAAAGATAAGAGGTAAGGTAGCGAATCTTTGAATGCATTTAGTTTTCCTGCAAACACTAAATTAAGCTTACTGATATCGATAGAATCAAGAACATCGCTGTTTACCTGCGAATAAAACTCAAAATCCGTTTCATCTTCGGCATACGAAATACCGGTAAATAAATATTCATCTGTAATGGTATTTAGGTATTCTTGGTATATTCCTTCAATTTCGGCTTCAAAAATACTGTCATTGCCTTTATAAGTTAATTCTTCAATAGCATCTTGCAACGTACTTTCAGCCTCCACCAACTCCATATCTAATTCCTTCCTAAAATTCGTCATCTCAATTAAATTGTCAAAAGCGCTATACAGGTCATCGCGAAGTTCCTCTTCACGTTCATACCGCATTTTTCCATGTCCTTCCAGACTATCAATTTTAATAATTAAATCTTCAAAATCTTTAACGATACCTTTTAGGTAGATTTTAAAATAATCACCCAAAAAAGAATTGTCATCTTCCTCAACCACCGAAACTTGTCCCGAAGAACAGGATTTTAGTAAGTCAATAGTTACCTTTTCCAGCTGATTTCTTGCAATAATGCCGGTATCTTCATTAGCTACTACTACCACATAGGTGGCTTCTTTGGTGGAAACTAAAGCTAAAAAGCTATTATTTTCATTAAAAGATCCATCTTGCCAAACATAGTTATCTGTTGCATAGTCACTAGAGTCTAAAATATTGGCATTATTTAAATACAGTTTGTTGTGGCAGGTATTGTATTTGTCAAACTTATTATAACCATAATAGCCATTGTTATCAGGATAATCGTTATAAAAATATTGATCCGATTGGGGATTGTTTATACTTCCAAACATAGATAGGTGTTTAGATTGCAACAAAAAATTATTCGAGGATACTGCGTAAGTTATATTGTTTTCTGCAATATATTTACCTATTCCAGCCTTTTTAAAACCTCTAATGGTATCGATATCTGCTAATAATTTCTGTAATTTGTCATTATAGGTTTCTGAAAAGTGATAAACACTAAATATATAAACAAAAGTATTTATATAATCTTTATGTTGCAGCATCGTAAATTCAGACTTTAGTCTGCCAACACTAGTAAGAGTATTCCAAGTACCTTTGTTTTCAATATTCAAATCCGGGAAGACAGCTATATTATTCTTTTGAGCGAATAAAGAAGATGTTAGTAGAGAAAATAAAAGAAAAAGACCTTTTGAGCAGTATTTCATAAGTTTAAAGAATTAGGAATTGAATATAGAACAATTATTTATGTGTTTTCGAGCATTTTTAAATAATTAACATTAATTTCAGGCATATCAATTCAACTTAATAACTACTAATATGCATTTCTTCCATTAAAAAAAGCTTATCTTAGCTAAAATATCTTCTGAAACCTCGCGTTGCTTAAAGTTATATTACCTATTTTGATATTTGACAAGATTAATTTAAAGAAAGGAAATATCTGGAAATGAGTTCTAAAGCGTCTAAAAGTTTGCGAATTGCTGTAATGGCAGGGGTTGTATTGCTGACAATCCTAGTAATTCTTCCAAAAGGGCTTGACATATACTGGAAGAGGTATAGTCCAATAGAGAAGCAAAGATGGGAAAACGTTGAGAACTCATATAAAATTAAAATTGGGGATGACTATGAACGAGTATTAGAAATTATGGGAAAGAAACCAGATATTAGTCACCATGATTCTTTGTTAACCAATAAAATTGTAGACCCTTATTGGTTTCGCTCGGATATAAAACATTATTTAGGTATCAGTTATTTTCCCCCACACAATACAGAATCAGGGATAAAAATAATATTTGATACGAATTTTGTTATTTCCAAGGTACTATATTATAAAGATGAGCATTGGCATTATCCACGTAGCCGGAGAGAAGTAAGCAACTAGGTTTGTAATTTGCATTGTGACAAATTCCCCATTTCCTTCTACTGCTAAATGCAGTTGAATATTGCTATGTCAATCATAAAAAAGCCTAAAACAAATTTTTTTCCTTCACATTATTACAAAAGTTTTAATTTTGTGCAAAATTGAATGTAACATGTCAACAATTGCAGAAAGAGTAAAGAAAATCATCGTTGAGAAATTAGGCGTTGAGGAAAGTGAGGTAACATTAGAAGCCAGCTTTACCAATGATTTAGGCGCTGATTCTTTGGATACTGTTGAATTGATTATGGAATTTGAAAGAGAATTTAATATCAATATCCCGGATGAACAAGCAGAGACCATCACCACAGTAGGTGAGGCGGTAGCTTATTTGGAAGAGAATGTGAAATAAAAATATGCAACTCAAGCGTGTAGTGGTCACTGGAATGGGTGCACTCACACCCATTGGCAATAATCTCGACGAATATTTGAACGGATTACAAAAAGGTGTTAGTGGATGCCATCCTATAACCAAATTCGATACCACGCACTTCAAAACCAAATTCGCTTGTGAACTGAAAGGATTTAATGCTGAAGACTTTATAGACAAAAAGGAAGTAAGACGCATTGATCCATTTGCACATTACGCATTAGTAGCTTCAGAAGAAGCCATTCGTCACGCTAAGATTCTTGAATATCAAGCACTCAACAAAGATAGGGTGGGTGTGATATGGACTTCCGGAATTGGCGGTTTATTTTCTTTTCAGGAAGAAGTACTTGCATATGGGGCAAATGGCAAAATTCCGAGGTTCAGCCCATTCTTTATACCAAAGATGATTTTGGATATTGCCGCCGGGCATATATCTATAAAGCACGGATTCCGTGGACCCAATTTTTCCGTTGTTTCGGCATGTGCCAGTAGTACCAACGCTTTGATTGAAGCATATAATCTTATCCGACTCGGTAAATCAGATGCTTTTATTGTTGGAGGCTCTGAGGCAGCCATTACAGAGGCCGGAATTGGTGGTTTCAACGCGCTTAAGGCACTCTCTGAGCGCAATGATAGTCCTGAAACAGCCTCTAGACCTTTTGATTTGGACAGAGATGGTTTCGTTATGGGAGAAGGTGCCGGCGGGTTGGTGTTAGAAGAATTGGAGCATGCACAAAAGCGAGGCGCTACTATCTTTGCAGAAATGATTGGTGGAGGGATGAGCGCTGATGCCTATCATATGACTGCACCACACCCCGAAGGTTTGGGTGCATTGAACGTCATGAAAAACGCTCTTGATGATGCTCAAATATCTACGGAATCAATAGATTATATTAATGTACACGGCACATCCACACCGCTGGGGGATATCAGCGAAATAAAAGCCATAGAGCAATTATTTGGCGAACATGCATATAACATTAATATCAGTTCAACAAAATCTATGACCGGGCATTTATTAGGTGCTGCCGGTGCTATTGAAGCCATTGCCTCTATTTTAGCTTTACAGCACAATTTCATTCCGCCAACCATTAACCACTTCACAGACGACCCCGCATTCGATAGTAGACTAAATCTCACCTTTAATCAGGCACAGCAAAAGCAGGTTTCGGTAGCTTTAAGTAATACTTTTGGTTTTGGTGGACATAACGCTTCAGTTATTTTTAGGAAGTATTCTTAACATGAAGATACCGTTTAATTTTTTCCGAAAAAAGAAACCCACCTTCCTTTCTCCACTCTATAAGTATCTGGGCATTTCTCCACGTGACGAACGTTTATATATACAAGCATTCACACATGCCTCATACGAAGGAGATTTTACAGATAAAAATGAACGACTGGAGTTCTTAGGAGATGCCGTATTGGGGTTAGTTGTATCAGAGATTTTGATTAAGAAATATCCACTTGCCACCGAAGGTTGGCTGACGAAAGCTAAAAGTAGGGTTGTAAACAGGGAAAAACTCAATAAGATTGCAGCCGAACTGAATATTGCCACCCTTCTACGCCATAAGATGGGGAAACAATTTAAGGAGCAAGATCATGACGCACTAGGCAATGCCTTGGAAGCACTCATTGGCGCTATATTCAAAAATTATGGCTATAAGAAGACGTATGCCATTATCGTAGAAAAAATATTAAACCCGTATATTAATTGGAATGAACTCGAAAATGAACCCAGAGATTTTAAGAGTAAACTCATTGAACTTTTACAGGCGAAAAAGATGCATTTTTTCTTCCAAACACAACCACTGGCAGAGCAAGAAGAGGATAGAAAATTTGAGTCTATATTGTGGGTAGAGCAGGCTGTTGTAGGGAAAGGGTATGGAAGGAGTAAAAAGCAAGCAGAACAAGAAGCCTCCAGTCAGACTTTGTCAGAGCGCAAAGACCTCTTCCTCTAAAGATTTTAAAAATAAGGGAGCAATGGAAGTAAAAATCCACTTGCTAGGTTGTATGAAATCGGCACTGAATAATTCAATGGTATTATTAGGGTAATAGTCTCTAAATCGCCTAAACTTGCTGGCTTTAAAGTCCTCTTCTCTCCATTTTATTACATAGGCATGCTGCATACTTTTTTTGCCGTTAACGATTAGATCAATGCTTTGTTGTTCAGACGCTCTCCAATAAAACAATTGTTTTTCATCTACCAACTGGCGCATTTGCAGAAAAAAGAAATTGTCCAAAAGATATTTCTTATCAGAGCGATAGGGTATTTGTTGAAAATTATCAATGAAGGCATTGCGAAGGCCAAGATCATTAAAGTACATTTTTGGCATTTTTGCCATTTCCTTGGGAAGAAATCTATGATAAGGCTCTAGAAGGGTTATTAGACAAATGTGTTCTAAAATGCGTAAGTATTTTCCGGTGGTTACATTGCTTAATCCTGTTAATCTGCTGAGGTCATTCCTGTTTACAGGCTGACTGGTTTTTAGGGCGATTTCAGAAATTAAGCGAATGAATTTATCTTTTTGTTCAATGTTTTTTATCAGGCCATCTTTCTTTATGAGATCGTGTTTTATTTGATGGAGCAACTTTATCTTCCCAGGTATTTTTTTTGTTAAAACGACTTCTGGAAGTCCACCATATAGCAGATATTCTTCCAACAGTTTATTAATTTCATCATGCTTTTTTGAAACCTGATTTGTGTGAATTCCAATTACCTGAAGTTCACGTATAAGATCTACCCTATCTTTCCATTGTAGAAACTCGTCGAAGTTTAAGCTGTGGAGCGCATGCACTTTTTTCTTCCCCGGCAAAAGATCTTCCTCCAGTTCGTTTTTAAAGAAGACTTCTGAACTGGTACAGATGACCTTTATCTGTCCATGGAAATTATTGTATAAATAATCGAGCAGCTTGGATGGGTCTTTAAGTAGATGAATGTCTTCTAAAAGTAAGTATTGCGGTTTTTTTTCGACGGAATCAGGGTGTTGTATAAAACGAAATATTTTCTCCGGACCATCATTCAAATAGAGCAAAGTAACTACATCATTTAGGTTTATGAAGGAGACATCCAAATGACGACTTAGTAATTCATCACGTACCATTTTTAATAAACTCGACTTACCACAACCTGTCACACCAAGTATTATGGTATGTTGTTTAAACCCAATATGAGCAATTATATTTTTAAAGACATGTCTCATTAATTTCGCTAAAATACAGTTATTATATTAATTATCAAATGATTATAACAGAATTATTAGAATAAATTAAATATTAATACTGTTTAATTTATAAAATTATTGTAATAATTAATAAGATATAATTTTAATAAATTATATTAAATATCAGAATATTTAATAATAATACTTATTAAAAAAACGGAAATAAATGTAATTATAATTTATATAATATATTGTTATATAATGATATAAATAATTAATTTGATTAATTGAAAATATTTATATATTAAGAATAGTAATTCAATTTTATTTTTTTAAATTAAGCAATTGACTCAAATTTGGCTTTGACTAAGCGATCTTAAAAAATGCTAGGGTTTGAGGCAGTAGTCTATTGATGCGCAATAGCATTAAAGTGTTCAATTCTATCCTGTTTTATGCTAATTCTAAAACAGTCCATTTGTGAAATCCAAAATTTTCTTGCCCTTATGACTGCACCATAGCGTACTTAGGCCTTCTTTGAGGAGCTTTGTGATACATTAATCGTCTATTAAAGCAATTTATCACAAGTGCCCTTTGAAGCACAAAAGAAGTATGTTTGGAATCGGTATGACTAAGCGTAAAAGATTCTTCTCGGCAGTTGTTGTTAGTTAGTCAATGGCGTGATAGTTTTTTCCGGGAAGAGATTGTATGATTCCTTTTAGTTCTAAGTGAAGCAATATATTTGCAATTTTACTTTGTTGCTCCGGAAATACTTTGCACAATTCATCGATATGAATTTTTCCTTTTCTAACAGTATCAAAAATGAGGCGTTCCTGATCGTTCAGTTCGATGAAAATATCCTTTTGTACGTTTTTTTGTAAGGTTTCTTGGGTAGATTCCCAGCCTAAAAAGCGTATGATATCGTCAGCGCCTTCCACTAAGACTGCTTTATTTTCTTTTATCAATTTATTGCAGCCAGCGGAGTATTCCTGACCTATACTTCCCGGGAATGCGAACACATCTCTATTGTAAGAATTAGCAATATTAGCCGTAATGATAGCACCTCCGGATACCGCAGATTCAATTAGGATAGTTGCTGCAGACATGCCGGCCACGATACGGTTTCTTCTTGGGAAGTTTTGCTTATCGGGATTGGTTCCGGAAGGAAATTCAGTAATTAACCCTCCATTTTCCAGCATCTTTTTAGCCACTCCTTTATGCGCATGTGGATATATTCTATCCAACCCATGGGCTAAGACACCAATGGTGGGCAAATGATGATTAATAGCAGCTTTATGCGCAGCAATATCAATCCCATAAGCCAATCCACTTGCGATAAGAATATCATATTTTGCAAACCCTTCAACAAGCTTTTCAACCATCGATTTCCCATAAGTGGTAGCATGACGAGTTCCAACAATATTGACAACCTTTGCTTCCATTTTGGGTATTTTCCCTTTGGAAAATAAAACAACCGGAGCATCATTACAATGTTTCAGCAATGCTGGGTATCGGTCAGAAAAATATGGGATAACTTCGATATTGTTTGCTGTGATAAACCGATATTCTTCTTCTGCCTTTTTATGTGCTTCAACAGAATTTTTCAACATTTGAATAGTATAATCTCCTATGCCGGGTATCTTCCGGAGCTTTGCCGTTGACGCCTTAAACACATTTTCAGCTGTATGGCAATAGCTTATCAAGGACTTGGCATTTATGTCTCCAATTCCCTTTAAAAATTGCAAGGCAAGCAAATGTATGGTTTCAGCACTCAAAGTGGATTATTTGCCTCAAAAATGGCTATTTTTCTCGGATTTGGAACACACAAGACCTATTTGCTACAAATTTAATCAATGTCTTCGATGATTTTCAATGGCTTAGTATCATTCGTAAAAGCAATATTTGGTGTGAATCCGGCTTCAATTGTTTTTACAATAGAAGGCGGGGTCAGCAATCTAAGGTTTTCTGAATGCGGTAGTATTTTCTGAGAAAGATACCCATTAAATGACCATTCAAACAGGGTTTTGTTAAATATCAGATATGGTTTGCTTTCATGCTCCACAAAAACACCATCCGGAAGTTGCTGAATATTCACAAATATGGGTTGTTCTGACATCCTTTCCTGGTGTAGGAAATTATCTAAATCCTTTGTAGAAATGCCAGTTAAATGATTGGCTTGTTGCCAAAAATGCTTAAATTGTAAATATCGGGCTCTTTGACATTCGGCGCATGGCCTGTGTCCGGCAGAAAAGGCAGTAGCTTCATCCCAAAAGAATAACTCCGTATACCGTCCTTTGCTCATAACCGTTCTTCTTACTCCATGGTAGTGAAGCACACAAATCAGCCATCTTTTCAGTTGGTAGTTCTTTATAATGGTTTGCTGAGGGTTGTGCAGACACCCACGGTTACCCATGAGATGCCCTCTATGCGGGGAAAAACATATTTCTCCATATGGGTTAACCCTATTTTGAAGCGGCATAATGAAGCCTTAAAAATCAGTATATCTATTGAATAATCCCGTTTTTAAACCAACTCCAAAAATGATGTTTTTCTCATTAATGAGTTCGGATTTTTTTGTTCTGTAATTGCAAAAAGCTTCAACACTCATATTGATACTCTTATTTATGAGGTAACCACCTTTTGCACTAAAGGAAAGTATATTCGTCTTTTGTCCTTGCAAAAATTTATTGTCGTATGCATTGTCTAAATCTCCAAAATTGATAACAAAATCACTGACAAAAATATTACTGCCATTGTGTTTCCCAAATTCATCTAATCCTTGCTTGGCATATTGGAAACTAAAGCTTCCCAACCAATTATTGCGATTGTACCTCAAGAAGGCAAGGATTTCATAAAAATTTGCATTTAATGGATGTGCAAGACTTTGGTTAAAATGGGAATAGTTCTGCTCTGCAATTTTATGTGCATAAACATAAGGGCGTACAAGGTTAAACTCTGTTTGCAGATTAAGACCTTTTACGCCGCCAAGGTTATAAGTTTTATAACCAATTTGCGCAGCAATCTTTGTCCGATAAAAACCTTTGCCACCTCTTGCCTTTGAAATATCTAAGTCGTCCAGTAAGATTTGCGAATATATCGTATGTTGGTTGTGTGGTTTAAACTTAAAGTTCATACCCAATGTAATATTATCGGGCGAACCAAGTGCAAACTCAATAGGACGAATAAACAATACAGGGTTAAGATAATTCCACTCGATACCTCTAACGCCATTCGTGTCTGCATGTTGCCAAGTGACACCTTCAAAGAATCCCCACTGAAACCAATCGGTAAAGTCAACACTGAGGTAATGAAAAGCGGCGTATTTTTTTTCTTTTTCTTGAGCGAAATCAAAATTATATAACGAGTCTAAAGGTTGATATTTTAGGAAATTTAATAGATAAACATACTTGATTTTCCAAAAATTCGCAGCCAAACGCACATAAGGATAATTGCTGCTTTGATCGCTGAGGAACAAGGATCTGTAGCCATCGCCCCAAAAATTCTTATCATTGCCTACTTGCATATTAAAATGCTTGGAAGGCGTATAGGAAACATATCCGGAATACATAGCCGAACTAAAGCCATTGTCATTTTTTTCGGCATTTCTATATCCTGGAACGACTTCTGTTGTTTCAATCAATTGAGCAACATAATCTTGCGGATTATCTTGCACACCTTGGAAGTTAAAACCAAGACTCAGTTTTTTGCCCAAATCGGCTTTAAGTTCTGCGCCGTAGCCTGCTCTATATAATATTTCTTTTTGAGAAATATCATAGCCAAACTCCATGTCCAAAATTGGATTAATGCCAATAAAGCAGTTTTTCTTTCTAAATTCAAGGATATCTCCTTTGCTTAGATTTGCATGAAACCCTTCCTCCAAGGGATGGTCAAGGATGGAATCTAAAGCAATTTCAGCATCTACCTCTGAACGTAAATAGGGCTTAATAGCAGTATGGACACGCACGTCTTGGCGTTGCAAATACTCGTCAATGCTATTTAAGTATTGCGCGTTTAACGGCAGGTTCGTTTGCTGACTCTTGAGCAAAACGGGCACGAATAATAATAATATGGCAATTTTCAATTTCATTCCGGGAAAATTGTGGTTCAAAGGTAAGAAACTATGCATAAAAGGAAGGATTAAATTAACGACAAGTTGCATGAGGGGCAAAAATAGCATTAGGTAATTATGAATACCATAAAAATTACCTTAAAAGGCATTAGTTTTGATTTTATACTGAAAAAGATAAAGTATGCTTTCTAAACAATTTAAGGCCAAACTAATAAACCTTTACCCGCCATACATAGGGGCGGGCATCCGTGTAGCAGAAATTAATCCGGAGTTTACCAAGATTGAAGTCGAAATGGGGTTGACGAGGTGGAATAAAAATGTTAAGGGCGTGCATTTTGGAGGGTCGTTGTATGCCATGTGTGATCCACACTATATGTGGATTTTAATGGAGCATTTAGGCGCCGAATATATTATTTGGGATATCGAAGCCAATATAAGATTCAAAAGACCGGGGCGTGATACCGTTAGAGCAGTGTTTGAGATTCCCTTGGCGCGTATCAAGGAAATTAAAGAAGAAATTGATCAGATCGGAAAGAATGAATACGTTTTCCAAACAGCTATTACAGGAGAAACGGGAGAGGTAGTTGCTGAGGTTGTTAAGACTGTGTACGTTAGAAAGAAAGATTTTAAACTACATGCTACCAATATTCATACTACTCAAGTATTACAAAATAATGAGTAATTATTATATGATAGATTTATAAAAATCTGAAAAAATAGTATGTATAAAATTTATAAGTAATAAAAAATGAATGAATTATAATTATATTCTTTTTTTCTTAAAAAAATCTGATAAAAGATTTCCGCAAAGATGTTCTTCTTGTCCTCCAACGACTTCTTGATGAGGTAGGAGGTTTTTAATTTCATAGCTAAACATTTTCTTTTGTTCGTAAGCACCAAAAACCACTCTTTTAATTCGGGCATGTCGAATGGCACCAATACACATTAAGCAGGGTTCTAAGGTAACATATAAAGTGCAGTCTTCTAAAAATTTAGTATTCATGTAATTGGCAGCGGCAGTGATGGCCAATATTTCTGCATGAGCGGTTACATCTTGAAGTAACTCTACTTGATTATGGGCTTTTGCAATGATTTGCCCATTACAGGTGATAACGGCACCAACGGGTACTTCATCGGCTTCTAACGCAATTTTCGCCTCCTGTATTGCTTTATTGAAAAAAAAAATATCTTGGTTTAACATATTTTTTGGTTTATAATGAATCTATCCATATCTAAAGTTCTACATTTGTGCATATAAATCAACTGAAGCATATGGATGATCAAAAATGTAGATTCAAAAGTACGGGCTTTTTCTTTATTTTTTTGTTTTTAGTCTCCAATGTTTTTTCACAAACAGAGGAGTGGACGTTGGAGCAGTGCGTAACATATGCTGTTCAGAATAATATCCAACTGAAGCAAGGGCAATTGAATCAGGCAATGGCGGAGATGCAAGTGCAACAGAGTAAGTATGATTTAACACCCAATGTCAATGGTACTTTTGATCTTGGACTAAATTTAGGGAGAAGTATAGACCCAACAACCAATCAATTCTTAAATCAAACTACTTGGACTAACCAGTATGGACTAAGTCTTTCGCAGGAAGTATTTTCCGGACTGACCAAGTTGAAAACGATTGATAAAAACAAAATAGATGTTCAGGCAATAGCGTTGGATAATGAGAGTCTTAAGACAAATCTTGAACTTAATTTGCTAACAGCATATTTAAATATCTTAAATGCAGAAGAACAGTTGGAGCAAGCCAAGATATCGCAAAAAAGTACCGAAGAGCAATTGCAACGCACACAAACATTGATAAAAGCAGGAGCTTTGGCAGAAAAGGCAATTATAGACATTGAAACGCAAAAAATCAGTGAGGAAGCCACCATAACCAATTTGGAGAATCAGGTGAAGTTGGCTTATAATACACTTAAGAATATATTACAATTGGAGCCCGGGAAAGATATTAAAATTAAGAAACCTGAAGAACCGGATGTAGTGGGTAATCAGGTCATTGAAACACCAGAAACCATCTATAGCGAGGCGTTAAAAAGAAGACCTGAAATAAAGAGCCAACAATTGAAAATTGAAAGTTCAAAGCTTTCATTAAGCATTGCAAAAGGTGCTTATCTACCAACCATTTCTTTATTTTCATCATTTGGCACTGGATATTCCAACCAATTTAGGAACTATGATTTTTCAGATCCTTTGAATCCCATTGTCAGCAAAGTGAGCTATGGCAACCAATTAAACGATAATATCGGTTATAATATGGGTATCCGATTAACGATACCAATCTATAATAAGCGATTGCCTTATTTTGGTATGCGGCAAGCAGAATTTGGCATTCAAAATGCCGACTTTCAGTTGAAGACGGCCGAATTGCAATTATATGAAAATATTAAACAGGCATATTTAAGGGCTACTACCGCTCAAGCCAATTACAATATATCCCTAAAGTCACTCGAAGCCAGCAATAAGTCACTCGAATATGCTAAGGAAAGATTGGATCGGGGTGTGCTTACACAAATAGAATATACCGTTGCCAAAAATGTAAGAGACGCTGCTCAGTCACGTGTTTCGCAAGCAAAATATGAGTACATATTTAGCACGAAAGTTTTGGACTTTTATATGGGAAAAGATATTCAATTAGATTAATACAAAACAACCAAAGTAATAATAAATGAAAACAAGCAGAATTATCATCATCCTTTTATTGGTTATTGGCGGACTTTTAGCTATCTCTTATTTTGTAAAAGGAAAGAAAAAAGATAAAGGAGAAGAAGTAACGGCAGAAGCAACTTCCATTCAAACAATTACAGAAACGGTTACCGCAAGTGGGAAAATACATCCTGAGAAGGAAGTAAAAATTAGTTCAGATGTCTCAGGGGAAATTGTTTTTTTGAATGTAAAAGAAGGAGAGCCGGTAATGGCAGGGCAACTTTTGGCAAAGGTTAAGCCAGATAATTATCAGGCGCTCTTGGAACAAACCGAGGCAAATTACAATAATGCAAATGCTAATATTTCCAATGCCAAAGCTAGGCTTAAACAAATAGAAGCACAGGTGGAAAACGCCAATACTTCTTTTAAAAGGGCGCAAGAATTGTATGATGCCAAGGCAATGTCAAAACAGGATTTCGAACAGGCGCAGTCAGCATTGAAAACAGCACAAGCAGAATATGAAGCAGCAAAATATACCATTCAAGGTGCTGAATTTTCTGCAAAAGGTGCACAGGCATCTGTAAAAGACGCTAAAAACAATATCAATAAGACTGTTTTGTATGCACCCATCTCAGGAAAGATTTCATTATTGAATGTCGAACAAGGAGAAAAAGTTGTGGGAACGCTCCAAATGTCTGGGACCGAATTGATGCGAATCGCAGATTTTGATAACTTAGAAGTAAGGGTAGATGTGAGTGAGAATGAGATTATTCGAGTGAAAGTGGGAGATACCGCAGATGTGGAAGTAGATGCATACATAGGAAAAAAATTCAAAGGCTTGGTAACAGAAGTTTCCAGTTCTTCCAAAGGAATCGCCAATGCCGGGTTGTCTGCTGTCTCCAATGATCAGGCAACAAACTATGTGGTGAAAGTTAGAGTACTCAAGTCTTCCTATGAGTATTTATTGGCGGACAATCCCGTTCCTTTCAGACCTGGCATGTCAGCAACAGTAGAAATTAAAACCAAAAAAGTTGAAGATGTAGTAGTTGTACCAATAGCCGCAGTTACAACAAGAGTGGTCAATAAAGACAACCCGAATGGAGAACCTGAAGAGGTGGTGTTTGTGGTGGAAAATGGAAAGGCAAAGATGAAGAAGGTAGAAACTGGTATTCAGGACAACCTATACATCCAAATATTAAGCGGTTTAAAGAAAGGCGAGAAAGTGATAACAGGACCATATGAGTACCTGAATAAGGATTTGGAAGATGGTAAGTTGGTTAAGGTTGTAGATAAGAAGAAATTAGCGGAATCTATGGAGGAAGAAAAATAAGAGCCACCTTTCCATACTTTTAAAATAGGGTGATATGATATTGCGCATATCTCTACCAATTGCGCAAATAAATCTTGGTTTAGTTAATTCTGGCAGTTGCTAATGATGGGGTTCATACATCATATGCATTGGGTAATAGAAAACTTCAAATACAATTAACTTATACATTTTGGGTAATTTTCTAAAAAGTGTAATTTTGCAACTTTATTATAATTAAAATTAGCAAATTGTATGAAAGAGCTTGGTAAGAAGAACCCAACTGCATCCTTAGCTACCCTTGGATTTAATAATACAACTGCAAACTGGAATTTTGATCGCGAAGAACTAATAGAACGAACCATTCTATTGGGTCAAGGGCAATTGAATGACACGGGTGCTTTGTGTGTGGATACAGGTGAATTTACCGGGCGTTCTCCAAAAGACAAATTTTGCGTTTGTGATGAACTTACAGAAAATGTAGTTGATTGGAATAACATTAATCAAAAAATATCTCCTGAACATTTTGAAAGCCTGATGGGAAGAGTGGTTGCATATTTGGATGGAAAGGATGAGGTTTTTGTTAGAGATGTGAAAGCATGTGCAGATGAAATGTATCAATTAAAAATCCGTGTCATCACAGAAACACCTTGGGCAAGTTTATTTGCAGATAATATGTTTATTCGCCTCAATGATGAAGAAATAGAATCTTTTCAGAATGAGTGGTTGATTTTATGTGCACCATCCTTTAAAGGAAATGGAGCAGAAGATGGCATCAGGCAACATAATTTTTCTATCATCAATTTTACAAAGAAAGTTATCCTTATAGGCGGAAGTGCATACACCGGGGAGATAAAGAAAGGAATATTTACAGTATTGAACTTCGTCTTACCGCATCAAAGAAATGTGTTGTCCATGCACTGCTCCGCAAATATTGGCGCACAAGGTGATACCGCCCTGTTCTTCGGGTTATCCGGAACCGGAAAGACAACCTTGTCCGCAGATCCAAATAGATTGTTAATTGGAGATGATGAACATGGTTGGAGTGATAAGGGGGTGTTTAATTTTGAAGGAGGTTGTTACGCAAAATGTGTTGACCTTAGTGAGGAAAAAGAGCCAGATATTTACAGAGCCATCAAGCATGGTGCAATCTTGGAAAACATTGGTTTTTATCCGGATACCAATACAGTAAATTATACAGATATTTCTAGAACAGAAAATACAAGGGTTTCTTATCCCTTAAATCACATTAGTAATATTGCAGTTCCATCAGTGGGAAGTACGCCAAAAAATATCTTCTTTTTATCTTATGATGCATTTGGTGTATTGCCTCCAATTTCAAGATTGGATGAAAATCAGGCGATGTATTTGTTTATTTCTGGATATACTTCAAAAGTTGCAGGTACTGAAGCAGGTGTCACAGAGCCACAAACAACTTTTTCTGCGTGTTTTGGTGCAGCATTCTTGCCATTGCATCCTACAACTTATGCTGAGATGTTAGGAAAGAAGATAAAAGAAAGCGGCGCAAAGGTATGGTTAATAAATACTGGAATGACGGGTGGTGCCTATGGCGTTGGATCGAGGATGAGTTTGAAGTATACAAGAGCGCTTATTACGGCAGCACTAAACGGTTCACTCAATGAAGTAGCTTTTGAAAAGATACCGGTATTTGATTTTGCCATTCCATGTGTATGTGAAGGAGTTCCATCAGATATTTTGAATCCTAGAAACACATGGAGCAATACAGATGCGTATGATACCAAGGCAAAAGAATTGGCAGTAAAGTTTAACGAGAATTTTAATAAGTATAAGGCATTTGCAAGTTCAGAGTTGTTGAGTGCCGCACCAAAGGTGTAGTTTTTATACATTAAAAGTACAAGGTTAAGGAATGCATATTTCTTAACCTTTTTTATTATAAAGACTTAAGAGAAATGTATTTTTTTAATGGCAACAGATTTATTTAATATTCAATTTATATTTAAAAAGACGAACATGTATATTTGTGTATTGAATTGATTATGATTTTAGTATATATGATATAAAAATAATATAATTTGAATTCGCTTCGATTTAATTTGTAGGATATCCTTATTAAATTGTTGAATTTCAAATAATTTTATAGAATTATTTGTTTTTTTACTGCATTTGTGTTTATTTTTGTGTCTCATAACCATTTTTGGTTAGCTTGTTAGGTCATTTTGCATAATTCCCAAAGTTGTTTTAAATAACAAAGTTTAAGAAAAAGTAAATAAAATAACCATTCTTAACCTTTGGTATGAAATTTGAATTGATTGAAACACTTAATAATTCAAGGATTTTCTTCTTGAAGGGAAGAGAAAAATCAGAAGTGTTAATTTTTTAATTATCAACATTTTATAAAAATGTGGATAATCTAAAAAAATGAATTATATTTGAGGTTCTGAATTATTAAGTATTGAGAATTAATAACTTGAGAGTCTTTAATTAAATGAAATTGACAAAAGTAGAATAAGTGATTAAAAGTAAGCTTATTTCAGATAAATATTTTAAGGGGAGGACCGTCGTCAAAATGACGATGGATTTTTCTGTTTATAGAACAAAAGATTGTAAAATTTAATATCCATATAATGGTAACGACAACGAATTTCAAAAAGTGGGCAGGTTTATTGATGATAACCGGTATCTTTTTATTGTCAGGGATGAGAACTGCACATGCACAAATTATTGGCGGGGGCAGTAGTGGCAAAGATGAAATTACATCGCTATGTGTACCTTTTGGTACAAAAACTGTAACTTTTTCTTTGCCTAATATATCGGGTTGTCTAAGTTCTCCATCGTGGACAATTGATAAGACTGGAAGAGATTCTATTGTTATTGGTGATGGTGTAGTTACATTCTACACCTTTGATACCAGTGCCGTATATACGCTTATCGGTTGTTGTAGAGGGGTAGAGAATCTGTTGATATGTGATACTATAAATTTAAAAATCTCTTATGGTTTTGACCCGTATGATGGAGGGAATTATTCCTTTTGTGATTCTGATGATGATTACACCCTAGATTTGAGTGGAGTACTTTGTGAATCCCCTACATATAATCTTCCAAGCGGGTTTACTAGATTGAGTAGAACGAGAATTTTAATTGCAGGATCTGTAACACCGGGAATTTATCCAATCGAAATTTGTTGCGGCGCATGTTGTGAGACATTTGAGGTGTCTATTACAACGGCACCTGATGCAGGTGCAGATCAACAAATTTGTGGAATCCCTAACTCATTTAGTTTAGGCGCAGCCCAAAATGGAGATACATGGTCTTTTGTAAGCGGACCCTCCGTAGCAACCATAGATCCAAATACTGGAAGTGTAACCTTCGGAACTTCACTTGGAACGTATTGCTTTGCATTAGGAACTAAAGGCGGCACATGTCAAGATACGGTATGTGTAGATGTATGTGATCCTTTGAATATAGACGATATTACAGTATGTGGTAATACAGCGTCTATTACATTAAATACACAAGTCACACTCAATCTAATCTCTGGCCCTAATACTCCATTATATTCTTCCGCTGGAACAACAATAAATTTTGGATTATTGGAACAAGGTGTTTATGTATTTGAGGCAATAAACGATAATTGTAGAATTTGTACAGATGATTTCTCTATTACAGTATCTCCAATCTTTACAAGTGGAAGTCTAAGTAATACTACTTGTGGATTGAATAATGGTTCAATCAATATTAACACAGTAAGTGGAGGAACATCTGCGCCATATACATTTGATTGGTCACACCTTGCAGGAACAAACGATCCGCAATCAGTTAGTGGCTTGGCGCCTGGAAATTATACATTATTGATTACAGACGCTAAAGGTTGCTCAACAAGTTTTGATTATGATATTGCAGGTAGTACATCATGTTGTGATAATTTATCAATTAATATTGTTAAAAATACACCGGATACGGTTTGTGTTGGAACGCATGTTCAATGGAATATTACACAGACTGGAGCAACATCAGGTACTGTTACTACTTATTTTCATATTAACGGTATCCCAGGTAGCTATACGTGGCCATATAGTTCAGGACATGGATTTGGTTTTAACCAACCTGCAAGTAATTACACTATAGTTATTGATTCTTTAGTATTTAGTAATGGCTGTACTGTAATTCCACCAAGTAATGTATTAACTGCTTATCCTTATTTGATAGATATTACCTCCAATACTACTAATACTACCTGTGGATTAAATAATGGTAGTATAGACCTTACAGTATCTGGGGGAACAGCTCCTTATACATATTTATGGAATAATGGGGCAACAACACAGGATAGAACAAATCTTTCATCAGGATCCTACTCATTAACTATTACGGATGCTAATGGATGCAGTGTTAACCATTCCTTCGTTGTTAATTCATCCACTGCACTCAATCTCTCAACTTCTGTTACACCGGCGACGTGTTTTGGATCATCTACAGGAGCTGTAGATCTTACGGTTAGTGGAAGTACAGCGCCATATACATACTTATGGGGTAATGGAGCAACAACAGAAGATATTTCAAACGTTCTTGCCGGAAACCAGTATGTTAACGTTACAAGTGCAGACGGGTGTACGGCAAATACAAATGTAACTGTTGGAGAGCCTAATGAAATTTCAATATTAGGCACGACAACAAATTCCTATTGCAAAGGTGGCGACGGAGGTTCAGTAGAAACAAATTTTGAGTTTGGTGTTCTACCATTTACCTATTCATGGAGTAACGGTGCCACAACTCAAAATTTATCTAATGTAACGGAAGGGAGTTATACCATTACAGTTACTGATGCAAACGGTTGTAAAAGTTCAAATACTTTCCGCGTTGATGCAGACAATTTCAATGCATCAGTTAGTGTGAATAGAAATTGCGTAATATATGGTGGTGCCATGCAGCTTTCTGCCAATGTAACACCATCGGCAAGCGGCTCTTCATTTGCTTGGTCAGGTCCAGATGGATTCTCTGCCAGTGTTCAAAATCCTACAGTAACGGTTTCAGCTCAACCTAGCAATGCCGGGACATATAATCTTACAGTATCAAAAGGTTCATGTACCGTAAACAAGTCTTTGACAGTATGTTTAAGAGAAGCATGTAATGTTTCTGTTTCGGTTATCTCCTCACAATGTATTAATTTTGGTACTCCATCAACTTCAGATGATGTTATATGTTTGAGTATTGAAGTAGCAGGATTACTTTCTGGTCAATCTTTAGACTTATCAGCATGGTTAGATCCTAATGGAAACAATTCTCAGCCAATAACAACAATAAATTCAAATGGTCAGCACCTCTTATCATGTGTGAACATTGTAAATACTGTCTCAGGTTATCCAAACCAAGACGGTTTTTATTTTGCATATAACTTAACGGGAGACACAACTTGCATGGGTACTATTTTTGTTTATGCTGAACCCTGCAGCGATTGTCCTTCACCATTATCGTTGACAGCGACTAGACATAATACTTGTGGCAATGGAAACGGAGGCTCAATAGACGTGACGGTAAGCGGCGGTACTGCACCTTTTACGTATAACTGGGATAATGGTGCGACAACACAAGATTTGAACAATCTTTCTGCAGGCATCTATATTCTTCAGGTATCAGATGCAAATGGCTGTAACGGCTCCATTTCTGTACAAATATTGTCTACACCAGCCGTACAAGGTTCGGGTAGAATTACTGATGCAAGTTGTGGAAATAACAACGGTATCATAGACGTAACCATATCTGCCGGAACAGCACCTTACTCGTATCTATGGAACGATGGTTCAACCACTGAAGATAGAACAAACTTATCTCAAGGTTCATACTCTGTAACTATTACTGATGCGGTAGGTTGTACCTTAAGCTTAAGCTTTACGGTGAACAGTATAAATGGTCCAGTAATTGATAGTGTTCTTGTTGTCAATGTATCATGTAATGGTGAAAATGATGGACTCATTTCTATAGTAACTGTTACAGGAAATCCACCATACTCATATTTTATTTCTCCAAATGCTGGCGTTCCTTCGGGAAATTCTTTCATAGGTCTCCCTCCAAATACTTATACGGTTACCGTTACTGATGTAAATGGTTGCTCTACTTCTATAACAAAAACAATTACTGAACCTACTTCAATTAATATTAGCGGTAGTTTAACCAATGTAAGTTGTTTAGGGGGTTCTAATGGTGCAATCGATATTTCTGTTTCAGGTGGCACTAGCCCATATACATATATCTGGAGTAATGGAGCTACCACCGCAGATATTACCGGTCTAACAGCAGGTAATTACATTGTTACTGTTACAGATAATAATAATTGTGAGAAATCCGCGTTATTTACACTTACAGAACCTTCTTCTGCAGTCTCAACAAGTACTACAAAAGTAGATGCAACCTGTGGTAGCAGCAACGGAAGTATAGACTTAAGTGTAAGTGGAGGCACAAGTCCATATACCTATGCATGGAGCAATGGGGCAACGACCCAAGATATCAGTAGCTTAGCAGCAGGAACCTACACAGTCACTGTTACAGATGCCAACGGATGTACGGCAAGTACAAGTGTTACAATAAACAATACGAATGGTCCAAGCTTAAGTACTACAAAAGTAGATGCAACCTGTGGTAACAACAATGGAAGTATAGACTTAAGTGTAAGTGGAGGCACAAGTCCATTTACCTATGCATGGAGCAACGGGGCAACGACCCAAGATATCAGTAGCTTAGCAGCAGGAACATATACAGTAACCGTTACTGATGCCAACGGATGTACGGCAAGTACAAGTGTTACAATAAACAATACGAATGGTCCAAGCTTAAGTACTACAAAAGTAGATGCAACCTGTGGTAGCAGCAACGGAAGTATAGACTTAAGTGTAAGTGGCGGCACAAGTCCATATACCTATGCATGGAGCAACGGGGCAACGACCCAAGATATCAGTAGCTTAGCAGCAGGAACATATACGGTCACTGTTACAGATGCCAACGGATGTACGGCAAGTACAAGTGTTACAATAAACAATACGAATGGTCCAAGCTTAAGTACTACAAAAGTAGATGCAACCTGTGGTAGCAGCAACGGAAGTATAGACTTAAGTGTAAGTGGCGGCACAAGTCCATTTACCTATGCATGGAGCAATGGGGCAACGACCCAAGATATCAGTAGCTTAGCCGCAGGAACCTACACGGTCACTGTTACAGATGCCAACGGATGTACGGCAAGTACAAGTGTTACAATAAACAATACAAATGGTCCAAGCTTAAGTACTACAAAAGTAGATGCAACCTGTGGTAGCAGCAACGGAAGTATAGACTTAAGTGTAAGTGGAGGCACAAGTCCATTTACCTATGCATGGAGCAACGGGGCAACGACCCAAGATATCAGTAGCTTAGCCGCAGGAACCTACACAGTCACTGTTACAGATGCCAACGGATGTGCGGCAAGTACAAGCGTTACAATAAACAATACGAATGGTCCAAGCTTAAGTACTACAAAAGTAGATGCAACCTGTGGTAGCAGCAACGGAAGTATAGATTTAAGTGTAAGTGGAGGAACAAGTCCATTTACCTATGCATGGAGCAACGGAGCAACGACCCAAGATATCAGTAGCTTAGCCGCAGGAACATACACAGTCACTGTTACAGATGCCAAAGGATGTACAGCAACAACAAGTGTTACGATAAATAATACGAATGGACCTACATTAAGTACAACGAAAGTTGATGCTACGTGCGGTTTTAGCAATGGCAGTATTGATCTTAGCGTTACTGGTGGAACAAGTCCATATACTTATTCTTGGAGCAATGGCGCCACAACTGAAGACCTTAGCAGCTTGTCATCAGGAAATTATATCGTAACCGTTACAGATGCGAAAGGTTGTAGCCAAAATGCCCTAGTTACCATCAATGATGTTTCAAATTATTCTATTACTGCTAGTACTCCTACAAATCCATTGGATGAAGGAGATGTTTTGTACTTGAATTCGGTTAGTAACCCTGCTTCACCTGTAAGCGTAGTATGGTCAGGGCCTAATGGGTATAGTTCTACTTCAGAGAATCCTACTGTATCTTTTCATGCTACACCAGACATGGAAGGAACTTATCAAGTTATTGGAACATATGGCACCTGTAAAGATACAGCAACGGTTGATGTAACAATTGCAGACAAGGATTGTAATTTAGGTGTTGCTATTATCAGTGCGCAATGTGATAATAAGGGAACACCAGATCCAAGTGACGATGAAATGTGTTTGACAATTGTTGTAACAGGATTACCGGCAGGAGATTCTGTTGATATCGATGTTAAGTTAAATAGTAGCGGAACCCTTAAATATTTGCTTACACGATTAGGCTCTAATGGAACACATGTATTACCATGTATACCCATCCAATCAACGGTGGCAGGATATCCAAATCAGAATGGCTTTGTACTTTGGTATATGCTTCAAAATAGCTTTACCTGCTTGGGAGATATTTGGGTGTTTGCTAGCCCTTGCTCAGATAATTGCATTATCGGTTTGAGTGGTGATATCATCAGTCCATCATGTGGTCAAAATAATGGAAGTATCAATGTAAGTGTTAATGGAGGTACAGCGCCTTACACTTATGCTTGGAATAATGGCGCCACAACACAGAACATTAGTAATCTTGGTGTAGGCAATTATCTTGTAACAGTAACGGATGCAAACTTATGTACAAGATCTATATTATTCACACTTGTCGAAGATTCTTGTAATAATTGCGAAATAAGTGCATTAGCAACCCATACAGATGCTACATGCGGAAACTGTAATGGCACTATCAATCTAACTGTAAATGGTGGAACAGCACCGTTTACTTATTTATGGAATGATGGCAATACAAGTAAAGATAGAACGGGCTTATGTGCCGGAACATATAGCGTTACTGTTACAGACGCTAAAGGTTGTACAGCATCCGTTTCAAATATTCAGATACTTAGTACTGGAGGACCAAGCGCCTCATTAGTGTCTAAAACTGATGAAACATGTAATTTAGACAACGGAACGATAGACATAAGTGTATCCGGAGGAACAGCACCTTATACATATTTATGGAATGACGGCGTGACAACGCAAGACAGAACCGGACTGAATACAGGAACATATAGTGTTACCATAACTGACGCTAAAGGTTGTGTTACATCATTAACAGGAATTATTATTAATAATATTGGTGGTCCTTCCGGTAGCGTTGCAAAAACAAATGCTACATGTGGACAATGTAATGGAACGATATCTTTAACAGTTTCTGGAGGAACCGCACCATTTACTTATTTATGGAATGATGGCAATACCAATAAAGACAGAACAGGTCTATGTGCTGGAACGTACAGTGTATTAATCACCGATGACAATGGATGTACAGCGAATATTACAAATATTCAAATAATAAGTAATGGAGGCCCAACAGCAACATTAATATCAAAAACAGATGAAACTTGCGACCAAAACAATGGTACAATTGACATCTCGGTAAGTAGCGGAACGACACCTTATACATATTTATGGAATGATGGCGTGACAACACAAGATAGAACCGGATTAAATGCTGGTACATATAGTGTTACCATCACTGATGCCAATGGTTGTACAACCAGCATTACAGGTACCTTGATTAATAATATTTCTGGTCCATCTGCAAGCTCAAGTAAGACAAACGCTACATGTGGACAATGTAATGGTACCATCACATTGAGTGTGTCTGGCGGAACAGCCCCTTATACATACATGTGGAATGATGGCAATACAAGTAAAGATAGAACAGGCTTATGTGCCGGAACTTACAGTGCCGTGATTACTGATGCAAATGGATGTACAACTTCTGTGACAAATATTCAAATCACAAATATAGGAGGTCCAACAGGAACAGTAGTCAAAACAAATGTAACTTGCGGATTGTGTAATGGCACCATTACATTAACAGTATCCGGAGGCACAGCGCCATTTACCTATTTATGGAACGATGGCAATACCAGCAAAGACAGAACAAACCTTTGTGCAGGCGTATATAGCGTAGTAATTACAGATGCTAATGGCTGTACCGGAACGGTGAGCAACATTCAAATAACCAATACCAATGGTCCCAATGCTACATTTACAAAAACAGATGAAACATGTGACCAAAATAATGGCACAATAGATGTTTCTGTCGCAGGTGGAACAACACCTTATACATACTTATGGAATGATGGCGTTACCACACAAGATAGAACAAGTCTTAATGCTGGAACTTACAGTGTAACAATTACAGATGCCAACGGGTGTACAACTTCTATTACTAATATAATTATCAATAATATTGCAGGTCCATCAGCGAGTTTTGTAAAAACAAATGCTTCATGTGGAAAATGTGATGGAGTGATCAATGTTACCGTAACAGGCGGCACCGCTCCATATACTTATGTTTGGAACAATGGAACAACGACTGAAGATAGAAATAATTTATGCCCAGGTACATATAGTGTTGTAATTACGGATGATAATGGTTGTGTAACAACGCTTACCAATATTCAAATAACCAACACTACAAATTTAACAGGTGTTGTTACAACAGTTAAAAATGGCTGTAAAGGATTGGATGGAAACGTCTGTGTAACTTCCGCAGATTCATTAGATATTGCTACAATCAGTGACGGATTCCTCACTTTGAACCTTCCATTAGTGAGCGTCTCACCTTATAAATATTGCTTAGATGTTCCTATCGGAACCTATTATATTAGAGTGAAGAAAGGTTCTTGCGAAAGAACAGATACCATAAAAGTTATTAATAACAATCCGGTAGAACCAGAAGTTACATTGACATTCGTTGACTGTAACAATACATGTGTTAGAATCGATGTTCCACTAGGTACGGTGATTACATCATTAACAGGACCTTCCGGTGCAGTTAATATGGGAACTATCACTTGCCTTGGTAATGCATGTTTTTATGAGAGATGTAATATGCCAATAGGACACTATACGGGCAAAGTGGGTATCAGTGATGGTGCTGGAGGATATTGTGAAGAAGATTTCGAATTTGATGTTACCAGAAGTTGTGCTTGTAATGCACCAATTAATATTACATATGTAGATAGTATCTCTTGTATTGCAGGCGGCACTGGCATCATTGCATTGGATGCAACTTTTACTGCCACTGGAGGCGTTGGCCCTTACAGTTGGACGATAAATGGCGTTTCAATTGTTGGCGGCGCTAATGGAACCTTAGTACTTTCTCCTTCCAATCCTATTTATGTAAACTATCCCGGAATCGTGAATATCTGTGTAACAGACGGAAATGGTTGTGAAAAATGCTTGAGTTATACACCAAAAGTATTCGACATCAATGATATTGACTTCACACTTACAAAAGTACCAGGATGTAACGAAAGTGATGGGGAAGGTGTAATTACTATAACATATAGCCCGGCTCAGGCTGGAACATGCTTTACTGTATTAGCAACTGGTGTAATAAATGGTCCTCCATTTACGCCAATTACCTATCTAAATAATGTCACAGTTTGTGATAATGATGGAGATGGAATCGCAACAGTAAATGTTACAGGATTAACAAGATCAATCCTTAATATTACAGTATCTAATGGCGAATGCTCAACAACAGAAACACTGATTAATATTTCAAGCCCTGTTAACTATGAAGTTACAAAATCATGTAGTGGAAATGACGGAGCAATTTGTTTAACGCCGTTAGCGGGAGGAAACCTAAACGGATTTGATTTTGTGTGGTATAAATTTACAGGCATACCCGGTCAACCGGGCGCTTCATACCAAATCATGACTCAATACTCAGGTGATGGTGTAGCCATAACTGGTCCAAATGGAGTTCCATGTATAACAGGTCTTTCTGCCGGATTGTATGCAGTAGTGATAACAGACCCTGATGGTTGTAAAACATCATTATGTATCGAAGTGAAAGGAGGAGGATTCTTACTTTCTCCAATCAGTGTGAACAATTCAGAATGTAGCACCCCAACAGGCGCACTTTGTATGTACGTTGGTAACGAACCAGGCGCAACTGGAATAAATCCTTATACAATAGCACTGAAGTATCAAGGTGCTGGTGGTATCACCAATATAACAGGAATTGCAGGCATACCTAGCAATCAACCAGGATTCATGAATGGAAGCAGTAGTACAGATCCTGCATTCCAAAATGTAATATTCAATGTTGATGGCAATAGTATATGTGGCGAAAACCTTCCTGCCGGTATTTATACATTCACAGTTACATCACCTTCAGGATGTAAGAAAACAATTTCATTCATTATTGATGGAGGACCGGATTTGACAACAACAGTGACGCCAGGTACTTCTTTATGTAGTGCATATTACGGATTAATTACAGTTTGTGCTGACGCTTCGTATGGTAATGGTGGTACAAACACAGGTTTCTCTTATACTTGGAACGGCAACCTTCCGCTTATACCAAATACACTCCCATATCCGGAGTGTGGAGGCTACTTCTATAACGACTTTGCACAAAAATGTATTACTATTATACGTCCTAAACCATCATGTATCGGTGGAGTAGATGATATCGAATTTACAGTAACAGCAAGAGATAATTCTTCAGACTCAACTTGTACTTCTTCAGAGTATGTAAACATCTCCTTCTATGACAGTATTCCTATTACAGTTAAAAATGTAACAGAATGTGTGACTGGAAATGGACCATTCTCAACTTCAGTTTGTGCTACCATTGGTATTGATACAAGTTTGATAGGAAATATCATTTGGACACCATTGAATGGTGGAACAGTTTCTGGAGGGAATGGCTCGAGATGTGCTATACTTTCAGGTACACTCCCTAACTTCCCTTACCAATTTAGGATTCATGTTACAGATACATTGGGATGTCAAGGTGATGCAGTAGTGACAGTAACATTTAATCAAACTCCTACAATTGCAGCTACCGTTATAGAAGCTGCTAAAGTTTGTGGTGGCTATGGCAAAGTTTGTATAAATGCTCCAACCAAAGGTTGTGAGATTTTAGTAGATGGCGTTGTTACAAATGTATACACAGGAGGTTCTTGTGATTATATTTTGGTGCATGCAGGAACGCATACCATCTCAGTACGATGTGGAGACTGCAAGGCAGATGCATTTGTTTTTGTTCCAGATAGTTCTAGCGGTTCTATTATCGCAAATTGTTTTGATATTCCAACATGTAAAGATAGTACCAATGGTTCTGCATGTGCATCAATAGAAGGCGGTGCAGGAGTAAATATCCGATATGATTGGACAATCAATAAACCAGGATTCCCAACACAATACCTTACTACAGCATACCCGGATAGTTGTATTGAAAACCTTCCTTTTGGAACCACATATAAAGTAGTTGTTCGCGATGAGAACGCAGTACAAATCTCTTGTGATACAACTTGCGAAACATATATATCTATCAATCTAGCGTCGTTACCGAACCCAGCTTATATGATGGGAATCATGCAAAGTGGATACTATATCTTTAATTGTCCGGGCAATATCTGCCCACCACTTACAATTAGTGATTGTAATGGTACTTTAGATGAAATACTTAATTATCTCAATAGCCTTGGTGCAGGTTTATTCTCAGGCATTTGTCAAGGCAATACAATGAAAATTTATCCACCAATAGGTGTAACCTGTGTATACATAACCAGTAATCCAAATGTTAACACACAGACAATTCCTACACCATGTGGTTGTTTTGACCAATACACACCACCTGCAACCGGATGCTATTCACCATCAAATGTATGTAGTTACATTTGTGATACAACAATAACCTCATGTATAGATAGCTGTACAGGAATGATTAGTATGGATACACTGACTGTGGTTGCTACAGCGCAAAACGTGAATTGTGGTAGCACAACAGGAGATATTCATGTTCAAATTGGACAAAATGACCCAGCTCAAAAACCTTTTAGAATACAAATTAAAAATGCAACAACATTAGCAATAGTTAAAGATGTAATGACTAATAATACAGATACTGTCTTTGTTGCCATTGCAACCGGAAACTATATTGTCACTGTTACGGATGCATTTGGGTGTTCAGCGTCTGATACTGTTAATTTAATACCGACCGGAAGCTTAACAACTTCGTATACCACTACAGATGCGTCATGTGGACAATGTAATGGAACTATAGATGTAACTGTTAGCGGAGGTATAGCACCATATACATATTTATGGAATGATGGAGCAACAACTCAGGATAGAACAGGTTTATGTGCAGGAACTTATAGCGTTTCAATAACAGATGTTAGTGGTTGTTCTTCTTCAATAATCAATATTGTAATAGGAAACGTAAATGGACCAAGTGCTACAGCAGTAGTAACGAGTGCCACCTGCGGTAAGTGTAATGGAGCAATCAATGTAACAGTAACTGGCGGTACAGCACCATACGATTATTTATGGAATGACGGAGCAACGACAGAAGACAGGACGAATTTATGTGCAGGTACATACAGTGTACTAGTTACAGACGACAACGGCTGTACCTTCAATCTTACACAAATTGTAGTAAACAGCACCGCAGGCCCAACAGCAAGCTTCACGAAGACAGATGAATT
>JAIBAX010000030.1 GCA_019694955.1 Chitinophagales bacterium | reverse complement strand
TTGCCAAAATGATGATTGATTATATGCAAATGTATTATGGCATAGATCCATCAAAAGTATATTCTACCGGATATTCTGCCGGTGGATTTATGAGCTATCGCCTAGCTTGCGATATGCCCGGGCGCCTGGCAGCCATCGCCCCGGTTGCTTCCAGCATGATAACAGAAATCTATGAATCCTGTAATCCTGAAAAAAGAATACCAGTCATGATTGTCAATGGAACTGCCGATCCGGTTGTCGCATATCAAGGGATTCCCGGAAACTTTCCTTCAGTTGATAAGGTAGTAGAATTTTGGTCAAAGGAATCCGTTTGCGATCCGGTTATCATCCCAGATACACTGCCAAACATACAAGTAAACGATAATTCTAGGGTCGTAAAAATTTGGTATCCTCCTTGTACCGATACAAAAGGTGTTTTGTTTTATAAAATTCTTTATGGTGGACATACTTGGCCAGGTTCTGGCCCACTTTCAATTGTCGGAAACACCAATCAGGATGTTAAGATAAACGATGAAATGTGGAATTTCTTCAGTCAGTATCAAATTGCATCCGGAGATTTCTGTGCTTCCGTTGTCAATCCCGCTGTTAATGTCGCAGATTGCACGGCGGCTTTGACTTGGGATGCTGTACCAGATGCAGCTTCCTATCGAATAGTTGTACACAACCTCCAAACAAGAGAATTCCTTTCCTATACATCTAATACCAATACCTTTTCCCTTCCTATGATTGCTGGAAGCGAGTACCGCTGGTCGGTCGGAGTGGATTGTGGTGGGGGAACTTTCCGCTCTACGAATGGACCGGATTTTTATGCTTGTCCTGGTATTAGTGGCAAAGTGGCTAAAATAGACGAGAAGTTTCTTCTATATCCTAACCCCGCTTCAAGTTTCATACAAGTATTGCTCGAAGAAGATTTAGAGATAACTGTTGCCAGCCTTTTGGATTACTCAGGAAAAATAATCAAAGAAATCAATCTATCTCCTGGGTTAAATGAGATTAATATTGAAGATTTAGCCGAAGGAATGTACATCCTACAAACGTCACAAGGGAATCAGGCGTTTGTGAAAATATAGGCGTGATTTTATTGGTAGTAAAGTTCAAATCTTTTCAAAAAATGCATAGAAGTGCAAATATTAATGTTATATTTTCATTTGGGTGACATTCTGAAAATAAGAGAATTTATATTTTCATTTGAATTATTATCAACAATCAGGAGTTTTCACGATAGTGAAACAAATAACCTCCTTTGTAGCACTGGTTACAGCAAAACGTTGATCGATGCGTTGACCAACCACCCAAATGATATGTTCTCCAGAAAATAAAATGGGTATATTTTCTTTTTGAATCTGATTTAACTTTAAATCTTTAAAAAACTTGGCGATTTTCTTCTTCCCCGGTTTCTCTGGGGATTTGTTTTTTCCCATACCAAATGGATAAAAATAGTCACCTTCTTCAATGTTGCGTACTTTTAAGGGCAATTTGATTTTTTCAGCATCTAGAAAGGCATATCTGGGACTTGACTTTAAGTTCATTTCTCCTATAGGCATCTTCCTGACAGAAATCTTGTACTCCCCAAAAATAATTCTCTTAGGAAGTGCCGAATATATTACAGCATCATTTTGGGTTGATTTATGCTGTATTAACAACGTATTTCTATCAAGTATCAACCGATGTGTGTTGGTAAGAAATTGTTTGTCCGTTTGTCTCTTGATAATGCAATGATATAAGTCTGTCAGCTGTTGCGAAGTAGGGTTGGTTTCTTTTAGAAAATAAAATAACAGTGTTTTAAAACCTTGCTTCTCCCTCAATGTCTGTAATGCCACATATTGGGTTTCGCCTTTTTTCCTACAGTTCTTCTTAAACAAGAAATGGGCATATTCCTCTAAAAGAATATCAGCATCTTTCATAATGGCAACAAAATCAATGCTATTTTCTACAATGGCAGGATTTATTTTCTCCACATTCGGAATGATACTTTTTCGGATAAAATTTCGGGTATAAACCTCCTTTTCATTGGAGGCGTCATCCCGAAATAGAATGTGGTTGTCATGTATGTAAGCGTCAATTTCTTTTCTGGGAACCTGCAATAAAGGTCTTAAGATATGTTGATTGATAGGAGGAATGCCAGATAAGCCTTTCAATCCGCAGCCTTTTGTAAAATTCATCAATACTGTCTCAAGATTGTCATTTGCATGGTGTGCTGTGATGACATAACGAAATGCATTTTCCTTCCTTATCGACTCCAACCAATCATAGCGCAATTGTCTTGCCGCTTCTTGTATAGAGATTTTATGCGCTTTAGCATATGCTGCTGTTTCAAACGACACATGAAAAAAAGGAATATGCTGTTCGTTGGCATAAGTAGCGATAAACTGCTCATCTCCATCTGATTCCGCTGCCCGCAATTGAAAATTACAATGTGCCAAAGCAAAATTTTGACCAGTCTGTAAAAAAAAGTGTGCCAATGACATAGAATCTCTGCCACCACTGCAAGCGAGTAATAGGGGTGTTTTGACGCCAATGTTATTCTTTTCTAAGATATTGCGAACCTGCTCAAAAAACATTATTTAATCTTTAATTTTTGTCGGAAAGATAGGTTAAAAATCTTGTTCTAACGACAGGTTTTGGAAGGCATTTTGCAACTCACTCAACGCATGAAAATCTCCCAATTTTTTGGCACACTCCATTCCTTGGCGGTAAGTTTCCAGAGCATTCTTCGTAAGTTGTTGATTTTCATATGATTTTCCGAGATGAAAATATAATCCAAGGTAATTTTCATCTACGTCTTTAAGCTGTAGATATAAAGCTATAGCACGTTGAGGGTCATTAATTTTTTCATACTCTTTGGCTAAGGCAAATAGCGCGAAGGTATCTTTATTGTTTTCTGCAAGTCTGTTTTGCAATAGTGTGATTCTATCTGTTTTCATTTTTTTTTAATTATAGTATTTTTGTACTCGTTTTTAAACTAAATCTGTTCAAAATTATGAAATTCTTAGTTTGTATAAGTGTTGTGCCGGATACTACAACGAAAATATCTTTCGTTGACGGCGATACAAAATTCAACACAGACAAAGTTCAGTGGATTCTGAACCCTTATGATGAGTGGTACGCATTGGTACGCGCTATCGAATTAAAAGAAGCCAATGGCGGAAGCGTTACGGTAATCAATGTTGGAGGTGCTGATAACGAACAAGTTATCAGAAAAGCACTTGCAATTGGTGCCGATGATGCCATCCGTGTAGATGCTGAGCCCGGAGATCCTTTTTATGTGGCTTCACAGATTGCCAATGCTGCAAAAAGTGGCAGCTATGATGTAGTGATGTTCGGAAAGGAAACCATTAGCTATAATGGCTCTAATGTAGGTGGTATGACTGCTGAATTGTTGGGATTGCCTTTTGTATCTTACGCTTCTAAATTGGAAATGGCAGCAAGTACTGCTACCATCGAGCGAGAAATCGAAGGTGGTAAGGAAATCGTTGAAGTAAATACTCCTTTTGTTTGTAGTGCAGCCAAAGGAATGGCAGAAGCACGTATTCCAAACATGATGGGTATCATGAATGCGAAGAAAAAACCTTTGAATGTTGTTGCTCCGGTTTCTGTTAGCAACCATACAACCATTGTTAAGTACGAATTGCCTCCAGCAAAAAGTGCTTGCAAAATGATTAATCCAGACAACATGGATGAGTTGGTACAATTATTACATAACGAAGCAAAAGTGATATAAAAATGGCAGTTTTATTTTATGCTGAAGCCAGCAATGGCAAAGTAAAGAAGAATGGTTTAGAAGCAGCTACTTATGCTTCAAAAGTTGCAGCCAGTCTGGGAACACAGGCAATTGGTATAGCAGTAGGAGATATCGCAGACAGCGAGTTGTCCGCTTTAGGTGCTTATGGTGCCTCTAAAGTGGTAAAAGTTGCAGATGCAAAGTTGGAAAATTTTGACTCACAAGCGTATGCAAAGGTTATTGCAGAAGTAGCCAAGTCAACAGGTAGTGATGTAGTGATTATTTCTCAGTCATTGAGTGGTAAAGCCATTGCACCAAGATTATCAGTAAAATTAGACGCAGGTTTAGTGAGTGGTGCTGTTGCACTTCCTGATACATCCAATGGATTTGTAGTGAAAAAAGCAGCCTTCTCTGGTAAAGCATTTGCACACGTGAGAATTGATACTGCTAATAAAATCGTCGCAGTAGTTCCTAATTCTACCGGTGTAGAAAAGAAAGAAGGCACTGCTGCAGTAGAAACTGCTTCCGTTGCATTGAGCGATGCAGATTTTGGCGTAAAAGTCAAAGAAGTGAAAAGACAATCCGGCAATGTACTTCCGTTACCAGAAGCTGAATTAGTAGTTTCTGCAGGTAGAGGAATGAAAGGTCCTGAAAATTGGGGCATTGTTGAAGATTTAGCGAATGTTTTAGGTGCAACAACAGCATGTTCTCGCCCTGTTGCTGATATAGGATGGAGACCTCACCACGAACACGTTGGACAAACGGGCGTTGCTATTCGCCCCAATCTATATATTGCTATTGGTATCAGTGGTGCTATCCAACACTTAGCAGGAGTGAACCAATCAAAAGTGATTGTCGTTATCAACAAAGATGCAGAAGCACCTTTCTTCAAAGCGGCAGATTATGGCGTTTTAGGCGATGCTTTTGAAGTTATTCCTAAGTTGACAGAAGCCTTTAAAAAATTTAAAGCATCTCAACATTAAAATATATTTTCAAGCAAATGAATAAAATCGAGCTTGAAATTGTTGCTATATCCCAGAGTTTCACTCAAAACCAGTCTTATGCTGTGGTTTTGGGTGAAACACGGGGACAGCGACGCTTACCTATTGTTATTGGTGCTTCAGAAGCACAGGCTATCGCAATAGCCGTAGAAAACATGAATCCATCCCGACCGCTAACACACGACCTACTAAAAAATATCTTCGGACAATTTGAAATATTCCTAAAAGAAGTTGTCATTAATAACTTGCTGGATGGCGTGTTTTATTCTAAACTTATCTGTATTCACAACGGTTCTGAATACGAAATTGACTCCAGAACCTCGGATGCATTGGCGCTCGCCGTTCGTTTCCATTGTCCAATTTATACTTATGAACCCATTATGGATTCAGCCGGCATACTTTTGGAAGAACCCAAAAAATATACCGAGATGGCAGAAGCCGAATTGTCTTTCAAACAAAAGGAAGAGCAAAAAACTACAGATTACGCCATCTATACATTGAATGAACTCAACAAAATGCTGTCAGAATTTCTAGAAAAAGAAGAATATGAAAAGGCAGCAGCAGTTAGAGATGAAATTTCCAAAAGGAAAAAGTAATCATATCTCTTAATGCTCAATATTCGACTATGCACACCATCGGGATTGTTACGATTACATATAATAGTGGTGATGTTATTCAGCCATTTATGGAATGTATTATAGCACAAACCTATCGGAATTTTGTGCTTTATATCATCGATAATATCTCTCAGGACAATACCGTTCAACTTATAGAACCTTATCTTTCAGATGCCAGAATTGTATTAATAAAAAATACCGAAAACGTCGGTGTTGCTGCCGGTAATAATCAGGGCATTGAAATGTCATTAAAGGAGGGCTGCGATTCAATACTCCTCCTAAATAATGACGTTGAATTTGAAAACACGCTTTTTGAAAAATTAGTCCAGCAATTCACCACCTATCCAGAATTTTCGTTGGTAACTTGTAAAATGATGTATTATTTTGACAAGGAATTGATTTGGTACGCCGGGAGTTATTTTGATAGAAAAGATGGTTGGTTGGTACCCCATATCGGCATGCTGGAGAAGGATAACGGACAGTACGACCAGATAAAACCCATGGAATATGCACCAACCTGTTGCGTCTTAATAAAAAAGGAAGTATTTGCGGATGTCGGGATAATGGATGAGAAATACTTTGCTTATTTTGATGATACGGATTTCTTTTATCGTGTGTTTAAACAAGGAAAACACAAACTGCTATACTATCCATTTGTAGATTTTTATCATAAGGTAGGCAGCCTCTCAAAATCAAAAGATGGAACACCACAAAAATTTAAGTTTGGCAATTTTCACATTCGGTTAAGTACCAGAAACAAAGTTTATTATCTGCGAAAACAGCAAAACCTATTGGCATATTTAAATATTGTCTGGTTTTTCTTTAGAATGCAGTTGCGGTTTTTAGGTAGTGGAAAATACCATAGAACATTTGCCACCTATAAATTGCTCTTAAAATCATTTTTTGAAGGAATGAAATTATAAGCATTTCATTATAGTCTTTGACTATTTAAAATTTTCCCTGCCAAAATGCGCACCATCCGCTCTTTAGCCTCCCATGTCCAGCCAGCAATATGGGAAGTAGCAATGACATTGTCGAGGTTAAAAATACTTGTATATATTTCCTGAGCATAATGGTGGTTTTGATTAATTGGCTCATCTTCATAAACATCTACACAGAGTCCCCCGATTTTTCCAGATATCAGCCCATCTCTTACCGCTATAGTATCCATTATCGCACCTCTACTGGTATTGATAAAAATAGGTTGTAGAGGACAATTTTCTATAAAGGCACTATTCAAATAGTGATGAGTTTCTTTGTTATAGGGAACATGAAAACTGATAATTTCTGCTGTTGATTGTAAGGTTTCCAAAGAGACTTGCCGAACACTCATGTCTGCAATCTTTTTATAAGGATCAAAAATCAATACCTGCATATTGAACCCCTGAAGCTTCTTTACAAAAGCCGGTCCTGTATGTCCGTATCCAATGATGCCGATAGTGCGTCCTTCTAATTCAATCCCGGTGTTCTCCTGACGCTTCCAAACACCATGAGATAATTCCTGCTGCGACCTTCGCATGTTTCTCACCAAAGACAAAAGCATGCCCAAGCAATGCTCTCCCACGGCAGGGGCATTTCCTTCCGGAGAGCTGTAACATTGTATCCCTTTTTGTTGGCAGTATGCAATGTCAACATGCTCCATGCCTGAGCCTACACGCCCCACAAACTGCAGTTGTACCGCCGCATCTATCAGCACACGGTCTACTTTTGTTCTGGTTGAAATGATAACCCCTGAATAGGTTTTGATTTCTTGTAGCAACTCTTCCCTGCGGATGCCATTCTTTACCACTACTTGATAACCCGCATCGGTTAAAAGTGGAATGATGGCTTCATGTACATTCTCTGTGACCAGCACTTTGCGCTCCATGTCATATTCTTTCACTTAAACGAATAAAATCTTCAATACTCAGTTCTTCTGCCCTTTGCTGAAAAAAAGGTTCATCTAAAACCTTAGGGTCAAAAACCCCGGCTAGTGCGTTTCTTAACTTTTTCCTTCGCATGCTAAACCCCGCCTTCACTACTTTACGCAGTTTTTCCATATTTACTTCCGGGAGGACGGTTTTTCTTTTTAGAATAATTACACTACTCATCACTTTTGGAGGTGGATCAAACTTATCCGGTGTAATATGGAAAGCAATATCGATATCATATAACAATTGGGCAAAAACAGTAATGACGCCATATACCTTATTGCCATGTTTTGCGGCAAGCCTTTCTGCCACTTCTTTCTGAAACATGCCAATTGCTACCGGAATGTGTTCATAATTATCCAAAATCTTAAAGATAATCTGTGAGGAGATGTTATATGGAAAATTGCCAATAACAATGCTGGGTTCTTGAAACAACGATCTGCCGGAGAGCTGGAGGAAGTCTGCCTCAATAATCTTATCTTGTAATTCCGGATATTGTTTTTTAATACTTTGTACACAGCGCGAATCAAACTCTATACAAGTAAGATGTGATAAAAACTTAGGAACTAATTCGGAGGTTAAAGCACCTGTGCCGGGGCCAATTTCATATATTTGTTCTCCGCACCAGTTTTTTTCCAATAAGGCAATTGTATCTAACACGACACCCTTGTCTATCAAAAAATGTTGTCCTAAATTTTTATTTGCCTTCAATTGTGCCATAACATTGCAAAGTAACGAATAAAAGACAACCTCCTAGATGTTTTATTCATTTTTTCCATTGCTTAATCTTTGATTTTTAAGTGATGCTTTGCAAAAGTCTCCGCTAAAAACCCTCATACTAAAATATATTATGCTTAACTTTGCACACTTAATACATAGGTATGTTCATTTTTGACAACAAAGAAACTGAAAACACCATTTTATTTACCGATAAGGAGGGTCTTCAACGCATAGATTTTTTAAGCGCCAAAGAAATTTCATTTTTAAGCGAGCAATTTGCATTGGGTATAAAAACGCAATATCTGCTCACGGAAAAAGGACTTTGCATTGTTAATATTTCCGGAGAGGAAGTTGTTTCAAACGAGCAACTGGAGAAAACGAGGATATTAGGCGCCAATGCCAATAAATTAGCAAATGAGTTAAAAATTAAAAGCGCAGGTTATAAAACCAGCTTTTCTACCGATGAACACGTAAATATTGCCTTTTTGGAAGGCTTTTATTTGGCAAATTATCAGTTTATTCGTTATAAAACCCAACAGGTAGAAAAAACAAGAAATTCTTTTGAAGCGCTTCATTTTAATGTTTCCCAGAAAACGCCTGCCATGGTCGAACTGGAACATTTATGCTTGAGTGTATATATTACTCGCGACTTTGTTAATGAGCCATTATCTTATCTCACCGCAGAACAGTATGCTTCTGATATGACGTTGGTATGCGAAAAAGAAGGAATTTCCGTTACTACTTTTCACAAAGACAAAATCGAAGCGTTGGGAATGGGTGGCGTTTTGGGCGTAAACAAAGGCAGCAAATTACCTCCAACCTTTAATATTTTAGAATATAAGTCTACAAATGCAACCAATGAACAACCCATTGTTCTTGTTGGAAAAGGTGTCGTCTATGATACCGGAGGACTTTCCTTAAAACCTACCACAAATTCTATGGATTTCATGAAGTCCGATATGGCCGGTTCCGCCGCAGTAATAGGTGTATTGTTGGCATTGGCAAAAAATGAAATCCCCTTACATGTGATAGGGTTGGTTCCATGTGTGGAAAATCGCCCCGGAGAAGATGCCATTGTTCCTGGAGATATCTTGACTATGTATGATAAAACAACCGTAGAAGTGCTCAATACAGATGCTGAAGGTCGTTTGATTTTAGCAGATGCACTTGCCTACGCAAAACAATACAATCCTGCGTTAGTAATGGATTTTGCCACCCTAACAGGTGCCGCCGCTATGGCTGTCGGCGCAGAAGGAATGGTATTTATGGGAACGGCTTCGGAAGAAACTAAACTTCAAGTCAAAAAATCCGGCGATTTCGTCTGTGAAAGATTGGTAGAATTTCCCTTATGGCCAGAATACAACGAATACCTCGAGTCAAAAATAGCAGATATTAAGAACATTGGCGGTCCTTCTGCAGGTGCGATTACTGCCGGGAAGTTTCTTGAAAAATTTACATCATACCCTTGGTTGCATTTCGATATCGCAGGTGCTGCTTATCTGCACAAACCCATCCATTATAAAGGAATACATGGAACAGGTGTAGGTGTAAGGTTGATATATAATTTCTTAAAATCATTTAGATAAACATATGCATACTGATAAGATTGTAGTGGGAATCACCATTGGTGATGTTGCGGGTATTGGCCCGGAGGTGGTGATAAAGGCGTTATCTGATGAAAGAGTACTCAAGATGTTTACCCCGGTGGTTTTTTGTAACCCTAGAGTCATCTCTTATTATAGAAAATTGATGGACGTACAGAAGTTTCAATATACTACGCTCAGAGACTTTTCAAAAATCACGCACAATTCTATTAATATATTTTCTCCTTGGGAAGAAGAATTCAATATTGAACCCGGTACGCCTTCTACAGAAACCGGAAAATATGCTTTTTTATCTATCAAAGCAGCCTGCGAAGCTTTACATGAACATCAAATAGATGTATTAGTAACAGCACCTATTAACAAGAATTATATTCAAAGTGAGGACTTTAAGTTCAAAGGACATACAGAATACATCACTGACTATTTTGGTTGTAAAGAAAGCCTGATGTTCATGGTGAGTGATGAATTAAAAATTGGTTTAGCAACCAATCATGTTCCCGTTGCGGAAGTTGGAAAGCAGTTGAATGTCAAGGATATTATCCAGAAGTTGGCGATTATGGATACATCATTAAAAGAAGATTTTGCCATTGTAAGACCTAAGATTGCCGTACTTTCTTTAAATCCTCATGCGGGCGATGGTGGTCTTATCGGAAAAGAAGAACTTGAGGTAATAAAACCGGCTATCGAACAGGCACAATTACAGCAAATTTTAGCCTTTGGCCCCTATGGTGCCGATGGATTCTTTGGCTCAGGAACGTATAAAAATTTTGATGCCGTATTGGCGATGTACCACGATCAAGGATTGGTTCCTTTTAAAACGATTACTTTTGGAGAAGGCACCAACTATACCGCCGGGTTGCCAATCGTTCGCACTTCTCCCGACCATGGAACAGCAGAAGATATTGCCGGAAAAAATTTGGCATCGCCCGATGGAATGCTTTGTGCCATTTATCGAGCTTTGGATATATACAGAAACCAAATAGAATATTTTGAGTCAAGAAAAAACCCGCTACAAAGAACGAACTTGAAATCAGAGTATTAAACTTTGTTTGATTAGACATCAAACGATGAAGACGATTATTTATACAAGCCCTGAGAATGCTGTCAATGAAATAGACATTTGGCATCAGGCTTTAGATATGGGTATTGACTACCTACGTTTATATAAACCAAAGTTGGATTGGAAGCAAAAAGATATTTTGCTTGCACAGATAAATGAAAAATTACACCAAAAAATTATTGTAGACGAATACGAACTGTGGGACAAGTACCCGACATTAGGTGGGGTGCATTTTTTTGAAGGGTTGATTAAATATTCGCGTTTCTACCCTGTTTTTAAAGAGATTATAGATAGTAGCCCTACTATAACATCTGCTTCCTGTCACACAATCGGTCAGGCAAAAAAGTATAGAAATAAATTTTCATTTTTAATGTTCAGCCCGATTTTTGATAATAACTCTAAGAACAAAACTTCTGATAAATTAAAATTGGAGGAACTTAAAGAATATTTTTCAGTAAAAAAGTCAAAATCCATTACCTTTGCTTTAGGTGGTGTCACACCTGATAAGATTGAGCGCTTAAAAGATATTGGTTTTGACGGTGTGGCTACAATGGGGTATGTTTGGAAAAAAGGCGACCCTTTGGATAATATTAAAAGAATTGTAGAAAAATGTCGGTAGAACCACGCAAGTTTGCTCTTTCAATTGCCGGACTCGACCCGTGTGGAGGAGCCGGATTGTTGGCCGACATAAAAACGTTTGAAGCACTCAAAGTAAATGGCTTAGGCGTTACAACAGCAATTACCTACCAAAATCATGCTAGAATAAGCAATATCGATTGGATGGAGACCGGGCAAATCCGTGAACAAATCCGTGTACTCTTTGAACAATATCCTGTAGATTACGTTAAGATTGGACTAATTAAAAGTCTTAAGTCTTTGAGAAAGATTATTCAAACACTCTCTGCTTTGAATAGCAATGTTAAAATTATTTGGGATCCTGTATTAAAAGCTTCCAGCGGTTTTGTTTTTCACAAAGAATGGGACATGACAGCGTTTCGCAATATTTTACAAGAAATTTATCTGCTTACACCCAATCGGGAAGAAGTTCAGTGCTTATTTCCAGAAAAAGATGTTTTCTTGGCAGCCGAAGACCTTTCCAAATATTGCAATGTCTTCTTAAAGGGCGGACATAATACAGAAGATATCGGCACAGATTATCTTTTTTCTGAAGACAATACTTTCAAATTTTCTTCTTCAAAGATATTTGAACAAAGCAAACATGGTAGCGGCTGTGTCCTCTCGTCTGCCATTACAGCATCCTTAATCAATGGTTCCAACTTAGAACAAGCTTGTAAAAAAGCAAAAATCTATACAATGGGATTCTTGGAAAGTAATGATATTTGGTTTGGCTATCACAATTCAACGAAATGATTGCAAGATTTCAATATCTGACACAGGATTTACCAACCATCTCCCATCCGGAACTTGCTGAAATTGCTTGCAAGAATGGCGTTAAGTGGTTACAACTGCGTACCAAAAACCTTGCCTATGAAGATTGGTTATATGCTGCCCGCTCCGTAAAAGAAATCTGCGATGCTTTCCAATGCACATTAATCATCAACGATAATGTTTCCATCGCACAGGAAATCAATGCGCACGGCGTTCATTTGGGATTAGATGATATGCCACCTCAAAAGGCCAGGCAGATCCTCGGCAGCCAGGCGATTATCGGTGGCACGGCAAATTCGTTTGAAGACGTGTTGCGACAAGCAAATAATGGTTGTAATTACATCGGATTGGGCCCCATAAATTATACGGAGACAAAGAAAAACACACAACCACAAATCGGCATACCGTTACTACAGCAGATGATACAAATGGCTTGCCTTAGAAAAATACAGGTACCCATTATTGCTATTGGTGGCATAAAATTGGTAGATGTTGAAACAATTCTTCAAACGGGTGTACATGGCATTGCCGTTTCTTCTGGCGTGAACCTCTCTCCAATTCGGGAAATTATTTTGCAACATTTTTTAGAAAAGATAAAAACAATGCCAGATGGACAAACTTCAAATTGCTGATAAAGAATTTTCTTCTCGTTTATTTTTAGGAACAGGAAAATTTAGCAGCAATCAACAGATGAAGGACGCCATCAACGCTTCCGGTTCTGAATTGGTAACCGTAGCGTTAAAAAGAATCCATCTTCATGATAAGGAGGATGACATGATACAGCATGTGAAACAGAACCATGTCCATCTTTTGCCCAACACCAGTGGCACCAGAACAGCCAAGGAAGCAGTTTTTGCTGCGCAACTGGCACGAGAAGCCTTAGAAACCAATTGGGTGAAACTGGAAATACACCCAGACCCAAAGTATCTGATGCCGGATCCAATAGAAACGTTGATGGCGGCAGAACAGTTGGTAAAACTTGGCTTTATCGTTTTACCATATATTCATGCAGACCCTGTTTTATGCAAGCGCTTGGAAGAAGTCGGCGTTCAGGCGGTTATGCCGCTGGGAGCGCCCATCGGCACGAATAAAGGGCTGGTATCAAAGGAATTTTTAAAGATTATCATCGAACAAAGTTCCGTTCCAGTGATTGTTGATGCCGGTATTGGTGCGCCTTCTCATGCTATGGAGGCAATGGAAATGGGCGCTTCCGCCGTATTGGTTAATACTGCAATTGCTACTGCGGCAAACCCCATTATTATGGCAGAAGCATTCAAATACGCCGTAATCTATGGGAGAAATGCCTTTAAAGCCGGACTGGCAACCCAATATCATGCAGCGATTTCTACCAGTCCCTTAAAAAACTTCCTCGAATCTTTGGATTAATACAGCCGTTTTTTTATCTTAACCTTTTGTGAATTTCAGGATTGTTTCTTCGGAATTTTTTGCCAATGAAACTTTTTTAAGATACTTCATGTTATTTCTTTAAACCAACACTATGAATGAGTTTATTGCGTCATTAGACCCTTTTTTAAAAGCACTTTATTTTATTGCTATTCCTTGTTCTGTAATTTTCTTGTTGCAAACAATACTCACCTTTGTCGGCATGGATGGGCATGATATTGCAGATGCGGATTTTGATGGCAATTTAGACACAGAGCACACTCCTTTTCAACTGTTTTCTTTTAGAAACCTGATCAACTTCTTATTAGGATTCAGTTGGGGAACTATTACCTTCTATCATAGTTTCCAACAGAAATGGGTGGCCATTGTTTTAGGTGTGGTGATTGGTCTGTCTTTATTGGCTTTGTTCTTCCTCATCCTCAAGAACATGTATAAATTGGCGCAGGACAACACCATGAATATCAATAATGCCGTAGGGAAAACAGGACAGGTGTACCTGACAATTCCAGCAGCAAAATCCGGAAATGGCAAAGTGCACATTGCTATACAAGGATCGCTCAGAGAGTTGGAGGCAGTTACTGAACAGGAGCAACCTGTCGTTACCGGAAGCAATATCAAAGTGATTGGAATTATTAACAACAGTATTTTATTAGTAGAAAAAATTTGACCTTATGGAATTATTAGTTTTAGTGGTGGTAATATCCACCGTAGTATTTATTACAATAACGACCTTATTGACCCGATACAAAAGATGCCCTTCGGATAAAGTGTTGGTAGTATATGGAAAAACAGGCGGATCTTCTGCAAAGTGTATTCATGGTGGAGGCGCATTTATTTGGCCGGTCATTCAGGATTATGCTTATATGGATTTGAAACCTATTAGCATCGAAGCTAACCTCACAAATGCCCTTAGCCGCCAAAACATTAGAGTGGATGTGCCGTGCCGATTTACCGTAGGGATTTCTACTGAACCTGAAAGCATGAACAATGCCGCAGAGAGACTTTTGGGTCTTAATATGGAACAAATTCAAGAACTCGCAAAAGATATCCTGTTTGGACAATTAAGGCTCGTTATCGCTACCATGACTATCGAAGAAATCAATTCCGATAGAGATAAGTTTTTAGATAATATTTCCAAAAATCTGGAAGCAGAACTCAAAAAAATTGGTCTTAAGCTCATCAATGTCAACGTCACAGACATTAAGGACGAGTCCGGGTATATCGAGGCGTTGGGAAAAGAAGCCGCCGCAAAAGCTATTAACGAAGCGAAAGTGAGCGTTGCCGAGCAGGAAAGAATGGGAGAAATCGGTAAAGCACAAGCAGACAGAGATAAAGATACCAATATTGCCTTGGCAACAAGAGACCGTGATATCCAGATAGCAGAAACTGAAAGAGATAGGGATACTAAAATCGCTGTAACACAAAAAGACAGAGAAGTACAGATAGCAATTGCACAAAGAGATGAACAGATTGGTAAGGCAGAAGCAGAAAGAGACCGACGTATTAAAATGTCTGAAGCAAATGCCGAAGCGGTAAAAGGCGAGAACGAAGCGAAAATAGAAATCGCTAATTCGGAAGCCATCCGTAGAGAAAAAGAAGCGGAAGCTTTGAAAATTGCCATTTCAGCAGAAAAGATTCAAACAGCGAAAGCCCTAGAGGAGGCATATCATGCAGAAAAACTTGCTGAAGTTGCCCGTGCAGAAAAAGAAAGGTCTTCACAAGTTGCCAATATTGTCGTACATGCTGAAATTCAAAAAGAAAAGGCAATCATTGAAGCGCAGGCAGAGGCAGAAAAAATTAGAGAACGTGCCAAGGGTGAAGCAGATGCCATCTTTGCAAAAATGGAAGCAGAGGCGAAAGGGCTCTATGAAATCCTGACAAAACAAGCAGAAGGTTATAAAGAAGTTGTACAGGCCGCCGGCGGAGATCCTTCCAAAGCTTTCCAACTATTGCTGATAGAAAAACTTCCTGAATTGGTTCGTACCCAAGTGGAGGCTGTGAAAAATATTAAAATAGACAAGATCACGGTTTGGGATTCGGCCAATGGCGGCAATGGCAATAATACTTCACAATTCATTTCCAGTATGATGAAGTCGGTGCCACCGTTAAACGATTTGTTTAATATGGCTGGATTAAACCTCCCCGATTATTTAAAAGGGAAGGATGCAGCATCCGCTGATGAAACAAAAATAACGCCAACAGAAGAAGAATAACAATATGTTTAACTAATTTAAATCCGTAAATAATTAAATTTTGTTTACGGATTTTTTATTTATTGTGTTTATAAAATGCTGATTAATAATATTTTATAAAATATAAAAAATCGTAAAATTAAATACTTAGATTCGTAAACATTAGATTGGTAAAAGATTAGCAACGATAAATCAATTCCATGTTTTCGTGTCAACATGAAAACATGAGTGGAGTACTTTATAAATTATCTTGTTATAATTATTTAACAGCACATTGATAAAATCCACCATGAAATAGTCTTATATACACCTTAGGGTTCTTAGTGCTTTCTTTGAAAAACGTTGTGATACAATAAATCAAAGTATTTCAGTATTGCCTAAATGCATTCTTTTTAGACATTTAAATACACAAATCACAAAAAAAATGTTTAAAAGTTTGTTAAAAGGAAACTTTTTTAACGATTTAACCGTTTTTAACAACGATAACAACATTTTTATAATTTTAGCTTTTCTAAATTTATAGCTAATTTCGTAGAATTATTAACTAGATGAAAAGGTTACTCATAATATTGGTTATATTTTCCTTTTTGCAAAAGGCTTGGGGAATAGGGTTACTGCAAGTATCTCCAACTAAACCTGCTATAGAAAAAAAGACCCTCGTTCCATGTGTACAAGCATTATTAAATGACGAACCCATTTTAAATGGTGGAGAAGTTTCTCAAGATGCGCAAGGCACTCTAACAGTAGAAAACAACAGCGACCAGAAGGTATATTTTAATATCACCTTGAAAACTAATCTACACAAAAAAAATGAACCACCCATCTATTTGCGTTTCGTTAAATTGAGCAAACTGGATATCCGCAAAGTGTTAGATTACGCTAAAGCCGGCGATGAGATTTACATAGAACAGTTCATTTCCACCCAAGGGGCTACATTAAAATGTGCGCCTTCCAGTTTTATCATCACCTAATACTACATTAGTTACAGAGAAACCTATTGTTTCTATTTCAGGCGTAATCGTAAGTTATTAACAAATATCAATGCAAACATTGAAGTATGGAGGTATATTGCATAAAAATATTTGTTTATGGCTACACCCAAAATGACGGTACGTCGTGTACAGTTTAATCTAAAAGAAAATCTGAGTAAACATTATATTGCGGGCAATGTTTTTGCAACCCATTATATGAATAGCTTGCATGTTATTTTTCCTGAAGGAGAAAAGTTCTTTATCCGCAGTGTCAAAAAATTTCAGCACGTCATTCAGGATGAAAAGTTAAAAAAGGACATAAAAGATTTTATCGGACAAGAAGGGGTACATTTTAATGAACACCATAAGTTTTGGTCTGTTTTGGCAGAACAAGGTCTGGAGCCTATGAATTTTGCGCAGTTTTATGTAAAAACAGGCTATGACGGCTTAGAAAAGCTATTGTATAAATCACTTGGTGAGGAAGGCGGTGCAAAACTAGCACTTTCTGTCACCGCAGCATTAGAACATTATACGGCCATGTTTGGAGAATGGGCGCTCAGTGGCATAAATGGTGATATGTTTTTGTCGGAAGAAATGAAGTTGCTTATGCACTGGCATGCAGCTGAAGAAATTGAACACAAAGCGGTCACCTTCGATGTATTGAAAGCCGTTGACGATAGCTATTCCAGAAGGGTGATAGGCATGTTGATTGCTTCTTGGGGCTTGTTTTTTTATTCTGTAATTGGCACGATTTATTTTATTGCAAAAGATAAAGACAAAAACTGGTGGACGTTGCCGGGAGAATTTTTGGGATTTATCACTAAAATGGGCGGTAATTATAAGCGAGGCAATTTAATCGGAAATTTATTGGAGTACTTTAAAAAGGACTTCCACCCCAACCAGATAGACAATTATCATTTAGCAGAAGAATTCTTCTCAAAAAATAAAGGGTTTTATCAAGAAGTGGCAATGTCTTGATCATGGTTTAATACATCTTCCTTGATTTCTTCCAATGGAGTTGTTTCTATTGCCTGATAAGGAATGATAGTGCCTTCTTCTACTGCCGATTTTTCTTGTAGCTTTTGCAGTTCGCGTTCTTCCTTTGGAATATAATTTTCCTTGTATTTTCTCTTTAACGCATTTTCCTTTATTTCAGAGAGTCGCTCCATTCTTTTTTCCTTACGCAGTAGCCTTTCCTCTTCATATTTTAACTTCCTTTCCTCCCATTCTTGGTTTCTGACGGCTCTTTCTTCCTCCCGTTTTTTGCGCCTGATTTCTTCCTGTTCTATGCGCAATTTTTTCTCTTCTTCGGTTTCATCTTTTTTCATTTTCAGTTGGTGCGGCAGAATTTTGAACGTATCATCCACAGGAATTTCTACTTCCCACCAAAGGATTTTTAGTCGTGCAACGCCCACACTTCTTAAACTGATAGGTTGTGACAGCAAATTGCTAATCATTTGAAAAAGAGAGGTAATAATGCTTATCTCTGAAGAGGTAGAAATAGTAACAGAAGATTTTTTTGGCACTTTTTGTGGCGTGTCAAAATTCATCTCTCCTACCACCACCTCGCCATTATATAAGTCGGCATGTATGGATTGGATTTCAATAGGCAGAAAGAAAAAATTCTCTAATTTAAGGATGGTTTCAGACTTAACACTCAAGAGTCCGATTTCTTTCACCTTTACTTCAATAATATCCACCGATCTATGCTGACCGGCTTTTTGAATGATATACGATTTAATTTTCCTATTGAGCCAAGCTATCATACAACAAGTTTAATCAAAATCTATTGAATAATCAAGCAAACAGGTCACTGTTAATGAAAATGAAACTTATCCAAAGAAAAATAAACTTTATAGATATCTTTGGGTTACAGTAACATAATTATTGCTATGAAGGATATTGTTCGATTGCCGATACTATTACTTGTTTTGATTTTTTCCTGTAAAAAGGAAACCCAACATACCCATACGGTATCAAAGGTGAACGCTTATCCTATTGTAGTAGTTCATGGCTATTTGGGGAGCAGCGATTCTTATGAATATCTTTCCAAGATGTTGGAAACCAACGGCGTAGCAAAGGAAGATATTTTCTATTTCGATTGGAATACAACAGAAACCAATGCAGATTTAAATGCTTATCAACTCGAAATATTTGTTGATAAAGTTTTAGCAGAAACAGGGGCATCAAAGGTTGATCTCATTGGACACTCATTGGGTGGAGGGTTATCTTATAGCTATTGTAAAAAAGAAAAAAATGCGCCGAAGGTAGCACACCTTGCCATGATTGCACCCTTTTTAAGATACAGAACGCAACTTCCAAACGAGGGCATCCCCACGCTGAATATATGGCCTACTTTGGATTATGTCGTTACGGATGGAGCGCCCATTCCCAATGCTATAAATATTGAATTGCCAGATGTGGATCATAATGAAATCGTCGCTACTTATAAAACTTTCGAACCTATTTTTCAACTTTTCTATGGTAAGCTTCCGGAAATGAATATGCCAAAAACCGTCGATAATCCGGAGATTTCAGGGAAGGTGTTGACTTTTGTCGAAAATAGGATTTTAGAAGGGTCAACATTGAAGATTTATGAAGTAGCCTCTGCCACGGGAAAAAGAATATTGCCAACACCTGACGCCATTTTCAATATTAAGAAAGATGGAAAATGGGGACCCTTTTTCCCAAGAAAAGAGGCATATTATGAGTTTGAAGTAAGTACTCCAGAGAGCGGCGACAGGAAGCTACATTTCTATAGATGGCCGTTTGCGTCAGATAATCATGCGTTGGTGTTTAGAACTTTCCCTCCGGAAGGCTCTCCACTGCGGTTCGCTTTTGCCGGAATTCCTAAAGATGATGCTGAAGCAGTGGCGGTGTTTTATAGCACATCAAAAGCCTTATGGTTAGGAAGAGATAATTTAACGATAGATGGCGCATCCCTTACAAATGAAACTTTTCTTGCTCCTGAAAAGAACACGTTGGCGATATTTTTATACGATGATAATAAAAACAATACTACTGATCTTAACTCTATTCCTCTTTTCGATGGTTTTCAATCGTTGAAAGGTGCTGATTTTTATATGTCGGCGCTAGAAAATGGCAGCACAGCATTTGAATTAAATGGAGTAGTATTAAATACACCGAAATGGCCATCAAAAACCGACGGTATCAGTGTCGCAGTATTTTAGCCTTTTTCTTTAGCGAAGGTTTGAAAACTCCCAATGACCTTATCACAAAAGTAACCCAATACCTTGTTCAGGTGTCGACTACTTTATAATAACAAGATATTTATAAAGTAGTCCACTCGTGTTCTCGTGTCGACACGAGAACAGGAAATTGGATTTTATTAATGGACAATTTTATAATTACTTTTGTGATAAATCATCCTGTTATTAAATGTTGTTCCTCAAATGCGGCGATTTCTTCTTTTAGACTCAATAGATAATCAATGTCTTCATACCCATTGAGCATGCACGTCTTTTTATAAGAATTTATCTCGAAAGTTTCCACCATATTTTTTGATGGCACTTCTATTGTTTGTTGTTGAAGATCAACGATTAATAAAGTTTTTGGGTCTTCTTTTATCGCTGTAAAAATGGCGGCTAATACCGATTCTTTCACCACTAATGGTAAGAGCCCATTGTTGAGGGCGTTGTTTTTGAAGATATCTGCAAAAAAACTGCTGACGACCACCCGAAAACCGTAATCATACAAAGCCCATGCCGCATGCTCGCGACTAGAGCCGCACCCAAAATTCTTTCCAACAACAAGAATGGTTCCCGAGTATGTAGTGTCATTGAGTATAAAGTCGGCTTTCGGTGTTTGGTTGTCATTATAGCGCCAATCGCGGAAGAGGTTTTCTCCAAACCCTTCTCTGGTGGTTGCTTTTAAGAATCTTGCCGGGATAATCTGGTCTGTGTCGATGTCTTCGATTTGAAGCGGTACGGCAGTAGATTGTATTGTAGTGAACTTCTCCATAATGTTAAAAATATTGTCTGACATCGGTAATTTTTCCGGTCAATGCCGCAGCTGCAGCCATGATGGGGCTGGCAAGTAATGTCCTAGCACCAGGCCCCTGCCGACCTTCGAAATTTCTGTTTGACGTGGATATACAGTATTTGCCAGTAGGAATCTTATCTTCATTCATACCGAGACATGCGGAGCATCCCGGTTCGCGCAATTCAAAACCCGCTTCCTCCAAAATCGTGTGAATGCCTTCTTCTCTGGCTTGCAACTCCACTTTTTTAGAACCCGGAACAATCCATACGGTTACATTTTCTGCTTTTCTTTTTCCTTTCACCAAATTTGCAACAGCCCGAAGGTCTTCAATTCTGGAATTGGTACAACTACCAATAAACACATAATCAACGGGCTTTCCCAATAAAGGTTCATTGGGTTGAAAACCCATATATTGGAGGGATTTTAGGAAATTTTCTTTCTCTTGCGCTAATAATCGTTCAGCATCGGGGATGTTCTGGGAAATTTTTATGCCCATGCCGGGATTGGTGCCAAAAGTAACCATGGGTTCGATATCAGAAGCGTCAAAATGTAGTTCTTTATCAAAAATCGCATCATCATCTGTTGCCAATTGCTTCCAGGATGCTACAGCCTTATCGAAGTTGATGCCTTGTGGGGCAAATTTGCGTCCTTGAATATACTTGAAAGTAGTTTCGTCCGGGGCGATAATGCCTCCGCGAGCGCCCATTTCTATACTCATATTGCAAATGGTCATCCTTCCTTCCATAGAAAGAGAACGGATTGCCGATCCGGCATATTCTACAAAATATCCTGTTCCACCACTGGCAGAAATTTTTGAAATAATATATAAGATGATATCCTTAGCGGTAACGCCTTTCTCCAATTCGCCTTCAATGGAAATCCTCATTGTTTTAGGTTTCATCTGCAATACACACTGTGTTGCCAATACCTGTTCTACTTCGCTGGTGCCGATACCGAAGGCAATAGCACCGAAAGCGCCATGTGTGGAGGTATGGCTATCGCCGCAAACAATGGTCATTCCTGGAAGCGTAAAACCCAATTCAGGCCCAATGACATGTACAATGCCTTGATAGGGATGCCCTAATCCATAAAGCTCCAATCCATGGTTGGTACAGTTTTTTATCAGGGTATCTACCTGATGTTTGGAGAGCGCCTCTCGAATGGGTAAGTGTTGGTCTTTTGTTGGCACATTATGATCCGCAGTAGCAACGGTATTTTGTGGTCGAAAGACCTTAATTCCTTTTTTATCTAATCCTGCAAAGGCTTGTGGCGTTGTTACCTCGTGAATAAAATGTTTGTCTATGTACAATACCACAGGGCCGTCTTCTATCTGCCTAACGATATGTTTATTCCATACCTTTTCAAACAATGTCCTTCCCATCTTATAATTTATTTATTGCATCCACATATGCTTTTGCAGAAGCCAACACAATGTCTGTATCTGCGCCAAAACCATAATAGAAAGAACCCTCTTTAGAAACTTGTATATGTACCTTGCCTACATCACCACTTCCTCCTGTGATGGCTTGTACTAAGTATTCCTCTAGATGGCATAGATTGCCAACAATTGATTTTATGGCTTTAATGGTGGCATCTACAGGCCCGTTTCCATTTCCTTCTCCTTCAACCAATTGCCCATTTTTTCTTAGGATGACTTTTGCATGTGAGCCACCATCACCACATTCTACACGCAGGCTTTCTACTTCAAAAATCTTCCCTTCTTTGCTCATACCCATCATTTCCAATAGGTCGTCGTCATAAATTTCTTTTCTTTGGTCGGCCAAGTCTAGGAAACTTTTATACGCAACATCTAATTCTTCTTGGGTCATGGTAAGTCCAATTTTTTCAAAACGATGTTTGAGGGCTGCCCTACCACTTCTCGCTGTTAAGACAATTAAAGACTCGGGGATGCCAACATCATGTGGGTCGATGATTTCATAATTTTCTCTGTTTTTCAAAACGCCATCCTGATGAATTCCTGAAGAGTGTGCAAAGGCATTTCTGCCAACAATAGCTTTATTCGGTTGTACCGGCATACGCATTAATCTGGTTATCAACCTACTGGTGGGGTATATTTTTTTGATATTGATATCTGTGAACAATTTTAAAGAGGCCTCATGGCTTTTTAAAATCATGGCCACTTCTTCGAGTGAGGTATTTCCGGCACGTTCGCCGATACCGTTCATGGTAACTTCAATTTGGCGGGCGCCGTTTTTTATTCCGGCAATGGTATTGGCGGTTGCTAATCCCAAATCATTGTGGCAATGTACGGAAATAATGGCTTTGTCAATATTGGGAACATGATCATAGAGAAACTTAATTCTTTTGCCATATTCCTCCGGTAGACAATATCCGGTAGTATCGGGGATATTTACTACGGTTGCTCCGGCGGCAATGACTGTTTCGACCATTTTTGCTAAAAAATCTAAATCGGCACGTCCGGCGTCCTCACAAAAGAACTCTACATCATCGACAAAATTTCTTGCAAAGGATGCTGCCCAAGCGGCTTGTTCAAGAATTTGCTCGCGTGTGGTACGCAATTTGTTTTTTATATGAATGTCAGAACTTCCTATTCCGGTGTGTATTCTTCCTCGTGCAGCAAATTTGAGGGCTTCTGCGGCGCACTCAATATCTTCTTTTCTGGCTCGCGTGAGTGCACAAATGGTTGGTTTGCGGATGTTTTTGCTAATTTCTACAACAGAATTAAAATCTCCGGGACTTGATATGGGAAATCCTGCTTCAAGGATATCCACTCCGAGTGCTTCGAGTGCTAAACCAACTTCAATTTTCTCTATAGTATTTAATTGGCAACCGGGAACCTGTTCGCCATCTCGCAGTGTTGTATCAAATACAAATACCTTTTCACTCATTGTTTTATCATTTAGGAAAAGAATAAAATTAGGCTTATTTTTTGGTATCCTATTTTAAGGCAAGTTTAAATAACGATTTTATAGTAAAAAATTATGTTTTTTAATAAAAAATCAACAAATAATCAAAATTTCTAAAACAATGCCCTATAAAATAAAAAGGGTTTGAGCATTCCTCAAACCCTTTTTTATATGCTATATAATAATTAGAGACCGTTGATAGAAATTCCAAATGCAATAGGGTGCATGGCAGGACCGTTTTCTGCCTTGAATAAGGAACTAATATAATAATTTACGAAAAGGTTAAAGGCACCATACCCACCGCGAAGGGTAACACCATAACGCAGTTTTTCTAAATTGGCGACATTATATTGTTTAAACTTCACTTCTTTACCGCTTCCATCTAAGTCAAGTCCTTTGTATTTCCACTTATTATGGATGAGGAAGCCGATTTTAAATCCGGCGGCAAGTTTCCAAGAAGTATTCTTGTCGTTTGGTTTTGACCGATACCTGAGTTCGATCGGAATGTCAACATAGGTTAATCCAATTTTGTTTTTCTTGACATCAAAGGTTGATTTGTCGATTGGAACGAAATATGTTTTTGCAGAATCGGAAACGATTTTGTTTGATTTATGGTAGAAATTGCTTGTACCGATACCAATTCCCGGTGCTAAACTCAATCTCGATTTTCCTAAAGGAATGTCGTACATGAAATAGGTATTGAATCCTCGAGAAAGTCCACTGATTTTAATCGTGTCCGGTTTATTGATAAGGTTTTCGAGTGCTAATTCAACGACAATTCTGTCTTTTGCTTTATTTACTTTTTCTTTCGTTTCTTCATCCTGAGCTACCATTGTTTTTGTGGAAAGCACACAAAAAAGAAGAAATAACCATTTACGCATCATAATTGTATTTATTATTTAAGAGTACAAATATAAAATTATTATTGAGTGATTAATAATGTCCAAAAATAAAGGATTAAAAACGAATTGGACCTAAGGTGAAATCATAATATTGGTTAAATAGGTTGGAAATTAACCCAAGGGTAATGATATGACTTTGTATAGATACATCATTGTCGAATTTGTAGAACCTATTTTGTATTTTTCCTTCTAGGCAAAGGTTGATTTTTGGATTCAGAATAAATCCTGTTCGAATCTCATTTTTTATGACATTAATATTAACACCTTGACCGAAGCTAACATCATCGGTACCAAAGAAGCTTTGAGGAACAAAAATATTGGATCCAGAATTGAAATAGGCAGTGCCTCTATCTATATAATCCAGCCCTTGCTGATACCAACCTAATTTCCACTCTCCATAAAATCTTTTATATCGGTAGTTTACTATGCCTAACACTTCCGTAAAATTAGCCCCCAGGGGGTGTGCCAATGGCTGCGAATAGTGCGAAAAATTAATAATGGTGTCTTCTCCAGAATAGGTATATGGTCGCACTCTATTGAATTCTACTTGCAGGTTGAGGTTGTCAACACCAAAAGCCTCATAATATTTATATCCCACTTGAAATCCTGCTTTTAGGTCAGCACTTTTGAATCCACCTTTTAATTGATCAACGACAAACTGACCATATACAACCATGTTTTTCGGTATGGAAAAGCGGTAATTCAACCCGTATATTCTTTTATTATCGAGGTTTTTTTGAAAAGCACGTACACCGATAATAGGATTCAAGAAATTATAATCAAAAGCTGTATTTCCTTCCGGTGTCGTTCTTCTCCATATTATTCCTTCAAAGATGCCGATTTCCATCCAAGGCGTAAGGTCGGCGGTTACATAGTTAAAGTTGGCTAGTTTCCTATCCACACCTCTATCAAAACCTTCTTCTGAGGAGACATTTGCCTGTAATTCGGAAAAGATGTTTACATATTTAATTTTCCAGAATTTGGTAGTAAGTTGAATATAAGGATAGTTGAAAGCATTGTCAGAAAGCAATAGCGACCTATATCCATCTCCTATAAAGTGTTTTCCATGCCCCATTTTGACATTGAAATATTTGTTGGGAGAATAGGAGATATATCCGATAGCCGTTGCAAAGTCAAATCCCGTACCTTTAAAATTTTTCGTTTTTCCTTCTCCCGGTGCTGCTTGAATCGCTCTGGTGTGTAATCCTTCGAGATAAGGAAATTTTGCTTGATTTTCCATGAAGGCCGTATAAAGGGAAACTTTTCTGCCGATATTGGCTTTGAGTTCTATTCCCCTCATATTATAAGTGATGAAATCACTGCTACCGTTTAAATTCACTTTTTCTCCGGGAACTTTGCCTCTTAATAATTCATAACCGGCTTCCATTCTAAACAATGGATTTGCGGCAATGTAGAATTTTCTCGGAACATATTTTTTTTCGTTTCTGGCAATTTCGTTGTTGTAATTATAGATAGTGGTATCGATGGTAGTAGCTTTTATAAAGCCATGTTCATCAAACCGCAACATATCATCATACCCGATGACATTGATAAATCTTTTGAATTTGTTGTCAATGCCAACTCTTGTGAGGTTAAAATTCTTGTCCGGATAAATTTCCTGAAACAACTCTTCTGAGTTGAACGGACGAAAGGAAGTGTGGAAAGTTACAGAATCTATTGCATAGATTTCCTTCTCATAATATTGATTGTATAAGCGTCCGAGTGGCAAATCTAATTCTTGCGAGAAGGAATTCAAGCAGAAACAACAAGCTATAAGGAAACAGTTAATAAGCCTTTTCTTCACCTTTTACCATATTGAAAACTGTCATTAAAATAATTCTTAAGTCCAAAAGTAAGCTCCAATTTTCAATATACCAAACATCTGCCATCACTCTGTTCTCTAAATCCTGATGATCTTTGATTTCTCCACGGTATCCATTCACTTGCGCCCATCCTGTAATACCGGGTTTTACAAAATGCCGCACCATGAATTTATCTATTAGCTGAGAATATTCTTCAGTGTGTCTAATCATATGTGGACGTGGACCAATTACGGACATATGTCCAAGAAAAACATTGATGAATTGTGGTATTTCGTCTAGGTTTGTTTTTCTGAGGATGCTTCCAATCGGTGTTATGCGTGGATCTCCTTTCTCAGCTTGACGTGTGTGTGCGTCATCATTCATATACATCGTCCGAAACTTATATACCTTAAATACTTGATTTTTAAGTCCGGAGCGTTCTTGAATAAAGAAAACCGGCCCCTTGGATGTGAATTTTACCAATAAAGAAATGATAGGAATGAGCCACCAAAGAATCAAGGCAAAAACTAAAAAAGAAAAACAAAAGTCGAAAAGTCGTTTTAGAAAGCGGTTGATAAAAAACTCAAGTGGTTCGCTTCTGATGGTTAAAACGGGAAAAATGCCATAATGGTCGATGTCCACTTTATTTAGATGATGTGTTAAAAAGCGACTAAAATCCGGAACGATTTTTACCCTTATTAAATTATTATCTCCAAACTCAACAAGTTCTTTTACCTTGTCTTCTTGCTTATAAGGAAGGGCGCAAAAAATTTCGTCAATACTATTGTCAATGCAAAATTGTTTGCAACTGCCGACATCTCCTAATATGTATTTTTTTTGAGCGAGAAATTTTTCCGGCTCGTCATCAAAAAAGCCAACAAAAGTATAGCCATATTCCGGTTTATTGTCCAACATTTGTCTAAACTCTTGTCCCGTTGGTCCTGCGCCAACAATAACTACTTTACGGATATTGAATCCTCTTGATCTGTATAATCTTAAAACTTTGATGAAGCCAAATCTCCAAATAAGCGTCAGTGTTCCAGAAATAGAAAAATGTATCAATAGGAGTTCTCTGGATATTTTAAAGGTACTGTAAATGTCTTTAAAAACAACCATGTAAGAAAAGGCTAGTACTATCTGTAAAAAGAAGAGTTGTATGAATGTCTTGAAAATAGTACTGAATCGCGTTACCCTGTAGATATCAAATGTTCCTGAAAATCTTGCAGACAGCAGATAAATAACATTTAAAAACACCCATAATTGGGCATATCTAGTATTAAAGATAGACTGAAAGTGCGTGAACGTAAAATAGTGCGCAATAATGTATGAGCAATTTAGGATCAACAGATCCCCTAAAGATTGAAGCAGTACATAAATGTGTGTAACTTTTTTCCTCATTAGGTAATTTTAGTTCAAACGATAAAAATAAATCGTAATATTTAATATCTAAATAAACAAAAAGTTAAATGATATCTTAATCCGTTGCAAATATAGACGTAGAAATGTTAAGTTTGGTTGTAAATAATTTTATTTTACTCAAAAATTGAGCAAAAACATTAAAAAAGGTATCGTACTTTTAGCAAATATTTGTTTTAAGCTAAAAAATTATGTCAATAAGTAAAGAAGAAAAGGTAAAAGCCTTGCAACTTACCATGGAGAAACTGGATAAGGTGTATGGTAAAGGTACCATCATGAAGATGGGTGATTCTAGGGTGGTAGAAGCGGAAACGATTTCTACCGGATCATTAGGGTTAGATATTGCATTGGGCATTGGTGGGTTGCCTACAGGACGTATAATAGAAATATATGGCCCTGAATCTTCCGGTAAAACCACACTTGCCATTCACGCCATTGCAGAATCTCAGAAAAAAGGCGGTATCTGTGCTATCATAGACGCAGAACACGCTTTTGATAAACAGTATGCCAAAAACTTAGGCGTAGATGTCGACAATCTTCTGATTTCTCAACCCGACGACGGAGAGCAGGCTTTGGATATTGCGGAACACCTAATTCGTTCCGGAGCTTTGGATGTTGTAGTTATAGACTCCGTTGCGGCACTCGTGCCACGTGGTGAGATAGAAGGGGAAATGGGTGATTCAAAAATGGGACTACAGGCAAGATTGATGTCTCAGGCTATGAGGAAACTCACAGGCGCCATTAATAAAACAGGATGTTGCTGTATTTTTATCAATCAGCTTCGCGAAAAAATCGGGGTGATGTTTGGCAATCCTGAAACAACCACAGGTGGTAATGCTTTGAAATTTTATGCTTCCATCCGTTTAGATATCAGAAGAACAGGTCAAATTAAAGACAAAGAAGGCGAAATCATTGGTAACCAAACAAAAGTGAAAGTAGTAAAAAATAAATTGGCACCACCGTTCCGTACCGTTGAGTTTGACATCATTTATGGAAAAGGCATCTCAAAAGAAGGAGAAATTGTAGATCAGGCAGTAGAATTAGGGATACTTCAAAAGAGCGGTACATGGTATAGCTATGATACCACAAAATTAGGACAAGGGCGAGATTCTGTAAAACAACTCTTATTAGATAATCCCGGAATGATGGAGGAGTTGGAAGCAAAAATCAAGCAAAAACTACTTCCTACACAAGAAGGGTAATAGCATATAATATGCCACAAAAGGTAAGTCGCACTTTAATTTTGTGGCATAAAAATTGCAGCCAAAAGCTATCAACAAACTAAAATGAAACTAAAAATATTCTTAGGAGTCTCTCTAATTACACTCCTTTTATTTGCTTGCAAAAAGGAAGAGAAAAAAGAGGATAATTCGATACAACTTATCTTAACTAAAAATGGAATAGATACCGTTATACCTATGACTGGTCAGGCTATTTTGTATAAAGACACTTTGTTGTTCAATGCATATTCATCCGGGAAAAGAGAAGAATTAGCCATATTCGGGTTCAATATTTCAATGACCAATAATAATATCGCTATTCCGGCGAATGACACAGCAGAGGTTAGTTATTTACTTAAAACAACATACGATACATTGCCATATCTTGGCATCAGCGGGAATTTCAATATTACAGAAATTAATACAAATAATTTTACCATGAGCGGATCTTCTTCTGCAAAAGCGTATACATTAAGTTTAGACTCTATTCGCTTAGATTCTTTAGAGGCACGTTTTATTTTTAGCAACTTCCCCCTTGAACATTAGGGAACATTCTTTTTTCTACCTGCTCGCAGATAATATGTCCCAACAATAAATGACATTCCTGAATTCTAGGCGTATCGTTAGAAGGAATAGAAATTATATGATCGATTGATTCCGCATCTACGAAAGGATTAGCGCCCGTAAAAAGCACCGTAATGATACCGAGTTCTTTGGCTTTTTTTAAGGCCAGAATGATATTTTCTGACTTTCCCGAGGTTGTTAACGCAAAAAGGATATCTCCCCTATTTCCTTTCGCTTCTATTGCTCTGGCAAAAATCTGGGCAAATGAAAAATCATTGGCGGTAGCCGTCAAATACGATGAATTTACGTGCAATGCTTCTGCATTTAAGGGTGGTCTATTGAAGTAAAACCTCCCACTTAATTCGCTAGAAAGGTGCTGACTATCTGCGGCACTTCCACCATTTCCACAAAAAAAGACCTTGCCACCGCTCTGAAAACATGCTACACATCGTTGTATTATACTCTCAATAGTATTAGTTATTTCAGACGATTGGCGTATTTTCGATTGAATGTCAATCGATTGTTTAATTCTTTCAATGATATCTTGTTGAATATCCATTATTCCTCGATGGCTCTTTCTACGATGTTGAGAACATTTTCCCAGGTATATTTTTGTCGTGCTAATAGTCGGCTTTTAATGCTCATTTCATTCCACTTAGTCTCATCTGTCAACAAAACGGCAACGGCATTAACAAATCTCGTCATATCATCCTCCATAAAAATTTCTGTTCCATTAGAAACAGACAAGCCCTCCGCACCTACGCTGGTCGTTACGGTAGGAATACCTCTATACAAAGCATTCATTACCTTCACTTTTATGCCACTGCCGAAGCGCAAAGGAGACACAAAAACCCTACATTTTTTAAAGTAAATATCCAAGTCTTCCACAAAACCTGTTAGGACAATGTCATTTGATGAAATATTTTGGATAGCTTTTACAATTCGGTTATCCGGATTCTTTCCAGTAATATAGAACTTCAAATTTGGAAAACGTTGCTTGAGTTCGGGCCATCCCTGTTCGAGAAACCACAAAAGCCCATCAATATTTGCTTCCCATGTCAACGTTCCACAGTAAAATAGTGCTTCTTCTGTATTTCTAAAATCCAACTCATCTAGCAATAATAAAGATTCATCTCCCAAGTGAAATGTCTCGCGGAATTTTTTAGGATTTGCCCCGATTTTTATCAGTTCTTCTTCATCGTTGGGCGCTGCCAGAACGATGGAGGCGTGCGCACAAATTTTTTTCTCATACCTTTTAATCCAAAACGCCTGATTACTCAATGCAAGTTTTTTCATCGGGTTGGTCTCTATTTTTGCAAATCTATCCCACATCAGGTACTCACAATTGTGCTGGTGGAGGATAATTTTTCCTTTGAAATGTTTTGGTATGTACTGATACATTTCGTAATGATCGACAAATAGGACGTCGCAGAACATGAGGGCATTTTGTATTTTTTCTTTAAATTCTGCCGATTTGTTCCTGTAGAGATTGAGCGGAATACCCATTAAGTTGCTCTTTACAAGATTAAGCGGTGTTCTGGGAATATTTAAAGGGTGATAGGTTTTGCCAAAAAGCGTTACCTTTTGTTCAAATTCATCGATGTGTTCTTCGTCATTATTTTTTAAAAAACATGCGAGATACACATCATATTCCTTGTGTAAGAATTCTATTAGTTTCCAACTTTTTATTACGCCGCCACTTACGGGTGGATACGGTAGTTGTGGCGTAAGGAAAAGTAACTTCTTCTTCAATGAATTTTAATTGGACTGCAATTTTACGCAATATCTGTTAATTTTTATGGATTATTATACCAATTTGACAAATCTACACCTAATAATTGTTCCAGTTCTTTGATGTCATCCATGTAATAATCCAATAACCACTTTCGTTCATGGGGCTGAATGGTCGGTATTTCATCTTTCTTATTGGAATAGAAGATTTTTTTAAAAGGCTCCCGCCATGCTCTGGGCATATTTCTTTTTGCCCAACTAATGATGCCTATCTGATTAATCAGGTAATTCAGTTTTTTAAACTTTGGAACGCCTGCTTCATTTAGCTTTTCGGACATATCTACTTCAAAATCAACGCTTACACCAAGGAATCTGTATAGGTCTTTAACAATATCTCTTTGATTTTTTTTATAATCCTCATAAAGATACACCCGTATTTGTTCCTTATTGAAGACGCTTAAATATCTTTTAACTTGTGCAGCATACATCCCAACCATTAAATATTGGTGATTGGCACCCCAACCTTTTTCAGGCTTAGCATCATCTACACGAATTTCTTTTAAGAAGTCCTTTTCAAGCGTTTTCCCCAATCTAAGGTTCATTACATATTGGGAAAAAGCGCGCTCAACCGGATTCCTAAGTATCATGGCTATTTTTGCCTCCGGATTATACTTAAAGATTTCTTTGGGCGCATGTTCATACAATAGATATGAATTGCTGATTTCTCCAAGAACAGATTCATTCTTTACATTCTTGAACAGCTTTGTATAATCTTCCGGTTCGGTAACATGAGCAATATGTATTGGATATGCCATATTGCCGTCAAGGTATTTTTTTAAATCTACATTCACATCGTGTGCGTAGTCTTTGGAGAATTTTTTTTCATCAATATCAAATCTGGAGAAGAAATTTGTTTCTTTTACCGGGCTCATATAAATTTCAGGATGTTGGTCTAAGTATCGATGTAAGGAAGTGGTACCACCCTTTACCGTTCCTACAACAAAGAAATTTGCTTTTTTCTCCATGAATAGTGCTAATTGTATTCTAATACTCCAAAGCTTATAGGCAGGGCAACGGAGACATTAGAAGTCTTTGAAACAATATTGTCTTTTGACGCCCAAAGATACGCTCCTTTTATGTAATTATTTACGCAGGATGCATGGTTGCCGAAATTAATATTTACTTCTGTATTTGACTTATTCATATAAAGTATTATTTTGGTCTTATCCTGAGTGTTTTCTGCCAACATATAAGAAAAACCGCCACCACAGTTTTTTATTTCTTTTACAATAACTGATTTCTTTGCGATGTTGCCAAATAGTTGATATAAATCATATGAAACGGTCGTTTCTGCTTGACCATTTTTCAGGTAAATCATCGAAAATGGGGCCACCTCAGATGCCAGTTGATGAACAGTACCTATAGTATAGGGCATTTCTCCTTTTGCATTAGATGCCATCCCGAAGAGATACTCTCCTAATAAAAAGGTCTGAGTCATAGTATTCCCGAAATATTCATGTGGTTTGTTGATGTTGTATTCGGTCAACCAAATCTCCTTGTTTTTATACCAGCCTTTTAAATGTTGGCGAATATTGCTCAGTAATGTACGGTCTTCAATATTAAATGTGGAAAGAGAACAATTGAAAACATCTTCTTTTGTCTTACCTGTTTGGCAGGATTTGCTATCAACATAATAATGAGAAATGACCGCATCATAAAAGGTTTCCTGAGAGAGTTTTTGGTTCCAGTCATTATAAAACAGGGTGTTTTGATCTTTTTTATTGCCGTCCTTATATTTTGGGGATAATACACCAATTTTTATAGTAGGGAATTTCTCTCTTAACATATTGGCAAAAGGTTTGCATTTTGCAATATATGCCTCAACGTCTGGAATTTCTTTTCGGTATTCTTTAAAGTACAGTTCATTGCCCAATTCTACCCCGACAACTTCCACATGGTTTCTTTTAAATTTATCAAGAACTTTAATAGCCTCTTCAGGAGTGCCCGTTAAAATATTTGCTACATAAATAATTTTGGCATTTGTAGAACTGCAGATTTTTATAGCATCATTTTGTGCATCATAAGTACGTTTTTTCTGCTTTTGTTTTATCTCGCGCATCTTTTCTTTAAAGGCCATTTCATCATCTCTGAAACCAAAACCAGCTCCTTCCGGATGATAATAGTTGGCAACTGTTCCACCTGGAAACCGCAGCAATGATGGTTGTAAATCGGCAATTTTTTGCAAGACGCCTTGGTTTTCTATAAGCATATCTTGGTATAAATAGGCAGTATTGAATCCAAATAAATTTGGATTTAGTGGAAATCCTTCTTGTTGGTTATCGGTAATAGAAATGTTAGAAGGCGTTTCAAGAACGATATTATTCCTTTTTGTTTTTTTTGAATGGTGATGGTTATTACAACTTACTAAAAATGCCAAAAAGAGCAACCCTAACTTTAGTTGAATTTTGTTGCGAGAAATTTGTGATAAATGAATCATACAATTAGTGGTGCTTTTAATAACGACAGTTATAAACCAAATGATTACTTTACTAAATATCATGCATTAGCGTTGGTTTCTGTTGCTAATTTTTTCGCTGCTTCAATTTTTCTGTCTTCTACCTGAAAATAACGCAGGATCAGCAATATATTTACCAAACTTGTTGGCACCCAAACAAACCCACCGGTAAAGAAGGAGTCGACAAACATATTTAAGAGACCAAGTTTTGCCGCATGGAAGAAGAGGTCATTTTTGAAACTTTTATTTCCCCAAGCCAACCAAGTGCCAAAAGCAAAATACAAATATTGAAGTGCTGTGCCAATAACGCCATATACAAAGAAAATTCCAACGATGCCGATATCAGAAAGATAAAGTTCTCCCATTTCTCTTTCCATGAATTCCTTGTTTAGCTGTCCTACCCCTGTAATCATGGTGCCTGGATATTTATCAAAGAAATCCCACACTTTTGCCATTTCTATCCAACGCACGTCGGCAGAGCCTTCACCTGTGTCGACACCTAAAATGGCTAAAAAGAAATTCTGCAACATTCCGGTTACAATTTCAAGAAGCTCTGGCTTTATTAACCAAACGATGTACAACATTATTCCGAAGAAAATTGCCAGATAAAGTAATCGACCCAATGTTTTTAAAATGGGGAGCGCATATAACATGTACAACATCAACACTCCAAAAGTTTCTACAATGGTAATACGGCTTTTGTCTATGAAAACGATGTATCCAAAGAGTCCGGTAAATAATAGCAAGCTCCATTTTTTCTTAAAGAAGATAAATTCTAAGAAATAGAAACTGATGCCATAAACGATTGGCAATGGGCTGAAACGAAAGACCCAACCGCCTTTGGATGGATTGTAACCAACCAAACCTGTGTCCTGATAGGCAGCGGGATTTATGGTGTTCATGAGGTATATATACATCACCAAGCTTAACCAACAAAGAATCAGCATTGCCCGATTATATTCTTCCATTCGAAGAGAGCCATTTCTAATCAGGTAATAAATAAAGCATGAACTCATTAAGGTGATATTTGTCTTTTCCACCGTAAGAATCCCTTTGAACAAAGATTGCCCAAACACCTGATTCGCCATAATAGCCGGATAAATGGGTGTTATACACATCCAAATGACCAATACATCTATTAGCGTAAGACTTTTTTTATTAACGACTCTATCAAGATAATAGACCCCACCAAAAAGCACCAATCCAACAATATACAGGTACAATCCGATGGTATATATCTTGGCCAAAGGTGTCAGTGAAAGGATATTGCTGCCAAAAAAAAGAAAATAAAAAGAAAAAAGGCATACCGTAAGGTAGTATTTAAATGGTTTTGCCTTGTAAACAACAGTGTTGTAAATATACATTTATTGTAATGATTCTTTTTTTATCAAAAGATATGCATCAAAATTACCTGTTTTTATCGGAATAAAACCATTTTTCTCCGGATTCTTAACAAAATTTTGCCACTCGATGTCTTTTACAAATCTCGGGTCGTTTTTTAATAATGGCGTGACATAAATAATATCTATGCTTTTGTCTGCAAGAAATTTATCCCAATTGGTATCTTTTGTGAAGCCTCTTTGCCATTTGTAGTTCTTGGCAAGATATGAGTTGATACCACCTTCATTTTCCAAAATAATCAATTCTTGCTTCTTTAGGTGATTTCTTAAGTATTGTATGGTTTTTAAATTTGGTTGACTTCCCGTGAATGTATTGTTCCATAAATTGAAATAATGGAAATCCTTAGCACCGGGTGAAACGAATAGCAATAATCCAACAAGAAGCAACGTTAAAGGAATTTTTATTTTGGCATTATTGGCAACAGCGTTTTCGTCAAAGAATAAAATTAAGAGAAAGAAAAGAATAATGGGTAGTTGTAAAACAAAATAATGCTCGCGAGGATAAATGAGGATGGCAGAAATGAATGCCGGAAAACAAAATGACATTAATATAAATAAAACAGGAAAATTATTGGAAATGCCTTTTTTTATACCTACGAAATATTGTTTAAACCCTTTTATAGCAGCAAAAACGATGATAATCGTTATAAAAACCAACCATCTTAGCCATGTCTGCAAGTGAAATATTTTCTTAGGAAGAAGGATATCGCTAACATCCCTGTTGAACTGTATGCTATACCCAGCTACATTGGAAAAAATATGTTTTTGGAATGCTGTGGGATTGTTTTGGATTACTTCTCCAAATGATTGGGCATTGTGAAAAATTTGGTCGAAAGGTTCTTTCCAATTCATCCAAAATGGGAGATCAATATTGTTCCAATGATAATAGTTCAACATGTAATGTTGTGCAAATGCTGTTACACTTCTGGAGTCTCCAAAGAGGGGCGATCGTAAAACTAAATGAAGTATTACAGCCAATAAAAAAACACTACCAAGGAACACCATATTCTGCGTATCGAACTTGGGTCGTTCAATGGCGAATACAATCAACGAAATTACTAATAAAACCACAAACGACAAATAGAATTCTGGGCGCGCATAACTCATGCACAATGCTATGAAACTCAGAAAAAAATAACGGACAGTATTTTTTTTGAACGAAAGACTTATGGTCAGTCCTACTAGCATTATCAGCACACAAAAAAAAGATACTTTCGGCCAAACTGTAATGTTAATACTTGAAGCTAACCAAAAAATATTTACCAGTAATGCAGGAAAAAAATTAATGCCACGACTCAATAAAAACCAAAAGAATGCCATTGCCGGAAGTATGGCCATCAATTGGTAATTCAGGAAGTATAATTTCAACATGTTTGGTTGGAAAAAATGCAAAACGAAGTACCAAAGCGAATATATCGGCCCCCAATTTTTTGGGATTTTATGTAGAAAGTTTACACCATTTTTAAGATAATTGGTTTCATCCCACAATAGAACATCCATGTGATGTTGTATTCCCCAGAAACACTTTATCCCAAAAACTATTATCAGTAACCAGCCAAGTAATAACGACCAAATATCCACCGATTCATTCCTGACAGGAAATAATATAGATTTAAGAAATTTCATACAACACAAAATTAGGAAATTGTATTTTTTATCGAACCAATATGTTCGTCAATCTGTATTATCAAATTATAACCGTTTGAATAATATACATAGATTTTGGATATTTGTTACGATATATTTTACAGGAATAATGAAAGAGATACTTAAAAAATATGCGAATGATTTGTTGGGTTATCTCCTGATATGCATAACCGGCATTATTCAAGTGCACAAAATTCCTTTTCACCTCGATTTATTGCCAACAGATGACGCCCATTATATGAGTATGGGTTTTTCTATTGGCAAGAAACTCATTGTAAACTATGGGCCATTGTACTGCCTTTGGTTTAAGTTTTTGCAAAAGATATTCGTTCAGCCAATAACCGTTTATTATGTGTCTTTTATGGCGATTACGGTGGCAACGCCCGCACTGTTATTCGGTTTTTTACGGCGTTTCAATATGGGTTTACTTCCGGCTTTTATTTTCGCATTTCTGTTCCAAACGTCAGAATTGAATATGTTTCTTAACTCGTGGCCAAAAATCTCACATTTTGCCATCATTGGTGTCATGACCTTTATCATCGCTACCCGAAATATAAAGTCGCCAATTTATTTTTATTTACTTTCTACAGGATTTATTCTTGTCATGTCTTACGTTCGCCCCGAGTACTTCCTTTCATTTGTTTTTATGGTTTTGTGGTGTGTAGGATATATCTGCTTCAAGAATAAACTTCATTTATCTAAACATCAATGGTTCGCCGTTTTGGCGGTATGCTGTCTAAGTGCGCTATTGTTGTTTGCGCTCGGCAGTTCCATGTCGGGCGGTCGTACCGGAATTGCCATTAGTCAACACTATATGTGGAATTATGTGGAATGGCATCATCTCCCGAAAACCGCTTGGTTAAATTGGTATGAAGTGTCACAAAAACATTTCGGGCAAGCGGATTCTTTTTCGCAATTCATGCAAGCAAATCCTAAAGAATTCTTCCATATGATTTCCTATAACTTTGTTCAGTTTTTTGTAAAGAATACACAAAGACTGAATGATGTTTTCTTCCCAAAAACGCTTTTTCGCATGGCTTTGCCAATCGGCTGTTTAATCATTGGATTGCTCATTATTTTAAATATAGTTTTTTTTGGTGTAGCGGCAGTAAAAAAATACTTTAGCCAAAACATCCATATTTTATTGGTGCTCTTGCTCTTCTCTTTGCCTGCATTAATGTCTTCGGTATTGATTTATCCCAGAGAACACTACCTCGTTTTGCTGTTGCCCTTATTGTATTTTATTATCTCCGGATTGCTAATAAATCTTGTTTCAGTTAAAAATACACTTAAACAAGGTGTTGCATTGTGTGTGTTAGGGATTCTTTCAATGGTTTTTGTGCCAAGAGCAGGAGCATATACATATTACAATATTTGGGAAGCATACGAAGAACAATATTGTGCAAAGGCAATTAATAAAATTAAGTCGTTGAGTATAAAAGAACACATTAATTTACTTGAAAGCGAAGGGGGCATTTATGTTTTCATCCGAAAAAACATATCGTATGTTCATGGGTTTTATAAGCAGGAGCCTTTTTATGCTTTGTTGCAAAAGAAAAAGATAAACATGATCTATGTTTCACCCATTTTATTGGCAGATAAGCATTTTTATCAAGATAAAGAATGGCAAGATTTTCAGCAACACTACGAAAAGTACGGCTTCAAAAAAATTGGTTTCTCTACCGACAAAAGGCACTATTTATACGTTAAAGCGTCTTTAAACTAAACTTCGAAAAACAGTATAATGTTCTTCAGCCGTTTTTTCCCAGCTGAAGAGTTGAACTCTCTCCTTTCCTTTTTGGATGAAATTGTTTCTTAGTTGTTCGTCTTCAGAAATTTTTAACATGGCGTCTGCAATTTCATTTATTTCTCGCGGGTTCACCAATAATGCAGCGTCACCGGCAACTTCTTTACAGGAAGTGACATTGCTGGTTATCACCGGAACGCCACAAGCCATCGCTTCGATAATTGGCAAACCAAAACCTTCATGAAAAGAAGGAAAAACCAACGCCAATGCATTCTGATACAATGTGACGATTTCTTCAAAGGGCAATTTATGTGTAATCAAATTCAATCCTTTTATTTGGGGATTTTTAGTATATGGTTTTACTACTGCTACCAAGTCAGGGCGAGTGTCTTCCGGCAATTTTTGGTACGCCTTCAGCAGCCCTTCGAAATTTTTCTTTTTCTGATAAGTTGTAATATTTAGGAAATATCGCTGACCTGAAGGTTGTTTTTTTGGAAAAAAAGTTTGGGCATCATAGCCGTTCCAAATCGCATGAACATCACTTCTATTGAAATGAAGGTGTTTTATCACTTCTTGCCGACTATATTCAGAAACGGTGATTACTTTTTTGATATTGCTTTTTAACCATTTCCATTCCAATTTATAGCGCCATCTATAATAAAGTCCTTTCATTTTTTGCTTGCCACTAAAAAACTGATCTTCCAAACGCAAAGAATAAAGTGCTAAACCATGTACGGTAGCAATGATGGGTTTTTGTACATTTTTCAACAATCTATACGGTGCAATACCTCCACCACACCGAGGATCCCAATACAAATCTATACCCTCAGAAGGTATTGGCTCATTGCGTTTAAATCGTTGAAATTCAACGCCGTGATTCGCTGATAGGTGTTGCATGATTTGGTTGGCATAAATCTGCATACTCAATGGACACCCATCAGGAATAAAGACCGCTATTTTCATGACTTGGCAGGTTTGTGTAGGTTGAGAAATGGGAAGTATGCAATGTAGAAACCAAACTTCTTTCTAATGAATATTGTCCCCATAATATTCCATGTGGACATACTGATAACGCTGGCAATAGCGGCACCATAAACACCATAAAAAGGTATTAGGATGATGTTTAGCACAAGTTTTATCATTGCACCAACGAAGGCAATGTCCCTGAATTTCTTGTGATTTCCTGTAACATTTAACAGTTGTGCTACCGGTCCAGTAGCGGTATTCACCACCTGACCTATGGTAAGGATGGATAAACAGAGATAGCCGCTGATGAAATCTTTACCATAAATAGACATGACGAATTTCGACCCAAAAATAAGTATGAGGAAAACGGGAATATTGGCAAGGAAAATAAACTTAGATGCACGTTGCGTCATTTTTCTCACCTCCTCCAATTCACCTCGGTGAAAAAGTTGAGATATCTTGGGTTGAATGGTTGTATTCATTCCTACCAGTAACGTTGCCGCCAGTTGTGAAGTGGTTTGACAATTTCTATAAACCCCTAATTGACTTAAATCTGTTACCTTCTTGCCCAGCATGAAAACATCCATATAATCATTGATCATAAAGCTTACATAGGTGAGTAACATTGGAAACGAAACTTTCAATATTTCTTTGTAAGAAACCGTTTGTAAAACCTCTTGCTGTGCAGCAGGTTTGTAAAAAAAGCGATATATTGGTAAAAATGATACAAACGCAGCAATGAAACCTCCCGCAATAAAGTGCAGATATATGGGATTCAAAGGATTGTAAAACCCCCATGTGAGTATTATGAGTAACATCACTCGGATGGCTACTGTGGTGATGTTGTTGTAATTGGCGTTTTTTACTTTTAATATGGCTCGTAAGGTGAAGTTATTCAGTTCATTGAACAAGAAAAAGAACAGAAAAGCGGCGCTCAATTGTGCCATCGGTCTCACTTCCGGTTTTTCCCAAAACACATCTGTTAGCAATGGGCTTCCAAAATATACCACTATGGTGCCGATAATAGAAAACCCAAGGAGCATCCATACTGCTTTTTTATACACCTGAAAGGCAGTAGCAAGGTTGAATTTCTCTCGGTACTGCGGAATGAATTTCAACATGGCATCTTTTAATCCAACATTACAGAGGATGGTGGCCACACTCTGTATTAATGTAACCAATCCAAGTTGGCCGACAATGGCGGCACCATATTTTCTGGAGATGATTACACTGGAAACAAACCTTAAAACCATCACTAATCCAAGGCTAAATGCGGTGAAGGCAGACCCTTTCAGAACAAAGGAAAAATTTTTATCACTTTGTATCTGTTGTAATTTTTTTCTGATTTTTTTTATTTCTAACATAAAAACTGTCACAAAAATACCACTTTCATTTATTTAACTTTGTTTTTATAACGATGACGGTGTTTTTCTTTCAATAAAAAATGTATTTTTGCCTTTAATTAGGGGGTGACTGAGGGGTTCAACCGATAATAATTAACCAACATGCTATTTAATTCTTTAGAGTTTCTACTGTTTTTTCCTGTTGCGCTGGCAGTTTACTTTTTAAGTCCTCAACGGTACAAATGGTTGGTGCTTGTTCTAACCAGCTTTATCTTTTACATGAGTTACAGTCCTAAGTACCTCATTTTTTTACTCATTAGCATCGTTTCAAACTTCTTTGCCGGCATATATATCGAAAAAGGAGAAACGAAAAGAGACAAGAAAATTCCCTTAATTTTAAACTTGGCATTGAACTTGCTCATGCTGTGTGCATTCAAATACCTTAATTTTTTTGACGACAATATTCGGGCTGTTTTTGAGATGATTGGATTGAAATATCCTGTTCCCGAATCTTGGTTCAACAAAATTATCCTTCCAGTGGGGATTTCTTTTTATACTTTCCATACAATTGGATACACCCTTGATGTTTTTAAAGGCGTTTCAAAAGCAGAAAAGCATCTCGGAAAATTTGCCCTCTTCACCGCCTATTGGCCTTTGCTATTAGCCGGCCCCATTGAGCGTTCGACGACTCTATTACCGCAGTTGACAAATTTTAAAAATTTTGACTACCAAAGAACACGCGAAGGCATGATACGCATGTTATTCGGCTTCTTTAAAAAAGTCGTTATTGCCGACAGGCTGGCATTATATGTCGATCATTTGTACACGAATTATGATAAAGCTACCGGATGGACGGTTTTATTGGGTGCCTCTCTTTTTGTCATTCAGGTGTATTGTGATTTTTCCGGTTATTCTGACATTGCCGTTGGGGCTTCAAGGATTATGGGCATTAAGCTATTAGAAAACTTCAAGCGCCCTTTCTTTGCCAAAAACTTAGCAGACTTTTGGACACGTTGGCATATTTCTCTTTCAACATGGTTGACAGACTATGTCTTTTTCTATTTAGGCGCCTATAAAGCCAGTGGGTTTAAGGTAGTGTTCAATGTTATTTTTGTGCTTACCATCTGTGGCTTGTGGCATGGTGCCAATTGGCCGATGGTGTTGTCATTTACAACCATTGGTATTATGATGGCTATCCGTTATTTATGGCAATACAATGTCGTGAAAAAAATCAGACCCAGCAATTTATATAAGCTTTTTGACAAACTTCCAGATCTCTTCCATGTTGCGATAACGTTCATCATATTGGTATTAGGATTTATGATGTTCCGTGTGAAACATATGAGTGAAGCCGTTGTCATGTACAAGAATCTCTTCAAACTGAACGAAGCCGGATGGTTTCATGAGTTCGTCAACTTAGTCAATTTTGGTGTTATAAATTTCGTAATCGCTTTGGTTGCGATGTTTATCTTGTTTTTTATTGAATATAAAACAGGCGACAAATACATTGAAGAAGTCGTTTTAGAAAAACCCACTTACTTTCGTTGGAGCTTCTATGTGTTTATGTTATTGTCGGTAATTTGGTTTGGGATGTTTGATTCAAAGATTTTTGTTTACTTTCAATTTTAACAGCCATGAAAACACTCATCAAAAAAATAAGTATCCTTGCTGCCATTATTCTTATTATATGTTTATTGGTACACCAATTCGTGCTTCCATTTGCTTGGGGCGACTCCACACAATATACAAAAATCAAGCATTTTGAAAAAGTCGGCCATCAATACAATACCATTGTCATTGGTGGTAGTTTAGAGTATAGACAAATCGATCCTTATATTTTAGACAGCACTGCAAAAGCAAATGGTATAGATATGCGTACCTATAATTTTGCCATCGATGGTCATAATTTCGTTCAACAGATGAATGATGTTGAATATTATATAGATAAATGGGGAGATAATTTGGATTACATCGTCCTGAGCCTTTCTTCGGAGTCACTTTTCTTAAAGAATCAGTTGCATCAGATAAAAGGTGTTCAATGGGTAAATCCCAAAAGCGCCCTATTGGCATCTAAGATTAATATGGAACTGCCCATGCCTCTGAAAAAACAAGTTCAGTTCACCTATTTTTACGGAATGAGCTTAGTAGAAAATACTTTGTTGTTTGGGCTTGGAGATGAGGCCGTTCGCTTTATTACCTATGATAAATTTCATCGAGATACAGCATATTTAGGTAAAAGAATGGATGGATTTTATCCATATGATGACGAAGAAACCCATTTAATGCTCGATTTTGAATGGGAAGAAAAATTATTGAAGAAATCGCATAACGATTATATTGAGCAGAAATGGAAGAGAGATAGCTTAATGAGTAAAAATATTGCTCAATTTGAGGGTAGAACAAAAGATAAAAAACTTATTACTGCCGAACTTAAAAAATATAAAGAAATCATTGACAAAGCCCGTAAGAAAGGCATAAACGTCTATGTTTCTGTACCACCAAGAGCACGAACCAGTTATGCTATTTTAATGGAAATTTACAATGCACTGCCAAGTGACAGCAAGGTAGAAGTGGCTGATCCAAGGAAATATCCCGAATTATATAAAGTGGAAAATAGTTATAATTTCCATCATTTAAATGCTAAAGGCGCACAAATTTATAGTGAGATTGTTGCGAAGAAGATTGTGGAACTCGAAAAAAAGAAAAGCAAAGGGCAATAAACAAGGTTATTGCTTCGTTTACAATGAATTTTTAGCAATTAGTCACTATTGTTAGGAAAATATGCATTTTACTTGTCATTTTAGCTTTAATATTGCATTATCAAAGAAATCAGCTAATGTATTGGTTTGATTTTTGAAAAGCAAAGTACAGATTTTACATCATCGTGAGGAAAAGGCATTTCTTATACATACTATTGATATTCATAACGACGCTCTCTTCAGGTCAGGAACAGATTGGATTGAAAATGTCGAATTATGGAGGTATTAGCTCTATTGGCATGAACCCGGCTTGGAGTGTAAATGGTCCCTTGCAATGGGATATTAACATTCTTTCTACAGGGTTTTTCTTTGATAATGATTATTTGTTTGTCGAAAAAGGTTCTACCCTCCGCTTTATACTTGCTCAAGACCGCATCATTGCGCACCCCAACATTAAATCTCCAAAACCCAACGATCCCGATAATCCAATTTATTATAATTACGAAGACAAATACAAAAACTACGACTTGTATCAAACTTTAAACATTACTGGCCCTTCAGTAATGTTCAACTTGCCAAATCATTCTTTTGGTGCCTATTTTGGTGTGAGAGAGATGTTCTATCACCATAATATTGCCAAGGATTTTGGATATTATTTCTTTTCAGACTCTGCAACGGAACAAATGACGACGGGACCTTTTCGTACAGGCATAATGACTTGGGGAGAATTTGGACTAAACTATGGAACTGCCGTTCTAAATAATGATTTACAAGAATTTTCTATTGGCGTAACTGCCAAATATCTTTGGGGTTATGATGCTATATTAGGCATCAGCAATGAGGACGCTACAATTGTAAAAATTGATGAAGGCGTAAAAATTGCTTCTTCAAATGTCGATTTATCATATGCCACTAATTATTCTTACGACTATGAAAACGATGATTGGAAATATAAGCTCAAAAAAAATGGAAACGGCATGGGCTTGGATCTCGGATTCGTATATACCAATAAAGTCACTACCAATCTCGATCAGCCACATAAGTTTAAAATTGGACTATCATTATTAGACATCGGCTATATCAATTATAACAAAAATGCCGTTGTAAATTATTACGACCGTGATGATACCGTAACGTATTACAATGATGATTTTAAAGAGGTTCGCGACTTGGATTTGTTTATAAAAACGGTAGGTGCTATTGCTTATGGCGACAGCACCGCAACCATCACCGGAAATCAATTCAAAGCGAGGTTGCCGATGACGATAGCTTTCCAAAGTGATTTTGCTGTGATAGATAGGTTTTATATCTCTGCCATGGGAAATTTTAGACTTCCCAGCAAAGTAATGGGCGTAGATAGAGCCAACACCATTGCCATAACACCTCGCTATGAAACCAGGAAATGGGAAATCGGCGCACCCTTGATCTTATACGATCTTAAACGGCCAAGAGTAGGCGGATATCTTAGGCTTTGGTATGTGACCTTGGGTTCTGATAATTTTTTGAGCCTGTTAACACCCTCGCCAAAATGGTCTGGAACTGATTTTTATATAGCCTTCAAGGTAAGTCCTTCAAAAGAAATTGAATACCTGAGAGATAAGAAGAAAGGAAAAGCCCCTAAGTACTTCCGTTGTCCTAAGTTTTAGAGAATCCCAAATTATGCATTACACCATTTCTTCTAAACTTTTCACTAATTCCACAAATATCTGCTCAGCATCTTGCATAGATTTTACTTGGTCGTAAATCAATATCAGGTTTTGATTGCTTTGTTTGAGGTTTGCCTTGTGCTTCTGTTGCTGAATGATATTCACTACCTTTCCAAAGATGGGCATATCATAATAGGGTGATTCGGGATTTTCAATGAAATAGCAGCGCAATTTTCTGTTTTTTAAGATAATGCGTTCAAAACCCAGTCTTTTTGCCATCCACCTCAACCGAAGGCCATCTAAAAGTTCTTCAACTTGTAAGGGCACTTTTCCAAAACGGTCTTCCATTTTGGCGTGAAATTTTTGGAGTGTCTCTTCATCGTTGATATTGTCAATTTCGGCATACAATTTCAATCGCTCATCCGGATTGGAAACATATTCATTCGGAATGAGCATCTCTATGTCTGTATCAATGGAACAATCGCTGACGAAGTCTTGCTTTTTTTCCATCTGATCTTGAAAAACGTCCTTAAACTCAGTAAATTTCAATTCTTGTATGGCTTCGTCTAAGATTCTGTGGTACATTTCGAAGCCAATTTCAGCAATAAACCCAGATTGTTCTCCACCTAGGAGGTTTCCCGCACCACGTATATCTAAATCGCGCATGGCAATTTGAAATCCGGAGCCCAGTTCGGAAAATTCTTCCAATGTTTGTAACCGTCGTCGTGCATCTACGGAAAGTGTTGATTTGGGTGGCGCTATCAGGTAACAGAATGCCTTCTTATTGCTGCGACCAACACGCCCGCGCAATTGATGGAGGTCGCTAAGTCCAAACTGATGTGCATTGTGGACAATCATTGTATTCGCATTGGCAATGTCTAATCCCGATTCTACAATATTGGTGCTCAGCAATACGTCAAATTTACCATTGATAAAATCCATCATTACTTCTTCCAGCCGATCGCCATCCATTTGCCCATGCGCTGTAGCTATGGAGACATTTGGCAATAAACGCTTCAGGAGCGTCTCAAACTCATAGATATCTTTCACCCTATTGTGTACAAAAAACACCTGACCTCCTCGGAATACTTCATATTCTATCGCTTCTTTTATGAATGAAGGGTCGAAAGGTTTTACTTCTGTAGTTACAGGTTGCCTGTTTGGCGGCGGAGTCGTTATATTGCTCAGGTCACGTGCGCCCATTAATGAAAACTTCAGGGTTCTTGGAATCGGCGTTGCCGTTAGGGTTAGGGTATCAATACCTACTGAAAAAGCACGTAGTTTTTCTTTGGCAGCAACGCCAAATTTTTGTTCTTCGTCAATAATCAATAACCCGCAATCCTTAAACTTTATCGCTTTTCCAAGAATAGCATGGGTGCCGATAAGCACATCCACTTTTCCTTCAGAGAGCAATTGTAGCGTATTGGTTTTTTCTTTTTGTGATTTGAATCTGCTGATATAATCTACTGTAACAGGGAAGTCTTGAAAGCGCTTTTTAAAATTTTGATAGTGTTGCCAAGCTAAAATCGTTGTCGGAACTAAAATGGCCACTTGTTTGCCATCGAGTACCGCTTTGAAAGCCGCACGCATAGCGATTTCAGTCTTTCCGAAGCCAACATCTCCACAAATGAGCCGATCCATAGGTGTCGGCTTTTCCATGTCAAGTTTTACATCAATGGTAGCCGATACCTGATCCGGTGTATCCTCATACATAAAAGAGGCTTCAAGTTCATCTTGCATGTAATTGTCGGGCGAGAATGCAAATCCTTTTTGCAATTTCCTTTGAGCATACAGCCGTATCAACTCTCTGGCAATATCTTTTACTTTTGATTTGGTTTTTCTCTTGAGATTCGCCCAAGCATCGGAGCCAAGTTTATTTACCTTTGGGGTGGTTCCTTCCTTGCCTGAATATTTAGAAATTTTGTGTAATGAATGTATGTTGACATATAAAACATCGTTGTCCCGATAAATGAGGCGAACCATTTCCTGGATTTGTCCGTTGATTTCCAAACGTTGCAACCCGGAAAAAACGCCCACACCATGGTCAATATGTACCACATAATCTCCCTGAACCAGGTCTCTAAGCGCTTTTATTGTTAAAGCTTTCCCACGTGAAAACCCGGATTTTATCTTGTACTTATTATACCTTTCAAACACCTGATGATCTGTATAGCATGCAATTTTTGCATCTGTATCGGTAAAACCATGCGCCAGATTTTTATATATAGGAATGAAGTTTACTTTGGCATTCAGGTCATTGAAGATGTGGTAAAACCGTTCAATTTGTCTGGGGTTTTCTGCAAAAATTATATTCCTGACATCTTTTTGCACATTGTCATTCAATGTAGCAATAAAAAGATCGAAATTGCGGTTGAAACTCGGTTGCGGTTGGCTATTAAAAATGATCTGTGCCTGTTCAGCAGAAATCCTTCCGGAAAGTGTTATATGACGGTAGCTAAATAATTTATTGATGAAAAGATCCGGTGGCTCAAAAAGATCGTCAATCGGTTTGTTTTTAAAAGGATGCTCTTCTTTGGCGGATAGCAGGTTAGCGCGCTCAATGGTAAAAGTGGCTTTTTCATATAAGTTAACCAATGCATCCTTAAAAAGGTCCGGGCTTTTGATCCAAAACACAGTGTTCTCGGGTAAGAAATCAAATATCGTTGCTTTGATTTCTTTTGTAAAATGTGTTTGAATGTTGGGAATGATGGTTAATTCTGAAATTTTTCGCAGAGAGAGTTGATTTTCAACGTCAAAGGTGCGCAAACTTTCCACTTCATTACCAAATAATTCAACACGGTAAGGATATTCATTTCCAAATGAAAATATATCAACAATGCCACCGCGAATGGAAAATTCTCCCGGTTCATATACAAAATCGGTTCTTTCAAAACCATATTCAATCAATAAATCTAAAATAAAATCTAAGTCGATTTTTTCTCCGGTTTTTAAATGGAGGGTGTTTTCTTTAAGTTTTTCAGCCTTGACAATTTTCTCAAGGATGGCTTCCGGATATGTGACTAAAAGTTCCGGTGTGTTTCTTCTGTTGACAAGTTTGTTTAGCGCCTGGGTTCGGGTAAGTACCTGATTGTTGTTTAGTTCGTCAAAAAAACCGGGCTTCTTGTATGAATTTGGAAAAAATATCACTTCTTTTTTTTCGAGAAGAGAGGAAAGGTCGTTCTCAAAATAGGCAGCATCTTCCCAATCATCCATGACAAAAATATGGCAATAGGACGTTCTGGTAAATATAGCTGAGCCAATGAACGCAGGTAGAGAACCAACCGCATTTTTTATAGACACAGATGCTCCCGCATGTTCTAAATGCTTTTCTAATCGAATAATTCGTTCATCATTGACATAATGTGCCAATAAATCATCCAAACTGGTCATCGTTTCTAGTCGTTGATTTTAAAATTCTGTATGAAATAGTCCGCATCCGGAGAATTGATTTCCTCCAAAGACCCTTTTACCATTACTTGGAAAAATCCCGCAGGTGTCAAATAGAGGCGAATTCTATAAAAGTCTTTTTTACTTTTTAAAATGTACTCTCTATTGTTGAATCTAATATAAGAAAATGTCTTTTCACTCTCTATTACTGCGCCGGTTTCTTGCCGGATTTTATCTATGGCAATAACAAACTGTGTTTCAGGATTCGCATAACTATAGTCTTTTGTAGAAACACTTCCAACCATACTTAAATTTCGCCCACTTAAACGTGTAAAATAGTTTTTCGAATAATAGAAATTGGCATTCCCATCTTCAATTTTATATATTTTTTCCTGCGGTTTATAGGGATATTCTGCATTAAATTCTTTTGAAGTGAACTTAACCCATGTCAATATTTTAGCTGTCGGTTTTTCTTTGCCTTTTTTCTTTTTTGATACCGTCGGATTTGACGTACTATTGCTCGACGCAGAAGGGGTCGTTTCCAATCCTGAAATATTATCTAGAAAGTAGGATGTCGGCAATGAAAAAATAGCGGGAGCGGTGCCGACAATATAAAAATTTATTAAGCTGCCCTGTGCATATATCAGTCGACAACGCAAGATTTTATCAGGCTTAAAAGAAATTTCCAAGTACATTTCTTCGTAGGAAGCCCCACCAATTCTTTTTTTGATGGTAGGGTAGCCACCAAAATTAATAGAAAGTCGTTGGATTTCTTCATTAAAGACGGCGTCAATCTCTTTTCCTTTCATTCCGCTACTTAATGCCCTGTATTGAACATTATAATTCAGGTTAAACACCAAATCTGTATATGAAGCAGATTGAATCTTTTGAATACCTTTAGAATTGTAGATTTGCTTTTCTTCAAATGAAGGTGGTACAGGAAATTTATAGCCAATATTAGCAGTAGGCACAGACGATTGTACCCATTTTGAGGTATCAAAAGCCTGAAAATCTTTTGGAACGGATAATGGAATGATGTCTTCCCGCAAGAAATCTCCTTCCTGAGCAAAGCTGTTCAGACAGAATATCAGAAGGCATGCCAGCCAACAATTAAAGATTTTCATTGCCACAAAGATAATTGAAAGTGCTAAATAAACCTATATGGTTTAAAAAACCTTGGCATTCCTTAATATCTTACTGCTAAAACACATTTTCCCTTATATTTCTTAATGTTTCCTGCGGGATCAAAGAGCTCTGCTTTTATAATGTATATTCCGGCATCAGCCTTGCTGCCGTCCTCTTCCAAACCGTCCCACGTGTAGAAACTGGTTTGCGCTAAAGTCTCATTCTTTACCAAATGCCTGACTTCTCTTCCTTTAACATTGTAGATATAAACATTGGCAATATAATCATAGTCATCTAACGTGAAATGTATACCTAAAATGTCATCAAAGCCGTCTTGGTCGGGTGAGAATATCTCTGGAGAAATGGCCATGCCGTCATCTAATCCGGCTTCTGTATAAGTTGAGTTTAAGTAGCCCGGCGTAGCGAAGCCTACAGATTGTGCCGCAGAATGCCAATTGGTTTGATTTTGAGTGGGTTGTGTAAAATTGATTCTTTCCAGAGAAACGCCGTCTTCATCATCTAACAGAGAAAAATGCCAACTGTTATCAAATGCCAAACTATCCAACACCAATAAATCTTGCCTGCGATGTAAAACTGCTACTCCTTCATCATCCAAATAATTGGGCATTCCGGGTGTAGCCAAGAAGTTTAGTGGGTTTTTGGTATAATATTCTTGCTTGACTGCGGCAGGATTTTCTGTTAATACGGTATAGTCTTTTGGAAAAATCAGCTTTCCGGTGCTTTCCATGTTGGCAAATTCTGTCGTTTCTCCGGTAATTACATCGGCTTCAGCTAAAATCAAGTCTTTGGTAGTTAATAGTTTGTCTGAAAGATTGTAAATTTCAACAAAATCGTAACCAATGGTTCTGGGGTTGAAAAGGATTTCATTAATAATAAGGTCTCCAGATGCTACTGTTTGGGGTAGCCCGAAGCGGATGGTTGCAATCTCTCCTAAGCCGTTTCCGGCGCAATCTTTTAGTCCACTTATCGTAAGGGTGTATATGATGCCGGCAGTCATGTTCTCGGGTAAATGAATGTTTAACTGCTTTCTTTCTACCAATGGAAAATCAAAATTATTTACTATTCCGACACCATTGTCAACGGTGAATGTTGCCTCAGAAAACAGGCTGACATCAAACTTTTCTGTAAAAAAGATTTGTATCGTATTTGAATCCACTACCCATAGGTCTTCAATATTGATAGGGGCGATATCTGAATTTGTTCCATTGACGCTATTTGCCTGGCCGGGCGTGCCGCCACGGAGATCTTCTGAAGCCTTCCAGTTATTTTGTCCGCCACAAGGATTTCGAGGGTCAACCATTTCTAATGACCAACCACCATCTTTTTTTAGATTATTAGCATACCAATCGTCATCATATTCAACCGAAAAAATAAGCTGATCCTGCTCATCTGTTAAAGAAATTATTTCACCGGAATTGGTGAATGAAGGAAAGGATGGAAGTCCAAGCACTCTTCCATAAGGAACAAACTTATATGCATTCGTATCTTTACAAACGACTAAGTATTCATTCGGGAAAATGAATCCTGAAGAAATGAGGCTATTGGAGGATTCATCGGACAATATCCAATCCGAAAGATTGATGGGAAACGACTGAGTATTATATAATTCGATGTACTCAACATCCGGCAACTGAACTTTAGGATCGGGGTCTGCCATGATTTCGGTAATGAGTACATCGTTGAAACGTCCTCTTTTGCCAATAGTAAAAAACAAGGTGTCAGCGGAAGAAGCATTGCCGGGGCAATCTTTTATTCCTTGGGCAATCAGGCGATAAATAGTGCCGGAGTCTAAAGCAGGACTAAGTGTGATAATGGCTTCTTTTCCGGCAGCATTTGCTGAATTAATTGTAATGCCATTGTCAATGGAAAAAAGTGAACGCAAAAAGCCATCATCTGATATTGTTTCAGTGAATGCAACGGAAATGCGATTTATATCTAAAATGCCGATGCTTGTGGCACTTGGCGCTTGTGTGTCCGGAGTATTGTCAAAAATGCTGTTCGTATTGCCGGGAGTTCCTCCATCAAGGCTGTTACTAGCTGCCCAATTTTCAATTCCTGAGCAGTTGGCAAACGGGTTGATTTGTTCAATCGTCCACCCACCATCGTCTTTAATAGCATCATGGTACCAATCACTAGAATAGTTGATGCTATCGATGGTGGTGTTTGTTCCATCTTTTAAGGTAATAATATCGCCTGTGTTGTTCAAAGAAGGTAGTGTTCCCACACCTACGGTAGGTCCGAATGGTGAAAAGAGTGCGGTGTCTGCGGAAGAACACAATATTAGAAATCCACCCGCCGGAATAGCATACGCAGGCAATATGCGTGTGCTTGTGGGGTCTGCGATTTTCCAATTGCTAATATTAATAGGGTTGGCAGTTGTGTTAAAGAGTTCAATAAATTCTTTTTCAGGTATAATAGCCGCCGTGTCCGGGTCGGGATAAATTTCATTTATGACAATGCTTCGGAAATCGGGATTAGGCGCCGTTCCAAATTGGAAAGTGCCGTTAAGTCCTCCTGTATTAGTATTGTCAGAGGTATCTTTAACATTAATTGTATTGAGGGTCAACAATTGCCCTAAAGGGAAATTATTGGAAAATGTAAGGTGTACCAATGCTTGGTTGGTGGCATCTTGCAAGGCTAATGAAGGAGTGCCTACGCCATTGTTTACGCTATAATTCGCCTCTGTTTCTGCACTTATCTTTTCTACAGGTTCTGAAAACAAAACGTCTAAAGTATTGATGGATAAAGCGGTTAGAGAAGTCAGTGATGGTGGTGTGATATCGGGTCCGCTCACGGAGGCAACATCAAAGGCATCAAAAAAGAACTTATCCTTTCTAGTGGAAGAATACAAGCAACTGACGCCAAAATGACTTGTTGAGGTGATGGTATTGTCGGTTGTAGTGCCAACATTTACAAAGTCGCCACCTGTTTTATAGTTTTTTACAAAGAATGTCCAATTGCCACCTACTGTTCTTTCAACTCTGATGCGTATGTTTGGCGTGTCGGCGAGTTGCCCTTCCATCATTTTGATGAGTTGGGTTTCTGTACCGCCCGTTTTTTTTGCAAAAATCAAACCATCTACGGAGCCTGTTTCCCCAATTTTCAGGAGATAGCCCTCTGCGGTTTTCAAGTTTGCATTATTGGCAAAGATGAAGACTTTTGTTAAATTACTCGTAGAAGGTTGGAAATCCATGTTTAGATCGAATTCCCATTTTCCTATTGTTTGAGAAGAAGGGGTTGACAGATATGCTGTGTCCGTTGCAGAAAGTCCATTGAGTTGTAATTTTTGTGAGGCATTAACGATGAATTTAGCATTATCACCCGACCATGTCGTTCCATTGGTGAAATCGCCATCGCTAAAATCGTCTGAAAATTGCGAAAACCCTACGCTTATGCAAAAGAGTACTAAAATCAGTGTCGTTAAAAAACTTTTCATAAACCTAATATAGCAATATTTTTAAGAATCAACCTAATTATTAATTTTGATGTTGTAAAACTATAAAAAATATAAAATGAAAGTTGCAGTTGTAGGTGCTACCGGATTAGTAGGTGGCGAAATGTTGAAAGTGTTGACAGAACGTAATTTCCCTGTATCGGAGTTGATACCTGTTGCTTCCGAGCGTTCGGCAGGCAAGCAAGTAGCATTTCAAGGCAAACAATATACCGTAGTTACTCCGGATGTAGCCATATCTATGAAGCCGGATGTAGCTATTTTTTCTGCCGGAGGAGGTACTTCTTTGGAATGGGCACCACGCTTTGCGGATGCAGGGATTACAGTTATCGATAATTCTAGTGCATGGAGAATGGATCCAACCAAAAAACTCATCGTTCCAGAAATCAACGCAGATGCTTTGACAAAAGACGATAAAATTATTGCCAATCCAAACTGTAGTACCATACAAATGGTGGTGGCTTTGAATCCTTTACATAAAAAATATGGCATTAAGCGTATTGTGGTTTCCACCTATCAATCTGTTACCGGTACCGGAAAAAAGGCGGTTGACCAGCTAATGAATGAACGCAAAGGCGAGCAAGGAGAAATGGCCTATAAATACAAAATTGACCTAAACCTGATTCCACAGATAGACGTATTTGGAGATAATGGTTACACCAAAGAGGAGATGAAAATGATCAAAGAAACCAATAAGATTATGCGAGACGATAGCATCCGTGTTACGGCGACTACCGTTCGCGTTCCGGTAATGGGCGGACATTCAGAATCTGTAAATGTAGCATTTGAAAAGGAGTTTGATTTAGCAGAATTGAGAGGGATATTAGAAAACGCTCCCGGAATTATCGTTAAAGATGATATTGCGAATTTCCAATACCCAATGCCTCTTGATGCGCATGGTAGAGATGAAGTCTTCGTAGGAAGATTGAGAAGAGATGAGTCACAGGAGAAAACCTTGAATATGTGGATAGTTGCCGATAACCTTAGAAAAGGTGCCGCTACCAATGCTGTACAAATTGCCGAGTATCTAAAAGCAAATGGTTTGTTAGGATAGAATGTTGCGTATTTATGTATAAAAAGGGAGACGAGGCGTCTCCCTTTTTTGTTTATAGTTTGTTGCTGTTTTGCCGAATTATATTAGCCGTAAAATCATTTTTGTATACAGTTTTTCAGGGTCACATAGGAAACAATGGGCTGGAATAGGATCGTATTGAGGCGAATAAATATGACGTATTCGTATTTTTTAATTTTCGCTTATATGAACCTAGCGCATTTGATGAGAAAATCATTTTTGAGCATTCTACTTAGTTCCAATTCATTCATCTGGATGGTTCGTTGACCATAAACCGTGGAGAAACAACAGTCCTTCTAATATTCAAATGTATTTTATTTTCTTCTAACACTGAATGGAAACAGGAAATTATTCTTGCTTTTTGCCATCTTTTTAAATGTTTTTGTAATAAAATAAGAGCATTTTTGTATCTTTTTTTATCATTATTTTTGTTTTTATTACAAAAGTGATTTATTTTTGACATTTATTAACCATTAAATGTCTTATACATGAAAACAAAATCCTTTTTAAAGCCAATGCTTTTATTTCTTTTATTATGGATGATTTCCTTAAAAACCCACAGTCAAATTATCGTAGATTCCTTTGATATTGACTACCCCGAATGCACCAATTGCTTATTGCCCGAACAGGAAGGACCTGCCATGACCATCACGGTTAAACATTATCGCCTAGCTAACCTGCCTGCGTCCGGTAATGCCGCCGTTATCTTTGTTCCCGGTGGTGGTTTTATTGTCATTAACCCGCAAGGGTTAGAAGATCCAAATCCTAATAATCCTGGTTCATCCCATAATATTGATGTTGCCAAACATCTTGCCTTAGATTCCGTACATGTGTGGTCTGTAAGTTATACCATTTCTAATAGTTTGGATTTGACCAAGATGGTTACGGGGGAAAATTGTGGTATGGCTACCCAATTTTCCAAAGGAGATTTTGAATTTGCTTCGCTCAAAGCTTTTTGGAGTTTCCGCAAATTGCTGTCTGAGTTTAAAACGGATTCCTTCCCTGCTTATGGTATCGATACCAATAAGGTATTTTTAGTGGGGCATAGTGCCGGAGCGATACTGTCTATTTATAGCACTTTTTTGGGTGCTAATGATATGCCTACACAACTGATGTCAA
>JAIBAX010000064.1 GCA_019694955.1 Chitinophagales bacterium | reverse complement strand
CTAGATTGAATTTTGGTAATTCTTTAAAGAATACGCCTACTGGGTTTAATTTAGGTTCATTTGGTGGTCTATTAGAGCGACCAGGCTCTGTTGTAGGTATTAAAGATTGTGACCATTGGAAATTATACGTTACAAGCCTAACTAAACCAAATATGATTGAATTAGATTATAGTGCTGGTTTAGGGAATAATCCAAGTGCAAAAAATTTAGGGAATGTTAATGGTGGTTCAGTTTCTGGAGGTAACTCAAATTTTATCTTCTATAATGGAGAAAAATATGTGTTTTATGTAAATACAATCTCCAATAATTTGTCAAGAACGGTGTTCCCAAAATGTAGTGATATTGGAATTGGACCATTTACCCAATTTACACCACCAACATTCTCATTTCCGCAAAGTGGTGTTTATCAAATTTCCTATATTGCGAACGAGGGAACGCCTACTGAGCAAAATTATTGTAAGTCGATAGTAGTTTTAGATGGAACGAATATAAACATAGGAAACGATACTACATACTGTGGTAATTTTAGCAGGGTGTTAACCACGGGAATACCGAATACCTTATGGTCGACGGGACAAACTGGGTCGAGTATTACCGTTTTACAGCCGGGAACTTATTGGGCGGAGGTAAATCAACCATGTGGAAAAATACGCGATAGCATAGTAATCGGTTTAAATCAAAGTATTCAGATTAATATTGGAAACGATACTACTTACTGCGGTAATTTTAGTAGGGTGTTAACAACGGGAATACCGAGTACCTTATGGTCGACAGGGCAAACAGGGTCGAGTATTACCGTTTCACAGCCGGGTACTTATTGGGCGGAGGTGACAAACTCTTGCGGCGCATTTAGGGATAGTATAATTATTAACCTTGATGAGTCTGTTTCATTTTATTTAGGAAATGATACTGTCATCTGTGGTAATTTTTCAAAAACACTAATAACCGGACTTTCAAATACCATTTGGTCAACAGGCGAAAGTGGTTCACAAATAATTGTAGGGCAATTAGGTACATACTGGGCAGAAGTCACTGGAGATTGTGGTGTATATAGAGATACTATCGTTATTTCTGACAAGAATTGTGGATGTGGCACCATTGAATTTCCAAATGCGTTTAGTCCAAATGTTGATCAAGTAAATGATATTTTTAAGCCATTGTATGCATGTAAAATAACTTATTTTCGGTTTATGGTATTCAATAGATGGGGAGAGAAAGTTTTTGAAACCAACAACCCCAAAGAAGGATGGGATGGTAAATATCAAGGAGAGATGACCCCCTTAGATAGTTATGCATGGTACTGTGAGTACACCTATGAATCCGAAGATAAGGTAAACAAAGCAAAAGGCATGGTAACAATAATCAGGTAGTGATTTGATTTATATTTTTCTGCCAAAAAAATGGTATCCATACGCTAATAAATCACCGGCTTCATTTTTGTTCTGATTGATTTTTGAAAGCACGTTTCTAGCGAGGCCTAAGATGAACTTATCCATTTTTGAAATGTCACGTTTACTATACTCACGTGATACTAAAGGAATCCGATTCAACTCCTGACCAATATACTCGTAATAATTCCCGTTATTAATCAACTCAATAATGTTAAATTTCTCCTTTAAGTGATATTCATAAAAATACCGATTGAATCCTGTTGCAAAATGATATGGTGAAAAATGTGTCAAACTACAAAATGGTGCAGTTATTATTAAATAACCATTTGGTTTAAGTATTCTAACTAGTTCATTTAACGCTTTCACTGGATCTGGAACATGTTCTAATACTTCTATACACATAATTGCATCAAAAGAAGAATTTTCTACTGGAATGTTTGTAATATCGCTAACAATGTCAATTTTCGAAGTGTCAAATTGATTCATTTGTAATCCCCGCTCATCACCAGTACCATCATATTGACAAAAATCCTGACTTGTATATACAAGATGTGAGCAAAACTTTTTATACTGTTGTTCTCCTGCTCCCGCATCTAATATGTTTAAACCTTCCGGAATTTTCTTTAGCGTATTCTCCAACCAAATTTCCCGATTAATGAGATTATTTTCACCAATGTTGGAAAAGAATTTATTTTTTAATGTTTTTAGGAATGCCATTAAATATCGATTTATATAATACTAATAAAATATCAAAAATAAGATTAATTCGCCCAAGTTTAATTAAAAATATTAGATAATTTGTGCCATCAGAGATGGTAAAGCCTTTGGTTCGCAAAATTCTTTTTCTTAACCTGCCAATAATTGTTCTCTTAAAGTCATAAACTTTAAATGTGCCATTTTCAATAATAAGATTTTTAGCATAGTTCAGCAAATTTGGAAACTCCGCTCTATTGAAATCTACAGTCCAGTCAATCAATTTAATATGCAAGGATGGTTCAAAAGACTTTGGAAAAAATTGCTTACCAGCATCCAACAGAGCCATATTCTTGTCATTATTTACCTTAAAAGCTTTAGCTGTGGTTATTTGGTCATTGTGTATTCTGTAGAGCAACAAATAACTCTGTATATTTATAACCTCAAAGTATTGGCTAATTCGAATCCATAGATCCAAATCTTCTGCACTACCAACTTTTTCATTATAGTTTGCAATTTTAAAAACATCTGATTTAATTGCAACTGATGGATGTATAAATCTGTTCCAAAAAAGAAGACTTGATTTTAATTCATCATTCTTTTCTTTAACTTTTATCTTTCCTGTTTTATTTCCCACTTCATCAATAATATAAGCCCATGTACCACATAATCCTAATTTTGGATTTTTATCAAATTCCTTAATTTGAAGCTCAATTCTTTGAGGTAAAGAAATATCATCTGCATCCATTATTATAAATATTTCTCCTACTGCCTTTTCAATAAGCCTATATTTTGTTTTTGTCAGACCCAAATTCTCAACATTTCGCTCATAGATAATTCTATCGTCATTAAACGATAGAATTATCTCTTCCGTCCGGTCGGTAGATCCATCATTGATAATAATGAACTCAAAATCAGTAAAAGTTTGTTGCAAAATACTGCTGATAGCATCTGAAATATACTTTTCTGCATTATATGCCGCCATCAACACACTTACCTTAGGCATTAATTTTTTCTTCTTATATTTGTGCAAAAGTAGCTAAGTGAAAGAACAACATCTTATAAAACTATCCACATTTTTCCCATCCTTGCGAACCTTTTTCAATAAAGTTATTATCCGTCAATGGAAAAATAATGGTTCTCCTGAGCCTTCACCACATGCCCATAAACAAGAAACCATTAAGGCTTATGCAAGGCAATTTAACCTAAAGACGCTAGTAGAAACAGGCACTTATCTCGGAGATATGATGGTAGCACAAGCGCAAAATTTCGAACGATTGTATTCAATAGAACTGAGTGATGAATTAGCAAAGAGAGCTCAAATTCGTCTGAGCAAATATAAGCATATCGCTATTTTACAAGGCGATAGCGGGAAGGTACTTCACGAGCTTATGCCAACCTTTAATGAACCTTGTTTGCTATGGTTGGATGGTCATTATTCGGCAGGGATAACAGCAAAAGGGGAAAAGGAATGTCCCGTTTTTGAAGAATTGGATGCTATCATGCACCACCCTCAACACCATATCGTATTGATAGACGATGCTCGTTTGTTTATTGGAAAGAATGACTATCCTACGTTAGAAGAACTAATGGAGTATGTAAAGCATGCACCGAAGAAATATGTTATAAGTGTCTCTGAAGATATCATTCGCATTATTCCAGCGTAATCCACTCTCTTGGAAGTTCGATTGCCGCCTCTTTATTGAACCAATGCTTTGGTGCTATTACCACTTTATCTGCGGCAGTACCCAACCATGCACCCCACCAACTGAAACTACTGTTGGCGATAATAAAATGTTGGCAATGGCGCATCAGTTCTAGATCCATGTAATTGGTATTTACTTGGTTTCCACTTACAAAGGTAATTGGTGATTCTGTCACGATATTTTCACGCACCCATTCGATGTCATCGGAGAACACAAAAAAGTGCGGATTTTTAATGCTATCAACGCTCACATTCATGGCATGTTGATAATAAGAGAGCGGCAAAAGCCCATGGTGTGCCTGAATATGTGGGTTATTAGCGTAGTCGCCTCTGCGGATATGTATGGCAACAGAGGTTGTGTTGATGATTTTATCCAGATAGAAAGCATTCTGATCTATCGGTTTTTGCTTGGTAACAATATCTTTTATAAGCACATCTCTGATGTCTTTAAAGTACCGTTCATCCTGAAAGTATCCCTTTAAAAAAGTACCATCCTTAATATTCAAAATTTGGGGATGAAAAGAAGATTTCTCCCATTTAACCTTTCTAATATCACCCAATGTAAGGATATATGTATGTATCCTACTCATCAAGTTGAATGAAGGCGAGATATTTCTCAAGAGATCTTCCGACATTAATTTATAATGGGTGTTAAAATAGCCGATTTCCAGACTTCGGGGAGTATGGTTGTCGGCAGCTGTTTGGTTGTCAAGATATCTTAGGTCGAGCAATAAATCGCAATTGTTTTTAATAGCCAATTTTTTTCCTACGGCATATTGAAATAATTGGTTGCCCAATCCACCCATCAGTTGTACGATAATCATACTACAAATATAATGAACCTCGAGGGTTGAAGAAAGGAAAAAGTCAATATCAACCTCGAGGGTTGATGTTTCATTTGTTAATATATTGATAAACAATAACTTATGTTTTGTTTTAGCATTTTGTACTGTAGAAAATGGGCTAAATCGACCTCGGAGGTTGAAAATTACTTTTTTATCACTATTTTTGGTGAGAAGAATGATTATATGTTTTTAATTGGAATAGGAAAGTCAGATATTACTGCCTACAAAGAAGGAGTAGGTATGTTGGGTTATGGGTTATACCACCACATCATGATGGGTGTAGAAACACCGCTGTATGCAAGGTGCTTTATTGTACAGGATGTGCTTACAGGACAAAAAGTGGCGATTATCAACTGCGAACTATGCTTTATAACACCATCTTTGAAGAAAGGGATTTTAAAGGAATTGGGCGAAAAGCATCCACACCTGGGTTGGGATGATCATAACCTTCTTTTATCGGCACAGCATACACATTGCGCACCAGCGGGCTATTCTTTTCATGGATTGTACAATATGAATGCACCGGGTTTTATTCCGGAAATCTACTATAAGATTGTTAATGGTATTGTTGATGCTATTCTTGCTGCTGAAGCTAAGAAGGAGCGTGGTACGCTTCATATTTCCAGTAGCCATTTTGCACCTGAAATTCCGGTAAGCTTCAATCGCTCCATTAGAAGTTATAACCAAAATCCTGAAGTTAAAAAGCTCACTTATGATGAGCGTCATTTGGCAGTTGATAGAGAAATGACCCTAATAAGATTTGTTGCTGCGGATGGAAAAGAAATAGGTTCCATAAATTGGTTTGCCGTGCATACCACCAATCTTTCCAATATGTTCTTGCGATTATGTAGCGACAACAAAGGTTTTGCTGCCACCTATTTGGAGCAGCATATGAAAGACCGGAATCCCGATTATTTGGCGGCGTTTGCGCAGGGCGCTTGTGGAGATGTTTCCGCAAGATATGTATACAATCCTAAGCTTCCGTTTCAAAGAGGGAAATATGAAGGCAAGTATGCTGACGATCTAAAGAGTTCGCAATACAATGGACAGTTGCAATTTGAAAAGGCACTCGAAATCATTGAAACATCCGGCGAGGGTATTAAATTAGAGGCGGATGTCGATGCAGGCGTATTATATGTGGATTTCGGTTTTGTGGATATAGACCCAAAATTTACGAACGGCAAAGAAGGTTGTATGACAAGTCCATCCTGTATGGGCGTTGCCTTTTTAGAAGGCTCTAAAATGGACGGTCCTGGGATGCATCCTGTGGTAGGTTTTTTTGCAAAGGGATTGGCAAATTTTGTGAAAGTTTGGGATCATTTAAAAGCAGGATTGTTCGGTTCAAAGAACTGGAAAGACCTTATTAAGCGTCAGGATAAAGCGCAAGGAAATAAGCACATCGCTTTAGAGTGTGGGAACAGGCGTATATTTGGCACCTTTAATGTACATAGATTTTTTTTACCGGGTTTTACGGATGAACTCATTCGTAACCTAAAGATTTATGCAAAAAAGGGAGCGATGAAAAAGAAGCCATGGACACCGCAGCGTTTGCCATTACAGTTTGTGAAAATAGGTAGCTTAGCAATTATTGGTATTCCCTTTGAAATTACAACAGTAGCCAGTTGGCGACTGCGCAAAACCATCGAAGATGTGCTCTTCCCAAAAGGATTCAATAAAGTAATTCTTTGTCCATATACCAATGCCTATTCGGGATATATTACAACTAATGAAGAGTACCAACTGCAGGATTATGAAGGAGGACATAATGTCTTTGGTCAGTGGTCATTAAATGCATTGCAACAAAAGTGTCACGAGTTATCAGAAGAAATGTTGAAAAGTAAAGAAGATAGACACCTTTCTCCGCACATTGTACCCCGTCAGTGGACAGATGATGAATTGCAGTTATTTGAACATTTTGAAGGATATTACTTTAAGAGAGTTAAGAAGAAACAAGAGCGATTAAAGAATAAAGTGGATAGAGTCACCAAAAAATTCAATAGAAAGGCCTTGAAATAATACAAGAATTAGATATTAGGATGGCTAAAAAGATATATTGGTCATTTTTTGTCTAATTTTGCCATTATGGCTCATCCTACATCGAAGTCTAAGTTTTTGTTTTCGCATTTGCTTATCGCCTTACTGTTTGTAGCTTTGGTTATAGAGTGGTATTGGAGTTTGTCGTGGAGGCAAGTACATGATAGTCCAATATTGAATTATATCGCCTTTCTGATTCAGGAAAAGGGGAAATTGCCATATACACAGATTTTTGAAACCAGTATGCCCATTACCATTGGATTTCATGTATGGTTAACGAAAATATTCGGTTATTCTGACCTGGGCTTTCGGTTCGCAGACTTGATTTTTTTTGTATGTATTGCGCTAATAACGTTCCTGATATTACAACCTTGGGATAAGCGAACAGCGGTGTTAGGCGTCGTTTTTTTTGGATTGTACTATTTGTGGGAAGGGCATTCTATGAGTCTGGAACGCGATTATATTGCCATACTACCCATTTCTATATGCCTACTTACCTGCTTAAAAGGAAAGCAATTCTTTTTATCGGGTGTTTGTTGGGGTGTAGCATGTTGGATTAAACCGCATACGGCATTAGCAGCCATTCTTTGTACTATTTATCTTTTGATTACAAATAAGAAGTTAGTTAGGTCGTATTTTATGCTTAATCTCGCCGGATTTTTTTCGGTGTCTCTATTAGTAATTGGGATTATGTGGGAAATGGGTGTATTAGGAGATTGGTGGGAGATTACAACTCAATTCTTACCTAAACATATTAGGATGGCACATAATCTTGAAGTGCTGAAAGGTGAAGAACGATGGCCTTATCTGTGGAGAGGATTGCGCACCTTTGGTCAGCAGGGCAAGTGGGTATTGCCTTTGGTATTAAGCCTGCTCGCCCATATACTGTTGTTAAAAAAGAATGATCCAACCCGCAAGCAGATATTACTATTGGTGGGTTTGGTTATTTTCTTTTGGTTGTATACGGCAATTTCCGGTCAGTTTTGGAAATATCACTGGATGCCATTTAAGTATTGCCTTATATTGGGTGCGGCAACCTTATTTTCAGAGCGGCTATGGAAGGCAACTTTCGGTAGGATTCTTTCTTCAGTATGGCTTGTGGATATTGTATTTTGCTTGTTCTTAGTATCATTTTCATTTAAATACTTACAGCCCATCTCCAATTGGCAGACCTATCTGCAAGGGAAGCCTTTTGTATCTGAGAAAAATAAGCTCGCTGATTCATTAACAGCAATTATCTTGCAACATTCAAAGAAGGAAGATAAAATTCAGGTCATAGATTGGACAGAAGGGAGTATTCAGGCGCTTTTACAATCGAAAAGAACACTGGCGACATCCTTTTTGTATGATTATATGTTTTACTTGGATGTTAGAAGTGCTTATACCCAACAGCTAAGAAGAAGGTTTATACAAGAATTTGATGCATCGCGACCTGTATTAGTTATTGAAATGAAAAATAGGGTAAGGGTTAGTGGAATTGGAACCAATGCTATTTTTCAAGCGTTGGAAGAGCGCATCCGTAATCGTTACCAGAAAATTGTAGAAACGAACGATTATTGTGTGTATAAGATACGAAAGAAATAGGTTTTATCACAAAAGTAATCATAAGTAGTCCATTAATAAAATTCGATTACATGTTCTCGTGTCTGCACGAGAACATGAATGGATTACTTTATAAATCAACCTGTTATTATATCTCTAAGAATTGATGATTTCGGATTTTACCTGATTGTAAAAGCTTTTGAAGTAGCATGTTATCATGTGCTGTTTTCACGTATTCAAAATGCTTAGGTTTATGGATATCTGTGCCAACAAAATCATAAAGGCCGGCGTGAATCAAATTTTCTGCAATTTGACGTGTTTTTTCGCCATAAGTTCCTAATAGTGAAAACATATTCAATTGAAACAATACGCCAAGCTCTTTAATCTTACGAAAAGTACGTAAGTCCTTATCAAATAAATACAAGTACCTTTCCGGATGTGCAAGTATGGGTTTGTATTTAGTTTGGCTGATATTTAAGAGTATATGTTCGTAATTGTTCTGTTTAAACATGTACGAAAGTTCCACTAATATATGGTTATTTGAGTCTAGCGTAAGCAGGTTGCCGTCTTCAAGAAGGTCTAAAAATCGGGCATCTAAGAAGTACTCTGCGGCTGCGTGAAATTGTAAGTTTAAGTTTTCTGCTTTTATAGCCTTTAAAACCAGTTCTTTCCCTTGTAAGATGATTTGTGGGTTATTTTCATAAACACCTTGCATGATGTGAGGTGTGGTGATAATTTTCTTGTATCCAATTGCTTCAAATTGACGAAGGATGGACATGGATTCTTCTATGGTTTTTACACCATCGTCAATTCCTGGGATTAAATGAGAATGAAGGTCGAGAAATAAATCAATAGGTAATTTTTCTGTTGGAATGTCTTCCTTTTTATTAAGGAATAATGATTTAAAGTGGTTAAACATGATAAAAATTATTTTTTCATGTTTTTAATTTTTTGGAGATGAAATTGCCAAAATTCTTTTTTCCAAGGTTTGTATTTATATACCGAAAAATCAGGTTCCACACCATATCCGTATCCATATCCGTACCCATATCCGTACCCGTAACCAGTAACATTCATATTAACACCATTGAGTATTGACCTGTAATCGGGGAAGCGTTTTTCTTTATATAGTTTATTGGATATTTTCAACATGCGTTTGTCTAGATGGTTTGCACGAATAACAAACAAACACATATCAACGAAAGGTGCAAAGGCGAGCGTTTCCGAAACCAATCCAATGGGTGCCGAGTCGATAATCACATATTCATAACGCTCTTTAAGTTGACTCATCATCATATTAAAGCGTTCGCTTTTGGTAATATCCAAAAACACGGGAGCGATAATTCCCGGAAATATGACATCTAAACCTTCAACGGAGGACTTATTGATAATGTCGTCGATGCTTAGGGAGTTATCTTTGATAAAATGTGTTATTCCTTTGGATGTATTATTGGTAAAATAGGTGCTTAATTTTGGAGCACGGAAGTCCATACCCAATATTACTACTTTATGATTGGAATAAGCTAAAAATGAAGATAAATTAGATGCTAGAAAGGTCTTCCCTTCGCCTGCAATGGTTGAAGTTAACAATATGGTTTTTGATTTCTTGTCTTCGATATGTGCAAGTGAAAAGACCAAATTTGTTACTAATACCCTGAAGGATTCAACAATATTGCTTCTATCGTCTTTGCTTAGGAGAACTTCCTGAGGTTTATTGGTATTGATGACGGATGAAAGAATGGGGATATTGGATAATTTTTCTAAATCATTAATAGAGTGAATCTTTGTATCTAAAAGACTAAATAGATAAATTATTCCGGAAGGTATCATTAATCCTGCTAAGAGGAATAATAGGTAAATTTTAGATTTTTGTGGTGCAATAGGAATGCCGGAGCTATATGCTTGATTTATTATCTTTCCATCAGGTTTTATTGAAATAGCAGAAATCGCTACTTCTTCTCTTTTCTGTAAAAGGTATAAATATAAAGCTTCTTTCGTTTGTTGCTGCCGTGAAATATCCCGTAATACACGCTCTTTACTTGGAAGAAGGGTGAGGACTTTTTCAAATTTGTTATCTTGTTTTTTTAAGTTTTTAACGAGCAAATTATTATTCGCTTGTAAAGTTTGAAGTGAGTTTTTTATATTTTCCTTTAAGGAGTTGATATCCCTATTTAGAGCAATTCTTTCAGGGTTTTGCTCTCCTACGGAGTTTCTATACTGTGCTTCCTGAAGAACTAATTCATTATACGATTTTATGTTGTTGGCAATATTGGGGTCATTTAATCCAATATTAGAAGGTAAGATGTCGTTGGTAGTATTTGATTTTACTTCATTTAGCATCATACTCGAAATACTAAGTTGCAATTCAGCTTCATTTAGTGCCTGTTTGTTGGACATGCTATTATCTGAGTACATTTTACTTTCCTCTAAAACATCATACACCTTGTTGGATGTCTTAAATTGTTCTAAATTCGATTCAACACCTGATAATTCATCGCTAATAATGGATAACCTGTTTTGAATAAATTCAAAAGTTTTCTCTGAGATAGTTTGCTTATATTCTATATCATTTTTAAAATATTGATTTACAAGTTCATCAAGTATATCCTTAGCTTTTTCGACGCTTGTAGAGTTGATACTTAAACTGATAGAATTTGAATTTTTCACACCCTTAACTGCGGGTTCAATACTTACGTCATTTTGTAATGCCAAAACAGCATTATTTAAGGAATTAATTGTGACAGAAAATTCTTTCGTTGACAAAAGTGGGTATGCCTCCGTATTGAGGGTTAAATTAAAAATTATCTTATCTTTCAATAAGACATTATCCGTAAATTTGAATATTTTTTTCTTTTCTCCTAAAATCAACTCATAAGAGTTGTTGTCAATAATATTAACTTTAAAAGTTACTGCTGAGTTAAAGTCGTTCAAAAATCTCTTTTGAATAAAGAATGGCTTATCACAATAAACTTCAATATTTTTACGAGAATATTTGGTTTTTCTTTCTATAATAACATCTAAGTCTAACTTATCGACAACATTTTCTAGGATGGGTATAGATTTAATGACTAGAATTTGGTCATCGATTACTTTATTATTACTTGAAAAGACTTCTGTAATAGAGGAGAAATCACTTAATATAGATTTATCTTCTTTAGTGATGAGTATCGAACTTTTCGCCTGATAAATAGGATTGCTATATTTCAGATAGAGATACCCTGATAATCCCGAAATTATTAAACATAAAAGATACCAAGGCCAAAAGCGAATATATTTTTCAATAACTTGAATAAGGTTAAAACCTTCATCTGAAATTAAGCTTTGCGGCTCTAATTCTTTTATTTCCTTCATTAATTTATTTTCTTAGTAAAACAAAAATCCCTGTTATTGTAGAAGCTGCTAATGATGCAATGGAAACAAAGATGGGAATATTTCGATTAAATGCCGAAGATTGTATTTGGGCTTTGTTAGGAGAAACAATTATAACATCGTTTTGCTTTATATAAAATAACTCCGAATTTAAGAACTCTTTATTGGTCAAGTCTAATTTAAATGATAACTGCTGCCCAAGATATTCTCTTATAACAATAATATCTTGTCTGTTTCCATAGATGGTAAGATCTCCGGCCAAACCTAAAGCATCAAAAATGCTCACACGTTCACTATTTGATCGATACAGCCCCGGAGATTTAACTTCTCCTAAAACGGTAAACTTAAAATTAAGCCATTCCATAACAACTATAGGGTCATTTAAGTAAGGTTTTAATTTTACTTTTAAGGTATCAATAGCTTGAAGGATGGTTAAGTCAGCAAGTTGGATTTTTCCGATAACAGGAAATTCTATACTTCCATCTTGTCGTATTATATAATTTACTAACTTCGGCTGTCCGTTTACAGAAGTATTTCCCGGTGTCCCAAGCGTTGGAGTGAGATTAAATGGTGAGGTTCCCAAATTATCTTTTGAAGATACAATAATGTTTAAAACATCATCAGGACGTAGCTTTGTACTATAATGTTGATTAATATCCCTGACATCATTGTTTTGTAAGTCTTGTAAGTATAGGACTTCTTTTGGCGACGCACAAGAAGTAATAAATAATCCAATAAATCCAATAATAAATAAATTGGTGATTCTTCTGCGTGTTATAGTTACTAAAATATTTCGACTCATATCAATTTTGATAACAACAAGTATGGTTTGCTCTAAAGTACAAAATTATGATAATTTTTTGCCAAATTTTGATACTTCACTAAAAATAAAGTTAACTGTGTATTATAATTTTT
>JAIBAX010000002.1 GCA_019694955.1 Chitinophagales bacterium | reverse complement strand
TTCTACCGCGTTTGCGTGGTTGATAGCCGACACTTTGTGCTGACTTTTTAACCAAACTTTGCGTACCATCGATGTTCAATTTCTCGCAATCTAATCGTTCCCTTTGGATTTCAACGAACACAAAGAACATCTCTTTAAAAACGGAAAGAAGGCACCATCTACGATAGTAATAATAAATTGTCTGCCAACTAAAAGGAGGCTTAATACATTCAATATCAACGAAAATAAACTTCCATTGACAACCTGTTTTCAATTTATGTACTATGCATTTGAAAATGTCGTACATATCAAATTTACTAGTAAAGCCTCTCTTATTTTTTGGAATAAATGGCAAAATACAGATTTCAAATTCGTTTTTTGTTAACTTTGCAAGTGAGCAATTCATAAGATTATAATTTATTCGTTTTCAATACTAAATTATAACTTTTGAGTTGCTCTTCTTTTTATTTAAAGTTTAAATCAGTTCGATGTAATATAATGGCAAACAACTATGTAGACTTTATTCCGGATGAGCATTTATTGAACTGCGTTAGCAATTTGCATAAAGCCTATTTAAAAGCCAAAAACAATATCTCCAAAAAGAGTTTTTACTTGAATAAGATCGACACAATCAAACTAACTTTTGATGCAAAGTTTAATGACATTAGCGAGGAAGACCTTATTCAATCAGAGATTTTACGACAAATTGACAAGTCTATCAACAATTCAATTGGAACTTTTCATGAGCATGTTTTAGGTGGAATTGATGGTTTTGAAATAGGAAAATTGAGTGGGTTTGACATAAAGGCAACTGATAATACGCTTTTTGCGGACATCAAAAATAAGCATAACACAATGAACAGTAGTTCTGCTGAGGCGTTGTTTCAAAAATTGGCTCGTTATGCGGACGTATATAAGAAAGCGAAATGCTATTGGGTACAGATTTTAGCCAAAAACAGCTTTAATGAACTTTGGAAAGGAGAAATCAATGGTAAAGAATATAGCCACAGCCGAGTGTATAAAATTTCCGGTGACCAATTTTATGCTTTGCTTTCAGGAAAAGACGATGCGCTTTTTCAATTATATAAGGTGCTTCCAAAAGTCATTGAGGATTATTTGAAATCCAATAATAAAGACGAAACGGTAAAAGAAAATTCTGCTTTAGAAGAAATTGCTTCAGAAATAGAGCATACCAAACGGAGTGTTCTTGACCAAATCACTTTTGAAAATTACAGCTATTATTTGGGTTTTGACAGACTGTAATAGTTATTCAAAAATTTCACGATTGAATAACCAAGTTCTTTACCTAAATTTACAGGAACCGCATTGCCAATTTGTTTGTATTGTTGTGCAATAGACCCCTCAAACTGCCAATCATCGGGAAACGTTTGAATCCGAGCGTATTCACGAACGGTAAAAGGGCGGGTTTCTTCAGGATGACAACGTTCGGTTTGTTTTTGGGCAGGGCTACACGTTAAAGTCAGACAGGGTTCATCCCAACCTATTCTTCGAGCAATTCCGGTTTTTCCACCACCCAAATAAAAACTTCTACCCATAAAGGATTTTTGAATTTCCAGAGGCAAATCTCGCCAATATCCTTTTGGTGGAACCAAATCCAACACTTCGATTTTGCTTTTTGGATATTTTGCTCCCGCTGATTTTGGAACATTCACATCAAATAATTCACCTTTTTTCAAAGCATCTTTTAAATAGTAAACTTTCTTATATGGTTTTGGATACTCATATTTTAAATCAATATCTTTTCTAATTCCGACCAAAATTAAGCGCTCTCTTTTTTGAGGAACTTTATAATTAATAGCTTTCAAAACCTTTACAGGAACTACATTGTAGCCGATTTCGTCTAAAATAGAAATCATTCCCTGCAAAGTTTTTCCGTTGTCGTGACTTAATAAACCACGCACATTTTCGCCTATACAAATCGGTGGATTTACTTCTTTTACAACTCTTGCAAACTCATAAAACAACGTTCCACGAGCATCAGCAAAACCTAATTTTTTGCCTGCGTAGCTGAAAGCTTGACAAGGAAACCCACCTGTTACAACATCTACCTTATGGCAATATTCAGAAAAGTCAAAGGTTTTAATATCGCCTTCCAAAACTTTCCAGTTTGGACGGTTTTTACGTAAAGAGGCACATGCAAACTTGTCTATCTCATTTAAGGCGACACATTTTAGACCTGCTTTTTCCAGTCCAACAGCCAAACCACCGGCACCTGCAAACAATTCCAAAACGCTATATTCATTTTCAGCAGCTACAAAATTGGAAGTTGTTTCCTTAACATCCGTATCAACAAATGCTGAAAATAAATGTAGAACTTCGTTTTTTTTGTAAACCCGATAATTGCTCATAGGTTCACGAACTGCGGAAAGTTTGCCTTCTTCGTCCCAACGACGTAAAGTCTTTGTGCTTTTGTTTAGCAATTTTGCTGTTTCCGATATTGTTAGATATTCATCCATAACCAAATTATACAACATTAGACAATGGTTACAAATGTAAAATAAAAATACCAACTATACAAAGCGTTAATTTTATCTTTTAGTTTAACGTATTTTATATTTTAGGAACAGTATAAAATGGTATTTTTCACGTTAAAAAGTGAAGAAAATTTTATTTGTTGTTGGGTTAGTAATTATTACCATCATTGCTATATGTAATTTTTTAGTAGTCAAAAATGCAAGGCATGCGGTTTTTGACCAAACTGCAGAGATACCAATAAATAAAGTGGGATTGCTGCTAGGGACATCTAAACTACTTAGCAATGGTCAACCGAATTTGTATTTTGAATATAGAATTAGAGCAGCTACTGACTTGTTTAAAGCAAAGAAAATCAGTAAACTCATTGTGAGTGGTGATAATAGTCGCAAAGACTATAATGAACCAGGGGATATGAAGGCAGAACTTATAAAAAGAGGAATCCCAGATTCTGTAATTTTTTTAGACTGCGCCGGATTTAGCACTTACGAATCGCTCTATCGGCTAAAAGCAGTTTTTTTGCAGGACAGTTGTACGATTATTTCGCAGAAGTTTCACAATGAACGAGCCATTTATATTGCTCGGCACTTGGGAATAAATGCTATAGGCTATAATGCAAGGGAGGTTGTTGTGTGGAATGGATTAAAAACGAAAGCACGTGAAAAGCTTGCAAGGGTAAAATGTGTAATGGATATTTGGCAGAAAAAAACACCTACCCATTTAGGCGCACCGATAAAGATTGGGGAATAGCCACACTTATTCTATCACCAATTTTCTGGCGACATTACCTTTCTCTGTGATAAGATTGACCAGATAAATACCGGCAGTAAGCGATTGGGTGTCAATATCGAGATTGTTTTCACCTTTTAAAATATAAATAGGCTTAGAAGAGAGGATGTTACCATACAAGTCTACAACCTCGACTTGGGCATTTCCGTAGAACCCAGCGTTAAATCGTGCAACCACTGATTTTCCGTTGGACACAGGGTTTGGCACAAATTTAAAGGAAACGCCATCGATAAAATCCTGATAAACAGATGTCGGAGCGCCCAATGAAAATCGTTGATTTACAACGTTATTACTGCAAAAATAACGTTCATTAATGGGAGAAACTTCCAGCAAGACCTGTTGATTTGAAAAGGCATTGGCCAATTGAATAACGAGTTCAGTTTCTTGTGTTATGCCAGAATATAAAATTGCACCACTCAGTTTTTTCAAAACCACAGAATACCACGTTGCTTCTGTAGCGGGCGTCCATTTTGCCAAAATCTCATTAACAGGCATGGTGCTTCCGGCAGATGGAGACAGTATTTCTGTTGCTTCTGGTAAAGAATAGATATTTGGAAATTGAAGGTAAATATTTCTTTTGGGATCATTCTCCAAAACGGCCATCATATGTGCTGACTGCTCAGTACTAAAATGTGACAAGCAATTTGAGCCATAATAAGACATAAAATTTGACCAATCCGGTTCATAAATAATTCCTAATGGATCTTTTTCCCCACTATTAGCATAAGGACATGAGTAGTTTTTCGTATCGGCTGGCGTGTCACAAAAACCATCTCCCGCATATTCGCAGTTGGCCATACCGGACTGTCTGGTTACCAATTCCCGTCCTGTAGAGGTTTCAAAAGTATGCAATAGATTGAAATGATGCCCTAGTTCGTGAGTAAGTGTTTTTCCGGCAGCACTTTTGCAGTTAGTATTCATAATGATACCTCCACGACCATTGAGAAAAAGATCTTCCCACGAAGGAAAAGGTGCAGCACCACATAGTACTGTGCCGTCAGTATTGTTTTTAATCTCTGTAAAGTAGATATTTAGCGTATTCGAAATATTATAAGTGGCGGTTAGGCTACTCAAAGCATTTAAATAATTATCAGGTTCGATAATAGAAAGTTGGCTGTTTAGATGGTATAGCGGCTCTTGTGAGAGAAAAAACTGTATTCCTGTTGTTGAAAAATCATCATTTACTTCACAAAGTATGTTGACCATTTCATAAAAGGAAAGATAATCTTCAGATGAACTTCCGATAGAATGAATGCTTACGGGAACTAGATAAGATGTTTGTTGACCCTCTCTTGCCGGAAATGATTTTAGATAATTTGTATAGGCAATATACGATGAAACATTGTCTTCGTTAAGCTGTGTGGCACAAAAGTCCTGTGACCACAACGATGTTGAACAGGCAATACATATCCACAAGAATAAAAAGTTACGCATATCTAAAAAGGAATGTGAATATAACATCTTTTTTGCAAAGATGTGTGCGATTGCCTCATGTACTATACCCTAATTGAAAAGAGGTGATTTTAATAAAATCTTCGTAAGAAAGGTCAGAAATAAGATTAAATTCTAAATTAAATGAATATATATCTTGATTTTTATGAAGGATGGCAGCATCCAAATATAAGTTTTCGGCATGTACAAGATTTCCTTGGCTATCCAAGAAATTGACCATCAAATGTGCGCCGGAAAGCGTTTGCTTATCTTGCAGTATAGTAGCATTTTGTGCATCTATCTTTCCAATTGCGTTTACTTTTAGCTGTTTGTCCCATTTTGCATTGATTTCAAATTGATTGAGTCCAATGGATGGGATAGAATCCAGTCCAGAAAATGTTGAATAGAGGTTATTTGAAACGGCGGCCGGGTTGTTTTTATAAAGCAAACTTTTACCTATCCATCCTCCTAATCCTCCAATAATAAAAAAGACAGCAGGAATTAAAGCGGTTCTGACTCTACTTGGGATAACAATTTTCTTTTTGGGTGGCGGAGGTGTGGAAGCTTTCTGTTGCCGCTGTTGGTTATATTGATAGCCACGAAAATCTCCTTTGTATTGGTAGTTGAATTTTGCTTGCTGTTGTTTTCTTAAATGGTCGTAATTCGCTTTTTTTATGGTATCTGAAAGCGTTTCATAGGCTTCAGCAATTTCTTTAAACCTTTCTTCCGCCCAAGAAGAGTTGGGATTTCTGTCTGGGTGGTATTTTTTTGCCAAAAGGTGATAAGCTTTTTTTATGGCAGATTGATCAGCACTTTCAGGAACGCCTAATATGTTGTAATAGTTTTTCAATTTACCTTTAACGAAAAATCAGGTAAAAATATTCTAAATCTATCAAATTACCTCAGGTAAATGAATACTAAAGAGCAGTTAATGTTTTCAAACAACGATAAAAAATCAAAGCATGTGTATTTTTGTAGTCAATTATTATAATGGAAAGAATACAAGTCGTTAAAGGCGATATAACAAAGATTAGCGCAGACGCCATCGTCAACGCTGCCAATACAAGTTTATTGGGTGGAGGTGGTGTTGATGGCGCTATCCATCGTATAGGCGGCAGTGAAATACTGGAAGCCTGTAGAAAGATAGTTGCTAGACAAGGTGGCTGTAAAACGGGAGAAGCTGTTATCACCACCGCTGGACGACTGCCTGCAAAATTCGTCATACATACAGTAGGCCCGGTATGGAATGGTGGGCATAAGAATGAGGAAAAATTATTAACGGCATGTTACAAAAATGCACTAAAACTTGCTGTTGAAAATGACTGCAAAACTGTTTCTTTTCCCGGGATTAGCACCGGGATATATCGATTTCCAAAAGAGCTATCAGCAAAAATTGCAGTAAAAACGGTTGGTGAATATTTAGAGCAGCATTCAGAAATGGAACAGGTTATCTTTGTTTGTTATGAAGAAGATTATTATATGATGATACTCAAAGAAGTAGAAATTTTATTGCTTCAATGAGTTAATCGAAACTCCAAATAAAAAAATGGCTGCTTTCGGAAAGAAAACAGCCACCATAGAAAAGGCATGTAAGCGGTTATACATATGATTCCCCGTGTTGACTAATGTCAAGTCCTTCCGCTTCTTCAGCTTCGGTTACACGTAGTGGAGAAATCAGATCAGTAATTTTTAATAATAATAGTGATCCAAAGAAGGCAAAAGCAGAAACAAGTACCAATGCAAGCATATGCATCATGAATAATTTCGTTCCACCAAATAACAATCCTTCATCTGCTACTGCGCCGTTTACGCTTGATGTAGCAAAAACACCTGTAAGAATCATTCCAACCATTCCTCCTACGCCATGGCAAGGGAATACATCTAAAGTATCATCTAGTTTGGATTTGCTTCTCCATTCTACCAATAAATTACTCACAATGCTTGCCACTAATCCAATAATTATTGAATGGGGAACGGTGACAAATCCTGCCGCCGGAGTAATGGCAACTAAACCCACTACGGCACCAATACAGGCACCTAAAGCAGAAGGTTTTTTCCCACGTAAAGCATCTAAAAAGATCCATGCCAGTGCTGCGGTTGCGGAGGCAGTGTTTGTAGTAGCAAATGCTGTTGCTGCCAAATTGTTAGCACCTACTGCTGATCCGGCGTTAAAACCAAACCATCCAAACCACAGAAGTCCTGTTCCTAGAATTACATAGGGAATATTTGCCGGACTATGTCCATTAGATTTTCTTCCTTTCAGGTATAATGCAGATGCTAAGGCAGCCCATCCGGCGCTCATATGAACAACTGTTCCTCCGGCGAAGTCCAAAACGCCCAAATTGAACAGAAAACCGTCCGGGTGCCAGGTCCAATGTGCTAAAGGAGCATAGATGAGGAGAGAAAATAAGATTAAGAATAGCATGTACGAGGTAAACTTGATTCTTTCAGCAAAGGCACCAGTGATAAGTGCCGGTGTGATGATTGCAAATTTTAATTGGAAAAAGGCAAAAACTGCTAATGGTATGGTAGATGCCAATGTCCACGGGGCACCATCTAAGACGCCTTTGAACATGAAGAATGTGGAGGGATTTCCGATGAATCCGCCGATGGAATCTCCAAAGGCGAGGCTAAATCCAACAACCACCCAGAGAACACTGATGGCAGCCATTGACGCAACACTTTGCAACATGGTAGAGATGATGTTTTTTGACGAAACCATACCACCATAAAAAAAGGCTAATCCCGGGGTCATTAACAAAACAAAGGCGGCGGCAGTTAGCATCCATGCGGTATCACCGAAGTTTATAGCGGCAATTTTTTCTGCTGTTTCAGGAGAAGGGGCTTGTGGGACGGATGGGAAGATAAACGCCAACAACGCACAGCCCACCAACACAAAAAACGGAATGGAAGATTTAATTTTCATATACATATAATTTAAATGTGTAAAATTTGATTGCAAAATCAATTTATCGACACAAACAAATAAAAATAATTTGTCTTTTTATTTATTTTGTTATTTAAATTAAGGTTAAATGAAAAAATAAATGAATTTTTTAAATAAAATGACCAAGCAAAAGAGTGTTTTTTGGAAATTAAATTATATATAAATATTTATAAAGTATTAAAAACAAATTCTCATTGCAGGTTTTTTATACTTGTTGTACTTTTATGCATACATTTTTCGGAAAATGTTTTAACACTAAATAAATTACAACAGAGATGAAGTACTTTTTAATAGGATTTCTAGTTTTTTGTTTGCATGCCATAAATCATGCCCAAACATTTGAACTCAGTTCAAAAATGGTTTTTAACAACACGAACCCTAATAAACTGGTATTGGTGCAACAAACGCGTTATAATGCCAATAAGAAACCGGTAATCATCGTGGATATTCAACCCATGACACAAAAACGCGATACTACCACATATATATACGATTTTTCGGGACAAGAAGTACAGCGGAATATGCCGAGGAATGTGGTGACGGGTCAAATGGATAAATATTCCAAAGTGTATGATCAGAACAATTTTCTTTGGAAGGAGTATTTTTATTGTTACAGCGATACAAATAGGAACTATTCAGGCGTTTATTTTAATCAGCTAAATGGGAAACCGCTAGAATTCACCAAGACATATCATAATAGGATTGAAAGAACGCAATATTCCTATAATTCATCCGGACTACTTGTTGGAGAAGAAATTTCTATGGCCGTTTACAATCCGCAACTTGGAACAAATGACCCTTTCAATCCGGATAAAACGATAAAATATGCGTATGATAAAGGAAATAGGTTGCAGAAAGCAGAAACAATCATGGCATTATATACAGTTGATAGCATTAGCAGTAAGGCTAAACGTACAGAAAGTATTTCAAGCGTAACGGAATATTTGTACAATGAAAAGGGGTTATTAATTGAAAAGGCAACGAAGCAAACATTTCCATTTGTATATTATGAGCGAGAAACTTTTGAATACAACTCAGAAGGGTTATTATCGGCATGGAAGGAATTCCGAACGCCACTTTCATTTGGAGGATGGCCTGAATATAATTCTTTTATTGTACAATACGAATATAGGTAGCCTCTCGCCACTGTATAATTTTATACCAAGAAATTGCCAGATAAGTGCATGTTATCACAAAAGTAATTATAAAATAGCCCATTAATAAAACCAAATTCCTTGTCCACGTGTCGATAAATGAACACGAGTGAACTACTTTATAAATCATCTTGTTATTACTAAAAGAATTTCAGCCATTGTTCCTTTATTCTTGTTAATTCGTCGTCCAATTCTGATCGTAAAAAGAATAATCCAACCAAAGAACATATACATGCCAAAGAATATGGTAAGACAAAAGCATGTAAATCGTGAATAAGGTAAAAGAGGACAATAGGAGAAATAGCATTTCTAAGAATTTCTGACATCCAAGCCCACCCTTTCCCTTCGGACAGACCCGAGATGTTAATAAAACTCCAAACCATAGGCAAGCCAAAATAAGCATAAAACTCATTATTGGTAAACTGGGATCGGTTCATGTAAACAAAATAAAACAATGAAAAACTGATGATGAATTGAAATAAAACATATGCTTTTATGGAAGGACTCAATGTAGTATCATAAATTTTATAACCAATAGGCCTATCTTTAGGTGGTATTGGACCACCATTTTCTTCCGGTAACCAGCCTGGTTTTCCAAATATAAATTTCATTTTATCATAAAAATTATGGATGGTGGGAACGGTTTTAAAAATGTATATAAAGTGCACAATATTTGCCCACACCGGATTCCAGCTATTGAAAGGAGTTGTGATGCCATATTTAACAGCTTCCTCTTCTTGCTGAAAAGTACCAAACCAACGATCCCAAAGTATCAATATTCCTCCATAGTTTTTATCCAAATATTTTGGGTTCATACCATGATGAACACGGTGGTGAGAAGGAGTGCAAAAAATGTATTCTATTGGTTTTGGCAATTTCCCTATGATTTTGGTGTGCATTAGAAACTGGTACACCAAATTAAGGGTGCTCATGAGTGCAAATGAGGCAGGGTCGACACCAAAAAAGGCAGCAGGAAGAAAAAAAACAACCGAAGGAATCAGGCCATTGGCACTTTGTCGAAGGGCTACAGAAAAATTAAAATCCTCGCTTTGGTGGTGTACTTTGTGGGAGCCCCACAATAGATTAATTTCATGGGAGAAACGATGGAACCAATAGGCACAAAAATCAGTGATTACTAAAAACAATACGAATGTCCACCATGTTTTTGGATAATCAGCTATCCGGCAATGCTCATATACCCAAACATACATAAAGAACAAAGTTGCTTTAGGTCCAAATCCATAGATGACACTCAAAACGCCGGAATTTAGATTGGCGATGGTGTCATTAAATCTATATAGGTGTTGTTTTTTCCATGCACCATACCCAGCTTCTATCAAGATGAGCAATAAATACAAAGGTATGGCAAGGGCAAATTCTTTTCCCATGACGTTTAGATTTTACACAAAAATCGGGTTACTAAAAGAAAAGCACAGAAATAGAATGTTAATTTTTGAAAAGATGGCAAAAATTACCAAAAATTAGTGATGCCGGCAACCAAAAACAGGGAGACAGGATAGGAAATGAGCCGCTAATTAAGCAATAGGCTGGCACAACTCTATCAAGACGCCATTGGTGTCTTTTGGGTGGAAAAAGCATACCAGTTTGTTGTTTGCACCAATATAAGGGTGTTCGGTGAGCGGTTGAAATCCTTCTTTGCGCAAGCGATTCATTTCTGCATGGATATCGTCAACCAATAGCGCCACATGATGAATACCTTCCCCCTTTTTTTCAAGAAATTTTGAAATTGGACTATCGGAAGCCAAAGGTTCTAACAGCTCAATTTTTGTATCTCCAAGCTTGAAAAATGACACAGATAATTTCATAGCATCAACTTTTTCTTGCAGAAAAGGAACTCGGTTTAATAAGGTGGAAAACAAGGCATTGGATTTTTCCAAATCTTTTACTGCTATACCGATATGATCTATTTGTTTCATGCTATTCCTTCATTTATTTCTTCTCTGGATTGTATATCCCAATTGACAATTATTGCCGCCATAATAAAAAATAATGGGCCAAGCTTATTGGCTTCCAATAAATCAGAAAAGAGGTTATTGATTAAAAAAACCACCATTACCATTAATGCAACCATGACAATCCATTTGTCATTAAAAGATTTCTGTTGATGGTACACACGCTCGGCAGTAAGGAGAATAATGGCTATAAATCCCATAAAGATTAACATACCGGGAATGCCTTGTTCAGCCATGAGCAAAATAAAGTAATTATGTACAGTAGAGTTTTCTTCATTTCTGCTGATATATGTTGCAAAGGAGGTAACGGTATAACTTTTATACGTTTTTACAAAACTATTAGGACCAAAACCAAAAACGGGATTGTCTCCAGCCATTTTAAAAGCAGCCACCCAACGATAAAACCGTTCCATTGTTGACATGTCTTTACCAGAGAAGGTTGCAGAAATATGGTCTTTGAGGTTGTCATGATAAATCGTATGAGCGTAATCCGGGGCAAATTTTAGGTAGTTATTATTGACACTCAAATAGCCAAAGAATAAAAAAGCGGCAACAAAGCCTGTGATTAGGACATGTTTCATTTTTTTATAAAGTACTACGGCATATAAAAGCGGCAATGCAAAGAGTGCCAACCAAGCACCTCTGGTATAGGTTAAATAGATGCCTATCAAGGTGATGATAATGAAAATATCCATCAATAAACGCATAATGGAGCCTTTTTTGTACCAGAACCGCATGGCTACTAACATCGGCACCAGCATTGTAATGAAAACGCCATAGTTCACATGGTTCCTAAAAAATGGGACAACAGATTTGTTAACATATTCAAAGAGAAACCCCCATTTGCTGTGTTTATAAATGATGATGGCAATGGCTAGTACTGTTGGGAGAACGATTACCCACAGCAATCTTCTAAAGGTGTTTTGGTTCGTCAATACCATTCCGGACATGAAGAAGAAGACGGATACATACCATATTTTTGTTATCAGGTATTTAATAGAGAGTTCAATTTGTGTGGACATGATGATGGTAATGACAATCCAAACAAGGTGCAACAAAAGAAGTAATGTTACCGGGTGTTTGTAAAAGGGAGATAGTAGCTGTGAGGGTTTTAACAAGATCAAAAATCCAAACACCATTACCAATACGAGTAAAATTGGTTCGGAAGGCAAATCTGTGCCGAATCCACTTTCAAAAAGCACTTCTGTGGACATTGGGAGGGTGGCGACAAGGAGGTAGTAGGCAATTTTGTAGTTATAAAACACTACCAATCCACCTAATATGATAGCAGGTAATAAAAATATTAAAGGTTGTTCTAAAACAAACCCCAAACATAGGCAGGCTATGAAAAAAAAACCATAGGTATAGAAAAAAAAATTGTCGTGCTTCCTAAATAGAACACTAAGCATGGGTCGTTTTCTCTTTCTTAAATAGTTCAAGGATTACTGCCAAGATACTTAATGCGACAAAAGAAATCACGGCGGTACCTAAGACAATCATCCATCGTACAGGTTTTGCCTTTTTGTCAGCAGGGCTTGGATTTTCAATCATGTATATGGAGGAGAATTTATTGCTTGCAGAGATTTCAAATTGACTGTGTATTTTTTGCAGGTTATTGATTTCTTCGGTGAGACCTTCTTGTCTTTGTTTTATTAAGAGCGCTTTTACACCGGAAAGTTTGGTTGCAGAATCGGACAACACTTCTATTTCGGCAGTTTTTGCATCAATTTTTTCTTGCAGTTCTTCCAGCGTTTTGTTCTTATTCTCTTGAATCATACCCATATTTCGCGCATCTAACCATGTTACGATATCTTTTACCATGTCTGAAGCCCTGTTTGGGTCGGTATCAAGAATATTAATTTCTATGGAGTTTCTATCCGTTTTGGAAGATGAATATTTATCGTCAAATTCTTTTCTAACGGTATATTTCCATTCTTTTACCTTTGTAGTATCAATATCGTAAACATCCAACAATTTGTATTTTTCGATGATGTAGCTAGCGAGTCCGGAAGAGCGCGCTAAAGAAATAATTCTATCTATATCGTCTGTTGATCCAAAATAAGCGACATAATTTTCTCTTTCTGTGCTAAATAGTGTGTTCCGATCTATTGCAGAGGGGTTAGCAGGATAAAATTCAGCTTTACTTGCATAATATGGTGGCATGATAACCGGAAGGGTGACGATGATACTTGTTAGGATAGCCAAGATACAAACTATTGCAATCTGCCATTTCCATTTCCACCATATATCGAATAATTCAATCATTTCTGATAATTTATTTTTGAAAAGCAAAAATAGGAATTTATATTTCCTTTTTGCCAATTAATTGATAGACCTTTCTAAAATTCTGTGGACTTGCAATGCCTAAGATTGCAGCTCCAGAAATTAAAAGAAACATTTCCAATGTCAGTTGAGTGAAGAATGTCCATTCCAACGAGTAGTTGAGTGAAAAAAGGAGGATGGCGAAAAAACCATAGCAAATCCACCTGATTATCAACAGTCGGTCAAAAAAACGTTCCGTTAAGCACCCAAATCCAAGACACATAAGCATTTGCGTAGTAATAAAAGTTATGGCAGCACCCAAAGCACCCATTTTGGGAATGAGGATAAAGTTCATGCTCAGATTAACGAACACGCCTGCGAAAACAATCTTATTGAGTTGCATGATTTTTTGTTTTGCCAACACATTACAACCCCAAATATAAACAAAGCTTATTGGAAGGCTTGAAAAGATTAGCAAAATAAATATCCAAGAATTTGGGGCATGTTGACCTTCGTGCATAGGATAAAGCATATTCAAAATACCCGGAGCATTCATAGCGCAGAAAGACAAAGCAGGAATGGCGACCCAAAAAATGAGGTTTGACGAAAATTTCAGCAAATCGACGGCAGGTTTCTTTTGCTGTGCCATTTTAGAGAAAATGGGCAACAAAACTACTGAAAACAAAAAACTGAAATTGTTGATAGCATCCAAGATCCTATAAGATTTGGCGTATTCTCCTGACGCTTGAGCACCGGCTATTCTTTCTAATAAAAAACCGTCTATCCGATAATAAATGGTCATGAGAAATACTAATATAGAAAAAGGAATGCTCTTTCTAAGCATTACCAATAACCACTTTTTATTGATTTTAAAAGCATATTCAGGAACGAATCCTTTTAGAGAAAGGTAGGCAACAGCCAACGTGATCAGGTATGCCAACGTTTGAAAAAGGATAAATATTCTCATATTGAATTTTTCCCTAAGGAAAGGCAGCAGCACAAACCCTGACAGAAAGATGATCATGAGTAATTTATCTAAAACGGAGATAACGCTCTCTAATTTAAATTTCTGAAAAGCAGTAATATTTGACCTGAAAAATAAAATGAAAGAGAGAAATATCTGGTTGAGTACTAGAAATGTTAAGTATTCAAATTGTTTCCCTTTGTAGCCCGAGAGGAAGGCGAAAACCATTGTAATTCCGGCATAAACAAATAGCAAAAACACTTTTAACAGCAAGAGATTGGGGAAGTATTTTCTAAATAGCAAAGGACTTCCGGCAATTTGTGTGGTATTAAAATTTTGAATGCCGAAATCCAATAATACCGAAAATAGTATCGAAACATTGAAGAGTGCAAAATATTCTCCATATATATGTTCACCACAATGTACCTGTACCCACCTGTCGATTCCAAAAATCCAAATAGGCTTTATCAGCAGATTGCTAAAAATGAGCAATAGTACATTTGAAAGGAAGAACCTTTTCATTGTACAAAACTAATCAAAAATGGCGATTAGCGTATCAGTGTTGAAACGCCCTTGCGTATTTGTTCAATGCCATCAGCGCCAGTGAATCGCAAGAACCAAATATAAGTGTCTGTCGGTTGTTGTTTGCCTTCAAATTCGCCATCCCAACCTTCGCGTATATTTTCTGTTGAATACACCTGTTGCCCCCATCGGTTGAACACACGAAATTCATACGGTGCGTTTTTCATTGGATAGACCAAATTCGGCTTTAAGAATTCATTTAGATTATCTCCATTAGGTGTGAAGGCATTTGGAACAAAAGCCTTGGGCTTCGGTTTTACGCATGTAACATTTGAATAGGTAAAGAGTAAATAAGTTGTTCCGACATAATTTTTTAATGTATATCGTGCTGCTACACGAAAGCAAACTTCTTGAATAGTGTCGACATTGGGATTAAAGACATTTGGATATTCATATTCTATAACATTATCCGCCAATTGTATGGAGTCAACCACCTTATTGCCTTCCATTCTCATCAAGTAATAGGCAGACACATCGAAATATTGATTCGTGGTAGTGGTCATCTCATAGGGATTCCAATTTAGGCGGATGGTATTGTTTTTGGTTTCTTCTCCTTCCAAATGGATGCTTCTGGCAAAAAAGGTAGGATATTCTTTATCACAACTGTCAATGGTGATGAACCGATAGTAATAGTCTTCATCCTGTGGTTTAGCATCGTTGATATCTTGCAGAACCACATAATCCTTTGGTAGGGGTATAATGGTTCCCGTAATATCTGCTGTTCCTATCTGTTTGAAATTATCAGAAGTAAGGCTTCGCTGGGCAAAATATCGCTTCCAGTCACCAATGGTATCGGGTCCATATTCTAGACGTACGGTATTGTCTAATTCTACCGTAACTCTTTTTAGAAATGCCCTTACTGGCGCTGGAGTGACATCCGTTTTGAAACATAAAATATTCGAAATGGATTTGTCGCCACCGCCATTGAAAACAACGTCAATCTTTACACAAAGATCTTCTTTATCATTCGGTGTGGAAAGCGTCGCAACAGTATCCAGTGTAGATGTTACTAGTACAAACCCGGTATCTGTAGGTCTTTTCTGGTAAAAAACATACCTATAAATGCCTTTGAGATGATTGTTATAACTGTTCCAAGAGAATTTATATTCTCTATCGCATCTGCTGTAGCTGTCAACATCAATAAATACTGTATTGTGGGGGGCGGTGCTTACCGCTCCTTGTAAGGTGTCACAATCGACCAAAGCACGGATCTTATACGTGTGCGGACCAATGTTTGGATCTGCGCTTGCGTCTAAATAGAAATTAGAACTTCTTCCATTGATTGTAGCGATGGGTGTGCTGAAATTATTGGCATTGCTAAAGAGAAGGTATCCTGTAACTTCTGGAAAAGTTGAGGGTATCCACCTTACTTCGACACCTGCCGGGGTAACACTAACCTTGTCAAAAGGAACAACCGGAGGTCTTTCCTTAGAGTTGTCACAAGTGTCACTTGGTGAAGAAGTAACAATGCCACCACAATTCTGAACAGTGACCATATATACGAATACTGAATCTGTATTCGGGATATTTAGGTTGATATTCGTTTGGTTGACATTTGCAACAGAATTGGTTAATACGTAAGGGCCGGCTTTTTTACCATTTGAAACGTATATGTCATAGCTGATGAATGTACCACAAAAGGCAGTTGGTTTTTGCCAATTTAACACCACCGTATTCGGACCGCCATCTCTGACGCAATATAAATAAGGCGGGAGGTTTTGACTTTTAACTAAGTTAAAAACCAAGCACAAACTACAAATGATGATGTATTTAAAAAAATTTCTCATGCTTATCCAATAACAATTTCACTAAAGTTTTCTTTATTTAAATAGGTTGTCGCTAAGTCCCTTATTCTTTCAGCGTTGCAATTTCGTACTTTTTCTACAATATTATCAAACAAATCAACGCTTTTTCCTTCAACATAGTATTTTTTAAATTGTTCAACCTGATTAAAAGCGCCATCCGTTTTACCCATAAACTTGCCAAGCAAATAATTTCTTGCCAGCGTTAATTCTCTTTCTGTAACTCGGCTTTCCCGCAGTCTAGACATTTCTGTATAAATTTCTTTTAGACAATCATTCTTGTGTTCAAGTCCGGTTTCTGTTTGAATGGAATAAACACCACCAAATTTTAAGGATTGAAGCCCTGAATAAATTCCATAAGTATATCCTTTATCTTCCCTAATATTACTCATCAGGCGAGAACCGAAATACCCACCAAAAATTGTATTCATCAGTAAAAACTCAGGATAATCTTCGTGCGACATATTGAACAATTGTTTACCAATTACGATGGAACATTGCACACTATTTTTCTTTTGTTGGTGAAACTGTTGTGGGATTGTTCCAGAGGGAGGTGCCGTAGAAACGGGCAACCCTGTGGAAGATTTATTCCAATCTTTTTTACCTAAAAGATTATTAATGGCTTGTATATGTGTTTCTAAAACGTTGCCGGAAACAAATATTGCGCAATTATCTATCCGAAGTTCTTTGCGATAATATTCAAGGATATCCGTTTGATTGATAGCCTTTATCCGCTCTTCAGAGGTCTCGTAACCATAAGGATGCTGGTCCCCAAAGACGATTTTCTTGAAAGCCATATCTGCAACATAGTCATTCTTCTCCAATTCTACCCGATGCTTAGATAAGGCGTTTGACTTATACAAATCAATTTCGGTCTCTGGAAAAGCAATATCAAAAAGACATTCCTGAAACAGTGGAAAGGATTCATTAAAAAAGCGATGAAGCGTAAAAAGTTGTAATGAAAAGGTGTTGTACCCGGCACCCGCTTTGATCGTACTGCCATAAAAGTCTATTTCTTCGGATAATTCGAAAGAGGACTTGTTTAATGTTCCACTTTTTATCAATCTTCCACAACTGCCCGCAGTTAAAGGTGAAGGCTCTGTCCACCTTCCCGAATTGAACAATAATTCAACACATAAGATGTCGTTTTTTGCGCCTTGAAAAACAAACATCGGAATTCCATTGTCCAAGGTAATCTTTTTTGGTTCGGGTAGCGTTATCTTTCCGATTTCCAAAATGGGTGGTGCTTTCAAATCAATTAGCTTGGTCATGTTGCTTTCTTAAATAGTATAACGTATTACTTTTGCTGTGGGTCAGGTATTTATTACAGAATCGTTGAATTTTTTCCAGCGTTACAGATTCATACTTTGATTCTTCCTGATTGATTCCGTTAGCATCTCCCAACATTTCGTAGTAAGCAATATTTATTGTTCTTCCCATAATACTGGTGTCGCTAAAGTTTAGGTATGATAATATTTTATTTTTTGTCTTTCTAATTTCCTTTTCCGTGAGTTCTGTTTTCAGCAATTCAATTTCCTGCCAAACAGCAGCCTCTGCCACCGATACAGGTACATCTTCATTTATCTTCCCTTCAACAACAAACATGCCTATTTCGTTGCTAGCACTGATATAAGCATCTATGCTGACAAATAGTTTTTGTTCTTTTACCAAACGTTGATACAGTCGGGAAGATTGCCCTCCGGAAAGAATATCAGAAATTAAATCTGAGACATAGAAATCATCATCATATCTATCGGTAGACTTAAAAGCAATATACAATCCATTTAATGGAACATCGGCATACACGGTTTTTGTCTTGGCAACGGTTTGTTCTGGCTCAATCACTTCTTTTTTTTCGGTAACTGTCTGTGGTTCAATCCATCCGAAATATTGTTCCGCTTTTTCAAAAGCGACCGCTTCTTCGATATTGCCACCAATAACCAAAATGGCATTTTGTGGTTGGTAGTGCATGGAAAAGAAATTGCGTACTTCTTCCAGAACGGCTTCGCTAATATGTTCCGTTCTTAATCCAATAGTGGGCCATTTATACGGATGCTTTTCATATACCATTTCCCTCAAGAGATGCCAAACGTCACCATAAGGTTGGTTAATATAGTTTTCTTTAAATTCTTCTACAACCACTTTTTTTTGAACATTCAAAGAGCGTTGATTGATATTTAAAAAGGCCATCCTGTCAGCTTCTAAAAACAGAGAGATGTCTATATTATTGGCAGGCACCTGACTATAGTAATTGGTATAGTCATTATTTGTAAAGGCATTGTTTTCACCACCTGCCTCTTGAAGCGGTTGGTCATAAGATTTGGCATGTTTGCTGCCTTCAAACATGAGATGTTCAAACAAATGAGCGAATCCTGTTCTTTCAGGGTCTTCATCTTTAGCACCAACTTTATATAGCACATTTACAACGACGAATGGGGTGTTTTCATCGAGGTGATGTACCACCGTTAGTCCATTTTTGAGTATTTTCTTTGAAACTTGTATCATGTTTTTCAATAAAATGCAAATGTAAGGGTCATTTCCGTAATGAGCCGAAAATTATTTGTAAGAAATGTGAATTATCTTCAATCATTCAATTATGAAAGGCATTTCTTATGTTTGCTAGCATTCAACCTATGACAAATAAAAAAGCCTGAGAGAAATCCCTCAGGCTTGTACTGAACAAAGTAAACATTAATATCTTTTGAAATTATCTCTCTTTTGAAATGATGACTTGTTCTCTTCTTTTGGTCGAGCCTCCATTACTGCAATATCACGACTTTTCAAAGAAAAACCATTTAAATTGCTGATAGCAGTGTTCGCTTCACCATCTTCATCCATTTCAACGAAAGCGATTCCTCTACTTTTGCCTGAAAGTTTGTCTTTGATGATTTTAACAGAAGATACTGAGCCGAACTGCTCGAAAAGTTCTTGAATTTGGCTTTCCTTAACAGTGTAGTCAAGGTTGCCGACGAAAATGTTCATATTAATTAATTTAAATTTTGATAAAGGTAGTTATAAAAAACCAACTTTTATCTGTTTTGAAAAATAAAACAAGATATTATGGTTTTTTAAGCCCTTTGAATTAGATTATATTGCAAAGAAAACCGAAGAAAGTAATTATTTACCGGTTTTTCTCTTTCTTTCGTTCTCGTCCAAATAGATTTTTCTGATGCGTATGCTCTTTGGCGTCACCTCTACATATTCATCATCTTGAATATACTCCAAAGCTTCTTCCAAGGTGAATTTGATCGGAGGTGCTAATCTCACTTTGTCATCAGAACCTGAAGCACGTACGTTGGTTAGTTTTTTGGTAACGGTACAGTTTACAACAAGGTCTCCACTTCTGGAGTTTTCACCAATAACCATACCTGTATAGATTTCATCACCGGGCTCAACGAAAAATCTTCCCCTATCTTGTAGTTTATCCAAAGAATAAGCAATCGCCTCACCCGTTTCTTTAGAAATCATAGAACCGTTGATTCTACCCGGAATTTCTCCTTTATGTGGGGAATAATGATTGAATCTGTGTGACATAATTGCCTCACCGGAGGTGGCAGTGATTAACTCGTTTCTCAATCCTATAATACCTCTGGACGGGATTTCAAATTCTAATACGGCGCGGTTACCTTTTAGCGACATGTTTTTCATCTCACCTTTGCGCTTTGCCACCATTTCTATTGCAGTCCCAGATTTTTCTTCCGGCAAGTCAATGGTTAATTCTTCTACCGGTTCACATTTTTGACCATTGATTTCTTTAAACAATACCTGAGGTTGACCTACTTGTAATTCATAGCCTTCTCTTCTCATCGTTTCAATTAGAACAGACAAGTGTAAAACACCTCTTCCATGAACTTGAAAACTATCCGCCGTTTCTCCCTGATTTACACGAAGTGCTAGGTTTTTCTCCAGTTCCTTTTCTAATCTATCCTTTATATGTCTTGAAGTAACAAATTTTCCTTCTCTTCCAAAAAATGGAGAATCATTGATAGTGAAAAACATGCTCATCGTTGGTTCGTCTATGGAAATAGCGGTCATTCCTTCTGGCATTTCAAAATCGGCAATAGTATCGCCAATTTCAAAACCTTCTAAACCAACAACTGCACAAATATCTCCGGCTTCCACTTCTTCCACTTTTCTTTTGCCCATACCTTCAAAAGTCATAAGTTCTTTGATACGACTTTTCACCAATGAGCCATCTCTTTTTACTAAGGTTATGGGAGCATTTGTTTTCACACTTCCCCTAAATACACGTCCGATAGCAATCCTTCCAACAAAAGAACTATAATCTAAAGAGGTAATTTGCATTTGCAAAGACCCTTGAGCGATTTTTGGTGCAGGAATATGTTCTAATATCTGATCTATTAAATATGTGATGTCAGCAGTCTGATGTTTCCAATCCGGACCCATCCAGTTGTTTTTTGCAGAACCGTAAACAACTGGGAAGTCTAATTGGTCTTCTGTCGCATCCAATTGATACATTAGCTCAAATACCTTCTCGTGTACTTCTTCCGGTGTACAGTTTTCTTTGTCAACTTTATTGATAACGACAATAGGTTTTAAGCCTAACTCGATGGCTTTTTGTAGTACAAACCGAGTTTGTGGCATAGGTCCTTCAAAGGCATCCACCAATAATAAAACGCCATCAGACATTTTTAATACACGCTCAACCTCACCGCCAAAGTCGGCGTGACCGGGTGTATCGATAATATTTATCTTTGTTCCTTTATAAACGATAGAAGCATTTTTAGAAACGATGGTAATGCCCCTTTCTCTCTCCAAAGGATTGTTATCCATTAAAAGTTCACCAATTTCCTCATGTTCTTTGAAAAGGTTTCCTTGATGTAAAATCTTGTCTACTAGCGTTGTTTTACCGTGGTCAACGTGAGCAATAATGGCGATGTTGCGAATGTTCTGCATAAATATGATTTTTTAAAATCGGGTGCAAAGGTACATATACAATCTTGTTATTATCCTTTTTGGAAAATATGAAATGGTTAAGAGTTTTATATATATTTCATTAAAAGACCTTAATTTTCAAAGACAAATGAAGTGTCTGTTATTGTAAACCTATTGGAAATCCAACAATACTTTTACATTAAGTGTGGATAATTTATATACATTGTGGACATCCTATCACTACCTTTGCGCTATAAATTAAATAAATATCATGATCATGACAGGATTTAGTGCGTTAGGACTTTCAGAAGAGATCTTACAAGCTTTAGAAGAAAAAGGATTTGAAAACCCAACACCCATTCAGGAATTAACCATTCCAATTTTATTACACTCAGACAAAGACGTTGTAGGTCAGGCACAGACAGGTACCGGAAAGACAGCAGCTTTTGCCATTCCGATTATTGAAAAGTTTGACCCAAACAACAAACATATTCAAGCAATCATTCTTACGCCAACACGAGAGTTGGCCTTACAGGTTTCAGAAGAGTTTAAAAGCCTGAAAGGAAAAAAGAAAATGTGGGTGACACCCGTTTATGGTGGAGCATCTATCAGCATGCAAATCAGAGACCTTGAGAAAGGAACACATGTTGTAGTAGGTACACCGGGAAGAGTAATCGATATGATTGACAGGGGAAAACTGAAATTAGAACACGTGAAATTCGTAGTTTTAGACGAAGCAGACGAAATGTTGAACATGGGTTTTATCGACGATGTAGAACAAATCGTCAAGGAAACACCTGCCGACAGAAGAATGTTGCTATTCTCTGCAACCATGCCGGATCGCATTCTTTCCCTTGCAAAACGTCATATGGGAAAATACGAGATGGTTTCCGTAAAAAAACAAGAACTCACCAACGAGTCAATCGAACAAACGTATTATGAAGTTCCAGAGCGCGATAAGTTTGATGCGTTAACGAGAATTTTAGACATGGACGCCAATATCTATGGCATTGTATTTTGCAATACCAAAGTAGATGTTATCGGCATTACCTCTAAGTTGAATGAGTTGGGGTATCCTGCGGAAGCATTACACGGAGATATTGCCCAAAACATTCGCGAGAAAGTAGTAAAACAGTTTAAAACAGAACATAGAGGTGTTTTAGTGGCGACAGATGTTGCAGCGCGAGGCATCGACATTTCTGACCTTTCACATGTTATCAACTATTCTCTTCCACAAGACCCTGAGTCATATGTACACAGAATTGGTCGTACGGGTAGAGCGGGAAAAACCGGGAAAGCCATTGCATTGGTGCCAAATTCTGAGAAGAGAAAATTGATGTTCATCAGCAAGCTTAGCAGGGCAGAGATTAAAAAAGCCTATTTGCCAGATGCCGTTGAGATGATAAAACTGAAAAAAGAGCGTATTAAGAACAATCTTTTAGAAATTTTGGCACATGAGCGCCATTTTGAATATGGTACTTTCGCACATGAATTACTTGAGTTAGGAGAACCATACGAAATAGTAGCCGCAGTGTTGAGATATGGACTTAAAGACGAATTAGATCCCAAAGCCTACAAAAATATCCGTCAGGAAACACATGACGACAAAAGAAAAGGAGGCAAAGGATCTTCTAATTCCAGCCAGCGTTTGTTCATTGCCAAAGGCAGAAATGACGGAATTAACCCTAGGAAAATTTTAGATATCATTTTTGAAGAAGCGCAAGTAGAAGGCAGATTGATAGATGATATCAAAATCTTAGACAATTTTTCCTTCTTTAGCACACGTGCCGAAGAAGCAGATATGATTGTTGAAGTGTTTAGGCGTAAGGCAAAAGGTAAAAAACCGTTAATTGTGTTGGCAAAACCTAACCAAAGATAAGATTTCGGCATCCTTTTCGATATATAGTTGTATGATGCAATTACAACGAGGATTTTTTTTATTGATGTGGATGTTTTCCGGCATGTCATTGTTCGGACAAAATCTACTGGATTATCCCGGAATCTGGTATTTTCAGGGAGATAATTATACACAAAAAGATAGTGTCCTATATCCTTATAACAAAGGATATGTGGCACTCAAAATAGGTGGAGGAGAGATACAAGTCATTTCTCCTCAAAGCCTACCAGAACCGAAAGAATACACTCTACAGTATAGTCAAAGTACAGCAACGCTACAAGAATACACTGCTTATTTGAACGGGAATGAGTGGATACCCAAAGCAATAAACACGTTCAAAATCAACGTTTTGAACAAAGACTCGCTCGTGTTAAAGAAAATCAGTGTTGCCAAAAATGCGAAAGATAGCCTCTGTTATTTTAGGCGTTTTACGGCGTTTGATATTGACTCCATGTTGCAAGGGAAAAAGTGGATTCATCCAAATTGGAATACCAGCAACATACACGAATTCCAATTATTAGGCAAAAACAGGGAAAAATTCGCAAGACCACATCTTGTATTTGATTTGTCAAAAGCGGATGATTACAGAAACGAGTTTGGCGCAAAGGGAGGATTCAATGGAACGCAAATTACTATAAGTGTAATCGGAGACTCAATGTTGACCATTGACACCAGAGAAACACCCGGTATTATCCGAAAGTTTAAAATCCTTGCTATTGCACCAACAAATTTTATTCTGGAAGAATTAACACCTGAAAAGACTACGCCCACTACGAAATTATTTGATTTTGTAACCAACGAGCATTTATGTGGAAAGTATTCATGGCAGATGGAACAGCATAACGCAACCTTACAACTCAACCCCAATGGAACGTTTGATCTCCATTACAGTAATACTTCTGCTGATACTACTATATATGCAGGCGTTTATATGAGGGATGGCTATTACCTATACCTATATCCTTGGGTATATCAGGGCAATGAAAACCTTGAATGGAAAACACGCGAACAGGTCACCATCAAAAAATTCTACCTTAAAGAGCCGCTTAAATTAGAAATGTTATTCATAAAAAATAGTCCATTTGTACATTTATCAGGTGATTTCATAGGTGGAGTATCTACATTTGTTTTGGAAAAACCATTGGTAAAGCATCCTTAATACGTTAAAAATCTCTTAAAGAGTTGCTCCATTTGAAAAATAGAAGCAACTTTAAATAAAAAAGAATGAAATATTTTATATCGTTATTATTGTTGGTGATGATGAATGTCGCCATGGCATCTTCTAATCTAACTACTGCAACATTTAAAGTTTCAGGCGTTTGTGGCATGTGTGAAAAAACAATAGAGACTGCGGCATATATCAAAGGTGTAAAAAAGGCAGACTGGAATCAAAAAACACATATCATCACAGTAACTTATGATGCTACAAAAACAAATGTAGATAATATCCAAAAGAGTATTGCAAAATCAGGATATGACACAGAAAAATATAAAGCCAGTGATGAGGCGTATAATGGATTACATGCCTGTTGCAAGTATCCGAGATAGTATAAAAATTGCTTTTTAGCCTATATTAATTATAAAAGTTGATTTTCAACGATTTAAATCATACAGGATACTCAACAAAGTTTCGCTCTGTTTCATATAGTTTTATTTGCAAGTCATACTTAGCATCTAATTTAGCCCTTAGTATATCGTAAATAACTACGGCAATATTTTCTACTGTTGGGTTGAGGTGTTTAAATTCTTCTGTATCAAGATTAAGGTTTTTATGGTCAAATCTTTCTTCAATTTCGTTGTAAATCAACGACTTTAGAATTTTTAAGTCGATTAAATATCCGGTTTCAGGGTCTATTTCTCCAGTTAGTTTTACGATGAGCGTATAATTATGTCCATGGAAATTTGGTCGGGCACAATAACCGAAAATTTCATCATTTTTTTCTATCGACCACTTCGGATTAAATAAACGATGCGCCGCATTAAAAGTTGCTTTTCTAAAAACCGAAATCCTTGTCATAAATTTTTTATATCCCTGAAGAAATGTATTTTTGAAACAAAACTAAATATAAAAAGTTTATTCTTACCATCCTATGAAGTTTTCAGAGATAACAGGGCAGTTAAAAGTTAAGCACCAACTGGCAGAAATGGTCAATCATGCTAGAATTCCGCACGCCCAACTCTTCTTGGGTCCTGAGGGAAATGGCGCCCTTCCGCTGGCCATCGCTTTTGTACAGTATTTGCTGTGCGAGAACAAACAAGAAAATGATTCCTGTGGACAATGTCCTTCCTGTAATAAAGTGTCAAAACTAATACATCCGGATGTTCATTTTACCTTCCCCGTTGTACCAAAAACATCCGGAAAAGTACCGTTAAGTGATGATTATATGGCAGAATTTAGGAAGGCTTTCCTTGAGAATCCCTTCTTGAATGAGTATGATTTCCTAAAAATCATCCAAGCCGAAAACCGACAAGGGAACATTACAGCTTTAGAAGCCAGAAACATCATTAAACGCCTCAACCTTAAAACGTTCGAAAGCGAGTTTAAGATTACAATCATTTGGAAGCCGGAAGCGTTAGGAAAGGAAGGCAATATATTGTTAAAACTTTTAGAAGAACCAACAGAAAACACCGTTCTGATACTAGTTGGAGAAAATCAAGAAGAAATATTGCCTACCATTCTCTCCAGAACACAGATTCTAAAAATACCATCGATAGAAGACGATGAAGTAATGCAAGAATTGGAAAAGAAGGGTTGTGAGAACAAAGAAACTGCTCAACGGATTGCATTTCTCTCGCAAGGGAATCTAAGAGTGGCGCTTCAGTTGTTGCACCACGAAGAAGCACCTTTGGATGTAGAGTTATCCAAATGGCTGAGTGCAACACTTAATAACCATGCGGTAGAGTTGATTCATTTTGTTGACCAAAAAAGTGGAAGCGGACGGGAAAATATCAAGCAATATCTAGCGTATGTATTGCATTTTTTTAGAGAGTGTACCATGATGATGTATTGCCTGCAGTTATCACCAAGGTTTACTGAAAGTGAGCAAACGCTTGCCGGTAGGATTCAAAGATTCCTCTCAGAAGAAAAGCTGAATAAGCTCATCCCCATCATAGAAAAAGCACATTATGCTATTGAAAGGAATTGCAATCCCAAGTTGGTGCTGTTAGATCTTTCCATACAAATGGAAAAAATCCTCCGTGGGAAACCTGTTTATGCAGAAATGGATATATGATATAAACACCGGTTAGTAACATTTAACAGATAAAAAACAGATATTTGTACTCAAGCCAAAAAAGGCTATAAAGAAAAACAAGAAAATGGGTTGTACAAGTTGCAGTAGCGGAAGCGGAACACCATCAGGGTGTAGAAATAATGGGCATTGTAAAAGTGGCGGTTGTTCAAAAATGGAAGTATATGACTGGTTAGCAGATGTGGCCATTCTGGAGAATAAATTCAATATTTACGAAGTAAGCTTTAAAAACGGTGCCAGAAAGGGCTTTTTTAAGAACGATAAGAACCATGAAATATACACAGGGGATCTCGTTATGGTAGAATCTGCCATTGGCTATGATATAGGACGGGTTTCGTTGAGTGGAGAGTTGGTAAAGATACAGCTAAAGAAATACGGCATTAAAGACTTCTCTGAGATAAAGAACATCATTCGTGTTGCCAGAGAGCATGAGTTGGAAATTATGAATGAAGCGCGTTCCAGAGAAAAGGAAACCATGCTTCAGGCACGGGTATTAGCCAGAAACTTAGGGTTAGATATGAAACTCGGAGACGTTGAATATCAAGCAGATTGTAAAAAAGCAACCTTTTTCTATACTGCTGATGGGCGGGTCGATTTTAGAGAACTGATAAAAGTGTTGGCAAAAGAGTTTAAAGTAAAAATTGAAATGCGCCAAATAGGGGCACGACAAGAAGCCGGTCGTGTGGGTGGCATTGGCGCTTGCGGTAGAGAACTTTGCTGCAGTACGTGGCTCACAGATTTCAAAACGGTGAATACTTCTGCCGCCAGATACCAAAACCTTTCCATCAACCAAACCAAACTTTCCGGACAATGCGGTCGTTTAAAATGTTGTTTAAACTACGAGCTAGACACCTATTTAGATGCCTTAAAGTATTTCCCTGAAAAGGCAGACTCAATAGAAACAGAAGCGGGAACGGCATATCTCTTTAAAACAGATGTACTAAAAGGGCTAATGGTTTATACCTACAAAAATAGCGGAACTTTCTATCCTGTTCCAATCGAGCAGGTTAAGAAAATATTGGAGCTCAATAAAAATGGGCATAAACCTAAGGATCTTTTAGAGATTGCTGTTATTGAAGAAAAGGAAGAAATCATTGAATTTGCTGATGTTGTAGGGCAGATTTCACTAAAATCTTTGGATAAGAAGAAAAATAAAAATAAGAAAAAGAAGCCAAATAGACCTCAGGGAGAAAATCAGGTACAAAATTTGCAAAAACCTAATCAAGAGCGTGGGCCAAAGCCGCAAACACAACAACAGCAGCAGATAAAGGAACAGCCAAACGCAGAAAATAATCAGGGAAATGGACAACAGCAAAGCAATAATAATAAGAAGAAAAAGCGTTGGAACAATAACAAAGGCAATCGACCGCCTCAGGGTCCTTCTGCTTCATAAGTATGTCATTGCAGCAAGCCTGATGGGTTGGCTATCCATGTTGAATGCGCAACAACAACCATCGTTGACCAAGTATGTTTTTAAACCAATCATCAGTTGGCCGGAAATAACACAGAAGCAAATTACCTTTTTAAGCAACGATTTCAAAAACATATATGGTTTATATGCAGAGGCTACCAGAAAAGAAATCATTGGATATAAGCAATCATTTTTAGAAGACAAGCTGCTGAATAACAGCGACTTCGAATATATTTACAGAGCTGAATACTGGATGTCTTTAGATTCTGCCAACCTGCACCTGATACCTTTTCTTATACAACATGTTACCGACACATCCTTTACCGGATTAACCAATGCAAATGACATCACCATTTGGGAGCGAGTAAATAAGGGGCAAATGGAACACCACGCCTATTCCTATATCATCGATGATGACTTGTTTACAGTTGCTGGACGTTGCAATTGGTTGCTGAAGAAAATTTCTGGTAAAGACAATTTAGAGCGCGTAAAAATTAACCCCACAAAAGAATCTCTTGATGCACTCCAAAAGCAATGGACAGATTGGTGGAAGACGTTGATTGTCAACGTTAAACAATAAATGGAACGCATAACGCCGATTTTTTGTATGTTTACTAATATATCCGTGTAAATCAACCGTATCAGCGTATTCAGCGTTCTATATTTTTGTGTTTTCGCGGAAATTATTTCAATAAGAATAGAATTAATTGAAAGCCATTCGTGCATTCGTGGCAAAATTAATCCCACCAAAGAATCCCTTGATGCACTCCAAAAGCAATGGACAGATTGGTGGAAGACGTTGATTGTCAACGTTAAACAATAAATGGAACGCAGACAACGCAGATTTTTTGTATGTTCACTGATATATCCGTGTAAATCAGCCGTATCAGCGTATTCAGCGTTCTATATTTTTTTTGTTTTCGCAGAAATTATTTCAATAAGAATAGAATCAATTGAAAGCTATTCGTGCATTCGTGGCAAAATTAACCCCACAAAAGAATCCCTTGATGCACTCCAAAAGCAATGGACAAGGTTGGAGGAAGACGTTGATTGTCAACGTTAAACAATAAATGGAACGCAGACAACGCAGATTTTTTATATGTTCACTGATATATCTGTGTAAATCAGCCGTATCAGCGTATTCAGCGTTCTATATTTTTGTGTTTTCGCAGAAATTATTTCAGTTGCAATCATCTATATCGTCATTTTATGGATTTTTTTATTAGCTTTATTTAAAATACTAGAAGAATGAAAGCAATGCTCTTTTCTGCGGGGTTGGGAACCCGATTAAAGGAAATAACCCGTGAAATTCCAAAGGCTCTTGTAGAAATAAATGGGCAAACACTTTTACAAAGAAATTTAAATTATTTAGCACAATGGGGCGTTGATGAGGTTATCATCAATGTGCATCATTTTGCTGATAAAATTGAAGCCCATTTGAATGAAATAGAACTGCCAATTAAAACGTCCATTTCCGATGAAAGACTGACACTATTAGAAACGGGAGGAGGTTTAAAAAAGGCGACACATTTTTTCTCCGGCGAAACGCAACCCATCATCTTAATGAATGTGGACATATTAACGAATTTAAAGTTGAAAGACATGCTGATGATGCATGCGGTTAAAGACCCACTGGCAACATTGGCAGTTTTACATCGCGACACTTCTAGATATCTGTTGTTTGATGAGAAAATGAAACTTTCCGGTTGGGAAAATACAGCCACAGGTGAAGTAAAGCAAACGCGTGGCTTTGGCAATATTCTTGTCCCCTATGCCTTTAGTGGCGTGCATATCATTTCACCACAGTTGCTAAACATGCTCCAAGAATGGCCGGATAAATTTTCTTTGACAGATCTATACCTTGAACTCAGTGAAGACCATAAAATTATGGGATTTTTACACGATGGAGATAAATGGGTAGATGTTGGGAAGCCGGAGTCAATGGAAGTGGCAGAAAATCTATTCAATTAAACCACTGCTCTTCGACATGTTCAGCGCAAGCGCATGTTGAAGTAAGGACACTTGGGATTTGCAATCCCCGTGTAAAAATATCGTTTAAAGCAATAGAGGGATTTGTCGTTGGAACGGAACGGAGGTGGTGAAAGCGGATTGCAAATCCGCCCTGTCAGTGGTTCGACATGCCTTTTTAGAACATGTCGAACAGCGATGGGAAAACCTTTGGGTTCATTGTGCCTTCTTTGAGAAACTTTGTGATACCATCATAAATTCCTTTCCATAACTAATTCCTAAAAACTTACTCAAAAACTAATCCTTTATCTCCTCATAATCAATATATTCCCCATCAGCAATTTGTTGCGGTGTTCGGGATTGTTGCTTGGGTTCGGAATCTTTAGCTTGTTGAGATTGCCTTCCGGGTTGATACTGCTCGTCGATGGTGAATATCTTTTTGAGCAATTTATATCCGAAAAAGAAAAGGACGATATATCTGATTAGGCTAAACATATTATCGGCTTAAGAACATACTTTTTTCTTTATATAAATGCCTGAAATAGGGATCGTAGAGATCTTTGATGAAATAAATAGCTTCTCCGGTAGATTTCATCTCAGGACCAAGTTCTTTGCTGACATTAGGAAATTTATCAAAAGAAAATACGGGTTCTTTAATTGCATACCCTTTCAAGGCGGGTTCAAAGGTAAAATCTTTAAGTTTATGTGTGCCTGCCATTATTTTTGTTGCCACATTCAAATAAGGAATTTTATAGGCTTTGCAAATGAAAGGCGTAGTCCTAGAAGCACGTGGGTTGGCTTCAATAACATAAACAATATCATTTTTTATGGCGAACTGTATATTGATTAATCCCCTGATATCCAACGCTCTGCAAAGTTTTTCGGTATATTCTTTCATCGTTTCGATGACGATAGGGCCGAGGCTATATGGTGGCAAAACAGAATTGCTGTCCCCACTGTGAATGCCAGCCGGCTCAATATGCTCCATGATGCCCATAATTTCTACATCATCACCATCAAAAATCGCATCTATTTCTGCTTCTTTAGCCCTGTCCAAGAAATGGTCGATGAGGATTTTATTGTCGGGAATATCTTTTAGCAGGTTGATAACAGAGCGCTCACATTCTTCATCGTTGATAACGATGCGCATTCTTTGTCCGCCCAGCACATAACTTGGTCGTACCAATACAGGATATCCTACTTTGTTGGCGACCACCAAGGCTTCTTCAGCAGAGAGTGCTGTGCCATAGTCAGGATAAGGGATGCCTAGTTCTTTCAATAAATCTGAAAAGCGACCTCTGTCTTCGGCAATATCCATATTGTCATAGCTGGTGCCTATAATTTTGATGCCTTTTTCATGAAGTTTCTTAGATAATTTCAAGGCCGTTTGACCTCCCAGCTGCACAATAACGCCTTCCGGTTTTTCCAAATCAATGAGTTCCCAAAGATGTTCCCAGAATACAGGTTCGAAATACAATTTGTCAGCGATATCAAAATCTGTGGAGACAGTTTCCGGATTACAATTTACCATGATGGCTTCATAACCTACTTCTTTGAGTGCTAAAATGCCGTGAACACAGCAATAGTCGAACTCAATACCTTGTCCAATTCTATTGGGTCCGGCACCTAAAACCACAATTTTTTTCTTATTCGTTACAACGCTCTCATTTTCAACGTCAAAGGTAGAGTAGAAATAATTTGTTTTAGATTCAAATTCTGCCGCACAAGTATCTACCATTTTATATACGCGCTTGATTCCCAACGATTTTCTATGTTCATAAACCGATTCTTCCTCAATGCGTCCCAACAAAAAAGCAAGTTGTGCGTCTGAATAACCTTTTGTTTTTGCTTTTAACAGCAATGTTGCCGGAATATTTTGTAAGGTGTATCGCTTTATTTCTTTTTCAAGTTTCACCAGATCTTGTATTTGGTATAAGAACCATGGATCGATGTGCGTTAGTTTATGGATAGAATGAATGGGCACGCCCAAATCGATGGCGTCTTTAATTTTAAAGATTCTGTCCCAGCTGGGGTGTTCGAGGCTGTCGAGGATATCTTGTGTTCTTGTCCAAGATTTTCCATCAGCCCCTAAGCCGAGTTTTCCGTTTTCTAATGATTGACAAGCTTTTTGAAGGGCTTCTGCAAATGTTCTGCCAATGCCCATTACCTCACCAACAGCTTTCATTTGCAAGCCGAGAATAGGATCGCAGCCGATAAATTTATCAAAATTCCAACGGGGGATTTTTACAATTACATAATCCAACGCAGGTTCAAAAAAGGCGGAAGTCGTTTTAGTGATTTGGTTTTTCAGCTCATCTAAGGTATAACCGATGGCCAATTTGGCTGCAATTTTTGCAATAGGATATCCAGTTGCTTTTGAAGCAAGTGCAGATGACCGTGATACACGAGGATTGATTTCAATAACAATAATTTCTTCCGTATCAGGATTTAGTGCAAATTGTACATTACATCCACCACTAAAATTTCCTAGGGCACGCATCATCAGCATGGCTTGGTTGCGCATTTCCTGAAATACAGGATCCGGAAGGGTCATCGCAGGGGCTACAGTAATAGAATCTCCTGTATGTACGCCCATGGGGTCAAGATTTTCTACAGTACAGATGATAACGACATTGTCATTATTATCACGGAGGAGTTCTAACTCAAATTCTTTCCAGCCCAAAACTGCTTTTTCTACCAATACTTCATGTACCGGAGAGGCCTGTAATCCACGAGATAGTGCCAATTCAAAATCTTCACTTTTGTGTACAAAACCACCACCGGAGCCGCCTAAAGTATATGAAGGGCGGATAACGAGCGGGAAGCCTATTTTTTGTGCAGCGTCCTTTCCTTCCAACATAGAGTTGGCAATAATGGAGGGTGCCACACCGAGACCAAGATTGACACAGAATTGGCGGAAAGCTTCTCTATTTTCTGTTGTTTCAATAACTTGTAAATCTACACCTATAACACGAACGCCATATCTTTCCCATAGACCCACCTCAGAGGCTTCCTTACAGAGATTCAGCGCTGTCTGTCCACCCATTGTTGGTAGAACACAATCAATTTGTCTTTCACTAAGGATGAATTCCAAAGATTCGAGTGTAAGCGGCAGTAGGTATATGTGGTCGGCAGTTACTTCATCCGTCATGATAGTTGCCGGGTTGCTGTTGATGAGAGATACTTCAATGCCTTCTTCACGAAGGGAGCGGCTTGCCTGAGATCCTGAATAATCAAATTCGCAGGCTTGACCTATAATAATCGGCCCACTTCCGATGATGAGCACGCTTTTGATAGATGTATCTAAAGGCATAGAAAAAAGTTTTGCGAATATACAGTGATTGTGCTAAATCAGGTAGAGGTGCAATAAAATTAACTGTAAGTTTATTCTTAAAGCGACTCAAAGTGCTTTGGGTTCTTGATGCTTTGTTGGAGAAATTTGCCACTAATGCACGAATCTCTATGAAAAAGAAAATTCAAGAGCAGATGTACCCATTATATCAATCAATCAACGCCGAGAGCGCCAATTCAAGATTTGGGTATTTAAAGGAATATCCTGTTGATAACATCTTTTGGTTGTTGGCGGCAATACTATCTAATACAATGGAGGATTGTTCTCCTAATGCGAGTTGTAAGAAAAATGCTGGAGCAGGCACAGGAATTGCTTTTTTACCACTTATGTTTGAAACACTAGAAAGGATTGTTTTCAGTGGCAGTGGTGGATTTGTACAAACATTATATACGCCGGAAAGATGATTTTCAAGGGTGTAAACAAAAAAACCTGCAGCATCATCAATATGAATCCAGGAATACAATTGTTGTCCTCCGCCTAATTCTACGGATAGTCTAAATTTTAGCGGTTGAATGATTTTTGGGAAAGCGCCCTCATCTTTGTCGAAGACAACACCCAGTCGAAGTTTTGCAACATTTTTTGAAATGCTGGAGAAGCTATCGGCCATTTTTTCCCATTGCGCACATACTTCTGCCAAAAAACCGACTCCAAGACTACTTGTTTCATCTTTTAGTGTTGTTCCATTTCCATAATAGCCGATGGCGGATGCGCTAACAAAGGATTTCAGTTGGATATTATATTGAATTAATTGATTTAACAAAAAACTAGCGGAGTCTACTCTACTGCTGATAATATCTTTTTTTTGCTTTGCAGACCATCTTTTTTCGCCAACATTTGCTCCAGCGAGATGTATGATATGGTGAATGTTTTCCAAGGCTTCTGTATTCATTTTTTGCCGTGTATAGTCCCAGAAATATTCATTTGTGCTTGAGATATTATTAGGATTGCGTGTTAGGATTTTCACATCATATCCTTTTGCGGAAAGCAGAGATGCAATTTTTTTCCCCAATAGCCCGGTACCACCTGTAATTAAGACGCCATCCATATGAATTTTACAATTAGTTTACAAAATGTTTTATCTTTGAACCTTTAAAACCAGTTATTGTTTAAATTAAATAAGAAAAAGATATGTTAAAAAGGAGAATTCTGTTTTTAGGGCTGTTGGTAGCGGTTTCTATCTTCACATTTGTCGGTTGTAAATCAAAATCCGGTGGCGGTTCCGGGACTGTTTATAAGGATCAGGTAGTGGTTCATTCTCTTTCAGATCCGGAGGGTTTAAATCCGTTTACTACTTCGGATGCATCAGCGACACAAATAATGAGACAATTATACCAACCATTGCTTAATTATAACATGTCTACAAATTCAGAATTAATTCCTGTATTGGCAAAAGCCAGACCTGAAATTAAGGTTCTTCCGGGAAATACGGGAATGGAAATAACATATGAACTAAAAGAAGAGGCAAAGTGGGATAATGGACAACCTATTACTGCTAATGATATCGTATTCAGCTACAAAGCCATTTTTTGTCCGGGGGTAAATTCAGATGCCAATAAATCCACCTTAGAATTTGTTTCCGATGTACGTACTTATCCTGACAATCCTAAGAAAGTAACCATTGTAAGCAACAAAGTTTATGCATTAGCCGAAGATGCGACGGGTGTAGATGTATTTATAATTCCGGCATACATATATGATTCAAAAGGATTGTTAAATGAATTTAAAGTAACAGATTTCATCAAGCCTTCCGGTGCTATTTCTTCCAATGCGAAAGTAAAAGAGTTTGCAGCGCAATTTAATTCAGCACCATATTCACATGATGCGGATAAGATTGTTGGTTCAGGAGCATATAAGTTAGAGTCTTGGGAAACTGGACAAAAAGTAGTTCTTGTTAAAAAAGATAACTGGTGGGGAAATGAAGTGAAGGATAAAAACATGTATTTTGAAGCAAATCCAAAGAGATTGGTGTATTTAAATATCAATGATTTTTCCACAGCACTTACTGCATTGAAGGACGGAAAATTAGACGTTATTTTTGTTACTCCAGTAAAAGAATATATCGATATTGAAAAATCTCCGAAGTTTAAAGAAAATTTCGAAAAATCTGAACCACCAATGCCTGTTTATGCATATTTAGGCTTAAACACACGTGATAAGATATTGAAAGATATTAAAGTAAGACAAGCGTTGTCCATGTTGGTAGATGTGGATCAAATTATTGATAAAGTACTCTATGGTACCGGACAAAGGGTTTTGGCAGATATCCTTCCAACAAATAAAGAAGATTATAACAACGATGTTTCATTGTATAAATTTGATGTAGAAAAAGCCAAATCTATGCTGGCTGAAGCAGGATGGAAAGATACTGACGGTGATGGAATCCTTGACAAAGTTATCGATGGTCAAAAGACACCTTTCAAACTTGTATATAATTTTAATCAGGGCAATCCTGTACGTGAAACGGTTGGTTTGCTTACCAAAGAGTGGTATAAGGCGGCAGGTATTCAATTGGAGGTTGTTCCGATGGATTGGTCTTTGTATTTAGATGAGTTAAAGAAACAAAAGGTACAAATGTGGTATGGCTCATGGGTACAAGACCCTCGCGATAATGACCCAAGGCAAATATGGCATACAGAATCTAGGAATGGTGGTTCCAACTATACAGGTTTTGGCAATGCAGAAACTGATCAACTGATTGTAGATATTGCCAAAGAGATAGACCCTGCCAAGCGTAGTGTATTATATAAGAAATGGCAAGAATTATTACACAATGAAGCGGCATATATTTTCCTATATACAAACACATATAGAAATATTGTTCACAAGCGATTTGAAAACATTTATCCAGGAACAAGATATCCTGGATATTGGGAGGCCGGATTTAAAGTGAAGAAAGGATATAAAGTCGAAGAATAGTTATTATGTTTCAATACATTATAAAGCGGGTTTTAATTTTTATTCCCACCTTATTGGTCATTTCCTTGCTTACATTTATGTTGAGTGTAAGTGTTCCCGGAGATCCCGTGGAGCTGATGATTAGCGGTGGAAATAGCGATAATGGTCAGTCCGCAAATAAAATTGCAAATGAACAAGCATACATTGAGAAACGCACGCAACTAGGACTTGATTTACCAGTTTTTTATTTTTCTTTAGGAAGTAAGGCAACATCCGATACTTTATATAGAATTCCTAAAAAAATGCATAAGAAAAACCTAGCGAGGTTATGTTATAATTATGGGAATTGGTCAAATGTTGAGCGATATTATGCACTATGTCGTCAGCTGGAATTAGATTGTTTGAATGTTCCCGCTGATTCTGCTAATGTTGAGTCGAGGATCTCAATTAAGGATAATCTTTTTAAGTTATTTATTAATGCAGACAAGGGCGTTATAGATACTTCTATGGCGAACATTGAAAAGGGGATACTTTCAGCACCATCATTAAATGTTTTACAACCTAAATTTAAAGAACTAAAGGATGCTTTTGTCAAACTAGAGCAAGAAAAGAACCTAGTAAATAGGTTTATTCCGGATTTCAAGTGGTATGGGTTTAATAATCAGTATCATCGATGGATAACAAAGTTTATAAAAGGAGATTTCGGCATTTCTTATCAAGATGGCAGACCTGTAAAGAGTGTTTTATGGGATGCGATACAATGGACATTAATGTTGAGTATTTTTTCTTTAATACTTACTTATCTACTGTCAATACCCTTAGGGATTAACTCAGCGAGATATAGGGGTACAACAAAAGATCAAGTTATTACCACTATATTATTCATCTTATATAGTCTTCCAAGTTTTTGGATTGCAACGATGTTAATTATGTTTTTTGGTGGAGGAGATTATTTTAATTTTTTTCCTGGATTTGGGGTTGGGGATGTTACTCCGCATACACCATTTTTTGAGAAATTAGGCATTCGCGCCGAGCATTTATTTCTTCCAATGATTTGTTATACCTATGGTAGCTTGGCATTTATTTCCAGACAAATGAGGGCGGCAACCATAAATTCGCTCTCCCAAGATTATGTCAGAACTGCCAGAGCGAAAGGATTAAATGAGAAAGTAGTGGTGTGGAAACATGCATTCAGGAATTCACTCCTGCCAATCATCACTTTATTTGCCAATATTTTCCCATTGGCTATTAGTGGTTCAATTGTTTTGGAACAGATTTTCTCTATTCCGGGTATGGGAAAGATTGCAATAGAGGCTATTTATCGCAGAAATTATCCGATAATATTCTCTGTTGTTATGTTTTCAGCCATCCTTACATTGGTGGGAAACCTAGTTTCTGATATTCTTTATGCAGTTGTTGACCCCAGAATTTCTTATTCATCTAAAAAGAATTAACCATGGCAAAGGAAAAAACAGAACAAAAAGAGGTGAGTCAGGAATACTGGGCTTATGTGAAGCGTCAGTTTAAAAAGAACAAAAGAGCACTCTATTCCGCATATTTTGTCGGTTTTATGGCTTTTATCGCCATTTTTGCCGATTTTTTAGCCAATGAGAAGCCTATTGTTTGTAAATTTCAAGGTAAAACATACTTTCCCATTATAAAGTCCTATGGCGTTTCCTTTGGAGTCACTAGGTGGGCAGATGAATTAAAGAACCTCAATTGGAAAGATGCAAAGTATGATTGGGTAGTAAGACCATTGATTCCCTATTCTCCAACAACGATGGATTTATTTAATGCTCAATATACATCTCCAACAGAAGAACAGGATATACCATCTCTCAGATGGAAGCATTGGCTGGGTACAGAGAAATTGGGTAGGGATATATTGTCCTGCTTGATTCATGGAACAAGGATAGCATTTACAGTAGGAATATTTTCCATGTTAATAGCCTCTTTTTTAGGCATTACCTTGGGAGCGCTTGCCGGTTATTTTGGCGACAACAGAATGAAAATAAGTTGGGCGAGTATGATAATGTTAATGATAGGCATAATCATTGGTTGGTTTGAAGCATTTTCAGCAAGAAGCTATGCCTTATCTGATGGTTTCGAAGCATCTTCATTCAAAGGATTTCTCCAATTCTTCTTTAGTATCATTATTTTTGTCAGCATTGTATTTCTTTCCCTGATGATAGGAAAACTACTTAAACTTATTCCGTTTTTACGAAAGCAAATATCAGTTCCTTTAGATATTATAGTACAAAGACTCATTGAAGTATTGCTATCTATTCCCAGAATGTTTTTATTGATTGCTCTTGTAGCGGTTGTAAAACCTTCCATCAATATGGTTACATTAATCATTGGCTTTACTTATTGGACGGAGATTGCGCGCTTTATTCGGGCGGAGTTGTTGAGAATCAGAAGCCTAGAGTATGTGGAAGCAGCAGAAGCATTGGGTTTTTCCAGTTGGCGGATATTATTCAAACACGCCATACCAAATGCACTTTCACCGGTATTAATTACGATTGCCTTCGGCATTGCATCTGCGGTATTGGTGGAAGCCACCCTTTCCTTTTTGGGTGTGGGCGTTCCGGCCGAGATGTTAACATGGGGGAAATTGCTCTCAGAAGCAAGAACAGCACCTTCTGCATGGTGGCTAGCAATATTTCCGGGCTTCGCAATATTTATTACTGTAACTTTGTTTAATCTAATTGGAGAAGGATTGACGGATGCCTTAGATCCAAGACAGAAAAAATAAGTAGCATGGTAAGGAAGATATATATGAAAATATGTTTGTTGGGAGGTGTATTCGTTTGCAATATGCTTTCTGCTCAATCTATCATTACTTCAGTACCGGAAAAATTCTCTTCCAAATATTCCGATTACGAAATCATAGGAAAGAACGAACTGGGCGTCGTCGTGCATCACTATAATGAAGGCGTAAACCATCAGTTGGTGGTATATTCTGATCACCTTACACCCAAGAACAAAATTTCCATCAATGTAGATGAAAAGAACACGGAGCTACAAGAAGTGGTCTTATTGCCTAGCTATATTGCCATATTTTACCGACAAGTTAATAATGGCTATGTTTATTTAAAAGCCAAGAAGATCTCTGCTGATTTAAACCTTCCTGCCTCCAGTATTTTGATGGATTCTGTAAAAAAAGATGGCGTTGAAATTACAGAACCATTCTTCATAAAGACCTCTCCGGATCATAGCAAGATTCTAACCTTTAATTTACAAGAGAGTAGGAATGAGAAGCTCAACATCTATTATTCTGTTTATTCCAGTAATTTTGAGTTGATAGAGCGCAAGAACATTTTTATTGATGATAAGTATGGCATTCAGCTGAAAGCGGCAAGAATTGCCAATAATGGAAACGTTATTTTTTTGGCAGCACATGCTTCACGTAGAGAGAATGATGAAAAATATGCCATCGCCAAATTTTCATTGATTACCTCAGATGTGCATTCAAAAGAAGCACCTCTTGTTAACACAATTGAGCAACCCGGATATATCTTTAAGCAACCTGCCGTAGATATGTCTTTAGATGGTTCAAAAGTATTTTTATCGGGATGTTATAAAGAAGAGAGCAATGAGAAGAACCTAGGATTATTCGCTTCATCATTTGATTTTCGTGGTAGCAAAGGCTTTTTTACCAAAATCCCGCTAAAGGAAGAGGATGTGATTCAAATACAAAGTTTTGAATTTCGCAACTGGGAAGACAGAGCGAGTATCATTCGCCCAAAGAATATTATTCCAAGAAATGATGGCGGATTCATTTTAGTAAATGAGTCGGAATACAAATATACTAAAGTGGTTCGCACCCCCACACCAAGCAATTTTTCTAGTAATACCTTTCCATACTATAACCAAGATCAATACGTAAAATACTATGATCAAAACCACTATTACGATTTGTTTGCAATAAGTATCCAACCTGATGGCAACATTGATTGGAAAACAATCATGCCAAAGGTACAGGAAACCGAGAGCGATGGTGGTCTTTTTTCTTCTTATTTTTTGTTTGAGAGTGATAATATTCTCAAGTTTCTTTTCAATGAAGATGTATATAATAATGGAAATTTTATGGAATATAACCTAAATGCAAATGGTCATTTTAAAAGGGTAAGCATTCTGAATTCGGAAAAAAAAGATTTACAACTCATTCCGCAAAAGGCCTTACAGATTGACGGTAATACCGCCATTATTCCAAGTGAAAGAAAGCGGTATCTTCAGTTAGTGATGTTCAAATATTAATCTTCATATTGTGTTATCATTATTTAGGTCGCTACATCCCTTTACATATATTATCCTTTTTTTTTACGGATGTGCCATAAAAATTCTTTTTTTCTTTTTTCCTTTGGAAGCACCTCAGTTGTACAAGAAATACTATTCTTCGGCATCGGTAGTTTTTGAACATAATCTTTACAATTTTGCGATCACCTTTATTTGCTTGTATATCCAAAGTATATGGTTTAATAGAACAGTAGAAAAAACAAAAATCTTTGAACATAAAAACTTAGGAGCGGGTATGGTTTACCTTACGGTAAGTTCGATATTTGTTGAGTTTAATTATTTCGACTTGCCTGTTTTGGTGAACTTTGGGTTGCTATTCTTATTAGATCAACTTCTGTTGATACAAAATAGGGAAGAGGTGTTGGCGAGATTTTATAATGCGGGCTTCGTTGTCGGGTTATTGGGGTTGGTACATCCTGATTTTTTTATTCTTATTCCGCTAATTTTAGTCTGCCTATTTGCCATAAAACCTATTTTATTAAGAGAATTGTTATTATATATCCTCGGTGTTATAACGCCCTACTATTTTTTATTGGGCGTAGGATATTTGTTTGACAGTATTCCGGAAATAAACATTAGGCAACACTTCACGCAATTCAGATTGGCAGGCATTGATTTATCCCAACCGAGATTGATTGTTTTAGGGGTGGTGACCTTGGCACTTTTGTTTTACGGTTTTATTCAGAACAAGCAACTAACGAGGTTTACGTCTATTAAAATAAAGCGTACGATGGACTGGATATTGCTTTTTTCTATTGGATTAGCCGTTATTACAGCCTTCAGTGATGGAAAGGATTATGGCATTTTTAATTATATCATCATTCCCGTGAGTTTTTATCTGTCTTTATTCTTTTTTAGAATCAAGAAAAATAGCTTGGCAGAGTTTGTACATTTTGTGTTTTTGGCTTGTATTATCTTGTTTCAGGTGGCAATTGGTTGACGCTATTGCTTTAACTTGAAGCCAGCTTCCCAATAGCCGGGATACCTAATTCCTTCGTGTAGATTAGTAAATCTATTATGAATTACATTCCGATAGGTATTGGTGTATAAAAAGATATATGGTGCTTCTTTATGTAACAATACTTGCCATTCTTTGTATAGTTCACTGCGTTTTATAGGATCTAATTCGGTCATAATCTTTTCTATCAACTTATCAGAATCCTTATCACCAAAGGCAGCATAGTTCGACCCACCATTTCTCGATTCTGTATGCCAGATTTGCCTAAGGTCGTTATCGCGTGGGTCTTGTATCCATGAGCCGTACCACATCTGCACATTTTGTTTCTTTAGTTCATCCAAATATACCGACCAGTCCTTCGAAACAATTTCCATTTTTATGCCTACTTTGCTCAAGTCTTTTTGAAGAATTAAACCCACCCTTTCTCTTATCGGATTACCCATATTATATGAATAAACGAGCAGAAAAGGTGTTCTTTTTCCATCAATCATTTTATCTAAGATTCCGTCATCATCTGTATCTTTCCATCCTGCACTTTCCAATAAGGAAATTGCCTTTTCTATATCGTGTGGATATAATTCAATATCATTATTATAGTCTTCCTTATTGGCAGGATTAATATCGGCAACAATTCTTTGTCCCATACTATACAATATATTTTCTAATAAATAATCCACGTCCACTAACATAGACAGCGCTTGTCTAACTTTTATATCCTCCAAAATCTTATCTCTTGTATTAAGACCTAAATAGGCATATACCGGCATAGGGGGTTCAGAGAAATTGTAATTTTCTTTTACATATCGATCTTTTTTTAAACGCAAATACTCATAGATAGGCGTTATGTATGCAACATCTAATTTCCCATCTTCAAGCGCAGTAATAGCTGTCTTAAAATCATTCACTACCAAGTAAATGAGTTTATTAGGGTATGCTTCGAAATAAAGGTTTTCTACAGCATGTTTTTCACCCCACCAATTGTCTTTTTTTACCAATACAATCTTTTGCCCTGTTTCCCATTTTTCTAAATAGTAAGCACCCGAACCCACAATTTTATCTACATCTTGAGAAAAAGAAGAAGAATTAAATTGTGTTGCAAATTTTTTTATGCTTGGATTATGTACTATAGCATTATTGGATTTTATAATTTCTGAGACTTTAAATTTCTTCAACAACTTTTCAGGGTCATACTTTTGTGCGGGTATGATACATACATCAACGCCAGTCGCATCTTCTGCCAAAGCATAAACATCTTCACTAACAATGGTTACTTTCTTAGGATTCTCAGGATAGGTACGTACATCAGAAACAAACGCTAGGCTATTTTTATTGGATTCAGAATTTACACCCGGACAAAACAGTGCCTTATAGCTAAAAACGACATCTTCTGCTGTAATAGGCGTTCCATCATCCCAAACAGCATCTTCCCTTATTTCGTATGTAATTTCCATTCCTTTTTTATCAGGCAAAACATCGATGAATGGACGTTGTTTAGCTAAAACAGGTATCAATTCAGAAGAATCAGACATATTATAGTTAAGCAAGGTCTGAAAGATATTGCGCATTATTTGTGTGGCATGTGCATCAGATGAAGTATATGGGTTTAATCCATCTGGATCCGAAAGTGCATGAATGACAACCTCATTCCTTGGATTAGAACGTTTTTTTGCAACAAATGAACTTGTCGTAAATATCAAAGCAATTATTCCCAATAAAATAAAAGCACCTAAAACAGCTTTCCTTATCATAATTTTATTTTTCAATTCTTAATAGTCTTCCTCAATTATTTTGGCAATATTTCTTTCTGCCATTGCTGCGATAGTAAATGCAGGATTGGCACAAGCCGCTACCCCCGGTATTAGTGAACTGTCATTTACATACAAATTTGGATATTCTTTTAATCTTCCATAAAAATCCGTTGCATCACCGATGACGCATCCACCAAGTGGGTGATAAGTAAGATTATTGGCATATTGCCCTTTTATCAGTACATCATCAACAAAAGTACCCGGATTGACGGCATTGATTTGTTCTGCCCAATGCCGTGCGGCGGCAATCGACTCATCTAATCCATGCGCATCCCAGTCAAGTTCCAGCATATCTGCATCAGGGTTATACTGATAAGTTCCTCTATAAGTAGTAGCACCTAATCCCACATGAAAATGGCTTTTTAAATCCGGACCGGGCAGAATAAGACCGATAGGTTGAGGGATGTTTTCAACAAGAATCGGTACATGAGGATTGTCGTAGTGTGCGCTGGCTTCCGCAGGAGTCCATCCGGTAAAAGATCCTGTTTCATGAGGAATTGTTCTTCTGAAAAAAGTCTTTCCGTTCGTCCCAAACCCCTTTCCAATGCGATCATTTAAAGATGAAAGATTGGAAGTAGCTTTTGCCTTTAAAAGGAGTTTAATCGTATTTGGACAGCCCGCACAAAGGAAAAGTTTTTCGCAAACAACGATTTTGTTTTGTATCACTTGACCCGTCTCACTAAGGGCTTCAAGTTCCACTTCATATTTATTATCTTTCCGAATAGAGATATTGATTACCTGATGCAAAGACAACAAGGTTGTTTTGCCTGTGGCAATGGCTTTAGGGATATATGTTTTGTCTAAGCTATATTTACTGCCATTTCTTGTTCCATAGTTGCCATCGCCTATCAGAAATTCTTTTGCTATTGTACCATCCAATTCCTCCCTGATAATGTTCCAATCATATGCGGCTGGAAGTCGTTTCGTGGTTTTTCCGGCATTTACCACTTGCTCTTTGAAGGTGCGTGCGTAGAGGTAATATTTGGAGTTATAAATATCTTCCGGGATATGAGAGAATCCTATTTCTTGTTCTACTTTTGCGTAAAAATTGGCAGAGAGCTCGTCAAAATTTACTTCAGAAGGAAATACTCTTTCAAAAATTTCTTTGTCAGGTTTTACAAATGTAGCACCAAACACCAAGCTTCCACCACCTACACCAGATGCATTGAACACATTCATGTTGGGATAAGTATGATATTCTATCACGCCGGAATATTTTTTTATTGGAATTTTCATGTTGACGATGGGGATTTTTGCTTGATTATTCAACCAGGTAGAGCGTTCATCAAGTCGGGCAAAGGAACAAAAATCGTGGTTTATCCAAGAACGACCTCTTTCCACGAGGATGTTTTCAACACCGGCTTCTGCCAGCCGCAAAGCAGAAACAGCACCACCAAATCCTGAACCAATAATAAGAGAATTTGTAGCAATCCGTTCAACAGGAATGTGAGAAGCGTCTTTCTTACAACTTCCCGTTGCTAAAGAGAGTCCGCTAAGAGACAACCATTGGAGAAAATTCCTGCGCAGCATGCATACACAATTTTAATTAATGAAATATAGGGATGTTTTTTGAAAAACAATATTTTCTTACAACCCAGATATAGAATATTCTTATTTTTGTAGCCTCAAGACTTAAATTATCTGTATGAAATTTGGTGTAGTTATTTTTCCGGGGTCTAATTGTGATCAAGACATGGTGCATGTTTTGCGCAACGTAATGGGTTGTGAAACCAAAGAACTATGGCACAAAGACCATGATTTGCAAGGACTTACAACAGATGATTGCATTGTTTTACCGGGTGGATTTTCGTATGGCGATTATTTGCGCTGTGGTGCCATTGCACGTTTTTCGCCTATTATGAAAGAAGTCGTTGAGTTTGCCAATAAAGGTGGCAAGGTTTGGGGCATTTGCAATGGCTTTCAAGTACTATGTGAGTCCGGACTTTTACCGGGAGCCTTGTTGCGCAATAATAACCGCTTGTTTATCTGTCAAAACCAATACATTACAGCTACTACCCATAAAAGTGCCATAACAGAACAATGTGAAATCGGCAAACCACTCAATATCCCCATTGCTCACGCCGAAGGTAGATATTATTGCAATGAGGAAACATTGGCTTCGCTGAAGGCAAATGATCAGATTCTTTTTAAATATTGTGATAACCATGGCACCATACATGCGGATAGTAATCCGAATGGCTCCCTAGAGAATATTGCAGGAATTTGCAATGCAAACAGAAATGTATTCGGGATGATGCCACACCCTGAAAGAGCAGCAGAATCCATCTTAGGGAATACCGATGGAAAAGTTCTATTTGAGTCGCTTTTAGGAATTTTAACAACTGTATAAAGTTTCTACACCGCTTTTTCGCTGATTTACTTGTATTTTTGTCCATATTGTAAGGTCTCATAAATTTTTAAGACCAAAGAATAAATAATATATATGAAAAAGCAGGTGTTATCGCTACTATATCTTTTCCTTTCTTTTGCCGCTTTTGGTCAGATTAGCTTTGATGCACAGAGTGATGATCAAGCAATGGTAGATCCTGTGAAATGGTCTTATAAAGTGGAGCATTTAGGTGCAGATACTTTTGAGATATCAATCATTGGCAAGTTTGCAAAAGGATACCATATTTATGGGTTGTATTTGCCTGAAAATGAAAGTAATTTTAAGCCGACGGCAACAGAAATCAGGTTTAAAACCAATAAAGATGTTAAGTTTATTGGAAAGCCAATTGAAGTAAAAGGGGTAAGAAAAGTTAAAAAAGACCCCATGTGGGATGATATGGCAGTTACATACTTAGAAAATGAAGCCATCATTAAACAAAAAATACAATCCAAGAACTTCAAGACTAAGTTAGAAACCGAAATATTTTTTCAAGCCTGTGATGAACAAGCCTGTTTTCCGCCAGAAACAAAGTCACTAACAATAGATTTCGCAAAAGCGAGCGAAAATGAAATTATTGATGACACTATAGATCAAAAAACAGATACCGTTTCCCAATCCACCCTCGACAGCCTAGCAAACCTACAACCCAAAACCGCCCTCAACGATATCAAATTTGATTGGTCGAAATCTCAGGATGTGTGTAAGACGGAGAAAGATGCTAAAAGCTTGTGGATGATATTTTTGTTGGGGCTAATAAGTGGTTTCTTTGCTTTGCTGACACCTTGCGTTTTTCCATTATTGCCACTTACTGTTTCCATGTTTTTAAAATCCGGCAAAGGTGTTAAAATGGCGTTGCTCTACGGTCTCTCCATCATTTTGATATATGTGTTTATTGGGATGTTTTTCACCTTGGTGTTTGGGTCAACAGCATTAAATGAGTTTTCTACCAATGTCTGGGTAAACATTGTCTTCGCCATAATTTTTATCATCTTCGGACTGTCCTTTTTTGGGTTGTTTGAGATAACACTACCCTATACTTGGGCGAATAAAACAGATGCATTGGCTTCTCGTGGAGGATATTTGGGTATTTTCTTCATGGCATTCACTTTAGTGATTGTTTCATTCAGTTGCACGGGTCCATTGGTTGGAAATTTGCTGGTGGAAGCCGCTTTTGGAAAAGGCAATACCCTTTTCGGCATCTTCCCACTACGTCCATTGGTCGGCATGTTGGGATTTTCTATGGCATTGGCGTTGCCTTTTATGTTGTTTGCCATATTTCCCAAAATGATGCAATCCATTCCTAAATCCGGAGGTTGGTTAGAAACAGTGAAAAAGTCTTTAGGTTTCTTAGAAATTGCGCTGGCAATGAAATTTCTATCAACAGCCGACATGGTACAAAATTGGGGAATATTAAGGATCGAGCCTTTCCTCATCATTTGGATATTGGTATTTTTATCCTTGGGATTATTCCTTTTAGGCGTATTGAAATTCAACAAAGTAAAAGAGAGAATAGGTGTGGTGAGGGCAATTTTCGGCATTTTATCTTTAGCATTTACCGCCTATTTATGCACAGGATTTACTTACAAGCCCTTGAAATTGTTGAGCGGAATTGCTCCGCCTGTTCATTATAATTTTTGGGGACCCAAAAACCACGGTTGTCCGGCAGGTCTGGATTGTTTTCATGATTTTGAAGAAGGTCTTGCCTTTGCCAAGCAAGTGAACAAACCAATAATGATAGACTTTACCGGCTACGGCTGTGTAAATTGCAGAAAAATGGAAGAAACCGTTTGGACAGACCCAGAAGTGAATAAATTGATACAAAAGTATGTGTTAATATCCTTGTATGTAGACGATAGAAAAGAACTCCCTATTGCTGAGCAATATACTTCCGGAAATACCGGAACCCTTAAAAAGATTACCAATGTCGGTCAGAAATGGAGTGATTTCGAAGCAAAACATTTTAAGAAAAACTCACAACCGTACTATGTTTTACTCAACCAAGATTTGGTAATACTGAATACGCCTGTAGCTTATACCCCTAACAAAAAAGAGTATAAAGATTTTCTTCAGTGCGGGTTGTCAAATTTTGAAAGGATAGAGGAGAAATAAAATTTTAGAACCACGGTGGTCGACTGTGGACAAAAAAGATTTCAAATAGTTTTTCGCCTAAAAGTTAAAATTCGGAGCAACGCTTTTTTTTCTTAATTATTGTTTAACTTTGCATTTCATAACAAATCAAAGTTAATCATGAAAAAGTTTTTTAGTAGATTAAGTCCAATGTTATTGGGTGTTGGACTAAGCCTCAACATCTTTGCCGTTGGCAACCTCACAGAGTTGGATGAAAGGGGCAATCCGACATATGTAAAATTTGAAGATGGTTCTACGGATCGCAAAATCTCCGGAACGGGTGTGGAAGTATTAAAGCAAGTCCTTCCATTAAAGGAATCGGACACTTACGAAGTATATCGCCAAGGAACAGATTCTAAAGGGTTTCAGCACCAGAAGTTCCAACAATATTATAACGGCATAAAAGTTGAGTTTGCAACCTACAATGTTCATTACATGAACGGTAAACCAATCATTGCCAATGGAGATTTTGTTCCGGTAAACGAAGGAACGTCTACCATTCCTTCTATTACAGAAGATGCCGCTTTACAAAAGGCGTTAACACATGTAGGAGCAAAAACCTATAAGTGGCAAGTAGCAGAAGAAGAGGCCTTCATTAAAGCAGAGTCGGGAGATAAGAATGCAACATTCTATCCTAAAGCAGAATTGGTTTTCGTTGAAGACTATTATAATGGCACAGGTGTTAAACTTGCCTATAAATTTGATGTCTATGCGCAAGAACCAATTTCTAGAGGGCATGTTTATGTAGATGCTCAAGATGGGAGAATACTTTTCGTTAATCCATTGATACATCACGCAGATGCATTGGGAACAGCAGCAACAAGATACAGTGGAACTAGACAAATAACAGCAAATAGCACTGGTACAAACTTCACTACATCTGAAAGTGGAAATAGGAAAGTAGAAACGTATAACATGAAAAAAGGCACCAACTATGGTACAGCAACACTTTTTTCTGACAACGATAATAACTGGACAGATGCTGAATTTAATAATACGGCTAAAGACAATGCTGGCTTAGATGCACACTGGGGTGCCGAAATGGTGTGGGATTACTGGGATCAGGTACACAATAGAAACTCTTTCAATGGCAATGGTGGTACAATAAAAAGTTATGTGCATTATAGTTCAAACTATGAAAATGCTTTTTGGGATGGATCAAGAATGACATATGGCGATGGTGCAACAACATTTTGGCCTTTAACATCATTAGATGTATGTGGTCATGAAATTGGACATGGAGTGTGCTCCAGTACAGCCAACTTAACATATCAAGGCGAATCAGGAGCGATAAATGAAGCCCTATCCGATATTTGGGGAGCTTGTGTTGAAAATTTTGCCGCCCCAGAAAAAGAAATCTGGCAAATAGGTGAAGAGATAGACAAAAGATCAGGTCATAACGGCTTGCGTTCTATGAGTAATCCAAACTCCGAAGCACAACCCGACACCTACAAAGGCACTAAATGGGTGAGTACAGGCTCATGGGTAGACAACGGCGGTGTTCATACCAATAGTGGTGTGATGAACTTTTGGTTCTACCTGTTGTCAGAAGGTGGAAGCGGTACAAATGATAAAGGTTTTGCTTATACCGTAAGTGGTATCGGCATCGAAAAAGCAGAGTTAATTACATTCCGCGCAGAAGATGTTTACATGACAGCATCAACAAAATATGCCAATGCAAGAACATATACTATTCAAGCAGCAGAAGATTTATATGGTGTAGGTTCTCCAGAAGCATGTGCCGTTAAAGACGCTTGGTATGCCGTTTGGGTTGGCGAAGCATGTGGAGGCAGTGGTGGCTCTTGTGGAGCAGCTACAGCTGTTTCTGCCAATTCAATTACAAACACATCCGCTTCCGTAAATTTTACAACAGCATCTGGTCCAACATCGTACACAGTTGAAGTATCTACAAATGGAACATCATGGACGCAAAAAGGAACCGGAACAGCCTCTCCAATTGCAATAAGTGGGTTAACAGCATGTACTGCATATCAAGTAAGAATTATTTCTACTTGCACAACCGGTACAGGAACATCTTCCATAGCAAACTTCACTACAACAGGATGTTTTAGTGCTTGCGGACAAGTGAAAGGAGTAGCCGTCTCCAACATAACAAATTCAGGTGCTACTGTTACTTGGACACCACAATCCGGCGTGGATGAGTATGAAGTGGCATATAAAAGAAACAATGTATCAACTTTCACTAAGAAAATTGTCGCCAACACAGAAAGTTCTTATAATATCACCGGTCTTGCTCAAAATGCAAACTATACGGTAAAAGTTCGCTCAAAGTGTAGTGGTGTTTGGAAAGCATACTCTACAGCAATTGGATTTAGTACCACCTCAACACCAACTGTTCAAACGCTAGGAACTACTGGCGAAGAAGTAAATAGCATTACGCTCTATCCTTCTCCGGCAACAACAGAATTGAATATTAGTTACGCTGGGGAAACCATTAATAATGCTCTTGTAAAAGTGTTAGATGTTACCGGTAGAGTGGTTATTGCACAACAAATGCAATTAGAAGATGGACAACAAGTATCCATACATCTAAACGATTTATCTAATGGTGTTTACATTGTAAACATTGAAGGAGGTTTTAATACCCTTACAGAGAGATTTGTTGTAGCCAAATAAAAGCTTAATCACCATTATATTTATGTAGAGGCTGTCTATATGGGCAGCCTCTTTTATTTATCAAAAAAAATAGCAAAGTTTTCAGCTAAACAACAAGGATAAACGGGCTTCAATAGCTTGTTTCACCGGGCTCTTTCGCCAATGCAATTTTGGGAAATTTACGCTTTCACTTATTTCTTGCAAGAAGATTAAAAATTTGTATAGCTTCATTTTGGAAAACAGGCGTATCTTCATAGGGAATGATTCGTTTTAGTTTAGAAGCGTCCACCAACAAATCACTGGGATAATCATTGGTATCATTTTCGTTGACAGATATCTCAATTTCATTACCAGAATAAAGTGCATACGCAATTTTAACTTCCTGAGCAATATTCAACATAGTATAAGATTGCTCTCCAGATAGATTAAACACATCCCTTGGTGCAATATCCAGCTGAGCAATTAACTCAAAAACCTTACATACCGTTCCCATCCAAATAAAATCTCTGGAAGGGCGACCATTTGATTTAAGCACAATCATTTGTTTTTCAAAAGCCATTCTAGCAAGATCATTTAAAACCAAATACCACTTGTCAGAATGTACATCTATTGGGCAACCATAAGAATTGGTAAGCCGGATAATCGTGTAGGGTAACCTATGCGTTCTACTAAATTGTTCCACATAAATTTCTCCAAATAGGTGCGTAGTGGCATAGTCATGTATAGGTTGTGGCGGCGTTTTTTCCGTAATTGTTCCAGAAGAAGCCCCATACACATGAAAAGTGGAGAGATAAATAAAATTCTTTAAGTCGGCTTTATTCAGATGTTGAAGGATATTTCTTGTCCCCAATGTATTAATTTGCAGTGCCCGTTCGTTATATTGCGGGAGAAAAGTGTCGTTATAGCTCGCAGTATGTATGACAACATCAAAGCTTCTCCCTTTTAATGCATCCTCACAAGAAGCAGAAGAACCAATATCACATGGAATAAACTCAAAGGGAAATGCATCCAAAAAAGACTTTCTTTGTCTGGCAAGAATCGAAACCTCATGCCCAGCAGAACAGAAATGTCGCACCAACCAAGATCCAAGATTGCCAAAACCACCAGTAATAAGAATTTTCATAATTTATCCATTTTAGTATAACGTTTGACCATTGTCCATTGACCATTGACCATTGACCATTGACCGAACCATGAACTGTGAACCGTCATCTGTGAACCGTGAACAAAATTCGTCCAACGATATTCGTATTGCGTCTTGCAACCATTCTCACATTTCCAAATTTCCAAATTTCCAAATCTCCGTGAACTGTGAACCACCATCATCTATCCTTCACCGCCCAAGCATATGGAATATGATTCTCATGGGGGTCTAATCGATGGATTTCAGTTGGGTCATGAGGAATGTCAGTTAAGTTTATTACCAAAGCCTCCTCAGTACCCAAGCCCATAAACCCATTCCAAACACCGGGCGGCACAGTAACGCGAACATAATTGTGGTCGCCTAAACAAACCTCTTGAATTTGCTGATAAGTGGGAGATTCTTTTCTATCATCAAACAATACAAACTTTATCATGCCTTTCAGCACCACATAGTTCAAGGTCATTTTATCATGAATATGCCATCCTTTCACGATACCAGGATAAACAGTAGAGCAGTAGACCTCGCCAAACTGAGTAAAAACATCGTCTGAGGATTTCACAATATGCATAATACGTCCCCGGTCATCGCAAATTTTTTTCATAGGAGTAATCACCACACCTTGTATCATAGTAAAGAATTTGTGTAAAGATAAAGCAATGAATTTGTTTTTTAACGATTTATAGAGTCACTTTAGCATACTTCAGCCTTGAATAAACACAATTTCATAGACACAAAACAGCAAATAGTAATTAATTTCTTATTATTATTTTGGCGCATCCCCTAAAGGGTCGGGCTTTCGTCGCACACGGTTGCTCCTCTATCCCTATGCGAAACAATAACGAATGATAGTTAGTTTTAAAGAAACAGACCAATATTGGTTGTATAGGATTTATACAAGTTTGAGACAAAAATCCACAACGACATGTATAAAAGTGAATACTTACCCAAAAGAAACTAAAAAAACGAACAACAGAATGCAACTTTAGCCAACAAAATACAGTCTCTCGTAATATCAAAGAAGGGATAAGCAATTATAAATGGGTATTTTAAAGAATTATTAGGGTAAAACGTTAAAAAAGTGAAGAATTAGTTTTTTTGTTAAAAAAAATTAATAGTTTTGCGGTTAACTTTGTTTTAACCTAATTTAAGATTAAATAACAAAACATGACAGGATCTATGAAAAGAACGTTTTTATGGCTACTTGGACTGCTAATGACGGTTCAGGTGATGGCTCAGAATCGTACCGTTTCCGGTACGGTTACAGATGGAGCCAATGGGGAGCCACTCATCGGTGTAAGTGTAATTGGAAAAGGCACTTCCATCGGTACAGTAACAGACATTGATGGTAAGTATTCACTATCCGTTCCAAAGGATGTGAAAGAATTAGAATTCCAATACATTGGATACACTACCATCACTAAAACAATTATTGCCCTAACCATGGACGTAACAATGACTTCTGAAGGAGAAATCTTTGAGGAAGTAGAAATTGTTGGTTCTTATGGAATTTCAACAAACAAAGGGGAAGTGTCGTATTCTAATGCTCAGGTGAAATCTGAGGATTTGGCTACATCAGGTTCTCCAAATGCGCTTAGCGCCCTACAAGGTAAAGTAGCAGGTTTGAAGATAAACAAATCAGGTGGAAATATAAACTCTTCTACCAGAGTAGTATTAAGAGGGGAAAGTTCTTTTTCCGGCAATAATAATGCCTTAATCGTTGTGGATGGTGTAATCGTTAATAACTCCGCATTTAGTGGTGGTGATAACAGTGGCGCAAGTAACGTTGACTATGGTAATAGAGGAAACGACATCAATCCTGACGACATTGAGACAATTACCGTGTTAAAAGGTCCTGCAGCAACTACATTATACGGTTCTGCTGGTAATGGTGGTGTTATCATGATTACTACAAAAGGTGGAAAAGGTGCAACACAAAAGATGAAGGTAAATTATGGAACTTCTTTCACAGTAGAATCTCCATATATTTTGTTTCAAAGACAAGACCAATTCGGACAAGGTCTTTGGGCTAACACTCCTGAAAGAGGAACTATAGACTTAGGTGAGAACTTCTCTTGGGGACCAAGATTAGACGGTGTAGTTCGTCCTTGGACTTCTCCAGTTGAAGTAAACGGCGTTTTAACACAATTAGAAAGACCATATTCAAACATCGATAATCAATTAGAAAGTTTCTTTAACACAGGAACTACTTGGACGAATAACCTTTCTTTCGAAGGTGGTGTTAAAGACAAATTTAGCTATTATGCAAGTTTCAACTATGTTGATAATAAAGGTATCGTACCTAACACTTGGATGAAGCGTTATGGATTTACTGTAAATGCAAATGCACAATTAAGCGAAAAATTAGCTCTAGAGTCTTCTGTAAAATATATCAAAACAAATCAGAGAGGAAATATTGAAGGAGCTTCATTCACGACAAATCCTGCATATTTTACCGCACTTCAAACACCAGTTAATATTCCATTTAATGAATTAAGAGACTACAATAGTCCTTATCATGATTTTACAGGATATTATGGTTCTTATACAGTTAACCCATATTATTTCTTGGATAACTATGTGAACATTAATGAAGCAGATAACTTAATTGGTACGATTGCACTTAAATTTAAGCCAATGAAAGATTTAGAATTGGTTTCAAGAGTAGGCAACAACTTTGTTATTGGCAATACATATGAAAGTGTACCAGTTTACTCTTATGCTCCACATGATGTGTTGATTGACTTAGGTGGTGGGTTATTGGGATTTTCTACTAGAGATCGTTCAAACAATAGTAATGTAGGGTCTTATAATGAGTCTTTCAACAAATTGAATGTACTGGACTTAAATAACTATGCCAACTATAAGAAGAATTGGGACAAATTTAGTTTAGGTCTTATTGGTGGTGTTAACATCAACGATTTCTCCCAAAGATCTGTTACTGGTTCTACACAGGGAGGTTTAGTTACTCCAGGTTTCTATAACTTATCTAACTCTATTGAAACTCCACAATCTACAAATACAATTGGCAGATCAAGAACCATCAGAACTTATGGTTCAATGAACGTTGGTTTATGGAATGCTTTGTATTTAGAGTACTCTGCTGCAAACGAATGGTCTTCTACACTTCCTTCTGGAAATAGAGGTTTCTTCTATCAATCAGGAGGTCTTTCATTCATCGTTTCAGAATTCTTTAAAACGAAATGGGTCAACAATATTAAATTAAGAGCAAACGTAGGTACACAAGGTGGTGGTGCTCCTCGCTATGCATCAAACTCTATTTTTGTTGCGAATCCAACAATATTTAACTCTGGAAACTATAATGTTCAGTTCCCGTTTGCTGGAATTCCAGGCTTTACAACTGGCAATACTATTGGAAATCCTGATTTAACTCCAGAAAAATCAATCACTTATGAAGGTGGTATCGATGTTGACTTATTAGAAAACAGATTAGGTGTAGAATATACATACTACCACATTCAAAACAAAAGCTTGATTGTTAACGTTTCTCTTCCAAGTAGTTCTGGTTTTACAAGAACTATTGTAAACGTAGGTCAAATGACAAATAAAGGACATGAATTAACGGTTAGAGTTTCTCCTATAAAAGGACTAGTGAAAGATTTCAATTGGGATTTGAACTTTAACTTTACTAAGAACAAGAACAACGTAGATAAAATTACTGACGATGTTGATGAAATTTCATTATCAACAGGAGCTACACAAGTAATCGTAAAGGAAGGATATCCTTTTGGTACTTTTAAATCAGAACAATACAAAAGAGATGATCAAGGAAGAATTGTTGTAGGTGCTACAGGTATTCCGGTTGTAGATGTTAATCAAGCATATTATGGTTCATACCAACCAAAATATATAATGGGCGCTTCAACTAACCTTTCTTGGAAGGGATTAAGTTTCAATATTCTATTCGATATAAAGAGAGGCGGTATTTTCTACTCCCAATCTAAATTCTATGGAGACTTCAATGGTACTACTTTGTCTTCTACTGAGAATGACAGAGCTCCTTGGGTGGTTCCTAATTCAGTTCTTGCTGATGGAACACAAAACACTACGCCAATCGGAGATGTTTCTACCTATTGGGCTAATCTTCCTGATAATGTTAACTTGATTGACGCAAGTTTTGTTAAACTTCGTGAAGTAGGATTACACTACTCATTACCTGCTAAAGTATTTAACAATTCAGTGGTGAGTGGTATTTCTGTTGGTTTTGTTGGATATAACTTAAAATTCTGGTTACCTGAGGAAAACCAATACGCAGATCCTGAAGTAAGTTCATTTGGATTAAACGGAAACGTACAATCATTTGAAACAGCGAGCAATCCTCCTTCAAGAAGTATGGGTGTTGACTTTAAAATTACTTTCTAAAAATTTAATGTAAAAGGATATGAAAAAAATATTTAAAAGGTATTTGGTTTTAATAGGTCTTGGAAGTGCAATGACTTTCAGTTCTTGCCAAAAATACTTAGATGTAAATACCGATCCTAACAATCCAAGCACGGCAGATGAGCGTTTATTATTACCTTCAGCTGAATTGTTTATTGGAAATGGCTTAGGAGACAGGTACAATAATATTACCAATATTTGGGCTCAATATTGGGTAGGTGGCCCCGGTACTTCACAAACGGCATTCGATCGTTATGAGTTGACTGGGTTAAACATGGATCGTCCTTGGGCGGCTTTGTACAGTGGTGCTGGTCAAGACTTGGCAACTTTAGCCAAATCTGAAAAGCCTGTCTATAGAGGAATGGCAAAAATTCTTCAGGCGTATATGTTCCAATTGTTAGTGGACTTACACGGTGATGTTCCATTCTCTGAAGCATTCAAAGGTGCTTTGGAAGATGGTGGTATTCAAAATCCAAAGTTTGACACACAAGAAGATATTTATGCAGCATTACCTGCATTATTAAATTCTGGTATTCAAGATTTATGGAGTGCCAAAGAAACAGACGAGTGGCCATTTACACAAGATTTAATCTATGGTCAATTGTTCGGTGATATCTATGGTTTTGATGCAGATGGACATGATATCTCAGCATTGGGTGGCACAAAAGATTATTTAAACAATCAACAATACCTGTGGATTTCATGGGCAAATACACTGAAATTGAAAGTCTTCTTACGCCAGTCTGAAACAGCTAATGCTGCCGCAATGGCAGACAGCACTGCTGCATTATTCGCTGAGTATGATGATTTTGGACTATGGGAAGCTCAAATCAACGGATATAGTGGAACGGCTGCTTCTACTATTAACGTAAATCCATTGTTTGCAAGCTTAGAGTCAGGTTTGAAGAACTTCTATGTTGGAAATTCAACAAGCATTAACTTTTTGTTGAGCAGAGTAGATCCAAGAATCGATGCATTGTATGCTCCGGCTACAACAGGTCCTGATGCAGGCAGTCATGTAGGCTTAGATCCAGGTTATGCAAACCAACCAGGAACTCCAGTAAGTAAAACAGAGCTTTCTACTATTAGCTTAGATTTATACAGAGCATCTGCACCAGTGGTTTTATCTAATTGGAGTGAGAGTCAATTCTTAATTGCAGAAGCTTTTGCAAGAGGTTGGGCCTCAGGTGATGATGAATCATTCTTTAATGATGCAGTAACGGCCAGTTTTATTGAAAATGGCTTTGCGGCAGGAGATGCTGCTGCTTATCTTGGAGAATATCCTTATGACATTACTGACGAAGCATCAAAGATTCGTTCAATTGCCTTGGAAAAATGGGTAGCGTTGAACGGTCGTCAACCAACAGAGGGTTGGATTGAGTGTAGAAGATTCGACAAACCAGGTCAAACGATTTTCAGAGGCGCGGGTGGATTATTTAAAGTTCCCATTAATAGCCCTCTTGGAGCGAATATTCATCCATCTTTATTGTTGTATGCGCAAACAGAGGTAAGTTTAAATTCAAATGCTCCTGCTCAAGGCGAAATTACAAACAAAGTGTTCTGGGATAATTAATAATTGAAAAATAAAAGATATGAAGAAAATAACATTTGTTGTTCTAGCAATGGTAGCTCTTTTTTCTGGATGTAAGAAAGAAGACCCTACTGCAAGTACTGTACGTCAAGTGAGCGTTCCTTTAATTGTCAACCTTATGGAAGACCAATATCTAGGAGCCGTTGGCGGTGCTTTTGATGCTCAAATTGAGCGTATAGATGGAGTTGTTGGCTATGCTGTTGATACTGTTTTCGGTTTCGATGTAGATGGTGTAACTGTTGACACAATTTGGTTTACTGATCCGGAATGGGCAGGCGACACCTTAATTCCTGGAACCGTTTCATTGAAATTGGTTGCTGTTAATAAAGGAGGATATGCGGGCTCTGCAAGTTCCACTTTCTTAGTACTAGACCCACCATCTGATCCTTATGAAACAGATATTAGTGGAGAGTATTATAGAAATGGCGTAGCCGTATCTACAGTAACGCAAGTGGTTCCAGGCGTTTATTTGTTGGATAATCCAATTTTCTCTACTAATTTGGCATGGAAGAATCTAGTATCAATTATGTATCACAGTCAGTCTGGCGGTTTAGATATAACTGATACTGATGGAACGCAAACTGCTGCTGGAAACTTCGGAACTTGGGAATTCTCTAATGAATCCTATGACGATGCAACATTAACAATTTGCGCTGATGGTTATCGTTTAGAAGACGCATTAGCTTTGTCTAGATGTGGCACTAAGCAATAGTTTAAAAAAACATTACGTCTTTAGATTGTTTTAAAAATCAGAGACTATTTCGTAAATTTGCACCGGATTTTAAAAGTCCGGTGCAATTTTTTTTATGAGGCAGATAGTTTTAGTTTTCTTATTATTTATATCAGCAAATACTTTTGCTCAAGACACAACCGTAGTCAATCATGCATCTTCACATGAGGTTGCAGTTGAAAAACTAGACAACATATACGGTGAAGTATCCCATACCGAGAGTGCAGAGGAAGAATCCCCGGTGGACGTCATCATGAACCACGTTGCAGATGCCAACATTTATCACATAGCAACAATTAATGGAAAGCATATAACCTTCGGTTTGCCATGTATCTTATGGCGCAATAATAAATTATCCGTTTTTTCCTCTTCAAGATTTCATCATGAAGAAGTTGTAGATGGTTTCACATTGGATCACCATACAGGAAAAGTAGTGGATGCCGCTACAGGAAAGAGAAGTTCCGATTTGTTAAGTTACTTCGGTGCTACAGATTCCTCAAAATTTATAGATTTCTCCATTACTAAGAATGTTTTCACCATGCTATTAGGCGTGTTGTTATTAACTATTGCCTTTTCTATGGTGGTTCGTAGCTATAAAAGAGGAGCAAATGTGGCACCAAAAGGCTTTCAAGCACTATTCGAACCAATTTTCTTATACATATACGAAGACGTTATCAAGCAAAACTTAGGCAAAAAGGCAGACAAATATGCGCCGTATTTGCTTTCATTGTTTTTCTTCATACTTATTATCAATCTAATTGGCTTGATTCCTTTCTTTCCGGGAGGAGCAAATGCGTCAGGTAACATATCATTTACAGCAGTTTTAGCGATATGCACTTTTCTTGTGATTACATTAAACGGAAACAAACACTACTGGCACCATATTTTTGCAATGCCCGGTGTTCCTAAGTGGGTATTAATCATTCTTACACCAGTTGAAATCGCAGGTATGTTTGTAAAACCATTTGCTTTGGCAATGCGTCTTTTTGGAAACATTACTTCCGGTCACGTTGTAATATTAAGCTTGGTAAGTTTAATATTTATCTTAGGTAAGAATGGCGAGAGTTTAGGTGGCGCTTTTGCAGGTTCTGCAATGGCCGTTCCATTTGTACTTTTCATGTCTGCGTTGGAGTTGTTAGTAGCATTCTTACAAGCATATATTTTTACGCTATTGTCAGCAATATTTATTTCAAGCGCAGTAGCAGAGGACGAACATCATTAAATTTATTAATAATAAACACTTAAAAAACGAAATTATGACAGGTTTAGCAGCAATAGGCGCAGGTTTAGCAGCGATAGGAGCTGGATTAGGTATCGGTTTAATTGGTAACAAAGCAATGGAAGGTATCGCAAGACAACCAGAAGCATTGGATGGTATCAGAGGTACTTTTATCTTAGGAGCAGCGCTAGTAGAAGGTGCAGCGCTTATCGGAATGATCTTATCATTCTTAATGAACTCATAGTATAACTGAATTATTAAAGGGGAGTCGAACACTCCCCATATCAGTTTATTAAACTTAATCAAGTTATGAATTTATATTTATTCGATCCAATGTCGTTGATTGCACCCGATTTAGGTCTGGTGTTCTGGACAACTTTAATATTCGTTCTTTTCTGGACATTAGCCAGCAAATTTGCCTTTAAGCCAATAGGTGAAGCGATAAAGAAAAGAAGTGACTCAATTGCAGACGCTTTATCCGCAGCCGAAAAGGCAAAAGATGAGATTAAATTGTTACAAAATGACAATGAGAACTTGTTAAAGCAGGCAAGAGAAGAAAGAGCAGCCATGTTGAAAGACGCAAAGGAAGCAAAAGAAGCTATCATCGCCGAAGCACAAGCGAAGGCCGCAAAAATGAAGGATGAAGCAATCGGCGAAATTGAGAAACAAAAAGTTACAGCAATTGCAGATGTAAGAAGCAAGTTGAGTCAAGAAGTATCGAAAATGGCTTTGGAAATTGCTGAAAAGGTACTAGAGAAGGAACTCGATTCTACAAAGGATCATCAAAACTTGGTGAATTCATTGGTGGATAAATTTAAACTTAACTAAGTATGTCAGCATATAGGTTAGCAACAAGATACGCCAAGTCACTCTTAGAAAAGGGAATTACTAACAATACATTGTCAGTAATTTCTAGCGACGTTGAAACAATAGAATCAGCTTTGTCGGCTTCAAGAGAATTTAAAGCGTTAACGAAGAATCCTATTGTTAAAACAGAAAAGAAATTATCCATTTTTGATGCCTTATTTTCTGATAAAATATCTGCAGACACAAAAGATTTTCTTCATTTGGTCATAGAAAAGAAGAGAGAAGCACATCTTGCAGAAATCCTCGATTCTTTCAAAACACAAGTGAGTGAGTTAAATGAGGTGAGCGAAATAACGATCACCACTGCCGTAGCACTCGAGCAAGAATCTTTGGTGAAAATTGCTTCAGAGGTAAAAGAAAGCCTTCATCTCAAGAATGTGAAAGTTAAAGTAGATGTCGATGCACGCATCTTGGGTGGATTTATTGTCAAGCTCGGCGATCGTGTTTATGATGATAGTGTAGCATACAAACTACAAAAATTAAAAAGAGAACTTATTTTAAATTAAGATAAATCGAAATAAAATGGTAGAAGTAAGACCAGATGAAATTTCATCCATATTAAGAAGTCAGTTGTCAAACTTTAATTCTCAAGCAGAGTTAGAAGAAGTAGGTACTGTACTTCAAGTAGGTGATGGTATTGCAAGGGTGTATGGCCTTTCTAAGGTAAAAGCCGGAGAATTAGTAGAGTTCCAAAATGGCATCAGAGCCATAGCATTGAACCTTGAAGAAGACAATGTTGGGGTTGTATTGATGGGTTCTTCAGATGAGATTAAAGAAGGAGATTCTGTTAAAAGAACTGGAAAAATTGCATCCATCAACGTAGGAGAAGGAATGTTGGGACGCGTAGTAAACTCGCTTGGCGAACCAATTGATGGAAAAGGACCGATAACTGGTCAAACATATTCAATGCCATTGGAAAGAAAGGCACCAGGGGTTATTTATAGACAGCCTGTTAATGAACCTTTACAAACAGGGATTAAAGCTATTGACGCCATGATTCCTATCGGTCGTGGTCAAAGGGAGTTAATCATTGGCGACCGTCAAACTGGAAAAACGGCTATTGCAATAGACACCATCATCAATCAAAAAGAATTTTACGATAGAGGCGAAACAGTATTTTGTATATATGTCGCTTGCGGTCAAAAGGCTTCTACCGTTGCCGGTATCGCTAAAACTTTAGAAGAAGCAGGAGCAATGCCATATACCGTTATTGTTGCTGCAAATGCCTCTGACCCGGCGCCAAACATTTTCTTTGCTCCTTTCGCAGGGGCCGCCATCGGAGAGTTCTTCCGTGATACAGGTCGCCCTGCACTTATCATCTATGATGACTTATCCAAACAAGCAGTAGCTTATCGTGAAGTTTCATTATTGCTTCGCCGCCCTCCGGGACGTGAGGCTTACCCAGGAGACGTTTTCTATCTACACTCACGTTTGTTAGAGCGTGCCGCAAAGGTAATCAATGATGATACCATCGCTTCTAATATGAACGATTTACCGGATTCCCTTAAGGGAATGGTAAAAGGAGGTGGATCCTTAACAGCGTTGCCAATCATCGAAACACAAGCGGGAGACGTTTCTGCATATATTCCAACCAACGTAATTTCTATTACCGACGGTCAGATATTCTTAGAGTCTAACTTGTTCAATGCAGGTGTGCGTCCTGCCATCAACGTAGGTATATCCGTATCGCGCGTTGGAGGTAATGCACAAATAAAATCAATGAAAAAAGTGGCTGGTACTTTGAAATTAGACCAGGCACAATATAGAGAACTAGAGGCATTCGCAAAATTTGGTTCCGATCTTGACCCTGCAACGATGGCGGTATTAGAGAAAGGAAAGAGAAATGTGGAAATCTTAAAGCAAGCACAATACTCTCCTGTAACCGTAGAAAAGCAAGTAGCAATAATCTACTTAGGAACTAAAGGGAAATTGAGAAATATTCCGGTAAATAGAATCAAAGAATTTGAAGAAGACTTCTCTAATCAGATGTCCGTAAAACTACCGGATGTATTGGCTGAATTGAAGAAAGGCAATTTTAACGATGACCTTACCAATAAAATAGAAGCATTGGCAGCAGAACTAGAACCAAATTACAAATAATTGAAAACAAGCGAATAGAATGCCGGCTAATTTAAAAGAAGTAAGAGGAAGGATAGCATCTGTAAATTCAACCATACAGATTACTAAAGCCATGAAGATGGTTTCTGCTGCAAAATTCAAAAGAGCAACAGACCGTATCATTCAAATTAGACCATATTCAACACAATTGTCTTCCGTTCTTAGCAATATTGCAGGAAGTTTACAAGGAGATGTTTCTATATCTTATGCTCAACAGAGACCTGTAAAAAGAATCTTGATCGTATTAATTACTTCTGATAAAGGATTGTGTGGTGGCTTTAATGCCAATAATATTAAAGCGGTTAAAACCTTATTGGCAAACGATTATAAAGAATTTGTAGAAAAGAAAAGTGTGGATTTGCTTTGTATCGGCAAAAAAGGGAACGACGCCTTCAAATCTACAAAAATGTATATCAATACGGAGTTTTTGGGATTATTTGCTAAGTTGAATTTCGAAGAAACCGCCAAAGCAGCTCAATATATCATGGATGCATTTAATTCCGGAGATTATGACCAAGTGGACGTTGTTTACGGTCAATTTAGAAATGCTGCTGTTCAAATTGCTACGAAGGAACAATTCCTACCCATTCAATTTGAAGTGTCTACCTCTAAAACAAATGCAGATTATGCTTTCGAGCCGGGTAAAGAACAATTATTGGAAGAGTTGGTGCCAAAAATATTGAAAACACAATTTTTTAGGTATTTGTTGGATTCAAATGCTTCTGAACATGGCGCACGAATGACGGCAATGGATAAAGCCTCTGAGAATGCAAATGAATTGCTAAGAGAGCTGAAACTCTCCTATAACCGCGCTCGTCAGGCGGCAATTACTACCGAATTAACCGAGATAGTAAGTGGAGCCGCCGCCTTATCAGCGGGATAAACATTACCGTAACCAAATAAATATAGTTGGTTCGTGTTATTCACGAACCATTTTTTTATTATGGGCATTCTTTTTCCTTTAAAATAGGTATTTTTGAAATATGATGACAGTACAATCACTAAGGTTACAAATGGAAGCACTTGTTTTTACTTCCACACAACCGCTAACTGCCAACGATTTGTATGTTTTTTTTGAGAAATTATATCCTTTGGCATTCACATTAGAAACCATAGAAATAATACTCAATGAACTCGTCCAGAAGTATCAGGCGCAAGATTACCCCTTTGAAATCATCCAAACAGGAGGCGGGTATCAGTTCCTGACAAAACCAGACCTACACCTTATAGTAGCGGAATTTCAAGAGCGCAAAGCAAACAAGCGCCTCACAACTGCAGCAATGGAAACATTGGCAATCATTGCCTATAAACAACCCGTTTCAAAAGGCGAAGTGGAACATATCCGTGGCGTAAATTCAGATTATACTATCCAGAAACTCATGGAAAAAGAACTCGTAGAAATCGTAGGAAGAAGTGAAGAAGTCGGAAAACCACTACTTTATGGAACATCAGCATACTTTATGGATTATTTCGGAATAAACGACATAACAGAGCTCCCGAAATTAAAAGAGTTTGAAGAAATTGAAAATCAAATAGGTGAAAAAGAAAACATTCAACAAACCGAGTAGCTCGGGATTCAAACCGGTTTCACGTGAGAAACCCGGCAGCATTATAAAAAAGTTCGAGCCTAAACCGGATGAAGGCATTCGTTTGAATAAATATATTTCCAATGCAGGAATATGCTCCAGAAGAAAAGCAGACGAACTGATACAAAATGGAGAAATTACCGTTAATGGTGTGGTCGTCACCGAAATGGGACACAAAGTATTTGCAAAAGACCTCATTAAACACAATGGCAAAAAGGTGGTCTCCGATAAAAAGATATATATCCTTTTCAACAAACCTAAAGATTGCATTACCACCACTTCAGATGAAAAAGGCAGAAAAACGGTATTAGACTATATCAAAGAAGCAGATAGAACCCGATTGTATCCGGTAGGGAGATTAGATAGAAATACTACAGGACTGCTGGTCTTGACAAACGATGGCGATTTAGCGCAAAATTTAGCGCATCCCAGCAACGCCATCCCGAAACTCTATGAGGCTCAATTAGATAAAAACCTTTCCCTACCCGATTTAGAAAAAATACGTGCCGGAGTCACCCTCGAAGATGGCGTCGCCAACGTTGATGCCGTCGAATATTCAGGTGGTGACAAAAGAACCATTGGCATACAAATACATATTGGAAAGAATAGAATCGTAAGAAGAATATTTGAACATCTAGGCTATCAGGTAGTTAAGTTAGATAGAATCACTTACGCAGGGTTGACAAAAAAGGATCTTCCAAGAGGAAAGTACAGAAACCTCACAGAAAAAGAAATCGTTTTCTTAAAATATTTCACCGGAAAAAATGCCAATAATAAGAAAGGGAAACCTCAGCCGTAAGCATGGGAAAAAGTAAATTATACAGAATTTTTAAAATTGACTTAGAGAAGATACGAAGAAGTAAAAACTCCAGTATTATTGCCGTCGATCTCTTTATGTTGCTACTCGTAGCGATAAATTTAGGAGGCATTATCTTTGACTGGGCATGGAGTTGGCATTTCTTTTCCGGACTTTGGAAGAAAATTATCCCGGGATTTTACAACTGGTATCAGCACGATATACACCCCAATACGAACTTAATAGACCTGATTTTTGTATCCGTGTTTGTTGCCGAGTTACTGTTGAGGTGGTTATGGGCAATATATAAAAAAACATATTTTAGGTGGTTTTATTACCCGTTCATTCATTGGTATGATGTATTGGGTTGCATCCCTTTAAATGGAACATTCAGATTGTTTAGACTCTTGAGGGTCTTTGGCTTGTTTTATCGCTTACAAAGGCTTGGCGTAATCGATATCACCAAAACATTTATCTTTAAGCAGGTAGCAAAGTACACAGACATTTTCGTCGAAGAAATCTCTGATAGGGTAGTGGTAAAAGTTTTAGATGGCGTTCAGGACGAAATGCAAACGGGAAACCCCATTGTAGAAAAAGTTACCCGGGAAGTGCTATTGCCGAAAAGTGAGATTATTTCGGAATGGTTGAGTGAACGCGTTTCTAACGCCATTACATTGACGTATACACAGCATCAAACAGAATTACATCAATACGTTAAGGATCTCATCACAAGAGCGGTTAAAGAAAACCGAGAAGTTGAAAACATTAAACTCATACCCGGCGTAGGAAAAATAATTGCCAACACATTAGACCATGCCATCAGCGATATTACTTTTAATGTGGTCGATAATATGATGGATGACTTAGAAAAATCAAAAAACAAGCGAGGAATCGAAGAAATTACTACTGCCGTTATGCACAGTATTTTATATGCTAAAGATGGCGAAGGAATAAAAGTCAGCATGATTACGGGTGTTGCAAATCAGGTGATAGAAGTAGTAAAAGCGCAGGTAAAAGAGAAACAATGGAAACTAAAAAGCAATAGCTATAACTCAGAATAGCTTCAAATATGTAACTATCCTTAAAAAAGAAACCCCCTGTAGAAACAGGGGGCCAAAAACCAACCAAATGAAAAAGCAATTTTAGGATCTAATATTTTTTGCTTACCCTAACTATTTCAATAACTATGCCAAAACCATTTTTGTTTTGGAGTGCATTTCAATTTCACAAAAATTAACAATGGGATAAAATTCATTCAACCCTCGAGGTTGAAAAACGAAAAATATGAAACAAATCGAATGCTGTTTTTGTTTCATTTGTTTGATAATCAGCGAATTGTAATTTTTTGCTTTATTGAATTATAATCGTATCATATTTCAACCCTCGAGGTTGATTTTCAACAAAGAAACTTCAACCCTCGAGGTTGCTAAACTATTCATCTGTTTCATTACCTTTGTTTTATGGAAAAAGTACGTACTGAAATAAGTGAACTAGGAGAGTTTAAATTGATAGAACGCTTGGTAGAAGATATCGTTCTTATCAATGATTCATCCATTTTAGGGTCCGGTGATGATGCTGCCATCATCAACGCAAATGGCAAAACACAAGTGGTGACCACCGATATACTCGTTGAAGGCATACATTTTGACCTTACTTATACCCCATTAAAGCATTTAGGATACAAGGCTGTTGCGGTTAACCTCTCAGACGTTTACGCCATGAATGCCCATCCAAAACAAATTCTTATATCCTTGGCCGTTTCTAATCGGTTTTCTGTTGAAGCACTGGATGAATTGTATGAAGGTGTCAAATTGGCATGCAAGAAGTATCAAGTTGACTTAATCGGTGGAGATACTACGGCATCACAAAAGGGATTGATAATAAATGTAGTGGCTATTGGAGAGCAAGATGAAGAGAAAATTGTCCGAAGAAGTGGTGCAAGAGAAGGCGATTATCTTTGCGTGAGCGGTGACGTCGGTGGTGCTTATATCGGTTTGCAATTATTGGAACGTGAAAAAAGAATATTCTTGGAAAACCCTCATGCAGGAATAGATCTTTCTGGACATGAATATGTTGTCGGTAGGCAGTTGAAACCGAAGCCTCGCCGTGACATCATCGATTTCTTTGCGCAAAACGACATCATTCCCACCTCAATGATAGATATTTCTGACGGACTTTCTTCTGAGATATTACACCTCTGCAAGCAATCACAATTAGGCTGTCAATTAGAGGAAGCGGAAGTACCTATTGCAGAAGATACAAAACTTCAAGCCATCAATTTTCATATGGATCCCATCACGTGTGCATTGAGTGGCGGAGAAGATTATGAACTCTTATTTACCATCTCCGAAAAGGATATTCAGAGAACAAAGCAAAACCTGAATATTTCTATCATTGGCAGAATGATGGACGAAAACACAGGGATTAGATTACATACTAAAGGAGACAATTATCATGATATCATTTCTCTGGGATGGGATGGTCTTAAAGATTCTGAATAACATTAATCGTTGAAAATGAACGTTTACAAAATATCAATTCTTTTGTTGTTTTTATGGATTATCACATCATGTAAAAAGGATGAGGTCAAATCCACACCGGAACAACTCCTGTATGCGGTAAAAGGAGATAACCCCGCTATATATAACCAAAAACAGCAGCAAGTATTGCTTCGAGGCGTCAACTATAATGTCTTAGGAGATTACTGGCAAGGAAATATTGCTGTTCCAACCACAAAATCTTACGACAAAGAAGATTTTAAAAAAATGGCCTCGCATGGGATGAACTGCGTCCGCTTAATCTTCAATTGGAGTAAGCTAGAACCGCAAAAGGGCGTGATAAATCAAGCCTACATACAAGAAATTGAACAAGCGGTAAAAGATGCAGGCGAATATGGCATATATGTCCTTCTAGACATGCACCAAGATGCATGGGGGAAGAGCATTGTTTCTGCAGAAGGAGATAATTGCGAATTACCGAATAATGGTTGGGATGGCGCACCTGAATGGGCTACCTTTACCGATGGCGCTTCTACTTGCAGAACGACAGGCAGGGAAAGTGCGCCTGCAGTCATACACGCCTTTCAGAACTTTTGGGACAATAAAGACAATATTCAGGATGAAGCCATTTGGTCGTGGGCAGAATTGGTAAAAGCAACAGCAAAATATCCCAATGTTGTAGGGTATGATTTACTCAATGAACCCGGCTTAGGATATAAGCCTATCACGCAAGAATTAGAGAAAGTTGCAAAGTATTACCGTAAACTTATAGCAGCAATTAGAAATGCTGAGGCAACATCTAATGGCTTAGAACATATAGCCTTCTTCGAAACGACCATAACTTGGAACGGCCAACCGCTCCCCGGCATTGTTAAAACAGATTTTACCGACGAACCAAATATTGTCTTCGCGCCACACAATTATTTTGAGTCCATCTCCTATGAATTAACCATTGAACAAGGCTATGAGTTGCTGCAGAATTTAAGTAAATTGTATAAAATGTCGATGTTCATCGGTGAATGGGGATTTTTTGGAGATACTGCTTTAGACAAGCAAAAATTGATGCGCTTTGCCAAATTGGAAGACCAAGCTTTGGCGTCTTCAACCTGGTGGCAATGGGCACAAGCGCCTGGAGATCCACATGCTATCAGCTGGGATGGCACCGTTTATGCCCCCACATCATTGCACCTTATCGAGTTAGATGCCAACGCTCATCCTACAGGAAATATTAATGACACCTATTTGCGAATATTAGCACGCACTCGACCTTTAGCAATACACGGCAGCAAAATTTCTTTCACCTCAAATCCTGAAACCGGCAACTTTGTTATGTCGGCGTTTGCAGGAAAAGAGCAAGGAATAACACAAATTTGGATTCCAAATTGGAATAAAGAACCGCAAATCTCAGGAAATAATATAGAACTTCTTCAGCAGAAAACCGTAAATGGTGGCTGGATTGCCGATTTTAAGGTAGAAGGAGATTATAACATTACTATTAACAATTAGTCGTTGATTGTCAACGAATAGAAACAAAAATGCGGACGTTTTGCGCCCGCATTTTTATTTTGTTAGAATCATTGTAGTGCAATTCTTGAACGAATTTATAAATGAACATAGAACCTTCAAGGGTTATGTTTATAGTTGATTATCAACGACAAACTAAAATTTCAACTCATCCAAGTCGATGGTGTGTTCTAATCTTGTATTTCCTTGTCCTCCAATAATTTTATAGGTAATTGTTACTGGATTTACGTCCCAGTTAATCTCGATGGCGCCAAAATGCCTTATCATTATCGGATCTTTGGTGACGATGCGGTATTGATTGGGTGCCGGATTGTCTTCAATATTTGTAATGCCACTGGAGGTAAGGTCGTAGATAGGATAAAGATCTTCCGGTGTTTGCTTACTTAACTCTCCATAGTGTACATCTCCTGATAAAAAGAAAACGCCCTCAGCATGTGCTTCACGGATGGTTTCAAACATTTTTTCTTGTTGTAAAGGGAAATTCGCCCATGCTTCCCATCCATTGTGTTCCACACAAAATTGTGTACTGGAAGCGATGATGCGAATTTTTGCTGGCTGCAACAATTCATTTTTCAACCAATTCCATTGATTTTCCCCCAGCATTGTCCTTGTTGGATCATTGGAAGGCGTGTAGCCAATTAAACTGCCGTCCAGATTGCTTCTATTGTATCTATTGTCTAATAAAATTATTTGCACTCTGTGTTCTTGATCACCGTAATAATACGATGTATATATGCCATCTCTACTTCTTCTGGGGCTTGAAGCTGGTTCGCCCCAAAAATTTAGGAAGATATCCTTAGAGAAATTTTTCATTGGATAGAATGTGCCTGCATCATTTTCCCCGTAATCATGATCATCCCAAGTGGCAATAATGGGTGTTTCAGCTGTTAATTTTGCAAACTCTGGTTTTGAGGCTAGTTTGGCGTATTGCTGTCTAAGGACAGACATATTTCTGGTATCTCCATACACATTATCTCCGACATAGCAGAAAACATCCGGTTGGTAATTGGCGATCGTATAGAGGATAGGTTGCTCTAGATTTTGATTGCCACACGAGCTAAAAGCCAGTTTAGTAAGTGTAATGGACGGGTTATCATTGGCAGGTGCATTAATCTCAACTTGCTCTTGTTTACATCCTAATAAAATGGTCAGCCAAAGGATGTTTATTATTTTCTTTGCCTTCATCTCTAAAATTTGTTCAACTAAATTACAATATTTCTTCGAGATTTCATAAAACAATCAAGAATTGTTTGGTAAACTTTTCATTCTTAAGAATTCCGTATTTAAGTTTACTTTTGTCGAATAAACAATTTTATGCAAACTATTAATGTCGGGAGCTTCTGGAAAGAATATGAATTAATCGATTCGGGAAATTTCCATAAATTGGAGCGGTTCGGAAACCTTACACTCTCTAGACCGGAACCTCAGGCGGTATGGGAACCTGAATTATCAGTGGAAGAATGGGAAATGCGTGCGGATGCTTTGTTTGTGAAGCAAAAAGGTTCAGGAGAAACTGGAGAATGGAAATTAAAACCGGGAATAAAAGATCGTTGGTTCATTGAATATAAAAGTGATTCCGGATTAAACCTAAAGTTTCGACTTGGATTGACGGCTTTCAAGCACATTGGATTGTTTCCGGAACAGGCATCAAATTGGGAATATGTGTATCAACATGCCAAAAAATCTACTAACGCAAAGGTGTTAAATTTATTTGCCTATACTGGTGCTGCAACTTTGGCAGCAAGATTGGGTGGTGCGGATGTTGTACATGTAGACTCCGTTAAACAGGTCGTAACCTGGGCAAATGACAACATGGAACTCAACGGAATGGATGGCATCAGGTGGATTGTTGATGATGCCATGAAATTTGTTAAAAGAGAAGTTAGAAGAGGTAATAAATACGATGGCATTATTCTCGACCCACCTGCTTATGGCAGAGGGCCGGAAGGGGAAAAATGGGTAATGGAAGAACGTATCAACGAACTGCTTTTTCATTGCAGTCAGCTTTTATATCCCAAAAACAGCTATTTGGTGTTGAATTTATATTCTATGGGTCTATCCTCTCTCATCGCTGACACGTTGATAACCAACCATTTTGGCGATTGTAAGAAAAAGGAATTTGGAGAATTTTATTTCAGTGATCAATATAAAAAGAACCTGCCTTTGGGAACATTTTATAGGATGTCTCGTTGAATTAGTAATCCATAGTTTGTATGGAGTATTGAGATCTTTGCTTATATAAATAAATAAAGCGGGCATAACCCGCTCTATAAAAGCTGATAATCAACGATTTATTATTTCTTAAAAAGATTTCCGAGGATTTTTGCACCCATATTCATGGCGTCATCCTGCATGCTACCATCTCCATCCTTATCTAAAACACGTCCTAAAATTTGCATAAAAGGATTATTGCTTTGTTGTTGTTGATGTTGCTGCTGGGCACCACCTAAAATTTGAATTAGGTTGCCTAAGTTTCCTCCTGTATTTTGTTGTCTTTGCTGCCTACCCAATGCTCCCATAATGATGGGTGCTAATGTAATCAACAACTGTCCGACCGCTTGAGGATTCATACCCGTATGCTGTCCAATTTGTTGTTGTACTTGTTGTTGTTTTCCACCAAGGATATGACCAAGGATTGCTGCTCCTGGACCCTGTGATGCATTGCCTAAAAACTGTGGCAACATATCTAAAATACTACCATCATGGTCTTTGTTTAGGGCATTTGACAAACTCTCAGCACCTTGTTCTGATTGTGCATTTTTACTTAAGGCGCCTAAAAGCGTTGGCAAAGCAAGGTTAATAGCTTGTGTTGCCTGATTGGCATCGACACCTAATTGTCCACCAATTTGTGCAATCGTGTCTTCATTGAGTACACTTTGTAATAATCCGTTTAATTCTGACATTCTTTTTTAAATTTAAATAAAGTTAATACAAAAAACTTACCAAACTATCATTTTTGTCTAATTTTATTCAAAATACTAGTCAGCAAAAACTAAACAATGAAAAACATTAGGTGTCTATATATACATGGCTTGGACAGCTCCCCTCTACCACAGAAAATGCAAATACTAAAAGATGTCGGAATGGAAACATTTGCTTTAACTATTGATTACAGGAATGAAGCGAATGCTTACACCATACTAGAAAGGTATGCAATAGACAATAACATCAATTTTATTGTCGGCAGTTCGCTCGGTGGTTACCTTGGGTTTTGGTTGTCAGAGAAATTGGGTATTCCATGTTTATTGTTTAACCCTGCACTAGCATATAGAAGTATAGATAAAACAGTAGTACCACCTATAATGGAGCGGAATTGTCCTAAAAGAATGATAGTTCTTGGCATGTTAGACACCACTGTTCTTCCGAACCTAACGATAGAATGGTTAAGCCAATATGCATCGGGCAATACCATGGAACGCACGATAACCTGTCATTGGCTATCTCATCAAATTGATCTAAAAACATTTGAATCCATAATCGCTTGGAGCATGCATATGTTATAAGTTCTTGGTTTTAAGTTATAGGTAATTTGTAAACTGATTAACTACTAAAGACTTAAAACTAATTACTTACAACTTACTATATGGCTAATTCAAAACTCCTTTTCACAAAATTGGTGAGTGCTTCTCCTTTCAACATGTTTTGTGAGAGCAACGCTAAGTCGTATAGTTGTTTAATGCGTTTTTGTCTTTCTTCTTCGCTTTTTTCTAATAAGCCGATATTTAAAGGATGGTTGGTGTTCACGACAAGATTGAGTTGTTCGGGAAGGTCGCCCATCATGAACATATTACTTCCACCACCCATCGCCGACATTTCCTTCATTCTCCTCATGAATTCGTTTCTGGTAATTAATACGGGAGCATCGTTGGGAGAAAGTGGCTTTAGTTCTACCTGAACCTGCATTTTATCGACTTGTTCTTCAAAACTATTTTTCAGTTTTTCCTTTTGTTCATCGTTCATAACCGATTCAATCGTTTCCTCTTTTGGAATGAGGTTGGAAGTGATATCTGCATCCACACGTTTAAATTGTGTTTTCTCATTTTTTGACTCTGCTAACTGGATAAAGTGGTTATCAATAACGGAATTTAATATCAATACGTCTAGTCCTCGTGATTGTGCATCCTGAATATAACTGTGTTGTTGCTCTTTATCAACGGCGTAGAGCAATACCAAATTTCCGTCCTTATCGGTTTGAGCGTCTTTTATTTTTTCCTTATACTCTTCCAATGTAAAAAATTGGTTCTCAACGTTTTCAAGTAAACATGATGCGTTTACACGCTCATAAAACTTATCGTCACTTAGCATGCCGTATTTTACAAAGAGTGCTATGTCGTTCCATTTTTGTTCATATACTGCTCTGTCTTTTTGGAACAATTCTGCCAATTTGTCCGCAACTTTCTTTGATATATGGCTATTGATTTTCTTAACGTTACTATCGCTTTGCAGGTAGCTTCTAGAAACGTTGAGCGGAATATCTGGAGAATCTATAACGCCATGTAAAAGTGTTAAATATTCCGGTACAATTTCACCGACATTATCTGTCACAAATACTTGATTGCAATAGAGGTGTATCTTGTTTTTTTCTACTTCATACCCTTTGTTCAATTTTGGAAAATATAGGATTCCGGTAAGGTTAAATGGGTAATCTACATTTAAATGTATCCAAAACAAAGGCTCATGTGCAAAAGGATATAATTCTTTGTAGAATTGGATATAATTATCGTCAGTAAGCGATGAAGGTTGTTTTGTCCAAGCTGGGTCTGTAATATTAACGATGTCTGCTTCAGGGAGTTTTCCTTCTTTTTTATCTTCTTCTGAGAGGAATTTTTCTCCGAATTGAATTGGAATTGGTAAAAACTTACAATATTTTTTAAGGAGCGACCTAATTTTGTGATCCTCAAGGAATTCTAGGCTTTCATCGTTGATATGCAATACAATTTCGGTTCCCCTGTCTTGCTTTTCGATTTCTTCTAATGTAAACTCGGGACTTCCATCACATTCCCATCGAACGGCAGGTGCTTCTTGGTAAGACTTGGTAAAAATTTCTACACGGTCTGCGACCATAAAGGCAGAATAGAAACCCAATCCGAAATGGCCAATGATGGTTTTTCCGTCTTCTACTCCTTTGAATTTATCTAAAAACTCTCCGGCGGAGGAGAATGCTACTTGGTTGATATATTTTTTCACCTCATCACCGGTCATTCCCAAGCCCTTGTCAGCAATGGTGAGGGTTTTCTTTTCTTTGTCAATAGCAATTTGAATGGACACGTCTCCTAATTCTCCCTTAAATTCGCCTAATGCTGCCAATCCCTTAAGTTTTTGTGTGGCATCTACAGCGTTGGAAACCAACTCTCTAAGAAAAATTTCGTGGTCTGAATATAAAAACTTCTTAATGATGGGGAAAATATTCTCCGTTTGAACATGAATTGAACCTCTTTCCATAAAAAATACTAATTTTTGGTGTTTTTGATGCTATTCTTTGGCAAATGATATGCCATGGAGGTTTTTTTGACAAAATGTCAGCAACAATATTTTGGAACGCTGATGACACAAATCTTTTGGATTTGCGCAGATAATTGATTCGCTCAAATCGACAACATCAGCCTATTCTGTGTTCTATTTTTTTGAATGCAGATGAAAGACATTCAAAATGTAAAAATGCCACGGATGCACTAATTTACTCCACTGGCTTTTGGAATGCCGGATTGTTGACGAAAGAGGTGTCTGAGAAGGACAATAGAAAATTTTTGAGGTCTTGTTTTTCTTCATCTGTGAGGTTTAAGCCCCAGTGTCCAAAATTTTCCAGTCGATAATTGGCTTTCACTATAAGGATATTGTCTACTGTAGGTGATTGCTGAGGGCCTAAATTATAGGAATCTATTACTTCATCCAATGTTTTAAATCTGCCATCATGCATATAGGGTGCAGTAAATGCAAGATTTCTTAAGGTTGGGATTTTAAACTTCCCCTTGTCATTATCAGCGCCCGTTATTCCTCCTACGCCTAAATCTGAAAATGCATTAACATCAGATACTTCATCCATGCCGTTATTGGTAAATACCCGAATGGGATCTGCAAATGACTCTATGGCTGCCAATGCATGGCAATGGAAACAATCTCCTTTTTCTGTGATAAAAATATTCAGCCCTCTAAAAAATGAAGCATCCGGGTTATACGTTCCCTGTAAAAACCTATCATACTGTGAGTTATAGCTAATCAAGGTCATTTCAAACTGAGCGAGTGCTTTTGTTACTAATTCCTTTGTAATATTGCTGGTGCCAAATGCCTGACAGAATAAGTCTTTGTATTTTTCATCTTTGTTTAGTCGATCTACAGCGTCTTCCCAGGCAAGTTTCATTTCCTTTTCATGTGGCACAGGTATCAAAGCTTGTTCTCTGAGCGTTGCTGAACGACCGTCCCAGAAAAATTTCTTTCCCCACGTAAGATTGACCAACGCCATTGAGTTTCTATCTCCCAGCGTTCCATCAACGCCTTGGCTAAATTTTGAAGGATCGGAAAAAGAATTTTCCGGCTTATGACAGGTGCTGCAAGAAACGGTAAAATCTTTTGACAAGATTGGGTCATAAAATAGTTTTCTTCCTACATACACACCCTCATTGGTCACTGGATTTTCTGGATCCTGCACAATGTCTTTCCAATCCGGCAAATCCGGAAAAATATATGGAGTGGTTTTCGCTCCTCCACAGGTTTCTTTTACGTCCTTTTTACAAGATATAAAAAGGATTATAAATAGACATATATATATGTAATTTTTCACTTTAGAATGGTGAACAAAAAAGGTTGGCTTTGGTTTATTCCAATGCATTTTTAAAGTTTGTCATCATTTTATTCCCAATTACCAATTGCTCCGGTGTATTGCTGTCGTTGCTATAATGTTCGGTTAGTTTTATCGTATCTCCTGTGGTATATAAGATTTGATTGACTTCAAAAGGAATATCCAGTTCATTATTACCGTCAGTAATTTCTATGGATTTAAAAATCTCAACAGTTCTGTACATGGCATCCGTGCCGATATGTAGTGCAAAAGGTTGGTTAGGTGTGCCTGTTCCTGTGGGCGAATTGTCAAAATTTCCTTCCATCACTAAGAATCTATATTTAAGCATATCCCAATACATACCTTGTTCAATACTCAATGGGTGGTCGTCCGCAAAAGAATTTGGGTTTGATTCATTTGTTGTTGGATCCAATCCAAGGCCAAATCTGATGGCTTTGTACTTTCCTGCGGGAAAATTATAGTAAATATCGAATTCGTTCTTTCCTAAGTCATATAAAAAAACGGATTTTGATTCCGTTACTACATCATCTACCCCGACTAAAGAAATATTATTGATATAAAATCTCAAGGCGGAGAAGTTGAAATTTCTGTTCTCGACATCTTTCAGGTTTCCTCCTTTGATGATATCCACTCCTTTGTTTTGTGCTTTCCAAGCTATGGTAACTGACGGTGGTGCCGAATCTTTTTTACAAGATGAAAGCATGGCAACGGTAACCAAAAAAATAATGAATCCTATTCTGCTCATAGATTTTGTATTTAAAAATTAAAGGTATAAAAAAAGGGGCAAAAATATGCCCCTTTTATATTGAATAAGTATAACGCTTAAAACAATTTCATATTGTCTAAAACGGAACATACACTTCTTACTGCATCGGCAGAACCTTTTAAGAGGTTCATTTCTTCTTCATTCAAAGGTAATTCTATGATTTGTTCGATGCCATTTCTTCCCAATTTCACCGGAACGCCTAAATAGATGTCTTTCATGCCATATTCTCCTTGTAACCATGCCGCTACTGGGAAAATTCTTTGCTCATCTTTTAAAACTGCTTCTGCCATTTGTGCGGCAGCGGCTCCAGGAGCATACCATGCAGATGTACCCAAAAGGTTAACGATTTCTCCACCACCTACTTTTGTTCTTTCGATGATTGGATCTAATTTTTCTTTAGAGATTAATTCGGTAACAGGAATACCTGCTACGGTAGTATACCTCGGTAGAGGCACCATGGTATCGCCATGTCCACCCATTAGTACTGCTTGAATATCTTTTGGAGAAACGTTTAACTCTGTTGCTAAGAATGCACGATAACGAGCTGTATCTAAGACACCTGCCATACCGAATACTTTTTTGCTATCTACTTTTGCTGCTAAAAATGCACAGTAAGTCATCACGTCTAAAGGATTAGAAACTACGATGATGATGGCATTAGGTGAATACTTCATTACATTTTCTGTAACAGATTTTACGATACCAGCGTTGATAGAAATTAAATCATCACGGCTCATACCCGGTTTTCTGGGCAACCCGGAGGTTATCACCACTACATCACTACCGGCAGTAGCTTCGTAGTTATTGGTAACGCCAAGAGTTTTTGTACTGTAATAATTGATGGGTGCTGTTTGCCACATATCCAAGGACTTCCCCTCTGCGGTTCCTTCTTTTATGTCTAACAATACCACTTCTTTAAGAAAATCGCGCTCCGCTAACACGTTTGCGCAAGTAGCACCTACATTACCGGCACCTATTACACTTACTTTCATGCTAAAAATTTTAATTTTTGAGCCGCAAATATAGGAAATTATGCAATTTTTATCTTATAGAATTGGATTATAAAATAACTAATTTTTATCTTGATATATGGAATATGAGGCTTGGGGGACTTTTCTAACCGCAAAGGACGCTAAGGTTTCGAATTAGTTATTAGTCAATTGTTAATCTAATCACTTTCGCTTTAAGGAGTCACAAAGACTGCCACGTATGCACGAATTTTTGGAAAAGTCATAATACGCAATACACGTTGCGAATATCACAATGCACACAAAGGTGGCACAAAGTTTTGCCACGGATGCACGATTTTTTTGCGCGAAGGATAGGAACGTTACCTGCCGGGTGGGTTTTGGGATAGGTGTGGCAGGCGTATAAGTGGATAGCCTGACCCTTGGGGCGCGCCCAATTACCAGAATTTTATTTTTCCCATAGCAAACCAACACATCCGCAAAAGCATGAAACCATTAGTAAAACGGGAGATATTGGTATCGCCATAAGTCCTTTCTCGATACCTTATGGGTAAGTCGATGATTTTTAGGTTCAATTTATATGCGCCAAATAAGAGGTCGAAATCGCCAAACGGATCAAAATCGCCGAAAAATTTTCTGTTGGTAATGAGTCGTTGATAATCGTCTCTGAACATTACTTTGGTGCCACATAGGGAATCTTTAATAGGTTGCTCCAGCAGCCAGCTGAACATTTTGCTAAAAAATTTATTGCCCAATGTGTTGAGAAAACGCATTGCATTCTTGTCCATGGGATAAACTAAACGGGAACCATTGATGAATTCTGCTTTTCCGGTGGCAATGGCGTTATAAAATTTAGGCAACTCCTCCGGCGGCATGGTGAGGTCTGCATCGAGGATCATCAGAATATCGCCAGAAGCCATGGAATAGCCTTTTCTGACGGCATCACCTTTGCCTTTGCCTTCTTGCTGGGCAATTTTTATGTCGTGGGTGTCTTTATATTTTTGCTGTATCTGTTGGATGGTTTCCCAAGTATTGTCAGAGGAATTGCCTTCAACGAAGATGATTTCCTGATGTTTGCCAAACTTGGGAATGCGTTGGATGGCGGCTTCGATGTTGCCGCTTTCATTGCGCGCAGGAATACAAATGGTTACCGAATAATCGTTCTGAACGGCTTCTTCGCTTTTGCTCAATAGCGGTCTTGCCATGATAAATTCATTTAAACAGCAAGATTTGAAGAAGGGGAGTTTTGCTATATATTTATTGATGAGCCAAGAAAGTATTGGAATAAATACCGGCAATAATAATCTTCTGTTGGTACGATAAGTTTCAAACCCACTTAGGTATAATAAATTGGCGATATCGCCTTCGTTGAGCCAGTTTTGGTGGGGCGATTTCTTTTTGAGTCCAAGAATTTCACCGAAATGTAGGATTGGTTCCCACCAATGGTTGTAGTAGGAAATGATGATGCGTGTATGCTCATGACAGTTTTCTTTGATGGCATAAAAAACATCTTGTATATTGTCTAAATAGCCAACAACATTATTAAAGATGATGACATCAAACTTTTCTTGCAAGGTGAAATTTTCCGCATCCATAACATAAAAAGTGGCGTCCGGTACATTGTTTTGGGCAACGGCAATCATGTTCTCGCTGATGTCTATGCCTGTTTTTTTTGTTACCAGTAGCTTTGCCAAAGTATTTCCTGTACCGCAACCAATCTCTAAAACGCTGTTATCGCTTTGTAAGAAGAAGTTGAGGTATTGAACGATATCGTTTTCATAGTAAGAAAAGCGTTTCCTATACGAAATGTAGTCGTTTGCCAAGCTATTGAAGTGCTGATGGATATTTTTTTTACGGATGCTTAATTCCATCGTTATTTTTTCTTGATGATGATTGTTTGAAATAATGCAATTTGGGGTAAAATTGGCGTCAGTATTTTCTCTATTAGTTGGATGATTGGGTATGCAAATAGTGGCACTAATGCGGGTTTTGACAATCCTCCTGAAAGCAGATACTTGAATGGTGTGTGGTATTTGAACTGTATTAATTCGAGATTCGGAAACAATGTTTTGAATTTATTGATATCTCTTTTGAATATCATATAGGGCAAGGCACCATTGGCATCGCTTAGTGGTCCTTTGCTTTCAAAGGCCCAATCAGTAGCCTTTTCATCGAATGGCTCGTGGTGGAAGTTTTTGTATATGAACTTTGAGAAAAATGTTGTTGCCGGTTCAATCATATAAACGAATCCGCCTTTCTTTAGCACTCTATCGGCCTCCTTAAAGAATTGTTCGTTGTCGGGAATATGGTGCAAAACATTGAGCATAAAAATCGACTTTATTTCATTGTCTTGAAAAGGCATGTCTGTAGCGGAAAATTGCATATCGCAACACGCCAGCTTCATGATATCCGAGGTAATTACTGTTGGATATACCTCTTTTAAAAATCCGCCACCAGCACCAATCTCGATAGTTTTCCCTTCTAAAGGAATCTGCTCGTCGTATCTTTTAAAGTCATTGTACCAATCTTGATGAATTCTTTTTAAAAACGGTTTAGATAAAACTATTTCTCTGTGTGCGAGCGTGGTCTCAGGCAAATCCAAATGTTTCATACTATATCGTCAAGGTACATCATAGTAAGTTGTTTTAGCGCAGTATTATTTCTTCAATCCGATTTCTATCAATCTTTCATTCAAGTACTCTCCTGCACTAATGGGCTCGTATTGTAATGGATTGGATGGTGTAACACAACTTTCCAGACAATCTAACCGCACCTCGCTTCTTGGATGTAGGAAGAACGGAATTGAATAGCGGTGAGTGTGCCATTTTTCTTTGGGTGGATTAACCACTCTATGTGTGGTGGACTTGAGTTTATTATTGGTTAATCTTTGCAACATATCGCCAACATTCACCATGATTTGGTGTGGTTCCGCTTTTGCATCATGCCAATTGCCTTGCAAGTCTTGTACTTGTAGTCCGTCAGCGCTTGCCCCAACTAATAGTGTTATTAGGTTAATATCTTCATGTGCTTCGGCTCTGATGGCAGATTTTGGCTCTTGTGTAATGGGTGGATAATGGATGGCACGTAAAATACTGTTGCCATTGTGGATTTTTGCGTCAAAATAGTCAACAGGTAATGCTAAATACTCCGCTATTGAGCGCAATAAATGACGACCAGAGTTTTCAAAACTCTTATATAATTGTCTTCCTGTTTCATTAAAATCAGGCAACTCTGCCACCTCCAAATTGTCTGGGTAGTCTTCTTCGGACATTTTTTCGCCATCCTCAATATATTGTCCAACTTGCCAAAACTCTTTTAAATCCGCTACTTCACTTTGTTTGGCTTTCTCACGACCAAAAGATGTATATCCTCTTTGACCTGCCAATTCTACTTTTTCATATTTTAATTTCGTGGGTAAATCCAGTTGATAAAACTGCTCTACCAATCCATAGTATTTATTGATTAAATCCTGACTTATGCCATGATTTTCTATTGCGGCAAAGCCAATCTCTTCATATGCTTTACCAAATCCTTGAATAAATTTCTGCTTACGCGCCTCCTCACCTGATAAATAATCACTTAGGTCAACTACCGGAATATATGCCATGTTTAAAAATTTTGGGTTAAATATACAAACTTTTAGAAAAAGTTAATTAATCGCCCGGGTATTTGTATGGAACCCTATTTCCAATAACACACCTTAACATAAGTTAAAGACGAATAGTGAATTAATAATTTCTTTATAGGAAACTGTAAAACTTTTTTCGGTTTCCATGGTTTTTTATTTAGTTTTGCATTGCCATGGAAATTCATGCTTCTTGTCACCATATCATTCAGGAGAAAATTTATACCAAGTCAAAGGAATTATTTCTTAGGAATGGCATTAGAAATGTGACGATGGAAGATCTTGCTAAAGAATTAGGTATATCCAAAAAAACCATTTATCAATTTGTAGAGAATAAAGCGGATTTAGTGCTTAAATCTGTTCAATATGATATTGATTCTATTGAGAGGGATACAACAAATATCTGTTTAAGTACTGATAATGCGGTCGATGAGATGCTCAAGATTGGATTTTATATTGCTGCCTGTTTAGATAAGTTCACTCCCGGAAGATTATCAGAGTTAGAGAAATTTTATCCGGAAAGTTGGCTATTAGTAGAAAAACATCAAAATGAGTTTGTCGTTAACTTAATTATACAGAATCTCAAAAAAGGTATTGTGCAACAGCTGTATCGCCCAGAAATAGAGGTGGAGAAGATTTCGCTATTTTATATTAGTGGCTCAACCTCCATGATTACTTTACAAGATAGATTTCCGGAAAAAAGATGGGACTTTCCTCAATATTTTAAGGCCTTCATCGAATACCATTTAAGGGCCATACTTACAACATCCGGTTTAAAACACTTTATTAATTTTTCTTATGATAAGACATCTTAAGCTACCTATTCTACTCGCAATCTATGCTATCTTTTTAGAAGGATCTGCGCAACAAACCACCGTTTTCACACTGGATGAAGCAAAGGCTTATGCCTTACAACATTCACATGCGCTAACAGACATCAACTATGATATAGAAAAAGCCGAATTAAAAGTAAAGGAATATCTGGGGGTTTTGTTGCCACAAGTAAATGGCGAATTATCGTACACGCATTATGGAAAACTGCCCGCCAGTATCATTCCGGCAGGAACTTTTGGCAATCCCGAACCGATTGAAGCAACTTTTGGCACACCCAATAATCTGTCTGCGAACATAAATCTTACGCAAATCATTTTTAATGGTTCTTTTCTAATTGGCGTTAAGGGTGCTCAGGAATATGTTGAACTCTCTAAAAAGGAAACCGCCATTCAAGAGCAAGTAATTAAAAATGATGTAACAACCGCTTTTTTTAATGCATTAATAGCAAGAGAAAATATCACCATCATTCAACAAAACATACAAAATCTTGAAAAACTTATTTTCGAGACAGAACAAATTTATAAAAATGGCTTTGCAGAAGAATTAGATGTTGATCGGTTAAAACTCAGCCTTACCAATCTTAAAACTTCTATAAAGAATCTTGAAGTACAAAAAGAACTCACCCTTACTCTCCTAAAATACAATATGGGCATGTCTCTTGATTCTTCAATTGAAATTACTGGAAAGCTAAGTGAATTTGTTGAAAGTATTCAAGTGCCACTGGAAAACAGACCTGCTTTTACTTTCAGAAAGGATGTGCAACTGATGAATGCCAGCGCAGACTTGCAAAGAACCAATATTAAAAGAATCAGGTATGAATATCTTCCAAGTTTGGTAGGTTATGCTACTTTGGGCTCTCAGGCTCAGCGGGAAAAATTTAATTTCTTCAACTTCAAAGAACCCTGGTTAAACAATCGGTTCTTCGGTGTACAGATTCAAGTGCCCATTTGGGATAGTTACACCAGAAAAAGGCAGATACAGGGTGTGGAAGTAACCATCAAACAAATTGAAAACAAAAGAGATATGATGGTAGATGCCTATGAGATTCAATATGAAAGTGCAAAAGCCAATCTCGTTAACGCCCTCAATGATTACAATAGCTATATCGAAACTTTGGCGTTGGCAGAGAAAATTTATAAGGTAGCAAATATCAAATATAAAGAAGGTATCGGCTCTAGCCTTGAACTCAAAAGCGCCGAATCAGAACTCTACCTTACACAATCCAATTATCTGAACGCTATGTATAAAGTGGTCATGGCAAATCAGGCATTAAACAATATTCTTGAAAAAAATTAAGCTTATTAATATGAACGTACTTAGAATCATTTTTACTGCAACCTTGCTCTTTACATTGGTTAGCTGTAAGGAAACAAAGGAGGAGAAACTTCAGAAAACGCTGGAAAAACTCAGGGCAGAACAGCATAAACTAGAGGAACAAAAAAGATTAGTGGATCAACTCAAAGAAGAGGTGTTAAAATTGGATGGGAAAAATGTAACCACAGATGAATTGTATACATTAATAACAACCTTACACCCACAAGTTAAAAATTTCCAGCAATTTATTGAGTTTCAGGGAAAAGTTGTCGCCGACAAATCAGTGATGGTAAGTCCTGAAACGGGTGGTTTGGCCACTCAAGTAAATATAGAAGAGGGACAATATGTTCAAAAAGGTCAAGCCATTGCCTACTTAGACAATCAAATGCTGAAAGATAATATTACAGAATTGCGCAGTTCTTTAGAATTAGCAAAAGAAGTATATGAAAGACAAAAAAACCTTTGGGACCAAAAAATTGGAACCGAAGTACAATATCTTCAAGCAAAAACCAATAAGGAAAGCTTAGAGAAAAAACTCATTACCCTACAAAATCAGGTGGGCAAATCCGTTGTTTATGCACCTATCTCCGGTGTTGTTGATATGGTATTCGTAAAAACTGGAGAAATGGCTGCACCAGGAATGCCAATTGCTAAGGTCACCAACCTTTCTACGATTAAAGTAGAAGCAGATATCTCAGAAGTATATGCAGGAAAATTCAGACGTGGAGAACAGATCCTTGTCCGGTTTCCATCCATTGATCGGCAACAAACGGCTACCATTACAAACATCACTCAATTCATTAATCCCGGCAACAGAACTTTCAAAGTTCAAGCCGAGATCGCCAATACAGGCGACCATTTAATGGTGCCGAATATGGTTGCAGTCGTTGCCCTCAAAGACAAGCAAAATGACCATGCTATTGTTATCCCAACACGCCTCATCCAACAATCCGCAGAAGGTGAATATGTCATGATTACCGGAAAAAATACCGCTCAAAAAGTATTGGTAACAACCGGAGCTACTTTCAATGGTGAAACAGAAATCATCTCTGGATTACAGCCAACAGATGTACTCATCGATGGTGGTTTCAGAGATGTAATAGAAGGTGATAAAATTAAGATTCAAAAGTAGTTACATACACATATTATGAGTGAACACAAAAATATCATAGACGAATCAGAGGTTATTCAGGAATTTAAACCCTCCACTTTTGCTATTAAAAATAGCACCAGTGTGTTCATTTTGGCATTTATCATCTTTATTGCCGGAATAATCTCCTATAATACTATGCCCAAGGAGAGCTTCCCGGAAATAAAGACGCCCACCATTTTTATTTCTACTGTATATGCCGGAAATGCGCCCTTAGATATTGAAAACCTAATCACGAGACCCATTGAAAAAGAAGTAAATACCATCGCAGGACTTAAAAAGTTGAGTTCCAACTCCTTGCAAGACTACTCTATCATTATTGCCGAGTTTGATTTTGATATGGATGTTAGAGATGTCATGCAAAAAGTAAAAGATGCCGTAGAAAGATCTAAGAACGACCTTCCAAAAGACCTCGATCAAGACCCACAGGTACTCGAACTGGATTTCTCCGAATTCCCTATCATGAATGTCAACCTATATGGTGATCGATTTAGCATGGATGAAATGAAAGAATATGGAGAATATCTGGAAGATAAAATCGAGGAACTTCCCCAGATATCAAAAGTCGATATCCGCGGTCTGCAAGATAGAGAGGTAAAAATCGAAGTAGATCCATACAAATTAGAGGCAATGACGTTGAGTTTCAACGATATTGAGGGTGCAATCAATGCAGAAAACCTCACCGTATCAGCGGGAGAAATGGTAACCGATGGCTTTAGAAGAAATATAAGAATTATTGGTGAGTATAAGAAAATCAGCGATATCGAAAACCTCATTATAAAGTATAACAATAATGAAGTTGTCTATTTGAAAGATGTTGCGACAGTTAAATTCGACTTTGAAGACAGAAAGAGTTATGCCAGAATGGATTCAAAACCGGTTATCACTTTAGATGTAAAGAAAAAAAGCGGTGAGAATATCATCTCTGCTGCTGAAGGTATCACAAAAATTATTGCAGAGGCTAAAAAGGATAAATTACCGAAAGACCTTCAGGTAAAAATTACTGGGGATCAGTCTGTACAAACGGTGGATATGGTAGATAATCTTGAAAACAACATCATTTCCGCTGTCATTCTTTGCGTTTTGGTCATCTTGTTCTTTCTCGGGTTGCGCAATTCTCTATTTGTGGGGATTGCCATTCCTTTGGCAATGATCCTCGGCATCATTGTGTTGAATATGATGGGCGTTACACTCAACATCATGGTACTCTTCTCCCTTGTTCTGGCATTAGGTATGTTCATTGATAACGCCATCGTTGTGGTAGAAAACATCTACAGGATGTATAGTGAAGGAAAACCGCTAGAAAAAGCCTGTATCGATGGGGTTTCCGAAATGGCGATCCCCATTATCTCCTCTACGGCAACAAATATTGTAGCGTTTATCCCATTATTATTTTGGAAAGATATCATGGGCGAATTCATGAAGTACTTGCCTATTACATTGATGATTGTATTGGTGAGTTCTCTCTTTGTTGCGTTCATCATTACTCCTGCCATTTGTTCGGTTTATATGAAACTTGATGATGAGTCCGGTAAAGTATATAATAATAAAAAGTACTGGAGAAGCATCATCGTTTTTGCTATCATCACCCTCTTTATATATGGCATTTCTTTTATTTCGAAAGGAGAAAATCCCGGACTGAATGGCATGGGAAGTTTATTGCTTATTATTACGCTATTAATCGTTATAAACCGATACTTTTTTGAACCCGCTTCTTTCTGGTTTAGAACAAACTTGCTGGTGAAAGTTGAAAATGGCTACCATAGGTTAATTTCTTGGGCTTTAAGGAAAAGAAATCCTCAAAAAATATTCATAGGCACTGTTGTTCTTCTAATTGCTTCCATGATGTTTTTTGCCATGCGGCAACCGGATGTAGTATTTTTCCCTTCCGGAGACCCACAATACGTCAATGTCTTTGTAGAATTGCCTATCGGAACAGACATAGAGGTAACAAATGAACTCGCAGTGCAGCTGGAAAAGAAAATTGAGAATGCCATCGCCCCCTTAGCCCAATCTGTGGAAGCTGTTTTAGCACAAGTGGGCGAAGGAACCGAAGATCCACAAGAGAGCGGCTCCACGGGAGGCGGCAATTCTGTTTCTCCACACAAAGCACGTATAACAGTGTCATTTGTTCCTTTTGTGCAACGTGGCGGTATTTCTACCAAAAGAGTCATGGAAGAAATACGCTATGCCGTTAAAAATACGGTCGGTGCTAAGATTACCGTCGCTCAAAACCCATCAGGACCTCCCGTTGGCTACCCTATTAATATTGAAGTCAGTGGAGAAGACTACCAAAGGCTTATCCTCCTGACTGAAAAAATAAAAAAATTCTTGGAGACAAAAAATGTCGCCGGCGTTGAAAAACTGCGCTCAAATCTCGAAACCGGTCTCCCGGAACTCATTGTTGACATCGATAGGGATGCCTGTAGAAGATATGGTATGAGTACCGGAATGGTAGCCATGTACCTAAGAACGGGCGTTTTTGGAAAAGAAGTGTCACAATATAAAATAGATGAAGAAGAATATCCGATTCAATTGCGCTATTCTACTAACTACAGATATAACCTCACCTCTTTGCTCAACCAGAAAATTACCTTCCAAAATCCTATGACCGGACAGTTTATGCAAGTGCCTTTATCGGCTATCGCCGATGTACATTATAGCTCTACATTCGGGTCAGTAAAAAGGATAGATATGAAGCGTGTAATTACCATTTATTCCAATGTAACAGAAGGATATGTAGCCAATGATATTGTGGCAGAGTACAAGGAATACCTGGAAGGCTTCCCTCTTCCAGAAGGGTTTCACATTACCTTCACGGGTGAGCAAGAATCGCAAGGAGAAAGCACCTCCTTCCTTGCCAATGCCATGATGATTGCCTGTTTTCTGGTTTTCTTGATTCTCGTGGCGCAATTCAACTCCATCATCTCGCCATTTATAATCATGTTCTCCGTAATTTTCAGCATCATCGGCGTATTATTGGGTCTGGCATTGTTTAAAATGCAATTGGTTATTCTAATGATGGGTATTGGTATGATTTCTTTAGCCGGAGTGGTTGTTAACAATGCCATCGTTATGATTGACTATACCACCCTATTAAGGGAGCGGCGCAGGCAAGAATTGGGTTTACATAGGAATGCACTGCTGCCTTATGAAGATATGATTGAAACCATTGTTGAATCTGGAAGAACCCGTCTTCGTCCGGTTCTATTGACCGCTATCACCAATGTTTTGGGACTCATTCCTACCGTAATGGCGTTGAATATCAACTTTGTACGATTGCTGACACATGGTGACCCACAAATTTATTTTGGTGGAGATAGTGCTTCTTTCTGGGGTCCATTATCATGGATTGTCATTTTTGGACTTTCTTTCGCAACTTTTCTTACCTTAGTAGTTGTTCCGGTAATGTTTCACCTGAAAGATAAAATTGAACTAAAAATTGAGCAATGGAGGCGTTAGAAGAAAAAATTGACATCAACCTAAAAAAGGAAATTGCCAATGCAATCACGCATGCACTGGGTGCCATTTTTTTCTTGGTAGCGAACCCGATTCTCATTTTGTATACGTTTAAGAATGGTACTTATCTCAATGTGGTATCCGCAACGGTTTTTAGTTTATCGTTGATATTCACCTATTTATCTTCTACACTTTATCATGGAATGCAGGAAAAAACTACCAAGTATGTCCTAAGAGTATTCGACCATATCAGCATTTATTTCTTGATAGGTGGTAGTTATACCGTAATGGTACAATTCTTCCTTTGGGATCAACGCGGTAAAATATTCCTGATTATTATGTGGAGTCTCATCTTAATTGGAACGGTTCTCAAAATCTTTTTCACCGGAAAATATGATTTTATCTCCACCGTTTTTTATGTCTTATTGGGATGGATGGCCGTTATTTATATCAAAGCCTTCTATCAAATTATGCCATTACCTGTTTTCTACTTGATTGTTGGAGGCGGATTATCTTATTCTTTTGGCGTTATTTTCTATGCATGGAAAAAATTTACCTATCACCATGCTTTTTGGCATATCTTTGTCTTGGTAGGTAGCGTAGCACATTTTACTGCAGCCACGTGGGCCGCTGTTGACTTTTTATAACTATTGTATGAAAGACGTTGATAATCAACTTTTAAAAATATATTATAAAGCCTCTTTTCAAAAAAGAATGGCTAATTATTTCATTGATGGCTTGGTCGTACTCCCTATAATTTGGATTATCATTCCATCCAAAATGATTCCCTCTTTTGAATTTCTCCCATTTGTCAATGTTTTCATCCCTCCTTTTCTTTTGCTAAAAGCTATATATTACCTGATTTTTGAAATGAATGGGTTTACATTGGGGAAACTCATTACTAAAACAAAAGTGGTAAAAGAGAATAATCTTCCCACTAAACCGGTGGATATTATCGCCAGAACGTTGGTGAGGCTATTGCCGTTTAATGCTGTAAGTTTCCTTTGGGGAGAAAATAATGGCAGAAATAGCTATGCCACAGGATGGCATGATCAATGGACAAAGACGAAAGTGGTGGATTTAACTAAAGAAAAAGTAATCCCGATTGAACAACCATAGAAAAGTAATAGAAATTTACTGCAAGAAAAGTCTATTGGTTATTCTGGGATAAAAAAATGAATACCATTTTCTAAAAAACGCTAACTTCGGAGCAAATTCTTATTCATGTCTTTGCAAGAGATTACTTTTACGGAAAAAAAAGATACCAGATCCGGTTTTGGAGATGGCATACACGAAGCAGGCAAGCGAAACCCTCATGTCGTAGCGCTTTGTGCAGACCTAATTGGCAGCCTTAAATTGGAAAAATTTATACAGGATTTTCCAGATAGGTTTATTCAAACAGGTATTGCCGAAGCAAATATGATTGGCATTGCTGCCGGACTGGCAACTGCCGGAAAAATACCTGTACCTACCACCTTTGCAAATTTTGGCACCGGGCGCGTATATGACCAAATCCGTCAATCGGTTGCCTATTCTGATAAGAATGTGAAAATCTGCTGCTCACACGCCGGACTTACGCTGGGTGAAGACGGTGCCACCCATCAAATTTTGGAAGATATCGGCATGATGAAGATGTTGCCAAACATGACGGTTGTTGTCCCTGCCGACTATAACCAAACGAAACTGGCTACGGAATTGCTTATCGAAAGACATGGCCCTTGTTATCTGCGCTTTGGTAGGCCAGCTTGGCCAATCTTTACAAAAGCCAATGATCCCGATTTTCAAATTGGGAAAGCCCAATATTTATCGCATGGTACAGATGTGACCATCATTGCATGTGGTCACTTGGTTTGGCAAGCCGTATTGGCAGGGCAGGAATTAGAAAAACAAGGAGTGTCTGTAGAACTAATAAATATGCACACCATCAAACCCTTGGATGAGGAAGCCATTCTGGCTTCTGTTTCAAAAACAGGCTGTGTGGTAACTGCTGAGGAGCATCAACGAAATGGCGGCTTAGGCGATAGCATTGCCCAATTATTATCGCTACATCGTCCATCGCCGATAGAGATGGTGGCCGTTAATGACTCTTTTGGAGAAAGTGGAACGCCAGATCAATTACTGGAAAAATATGGTTTAGCACCTCAGCATATCGTGCAGGCAGCTTTATCAGTAATGAAAAGAAAATAAGACAGATTAAACCTTTTCCATTTTTGGTTGTCAAAAAAACATGGAACTAACAGATGGAGAAATATTGCGTTTATTCAGAGATCCTGAACAGAAGAAGAAAGGATTCTCTTTGTTGGTAAAAAAATATCAAAAGCCTTTGTATTGGCATATTCGAAGAATGGTGTCGCAACATGAGGATGCTAATGATGTTATTCAAAATACCTTTTTAAAGGCTTGGCAAGGACTGGATAATTTCCGTTCCGATGCGCAGTTATATACTTGGCTGTATCGAATTGCTACCAATGAATCTATAAACTTCTTAAATAAAGAAAAAAAGCACCTTGCCATTGATATAGATGACGCACCCAACGCACAATATATGGAATCCTCCTCCTCTCCAGATGGCGATCTTTTAAAAATAAAACTTACATCTGCCATTGAGCGACTTCCTGAAAAGCAAAGGGCTGTATTTTCTCTCCGGTATTTTGAAGAAATGAAATACGAAGAAATGTCCGTAGTAATGGAAACTTCTGTCGGGGCATTAAAAGCTTCCTATTTTCATGCCGTCAAAAAAATTGAAGATTATATTCTTGGAAATTAAACCTTTTATAGTTAACCCAGTCTAAAGAATAAGATTATGTACACAGATAATAACATATTGCAAGAATTGACCGAGATTTCTCCTGTTGTGGCAAACTTAAAAGCAACCATTAAAGGAGATATATACCGAGTACCTGAAGATTATTTTGAAACGTTGGAAATCAACATATTAGAGAAAACCATCTTGCATAATGACAGCCTTAATCAAGAAGTGCCAGATGGCTATTTTGAAGGATTAGAAGCGGCCATTTTTGCAAAAATAGAAGCGGCAACGCCCAATAGGGTTAAAAAAGATGACAGAGATACAAAAATCTATCGGATGTTTGGTATGTTTTCAAAAATAGCTGCCGTCTTCCTCATAAGCTTTATTGCCATTAAAGGGCTTTATTTTGATGAACACCCTCAGCACGAGACCAGTGCTCAAATCATGGAAGATCAAATCTCTCAGCAGGATGTGATGAGTTATATTGAGGAAAACCTGCATGAATTTGAAGATGAAGATTTGCTAGCCTTGAATAATATAGAATCAACCATCCCTACTGAAAAGGAAATAATGACATCTACTACTGAAATTGCGGAGAAATCGTTGGAAATCAACGATTATGCGAATCCGGGAGAAGAAGTAACAGAAGAAGATATCCAGCAATATCTGGAAGAAAACATACACGATATATCATTAGAAGATATTAACACTGAAATTTTTTAACGTATAAATTAGTAAAAGATGAAAAAATTATTGTCTGTCGCGGTTCTATTTGCTATGTGTTTGCTCACACAAGCTCAAACCGTTAAACCACAAGGAGACCCACAAAAAGTAGAAGCACTAAAAATCTCCTTTATTACCAATAAGCTTAGCCTCACCCCTGAGGAAGCCAAGCTGTTTTGGCCTATATACAACCAGTATGAAGAAGAGAAAAAAGCCCTTCGGAAAGCTACTTTCGGTGAAAAAGATGACATCAAGAATATCGACGAAATGACCGATGCAGAAGCACAAAAATTCATCGATAACCAAATTGCTTTCAAATCAAAGGAACTGGACCTGAACAAAAAGTATATCGCCGAATTTAAAAAAGTTTTACCTGTAAAAAAGGTGGCGAAATTGTTGATGGTGGAAGAACATTTTAAAAAGATGTTATTGGAAAAAGCTAAGGAAAATGGTTCGCCTCAACAACCTGGTCCGCCACAAGCACCGAAGCCGGGGACAAAACCAGCACCGAAAGGCGAATAGTAATGGAACGAACAAATCATAAATTAATGATAATGAAAGGTTTACGGCGTTCACAAGATTGGTTTCGGTTATTTCTTAACCGCTAAGTAACGAAGAATACGCCAAGTCCCGACCAATTCGTCGGGACTTGGCGTTAACATTGCATCTCTGTGGTTATAATATTTATAAAGCAAGTGTTCCAAACCCTTCATGAGTTTATCGTTGGTTTAAAAATATTGTTCCATTTGCTTTTGAACTTTTAAAGCTTCTTCACGTGCTTTTTCTGCAAAATCAACACCTTTGGAGGCATAAATAATTTGTCTGGTAGAATTAATAATAAGCCCAATGTCTTTGTTTAACCCAAATTTGCATACTTTTTCTAAGTCACCGCCTTGCGCACCAACACCGGGTACCAGCAAAAAATGATCTGGGCAAATGCGGCGTATTTCGGTGAACATTTCTTCATGGGTGGCACCGATAACGAACATCGTATTTTCATGTGTTCCCCATGTCATACACGTTCTTAAGACCTGTTCATATAAAGGCATACCATTTTCTAAACGATGCATCTGAAAATCATAGCTTCCTTTATTGGAGGTGAGCGCTAGAACAATTGCCCACTTTCCTTTAAACTGCAGAAATGGCCCTACAGAATCCTCGCCCATATAGGGATGTAGCGTAATGCTATCGAAATCCATCTGCTCAAAAAACGCCTTTGCATATTCAGTAGAAGTATTTCCGATGTCAGCACGCTTGGCATCGGCAATGGTGAAGATATTTTTCGGAATGTGCTTACAGGTTTTTTCTAATGCCGTCCATCCACGCGCACCATATCGCTCATAAAAGGCTATGTTTGGTTTATAAGCAATACACAAATCATGTGTAGCATCAATAATCTGTTTGTTAAATTCGAAAATGGGATCTTCTAAATCAAGTAAGTGCGGTGGTATTTTGTCTAAATCTGTATCTAAGCCAATACAGAGGAATGATTTTTTGAGCCTTATTTGCTCTATAAGAGATGTACGATTCATCTTAATCGATAGCAACAACAGCAATGATTTCTGGAACGCTGTTTTTTACGGTTGATTCAACGCCTGCTTTCATGGTAGAGAAACTCATTGGGCAGGTTTCGCAAGCACCTTTCAAACGAACTTGTACTACTCCCTCATCAGAGATATCTACGAGTTCAATATCACCACCATCTGCTGCAAGAAAAGGACGTATGCTTTCCAAAGCAGTTTCTACTTTACCCCAAATGATATCCGTAATAACCGATTGCATGATGCAAAATTAAATATTTTTTATCTTCAAACCAATGTAGGAAGATTAAATTATGCTGATGATTCAAGTCCTTTATGTCCTTTTTTGCTGCTATGACAATATTTTTATCCCCAATTACGCATTAGATAAGAAAAATGAATGTTTACGCATTTCCTCAGCTACGTCGAACTTAGGACATCTATTGACACTTGACTTTTGACAAAAATCAGCCTTCTAACATTCCATTGGATCATATTTCTTCTAATGCTGTGCATTTCGGTTTTATCAAAAATTAATTTTATAGCACTAACAAGGAATCCTTAAGCTTGTACTGGAAATTCTTGTTTGGCGGCATTAATGATGGCAATATTTCTGGCAACATTCTGTGCCAATTCATCAAATATGGTCCCTGCTACACTGTTTTTTAATACAACAGGATTCCCTTCATCTCCACCTTCTCTTATTTCAGCATAGATGGGAAGGTGTCCGAGGAAAGGAACTTTATATGCTTCTGCCATTCTTTTTGCACCATTTTCTCCAAAAATATAATATTTCTTTTCCGGCATATCAGGCGGGATGAAATATGCCATATTTTCAACAATGCCAATAATTGGGACGGCAATCTGCTCCATTTGGAACATGGCAATGGCTTTTTTTGCGTCAGCTAAAGCCACATCTTGAGGCGTTGATACAATGACGGCACCCGTTACCGGAAGATTTTGTATCAGACTTAGGTGAATATCTCCGGTTCCCGGGGGTAAATCTACCACGAGATAATCTAATTCCCCCCAAATAACATCAGTGACAAACTGACGCAAGGCACTGGAAACCATAGGGCCACGCCAAACGATGGCTTGTTTCTCATCTACCAAGAATCCAATGGACAGTACTTTTGTATGCTCGATTTCTATGGGTATAATTTTATGTTTTCCTTCCACTTCTTTAATGCCGGGGCGCATTCCTTGTAAACCCATCATAATTGGAATGGAAGGACCATAGATATCCGCATCAATTATGCCAACAGTAGCACCAGTTTTAGCAAGCCCAAGTGCCAGATTAACAGCAACGGTAGATTTGCCAACACCACCCTTTCCTGAGGCAACTACCACCACGTTTTTTACACCCGGCAATACATCAGATTTCGCTCTTAATGAAGTAACTCGAGATGAAAAAGAAATATCTACCTGTAGATTTGCGCCAAAATCTTCAAGAAGGGCTTTCCGACAGTCGCCCTCCAACTTATCTTTTAGGGGGCATGCAGGCGTGGTTAGTTCGATAATAAAACTCAATGTATTTCCTTGAATATGAACGTCTTTAATCATATTTAAGGTGACCAGATCTTTCTTAAAATCAGGGTCTTCCACCCGTGACAACGTCATTAAAACTAATTCTTCACTAATATTCATGGTGCAAAAATACGGGTATTCGTTTAATTAACAACCCATATCGGGTTTTAGACGGTTTGTATAATTTCAAAGCTGTATGTGATGGTTGCATCATGGTGTAGCATAGCAGATACAGAGCAATACTTTTCCATGCTCAAATCAATCGCATGCTTTACTTTCGCTTCATCTAGGTTGCCATGGAATATATACTTGAGGTGTATATTTCTAAATACTGCGGGTGTTTCATCTTTTCCGCGCTCACCATCTATTTCAACGTGGTATTTATCGGGTTTTTGTCTCATTTTTTCTAAAATTGACAAAACATCCATAGAAGTACATCCTCCTAAAGCCATTAGCAATACCTGCATGGGGCGAGGAGCCAAATCTTGTCCGCCAATCTCCGGAGAACCATCCATAAATAGTTCATTTCCAACTTCATTCGTAGCTTTTAGATGCACTGCATCGTTGATTCTTTCTATATTAATCTTCATAATATTGATTTTATATCAAAAAAGTAACACGCTAATAAAAAAATACTATCCACTATAAGAACAAATAAAGAAACACTAAGTTTACGTTTAATTGGCAAAGATGATGAAATATTCAGAAATAAGAAGAGGTCGGATATTTCTACCCGACCTCTTCGTGAGTATTATAATGTTTAGAAACGTACTACACCATAGATTTGGATACCCGTATGTGTAACATTTTTTCCATCGCCAACAAACCAATCGTCGTTGGTAAAATCTAGGAATCCTTTGTTAAATCTTGCACCTACGCCAAAGCCACCATCTGTAACAAACTCAAGACCAGCGTTGATACCAACATCAAAGCGATTTAAATAGCGATCGCCATCTAAGTCTTCAAAATCCTCAGAAAAAAGATTTTCAGAGTCTTCTTCGTTGATTTTGTCACCATCCTCAGTTTTGGTATAGCTTTTGCCAAAAGCTGCCACTGTTGTCGAAAAATATGGTCCAACATAAATGTTTAAATTATCGATGATGTACCATTTTGCAGAAACAGGCACATCAATAGCGATAATATTGTTTTTATAAACGGCAGTATTTCCGCCGGGTAAATCCCAAGTTTGCTTTGAACCCCTATTAACGGCAAGGGCTTCAACATCTAATGCGAAATGATCGCCGAAAAAATGTTCATAAGAAATACCCACTAATCCGCCCACTTTCATGCGGTTTTTTTGGTCATCAAATTCATCTTTTGGAAAGGAAATGGTTGTTAAACCTACACCACCTTTAATTCCGAATCCACCTCTGTCTTGCGCTTTTACTTGATTTGCTGTCATGAGGCTAAAAGCAATAAGACCTCCTAGAATAATTTTTTTCATAAATAAACTTATTTTTTTTGCAAATGAAACCAAAACTTGTGCCATAAGCAAATTAATGTCGAAAAATACCCAATTCGTACTAAGCAAAGTAATCATAATTAGGTATTTTGATGAGACTATATATTGTCATAGACAATTTTAGAGATTGTTGCAATAATCTCCTGTTGTTTAGCCATGCTAACTCCTTTAGTCATGACACAGATTAAATAAGGGTTCTCTGCTTTGTATACGATGCCGCAATCATGTAAATACTTGACATTGCTATTGGGAAAGCCACGCTCCCCAAATTTATGTGCTATTACGACACCTTTAGGAATGCCCGCTTCAAGTCCATCATGAAAGGAAGATTCGCTCAAATAATACAGTGCTTTCTGCGACATATGCTTATTTAAAAGTGTTGCATTGTACAATACTCTTAAGAAAGAAGCATAATCTTTAGCAGAAATGAATTCTTCGAAATCTGTGTGCCCTTCTATTTGCAATCCAAGTTCTTGATATACATACATGAGCACAGAATCAGAAATATAATTGAGCAATAATAGCCTCGCCTCATTATCAGAGTTCGAAATCATGTATCTCATTAGTGTTTCAATAGTGTAAATATGACCCGGGATAATATGATTGCTATCACTAGTGAGTGCCAACATGTTTTCTGAAGGTTGTTCATAATAGACTTGTAAGGAAAGGAGATCCGGATCTTCTTGAGCCTCCAATAATAAAGCTATCATGGTTGGAACCTTCAAGAGACTGGCGGGAATATATTTTTTATCCTCATTGACACCATACCAAGGACCATTTTCCATATCTCTGACATAGAATGAGATTTCTTCTATCTCTTTTTCCTTTTTATAATGCGTTATGACTGAATCCACCAGATGACCAATTCTCTTTATTTTTGGGATAGAGGTTGGCTTTAAATCATAACAATCCAATAAGGGATTGATAAACTTATATTGATTCCCATATTTGCTTTCTGTAAGTACTATAGAGGCGGTATCATTCTGATAAGCTGTTTGTCCAAACACGTGACATGCTGAAAAGAAAATCAAAATTATGGCATAGAAATTTCTCATTATAAATTATTTCTCATTGATGATTAATCTAGTTCCTTCAGAATGGCTGGTAAATTCTGGAGCATACATGCACTCAACATGGGTTATGCCATTAGAGAATTCTCCGGCCAAATTTGCCCTCAAAGAATATTCGAAGACATAAGTACCTTTGCTTACATAGTCAAAGAAGAAATGAGTGGCAGCATCTTTGGTACTCTGATAATAGCCCAATCCATCTTGATATTTGTATGTACTTATCACGTCTATTGGTTCTAATCCTGATGAGCGCATGTCTTTCATGTGTACATACTCCATATCCCTATCTACACGAAGTTCGATGCGTACTTTCACTTCATCCCCGGGTTTAATGGGATGTTGCGCATCTATTAAGACAAGTTTCGTGCCATCATCTGTTTTTTCTACTTTATACATCTTTTTAACGATGCTTAATGGTGTAGCATGTGGTGTAATTTTATCTAAATCTTCAAAGTACTGCCAATAAATAGCGCCCCATGCAGGACCTTTATCTTTTTTGCTGACTTTAATTTTACCCATATCAGGCATTACCTCGCTGCCATCATATTGTATTTTGTAGTAGCCAGTTCCGGGTTCTACGCTAACATTAGAAGCTTTAGGGTCGATTTTTTGACCGCCCATCCATACTTCTACCAATTGTGTTTGTGCCAACCAATTATCGCCTGTCATTAACAAGGCATAACAAGCCTCGGTTGTACCTTTGGTGGTATTCCAGTTTTGCGTTTGCTTTTTTTTCAACAGCCATGTTTTCAGTTCATCCACCATTTCTTCATCTTTCACCACCTCGTCGAATGCTTCAATCATCAAAGCATGTGTTTCAATAGGTGCCTGATACCAATAGTAGCCACCCGTTTCAAGTTCCTTCCAATACATGCCCATCTCTTCATTTCTTACAGCATTCTCTTTTAAGCTATTCATAATTTTAGCGGCAAGTGTATGATCTTTGCTTCTTTCCAAAACAAGGGCAATCATGCCCTTCATGTACATAGATTTATTGAGCCAGTATTTCTTTGTTTGACCCATAAAATAGTCATAAGCTTCCAGATTCTTCTTATCTATTTCGATGTAAGGGAAGAATGAGCGCATATATAAATATTGGATATCGTCTTGCCATAAAAAGTCTTTGGAAATATCTGTATTGTATTTTTTGATGTTTTCATAATCTTCCCGCATTCTATCGTCTAAATATTTTACGGCTTTCTTCACGGCAAGTGATTCTTTGCGCTCGTCCTGATAGCTTTCCACTTTTAAGTGCTGCAAATGACCTAATCCAGATATGATGTGCTGTGTGATATAGCGGTTGTCCGGCATTCCGGGAAACCATGTAAATCCTCCGTTGGGGGTTTGCATGGTCAGCAACTTATCTAATGCGGCTTCTTTCTCTTTACTCATTCTGTTGAGGTCGAAGAAAAGTGCTACTCTTTTCTTGCTTTCTGTTTCGTCTTTTGCTTGCAATAACCAAGGTGTTTCTTCGAGCATCAACGATTTTAGTTCCTGATTTTTCTCCAAATTACTCAATAATGCTTCTTTTGTACCTTTCCATTGATCAAATACTTCTTTAATTCTTGGGCTGGAATTGACGATATTGGTGCCGAGTGCATTGGCATAATAGCGGCTGAACAATTGCTCGGCACACTCATAAGGGAATTCCATCAGGTAAGGAATGGCTTGTACCGCATACCAAGCGGGTTGTGAGGTGTATTCTAATGTCAATTTCTCATGCTTAATCGTTGATGATGAACGACTTTCTATTAATTTGGTGAAATTAAATGTTTTTGTTTGCTTGCCTCTGATTGGCAATGGCATTGATTCTGTTACCAACATCCTATTGGTTAGAACGGGCAAGGTAGCGCCTTCTCCATCGCTATAATTTCCGGCTACTGCTACCACTTCATAAGAAACGGCACGAACCGTAAATGGTATCGTCAACGCCCATTTTGCAGAGGTACTTTGCCCTTTTGGAATGGTGATGTTTTGAGTTGGGTTGGTATTTCCTAAGTCTATATTGACCAATTGTCCGGTAGAGGCATCTTTTAAGCGCAATTCCACCTGACCGTTGAGGTCTCCCTCTGAAAGGTTGGTTACTTTTGCAGAGAAAATAATTTTATCACCTTCGCGCAGGAACCTAGGTGCATTTGGTGTAACCATTAATTCCTTTTGTGTCACTACTTCTTTGGTGAATACGGCATTATCCATGGTTTTGGTATGTGCCAATCCTATAAATTTCCATCTGGTAAGCGCTTCCGGCATGGTAAAATTAAAAGAGATGTTTCCTTGCTCGTCCGTACGCAACTGTGGCAAGAAGAGTGCCGTTTCATTGAGGTTGGTACGCACTTTTACAGCAGGTGTTAATTGAGGAGACGCAAGCGTTAGGGAATTTCCCGTAGGTCTTTCTACCGCAGCAGTAGCAGTATCGAATACAACATTAGCATCCATCAATACATCATCATCCTTTCGTTTGGACTTTTTGGGTTCAGGAGCCTCTTCGGACTCCATTGGAGCCGTTGCAACTGGTGCGGCAAAATATATCTTATCATATAAATACATTCTATTGCCATATCCCAATGAAAACCCATAGTAATTGATATTTTCGAAATTAGGGAAGAGGGTGCTTTTCCATTTCTGCCATTGCTCATCATATTGGGTGAAATGTCCCGAGTTAAAATTATTTCCGGCATTGATGGTCTGTAGATAGCCATAATAATAGGGCTGATAGATGTTGAGTGCATAATTATGTGGTAAAAATGCGTCAAGAGAAGCATCGTACATGGTGGCCAGCATTTCTGCATTAACAGCATCGCTTTTCGGTCCTTTTATTTTTAAGCTCCATGTTTCATTTTGTCCGGGCAATAATTTATCTCTAAACGAAGACCATTCAACTTTCAATTCTTTGCTATCATAAGGTACGGATATATCGCCATTGTATTGGTAAGACCTATTGTCATACACTAAAAAGGCTTGCACCTCAATTCCTCCTCTATATTCTTCTTTGATGGGAAGATCAAAAATTTTAATTTCATCATGGAGGATAAAAGTAGTATTCAAGAGGGGCGTGCCTTTAAAGGTTGCTTCAAGGTGTACAAATGCCCCTTTTATGGACGTGCCAACACGAATTTTTGCTGTTTCATTAGGTTGATAGGAAGTTTTATCGTATACAACCGATAGTGCATTTGGCGGGCTCAATTTATTGTCTTCAAAAGCAGTCGCATAAATGATTTTTTTAACAGTTACTGCCTGTCCGTTTTTATCTTTGGTGGATAATTCTACTAAATAAGCACCCGATTGAATAAGTGTATTGGGCAAGAGTTCGATGGATTTCTTATCTTTTGTATTAAAAACTTCTTTTTTAATTAAGGCTCCTATTTCCCATGTGCTTGGATTTGTTTCATCATTATAGACATCATTTGGAAAATACTTGTCGTGTTGTTCTTTTGAAATAACGAACTGGTCGGGCATTTCCCATAAACGAGCCTTCTTTAATATGGTGTAGTCATTCAATTTATAAATCGTCACCTCCACCTGAGCGGCTTCAAATTGACCGTTGAGGTTATTGGTAGTAACCTTTAGCTCATTTTTTTGGTCTTTTTGTAGATTTTCTGCTATTTGAATATCTGCTTCTAATCCGACATAACCTACTTTTACTATTGTTGAACCGGAATGTGTTTCTCCTGTGATATCTACGACATCGGCCTGAATTTCATAATGGAAAAATGGAGACAGCTTCTTATCTGCACTTAAATCTGGGATGGCTTCGAACGGGATGGTGAAGTTTCCATTCGCATCCGTTTTTGTTGTTCCGGTTGTAATAATTCTTTCAGCATCATTCATGTTCGGCATGAACCAATAATACCATGAATAGCACCAACGCGGGTAAATGGTTTTTCTTACTACCCGATAATTTACATCCGCGCCGTCAATATTTGCACCGGAATATGCGGTTGCTTTTCCTACTACTACTACTTTGTCGTTGATTGTGAACGATTTGTCTAATGGGGGTATTTCAACTTCAAATTTGGGTCTTTTGTATTCTTCTACTTGGATGTTATGATAAGCAAGGGTTTCAATCACCAAGCTAAAAGTACCCGTCAATCCAGAAACGGGCAGGTCAAAACTACCTGTGAATGAACCAAACTCATTTGAGGTCACTTCCAATTTTCCTACTTCCTGATTATTTACATCGTTCAGGTGAATGATGGTTTTATAGTCCGGAACGACTTCGTTTTTCAAACTTTGATTTATGAAAACGATGCCTTTGAAATAAACCTTCTGGCCTGGGCGGTAAATAGAACGATCGGTAAAGAGCTGTATAACGGTATGGTTGGTTTCGGGATGTGGTGTGTTGCCATAAAAATACTGTGCATACACTGGGTCGAAAACTTCTTTTTGATAAGTGACTGTGGCATAATAGTTATTATAACCTACGTTGGCTGGAGCATATGATGCCCATCCATTTGCATCGGCAGTTAACGATGCAACCTTGTTTTTCTTATAGATACGTGAATTATAATCATAATTATTTTGATAAACATCAATCTTGGCACCGCCGAGAGGACTACCAGTGATTCTATTTAGTGCATAATAGTTGATAACATTCTGTCCATTCTGTGTGATAAGGGCAATATTCGTGGCTTGTACCATTTTATATGCAACACATTGTTCCTTCTTGGTGAATTTATCGGATGTTGCCACCATGATAACATATTTTCCAGGGGCAAGACCATCCAACATAATCTCTGTAGTGTGATTCCAATAATCGCCGGGATTGGGGAGCACCACAGACCAAGATTTAAGTACTTTCTTGCTGTTTAATAATTTTAAGACCTCATCACCATTTCTATTTTTATAAATATCTTCTGTTGCTTTGATTGGTATAATTTTAACGAATACTTTATCGATATTTTTATAATCGATAAACACCTTTGAAGCCTTATTGGCGCTCAGGAAATTCTCATTAAGTATTTGTATAGATGGGTTTAGAATGGTTTGTTTTAATGCCAAACAATTCTTACTACCTTGCTCTTCCGGATACTTTTTATTGATTTCATCGCATAATTGAACCGCTCTTTTTAAAGAATAGCCTTCTTCGGTTTTGGAAGCGTTTGTTTGTATGTGGCTAATAAGATTGTAATAAACATTTGATACTGCCGGATAAGAAGTATAATCATTTATGAGCCTTTCTAACGCTTTCTTATATAAATCTTTTTTATCGCTGTGTACCGATGAAGCATTAACAAAAGATAGTCTTTCCAGTTCTAGTTGGATTAAAACGGGAATATTATTCCTTTTTAAGGAAAATTTTGTCAACTCCTGATAAAGTTTGATGGCGTCATAGTTTTTGTAATTATTTCTTGGTGGAGGAATGCTAAAGTTGGCAAATTCATTGGCAGAAGAGAAATACGTTGTACTTTCCATAAGAAACTCATCCGTTCCTTTTTCGTCATTTTCGTTAGTACTAGAAAAGTGGTCTATTGCCCTATGTACCAAAAAGTCGTATAAGGTTGGTCTTAGTTTGGAGTCTTTTCCTTTTTCTGTCAAGATATCACCAATGGCAGTAATATCTGTTGATTGCAACAAGATAGCGTCTTGTACGGAAGCAAGGTATAAAGCCCTTGTTTCTTCATTGAAGCGTTTCTGATCCCAGGTTTTGAAATCTGTAGGTGCTGCATTGCCCTCTACATTGGTTCTATCTTGGAACTGCCAAGAATTATTTTCGTAATAATTGTTCAGACATTCTGCTAAGATGGACTGCAGTAGGGCTTTTTCGATGCCATTGACACCTGCAATTCTATCTTGCAATTCTTGTACAATCTTAGATTCTGAATTTTCTTCTATGACCATCATGTATTTGTAACGATGGAAAAGCGCTTTAATAATCTGTGTTGGATTATTATCTGATTGCGCTTGCTTAACCAAGAGGTCAATTTTCTCTAGCGCTGTTTTTGTTTTTCCTTCATTTTCAAGGCTTTGTATTTCGCTCCATTGCTTAGAGTACATTTTGTCAGGCATATTATTTGCATTTTGTGCAAAGGTGAATGAAAAAACCGGGGCAAGGAGGAAGGTAAGTAACCATTTCTTCCAAAGTTGATGGTGATGATGCATATTATTGTGGTTTATTTTTTAAAAATTCTGTAATTCGGTCGTGGATATTTTTTCTTATATTCATATAAAATAGTTGATAATCATATAGATGATAGTTTTTTCCGGCAAGTGGGATAAATCCATTTTCCTCCGGTTTGTGTACTAAAAGTTTGCCGCCATCACATCTGCATCCTGTCAATTGTGTAGCGATTCCCTCCATTTTTTTGTTGATACCACCCAAATGAGTTTTTGATCCGACATAATCTTCATCCGCTTTCCACGAAAGTGGGTTCACACACAACATTTGGCTATAATCGAACCAATCAGACTTTGTACCTTCCCCAAATGTGCTATAGGTAATAAAGCAGTCTGTTTGAGTAGAGTCACCACAGGGTTGTAGGCTGGAAAAATAGCCCTTTTCAACGGGATAACCAATGACATAGGCTGCTACCAATTGTTTTTCAAGGGGCTTCCCTTCAAAGAATTCTTTTAACAACGTTTTTGCATGCATAGCGCCCTGACTATGTCCTGCAATAATAATGGGTCTTCCTTGATTGTAATGATCGAGATAATACTGGAAAGCCGCCTTAACATCTTGATAAGCAACGTTAAACGCTTGTTTGGATGCTTCTGAGTCTTTCGTAAAGAAATTGTGCAAAACGGCTTGTTGGTATCTTGGGGCATATATTTTGCAAGATCCATTAAATACGGATGCTTGATATTTTATAGGCCCTTCGTCAGTAGAATTGTTGACGTTTCTATTGTCTATACTACTATTGCCTTTGTATCCAATAAGATGTGTGGTAGGGTGAATGTAAAAAACATCGGCTTTCGCTGAATCTTGAAGATCTTTTAAGTCAGTATCTTCAGGAACCCAGGAAGCATTGCTACCGTTTCCGGGCAATGCCGCCCAATTGTTAGAAAGACTATAGTCTGTGGTTTGGCTATAACTGACGGATATAAAAAGGCAAAATAAACAGAAATGTATCGTACGCATGCTTGTTTTAGGACAAAAACTTCATAATTAGTGCCAAAATACTAAAAAGATAGGAAAGGATGTTATTTTTTCAGCTAATTGCTCGATTTTAACAAATATTAGGCGTCGTTTCGTTGTGGTTTTGTCTATTTGAAATTCAGGATTAGATAAAATGTGATACATTGGAATGTTATAAGGCTATTTATTATTTGTCAGTAGTCAATGGTCAATAGTTGTCGACAGTGTAGTATAGCTGAGGGAAAAGCATAAAAGATGAATTAACTTATCTATTGCTTATCCTGAGATAATTTTATGCAAGTTATTTGTAATTAATAAAAATAATCGTTAATTTGCGATTAAAATAATCTATATGGCTTTAGATTTTAAATATGAAGAAGATGATGTTCAGCTTTCTGTTTATGCGAAGGCGTTGGCACATCCTGCACGGGTGACGATATTAAAGATTTTGGGAGAAAATGATGCGTATACTTGTGGAGAAATTGTACGTGAATTATCGCTGTCACAATCTACTGTTTCCCAACATTTACAGGAGTTGAAGAACGCCGGATTGATCACTGCAAGAGCCGTTGGGACGAAGTCGGAATACTCTTTGAAATTAAAAAGTGTAGGCAAGGCGGAGAAGCTTTTTAAGAAATTGTTTAAATTGATAGAATAACGAATGATTGTCATAAACCCTACAATAGAAGAGAAGGTTGTCTTGGCGGCAATATGTTTGCCCGGGCAGTCCCTAGAGAAGATTAACGAGTATTTGGACGAATTGGCATTTTTAGCTGAAACGGCTGGTGCGACTACCACCAAGAAGTTCATACAAAAATTGGATCACCCCGACCATAATTTCTTTATTGGCTCCGGAAAAGTGAAAGAAATTGCTGAATATGCAGTACTGGTAGATGCGTCAACAGTTATCTTTGATGATGAATTATCACCCGCTCAGATTAGAAATTTAGAGGCGGAGTTAAAGATGAAAATCGTTGATAGAACGGGACTTATTCTTGATATTTTTGCCTCACGTGCACAAACAGCACAAGCAAAGACGCAGGTTGAGCTGGCGCAGATGCAATATTTGTATCCTCGCTTAAAAGGACTATGGACGCACTTGGAGCGGCAGCGTGGTGGTATTGGTATGCGTGGACCGGGAGAAAAGGAAATTGAAACAGACAGAAGGGTGGTGAAAGATAAAATTGCGCTATTAAAGGAGCAACTGCGTAAACTAGACTCACAAAGTCAGACGATGCGCAAAACGAGGGGTGAGTTTATACGGGTGGCATTGGTAGGCTATACAAATGTCGGAAAATCAACGATTATGAACGTCATCAGCAAAGCCGATATCCTTGCAGAAAACAAACTCTTTGCTACTTTAGACACTACCGTTAGGAAAGTGGTCATCGACAATGTACCATTTTTGCTTTCCGATACGGTAGGTTTTATAAGGAAGTTGCCACATAATTTGATAGAGAGCTTCAAGACAACTTTAGATGAAGCACGCGAATCGGATATCATCCTACACGTTGTAGACGCTTCACATGAGCAGTTTCATGAACAAATTGATGTGGTAAATACCACTTTGACAGAATTAGGTGTAATAGATGTTCCTGTTATCATGGTTTTTAACAAGATGGACGCCTATAAAGAGAAATATTTTGATAAGTTTTTGCCGGAAGAAGTAAAAGATGAGTTGTTGGAAGAATTCAAGAAAAACTTGTCTAAGTCGTTCAAACACAACTGCGTATTTATTTCTGCCACAAAAAAGGAGCACTTGGATGAGTTTAGAAGAATTTTGGTCATGACAGTTCAGGACATGTATTATAAACGATATCCGTATCGGGCTAGTTATTATTAGTGGATGGCAAATTCACCATATCATCCTGCACACAAAGCAGGCACAAAGTATTGCCACGAATGCACGAATTTTATGTAAATATTTGAAAATGAACGATTAATATAAGAAACAGGTACTAAAATGGGTGCAATGCACTGTATGAATATCACCATGCACACAAAGGAGGCGCAAAGTTTCACTAAGTTTTGCCTTGAATGCATGGATTTTTTGGAAAGTCGTAATACGAACTATGCTGTACAATTGCCACGAATGCACAAGTTATATGTAAGTATTTGAAAATGAATGATTAATACAATAAATAGGCACTAAAATGGTTGCAATGCACTGTGCGAATGTCGCAATACACAATACGAACTACGCTGTACAATTGCCACGAATGCACGAATTTAGAGTTGTGTTTTCCTTTCGTTGATAATGAACGCATTGCGATTTATTGTGGTTTTTTGTGCTTGGCAGTATAAAATCTAGAATCTTAACTTATTTTATGCTTTTCAGATGTATATTGATACAATTTAACTTCATTCTTTAAACAAAGAGACGAATCTTTGATATATGAAATATCTACTATTCTTTTTATTGTTTGGATTTGTGTTGCTGCAAGGATGTAATCGCCCAAATAAACCAACTATTGCCACCCATCCCGAAGAACTGGCTTTAATTATTGGCAATCCCGTTGATTATGGGCTTGATAGCGTTTTAGCATTTCCGGTGGGGGCTAATTATAATCCAAAATTGGTTGAGAAGGAAAAAGAATCTTCTGAAAGTGTTGAGATAACAAAAAGCCAGCAAGGATTGTATGCTGCAACAGAAGATAAGCTAAGTTTTAAGAAACGAGACGTTGCCTTGTACGACAAAAATGCTTCTTCCGAGTTCTTTAATGAACAGGAGGAAGATTTTGATATCAGGAATATTTTGTTTTATGCAAAGGAAAATGGTAATACATTTCCGCTTACGAATGACACGCTACATATTTTATCTTTTGCCATCCATAAAGAGTTCGCAAATCCCTTGATATTTTATCGTGTGGTGAAAAGAGATATCAACTTAGATAAGAAGTATAATTCTAAGGATGCTGTCATGCTTTACACTTCGAAGTTGAACGGCAAAGAATTTACGCAAATTACTCCTGAGAATGAGCAGTATTTTGATTATTTTTACTATCCTGAGAAAAATGTCATACTGATTAAAACGGCAATTGACATTGATAATGATAAGAAATTTACAGAGATTGATGAAACGAATTTTAGGGAGTTAAAACTCAATGCGCCTGCCATGGGAAGAGAGATTTTCTCTAAATCTTTAAAGGATTCTCTCAGAAACCAAATCAATCAGTTACAATAATAGTATGTTGTTCATAGTTGCTCAGTTCACCGTTCACGGAATTTGAGGACTTGGAATCTTTTGATATCACAATGTGCAGAATGGAGACTAAAAGGGTCTCTAAAATGGTCGCAATACTCCCTTCGAGAAATATCACCATGCCACGAATGCACGAATTTTATGTAAGCATTTGAAAACAAGCATTAATCGTTGATAATGAACGATTAATATAGAATATGGATCTAAAATGGTCCTAATACACTATACGAATATCACCATGAATACAAAGGAAGCTAGTCGCAATACACAATACGAACTACGCTGTACGACGCCTACATATTTCTTCTGTACTGTCCACCCACTTCGAATAAAGCGTTGGTGATTTGTCCTAAACTACAGTATTTGACGGTTTCCATCAGCACTTCGAAGAGGTTTTTGTTGTTGAGTGCTGCATCTTTTAGCTTTGTCAACAATTGATTTGCTTCTTCTTTATTGCGTTCTTGCAGTGCTTTAAGGTTGCTGATTTGAAGATCTTTCTCGGCGGTAGTAGCACGTATGACTTCTTGCGGGATATTGGTGGGAGAGCCTTTTGAGGAGAGGAAGGTATTCACCCCTATCAAAGGAAGTTCGCCTGTATGTTTTTTCATTTCATAATACATGCTTTCCTCTTGAATTTTGCTGCGTTGGTACATCGTTTCCATCGCACCTAACACACCACCACGCTCAGTGAGCCTGTCAAATTCAGCATATACTGCTTCTTCTACTAAGTCGGTCAACTCTTCGATAATGAATGCGCCTTGTATGGGGTTTTCATTTTTTGCCAAACCTAGTTCCTTGTTGATAATCAACTGTATTGCCATTGCGCGCCGTACGCTTTCTTCCGTTGGCGTTGTAATAGCTTCATCGTAAGCATTGGTGTGTAAAGAGTTGCAATTGTCATATATGGCATACAGCGCCTGCAAAGTGGTTCTGATATCATTAAAATCAATTTCCTGTGCATGTAAGGAGCGACCGGATGTCTGAATATGGTATTTAAGTTTTTGTGAACGGTCATTCCCTTTGTAAAGGTATTTCATGGCTTTTGCCCATATCTTACGTGCCACACGACCGATAACGGCATATTCCGGATCGACGCCATTGGAGAAAAAGAATGACAGGTTTGGTGCAAAATCGTCAATATGCATCCCTCTGGAAAGATAATACTCCACGAAGGAAAACCCATTTGCCAACGTAAATGCTAATTGTGAAATGGGGTTCGCACCTGCCTCGGCAATATGGTACCCTGAAATAGATACTGAATAGAAGTTTCTTACTTTATGTTGCACAAAATACTCCTGAACATCACCCATGAGTTTTAATGAAAATTCGGTAGAGAAGATACAGGTGTTTTGCGCTTGGTCTTCCTTTAAGATGTCTGCCTGAACAGTTCCTCTTACTTGTGAAAGTGTGTCTGCTTTTATTTTTTCATAGATTTCTTTTGGCAGAACTTGATCTCCGGTAACGCCTAACAGCAATAAACCCAAGCCGTCATTTCCTTCTGGTAATCGTTCATTATCAACGTTGTAGGTAGGTATTTGTGCATCTTTTTGTTTATAAATTTCAGCAATTTTCTGTTTCACCTCGTCAACTAGATTATTTGCGAAGATATATTTTTCGCATTGCTGATCGATGGCGGCATTCATGAAGAAAGCGCATATCGTTGCCGCAGGACCATTAATTGTCATTGAGACAGAGGTTGCAGGATTGCAGAGGTCAAATCCTGAATATAGCTTCTTAGCATCATCCAAGGTGCAGATAGAAACGCCCGAATTGCCAATTTTTCCATAAATATCCGGTCTGATAGCAGGGTCTTCCCCATAAAGCGTTACTGAGTCAAAGGCTGTTGATAATCGCTTTGCCGGCATTCCCAATGAGACATAATGGAAGCGTTTATTCGTTCTTTCGGGACCGCCTTCTCCAGCAAACATTCTGGTAGGGTCTTCATTTTCCCGTTTAAAGGGAAAAACACCGGCAGTATAAGGAAATTCTCCGGGAACATTTTCCTGTAAATTCCAATATAATATATCTCCCCAGGCCTCATATTTTGGAAGAGCTACTTTAGGAATTTTTATATGGGAAAGGGAGGTGGAATTTGCTTTTATTTTTAAAACTTTGTCTCGAACCTGAAACTCAAATTCATCTTTTGCATAGGATTGTTTTTTTTGTTCCCACGTTTCTATAAGTTTTTTGTTTTCTGGATGTAGTAATGCAGATTTTTCTTTTTCTAGCGCGGTTAATTCAACCAAGTCTTTTTTAATCGTCTTTAAACGATTAATGGCGTACAAGTCTTGCGCTATCTCTCTTTGTTCTTTTACCCAATTATCATAATTTCTATTGTTTTGCGTTATATCGGAAAGGTATCTGACACGGCTAGGCGGTATGATATAGATTTTTTCGGAATCTCCGATTCGCAAATTTATCGTTGATTCCCAATCAAGGCCTGATTTATTGATTATTTTGTTTATTAATGCTAAATATAATTCATTAGTACCGGGGTCGTTAAACTGTGAAGCGATACTCCCGAAAACCGGCATTGTATTGACATCTTCTGTCCATAGGTTTCGATTTCTTTGATATTGTTTTTTTACGTCTCTCAATGCATCCAAGGCGCCTCTTTTGTCAAATTTGTTAATGGCAATGATATCGGCGAAATCTAGCATGTCGATTTTTTCCAATTGGGAGGCGGCACCATACTCCGGTGTCATTACGTACATGTAAGTATCGCTATAATCCAGTATTTCGGTGCCTGACTGACCGATTCCAGAAGTTTCGATGATGATGAGGTCATACCCTGCCGCTTTCAATACATCTACTGCCGGAGCCAGACTTTTTGATGTGGATGCATTGGTTTGTCTTGTGGCCATTGAGCGCATATATACACGGTCATTGCTGATGGCATTCATGCGGATTCTATCGCCTAATAAAGCACCTCCCGTTTTTCGTCTGCTGGGGTCTACGGAGATGATGGCTATTGTTTTTTCAGGGAAATCCAATAAGAATCTTCTTACAATTTCATCCGTCAGAGAGGATTTTCCTGCTCCTCCAGTTCCTGTAATTCCTAGTACCGGTATTTTTTTATCGTTTTTTATCGATGATTTTATTTGATCAAATATGTGTATGTTTTGTTCCGGATAATTTTCATGTGCAGAAATAAGTCTGGCTATATAAGAGGGATTTTTTGCCTTCAGTTTCTCTTCATCAAAATCTATTTTATCACCTAAGGGGAAGTCGCAGCGAGATAGCAAATCGTCAATCATCCCTTGCAATCCCATTTGGCGACCGTCGTCTGGCGAATAGATTCTATCTATCCCATATTGGTGCAGTTCTTCTTGTTCCGCCGGAAGGATTGTTCCGCCACCGCCGCCTACAATCTTAATATGTCCGCATCCCTTTTCTCTTAATAAATCATACATGTATTTGAGAAACTCCATATGTCCGCCTTGATAGGAAGTAAGTGCAATGGCGTGAGCGTCTTCTTCAATGGCACAATCCACGATTTCTGCAACAGAGCGATTGTGTCCAAGGTGAATTACCTCTGCTCCGGAAGCTTGAATAATTCTCCTCATAATGTTGATGGCGGCATCATGACCGTCAAATAGAGATGCTGCCGTTACGATGCGGATTTTATTCTTTATCTTATAAGGTTGTGGGTCTGCAATAACCATGGTGATAAATTTTGTACAAAAATAACCAAAATTACGGTCGAAAGTTGCGACATAATTATAAATCCTGTCGTTAATGAGAAAAGGCAGCAACTAATTTAGGATTAATAAAAAATAAGTGAAACGTGTTTTATATTTTTGCGAGATAATAATGTGTTATGCCTGAAATTTTAGAACTAAAAAATATTGCGTCTCAAGTTCGTAGAGATATTATTAGGATGGTACATGGTTGTAAGAGTGGTCATCCTGGTGGGTCATTGGGGTGTACCGATTTTCTTACGGGATTGTATTTTGAAATCATGAAGCTTGATACCGATTTTAAGATGGAGGGCAAGGGAGAAGACATGTTTTTCCTTTCAAATGGGCACATTTCACCTGTTTGGTACAGTGTTTTGGCGCGTCGTGGTTATTTCCCTGTGGCTGAATTGGGTACTTTCAGAAAATTGAATACACGTTTACAGGGTCACCCTACTACCCATGAGGGACTGCCGGGAGTACGTATTGCATCAGGGTCTTTAGGGCAAGGCATTTCTGTGGCGATTGGCGCTGCGCTGGCAAAAAAGATGGATGGTGATGACAGATGGGTATTTGCACTTACCGGAGACGGGGAGTTGCAGGAAGGACAGATTTGGGAGGCAGTGATGTTTGCTGCTGCCAAAAAAGTTGATAATCTGATTGTTACGGTTGACTGGAACGACTGTCAGATAGACGGCTCCACGCAACAGGTATTGGACTTAGGTGATTTGGATGCAAAATTCAATGCCTTTGGTTGGGAAGTTTTACATTTGAATGGTAATGTGATGGAAGATGTAATTTTTACACTCTCTGAAGCTAAGTTGAAAAGTAAGAAGGGCAAACCCGTTGTTCTGTTGATGAAGACTCAAATGGGGCAAGGTGTGGATTTTATGATGGGTACGCATAAATGGCATGGCAATGCACCCAATGATGAGCAGAAGGATGTGGCATTGGCGCAACTTGCAGAAACTTTAGGAGACTATTGATTGGTTAGATCAATATCTGCAATAGAAGAAAAATAGGATACAATTTAATAATTGGAGGCGGTTATTTGTCCAAAGATGACCGTCGACAAAAGACCTTTGAGGACATTGAGATACTATAATCATCTATTAAACCCAGAATCAGCATTAGAAATTTATCATGTCATTATTTTAGCACAACCTTCAATGAATCGGGATAGTTGATTTTATATAATTCAGCCGCTTCTTGGTCGCCAATAGTTTTTTCCAATGAAAAAGTGCTAGGATACTTGTTTTTAATTAATTCCATATAGTATTGTACTTTTCCCGTATATGGATTGTCTAATGGAAGATAGGGATTATTGCGTAATGGTGCACGTATGACATATTGAACGTTATCTTTTTTCCAAAGTGCCAGTAACGTATCGGCATTTTCCGATGGAACATCATAAACTGCATAAAAGTACTTTCCCTTCCCATAAACGAATGACATGGGTGCCTTCCTCACAGCTACCCAAGTACCTTTCGGCAAACTATCGGCACAATATTCACTCATTTTAAAATAATTCACGTAATCCGGACTATAACCGGCATATTTATCTCCCTTTAAATTTTTGGAAACAATTGGCTGGTTCTTAATTGCCTTTTGGAAGGTAACACCCATTCCTTTCCCCCAAATAACTAAAAACGGTATAAAAATTAATGGTTGCAATATCTTAAGACCGTTCATATTGAATAAGGAGTAAAACCCATAAAATAACGCCATCAAAATATAAGGTAAATATACCATTACCAAGCGTGCTTGACCCCAAAATGTTTGCAACATAACAAAAGTACCCGCCAATAAAGTACCGAAATATATTATGGTAAACAGCATTGGTTTATTCTTATTACGGAAGGCAAAAAATAATCCCAATAAGATAATAACAACGGTAAAAATGGTTAATTTAATATCATTGGGACTGTTTTCGGGTCTGAATCCCAATATTTCCCAAAGTCTTGCCGACAGGTAGATTTCAGTATTTTCAAAAAACCTACTGATATAACCACTTAGTGTTTCAGAAGCATCTGTAGCACTCGACCCTGTAACGGTTAGGGTTTTGCTTTGAGAGGCATATTGGTTGGTTTCAATTCCTGCCCACAATACACGCTTAGCAATTTCCCAAGGAATCCAAAATATCGCCAAGGAAATCAAGCTTGTAGGTATTGCCCACCATTTCTTTTGAAGAATAAAATAAGCGAGTACCGCAAATACGGCAAAAGTAGCCACACTACGTGTAGTAATAATTACCCATAACCAAAAGCCCATCAACAGCCAATCTTTCCAATTTTCTTGTATTGTTTTCCAATTGTACTCATCCGTTTTAAAGATTAACCGGAAGAAATACCCCAAAAAGATGGCTTGCACACATGCAAAAAAGCATTCTGTATAAGTAAGACTCGCATATTGAAGATACGCATAGTTGGTAGCGAAAATAATTAATGCGAAAAACAATACAATATAGGGTATTCTTCCTCTAAACGATCGGTAAGTTATCCAAAGTGCCGCTAAAAAGAAGACAACGGAAAACATCTTTAACAAAAATAAGTTGAGACCGAAAAGCTTTATTGGCAACGATAAAAATAAAACGTATAATGGCGCATTAGCGGAGTAAAAATAGCCAAAAAAATCCTGTGCATACTTATAGCCACCTTCCAAATACAAGGCATCGTCATGACCTATGGAAATTTTCAAGTCAAAAAGTAGAAAAATCAATAGTGCGGAAAACACTGCAATCACTCCAAATATCTTCAGGTCATGTTTACCTAAATTTTCTTCAGTCCAGTCAAATAAGCTTTTCGTATTCGATTGAGTAACCTTAGGTTTTGAAACGGTTCCGGGCTTTCTGGGTGATATCTTTTTTTGTGACATACTATGAACGCTTAATTAAAATATTCCTATAATATTCTTTGGGTCTTTCTTGATACGTTAAAATATTTTTATCGTTGATTTCCAACGACTTTCCGTCTTCTCTAAGATACATGCGAAATCCGTAGGCTTGAATAAGTTCAAACAGTTGCACAGCAGAATATCCGGCAGATTTGAGCCCATGAGGCCAAAATTCTATCAGCATTTGTATAGGAGGATTTGCAGACAACGTCTTAATCATGCCTTTCAACGCCGTGTACTCTGCTCCTTGAATATCCATTTTTATAACATCTACCTTGTTATTGGCACCTAAATAGTCATCCACAGAAGTACATGGTATCTCAAATACCTGATCATAATCTTCTACCTCATAACTCCTGTGGTCAACATTCAACATCTTAGATGTATATATCTTCAATACTCCCGAATAATCTGTTACCGCTTTATTCACCAATTTAACTTGTGGCAAATGAGCAGTGCTTTTTGTAAGTCGTTGAAAATTAACGTTATCAGGTTCGAAAGAGTGTATCGTCCCCGTTGTACCAACCAATTCGGCCAATATTTGAGAATAAAAGCCAATGTTTGCACCAATATCCAATACTGTCATTCCCGGTTGGATGGTTTGTCGGAAAAAATTAATCTCCTCCCTATCCTGCCTCCTTTTAAGAATAGGATATAATACCTTATAAACAGGAAAGGCACGCTTAAAAAGAAAGTTCCCTAAAGAAAGTGAAAATTTATTGACCATCTTGGTGGTAAAGATAAAGGAAAAATAATAAATTCAACCCAGATTCAGCGTTAGACTTTGTAACAAAAGGAAATTATCCAAGATAGCTGTGAGTACAGAAAAATGAGTACAGAAATAGATATGAAGAGAATTTTCTTGCAGTAAATTTCTAATGCTGGGTTTAACACCACTCCATCGGTACTACTTATATTCCCAATACAAATATTTTATCCGGTGATTACTAAAAAAAATTGCAACTTGCTACAAAATGTATTATTTTTGTTTATAAAATTATTAAAATGGTGCTTTTTGCTAAAAATTTAAGACATCTTAGGCGTCTGCGTGGACTTTCGCAAGAATTACTTGCTGCGGAACTAGATATTACCAGAGCCAGATTAGGGGCATATGAAGAAACCAGATCAGAACCTCCATTACATATTTTAATCAGAATTTCTGAGTTTTTTAAACTCCCGGTAGATGTTTTAATAAAAAATGACTTAACCAAATCCGGCGATAATGGCTTCATAGAAATTGGAAGACAAAGAGTGCTTTTCCCGATTATTGTAGATAGAAGGAAAGAAAATCTTATAGAAATTGTACCCGTTTCTGCATCTGCTGGTTATTTGGGAGGATATAACGATCCTGAGTACATAGAACATTTGCCAAACTTCTCCTTTCCAATGTTCTCTCAAGGAAAACACCGAGCCTTTCCAATAAAAGGCGACTCTATGCTCCCCATAAAATCAGGTTCGATTATTATTGCAAAGTTCATAGAAGAACTCTCAGAGATAAAAGACGGTAAAACATACATTCTGGTCTCCGAAAGAGATGGAATTGTATATAAAAGAGTATTCAATAAAATAGAAGAAAATGGAACATTGTTGTTGGTCTCCGACAATAAAATGTATCATCCTTATACGATACCTGCGCAAGAAATTTTGGAATTATGGGAATTTGCTGCTGTCATTAACACAGAAGAAACTTCTCCAAATGAAGTTACACTCGAACAACTCATGACTAAATTACAAAGCATGGAACATCAACTTGCCGGCATCAAAGAGTTACAGCAATAGAAAATAGTTGATAATCAACGCCTTGAATTATAAACAAGCTTAGATAGTAATTAACAAGTTTTTCCACAACAAAACACCATTTACCAACCAATGCATTGGACTTATTAACGGAAAATTAAAGTGTCGAACACAAATGTCAACATTTAAATCATCAGGTATTGAGAATGAACGATTCATATATTTTATTTATTCTTAAAAAGGATTGACAATCCGTGTGGATAGAAATGAGGATAAATTAACACCTTGAAAGCTCATTCTTACGACCTACTTTTGGGTCAAAAAAGCATGGAGGAATTATCAGTAGGTAGTCGTTTGAAAGGATTGGGGCTTCGTTCTGCGAAGACAGGGAATGATATATCTTCATTAATGTATGGAAAAGTGCCACCGCAGGCACGTGATTTAGAAGAGGCCGTTTTAGGCGCAATTTTAATCGACAAGGATGCCTTGAGTGAAGTGATTGAAATCCTTAAGCCCGAAACTTTTTATGACCCCAACCACGGCTTGATATATAAAGCCATATGCAGGCTTTTTGAACGCCCAGAACCTGTTGATTTGCTTACTGTTGCAGAAGAGTTGCGCAAATCCAATGAGTTGGAACAAGTAGGAGGGCCATTTTACTTGGCTGAGTTAACCAATAAAGTAGCTTCCTCTGCCAATGTTGAATTTCATTCGCGCATCATTATCCAAAAATTTATCCAAAGAGAACTTATCCGTACCTCTACGCAAATAATTAACGATGCATACGAAGATTCTACCGATGTATTTGACTTATTAGACAAAGCGGAGGCGAATCTTTTTGCCATTACAGATACCAATTTGCGCAGAGGTTCCGGCGATATGCGCAAATTGGTTACCGATGCGATCATGGAAATTGGTGAAATTAGAAATAAAGAACTCGGGTTGACCGGAATACCTTCGGGGTACACTGCCCTGGACAGGATCACATCCGGCTGGCAAAAAACGGAACTCATCATTACCGCTGCCAGACCTGCAATGGGTAAAACAGCCTTCATCCTGAATATGGCCAGAAATGCCGCTGTGGACAATGGCATTCCGGTAGCCATATTTTCTTTAGAAATGAGTGCTGTTCAGTTGGTTAAGAGGCTTATCTCTGCAGAATGTGAAATTGAAGGCGATAAAATAAAAAATGGCACTTTAACAGAGCATGAATGGGCAGAACTCAATAGAAGAGTAGAAAAATTAGCAGAATCTCCTATCTATATCGACGACTCTCCTGCTATCAATATCTTTGAGTTAAGGGCAAAATGCCGAAGATTAGTGAGTGCATATGGTGTAAAGATGGTATTTATTGATTATCTCCAGTTGATGAGTGGCACCAGTGCTGACGGAAGAGGATTTAACCGTGAGCAAGAAATCAGCAATATTTCCAGATCGCTGAAAAGTATTGCGAAAGAATTGGAAATGCCTGTAATAGCCCTCTCACAGTTGAGTCGTGCCGTTGAATCCAGAACAGATAAAAAACCTCAACTCTCCGATCTTCGTGAGTCCGGTTCCATTGAGCAAGATGCGGACATGGTATTGTTCTTATTCCGTCCGGAATATTATGGCTTTACCCAAGATGCGGAAGGGAACTCCACGCATGGCGTTTCAGAAGTCATCATTGCCAAACATAGAAACGGTCCCACCGGGACAGTACCACTTCGATTCATCAACAAGTTTGCTAAATTTACCGATATCAATCCGTTTGATGACTTGCACGAATACCAACCTGTGCAAAAAGACAATTCCGGCAATAATTTTATTACCATGCCTTCAAAAGCATCTGAAGAAGGTCATAATAATGATGATGAGATTTTTGACAAATTCTAATGCCTTTTCTGTTAAATATTTAAATCCTAAAGGAATAATATAAAGTCAGCTTGGTTGTCTTCAGACATTGTTAGTGTATCAGTTTTAACCTGAACAAATTATTTTTTTTACACATACAATAAATCAAAATGTTTTCCGTTTATTTGATATAACAAATATTATTTACATGGAATCGATTTTTACACAAGACCTTCTTTTACAGTATGTTTACGGCAATTTGGATGCAACATCTCCCCAAATAATCGAACAAGAACTTCAAAACAATCCGAAATTGCAACAGGAAGTTTGCGAATTAAAAGAAGTCGTTTTAGCACTAGAAAAAGATGATTTGATTGCACCATCAGCGTTTAGCATCAATCATATCTTACACTATTCTAAAGAAACTGCCCTTGAGAAAAGCCATTAGCAAAATGGTTTTCTTATCCTTTTAACCCAGCATCCGCATTAGACTTTGTAGCGAAAGGAAATTATGCAAAATAGCTATGAGGCACGGAACTTTTCTTCCACAGACGTAGTAATAACTACTTTGAGGACAGAAAAATGAGTACGGAAATAGATATGAAATAGAATTTTCTTGCAGTAAATTTCTAATGCTGATACTAGGTTTAAGCAATATTGGTAGTAAAAGGTAAATATGTTATCTTTACACTAAAATGCTTAAATATGTCTGAACAGCTCTTGCAAATGCAGGAAATGCTTAAAAAATCTTTGGTTACCATTAAACGCCTAGAAGCAGAATTGGAAGCCAGTAAGAAAAACACCCCCAATGTCCCCATAGCAGTTGTTGGTGTTGGAGCAAGACTTCCTGGTGGAATAACAAATACAGAACTTTTATGGGATACACTTGTTCAAAAAAGTGATAAGATTACTACTATCCCTAAATCGCGGTGGGATAATAGCAAAATTTATGATGCCGATCCATTAAAACCGGGTAAAACGAATGCTAATCATGGTGGATTCCTAACCAATGATGTTACTGAATGGGATGCTGAGTACTTTGGCATTGTTCCTCGAGAGGCTAAGTCTATAGACCCTTTGCAGCGGATGATACTCGAAGTAACCTTAGAAGCATTCGAATCGGCAGGAATCGCCAGCGACTCGCTAAAAGGGAGTAAAACCGGCGTTTATATAGCTTTAGGAAATTCCGACTACATGTCTGCAAGATTAAGAAGTGGACATCTTGAAGACGTGGATGTATATGATACAACGGGCATACCTTTCGCAACAGCCGCCGGACGTTTATCGTATTTGTACGATTTTAGAGGGCCGAACTTTGCATTAGATGCCGCTTGTGCTTCTTCTATTGTTGGATTGCATCTCGCCAGTGAAGACCTCAAAACGGGCAGGGCAGATTGTGCCGTTGTTGCAGCTGCCAACCTTATTTTAACACCCGAGTTATATGTTGGGTTATCGAAATTGGGATCACTCTCTTCAGAAGGAAAATGTAAAGCCTTCGATGAGCATGCCGACGGATATGTTCGTGGGGAAGGATGTGGTGTCGTTATACTTAAGAGATTAGCAGATGCCGAGAAAGATAACGATAATATTCTTTGTATTATAAAAGGTTCATCAGTAAAACACGATGGAACTAGCAATGGCTTTACGGCACCTAATCCGGAAGCGCAAATTGCAGTAATAAAAGAAGCTTTGGAGATATCTGGGGTAAATCCTGAAGAAGTCAGCTTTGTAGAAGCACATGGTATTGGAAATAAATTCACGGATGCTATGGAAATTCAGGCCATTGAGAATGGTTATAAGCACAGAAATTCACCCATTTATATCGGATCCCTTAAGCCAAATATAGGACATTTAGAAGCTGCCATTGGTATGGGGATGCTTTTCAAAGTGATAGAAACATTAAAACACCATCAAATAGCGCCAAATATTCATATTTCAACGCCAAATACCGATATTGACTGGGAACAGATTCACGCTAGAATACCAACAGAAACTATTGAATGGAAAGGCACGCATCCCATGAAGGTAGCCATTAATCTAAGTGGATACAGTGGTACCAATGTACATATGATTTTTGAAGAACCTCCCCAAAAAGTGGCGAATGACTCCTTTCCGACTTATCCTGTCAATGTTTTTTGCTTGAGTGCAAAGTCCGTAGATAGTTTAAAGGAACTTGCTCAAAAATACATTGGAGAAGAAAACTGGAAGACCGCACCCTTTCACAGCGTTTGTTACACCCTTCAAACAGGAAGAAACCATTATGAACATACATTAGCCATTGTTGCAGCCGATGCCGCTACAGTAGTGGATGCACTACAGGCTTTTGTTGTCGGAGAAAATCACAAATCGTTGATAGTCAACGATACAGAAAATATGCCGGCTAAAGACATCGCATTCATGTTTACGGGGCAAGGCGCACAGTACTTTAGTATGTGTAAGGGTTATTATGACCAAGAACCTGTTTTTAAAGCCGCTTTCGACCAATGTGATGAAATACTGAAAGCGTATTTACCAATTTCTATCAAGGACATTCTCTTTCATGCGGAGGATCAGGATTTGATTAACCAAACCCAATATACACAACCCGGTTTATTTGTTGTAGAATATGCATTGGCAAAACTTTGGCAAAGCCTCGGAATGGAACCTGCCGTTGTTTTTGGTCATAGTGTTGGGGAGTTTGTTGCACTTACCTTGGCAGAAGCACTACATTTGGAAGACGCCCTTCGGCTCATTGCAGCGCGCGGAAAGCACATGCAATCATTGCCGGAAGGAGTAGGTGCCATGGCTGCTGTTATTGCTTCAGTAGAAGATATTCAACCATTTATGCAAGACTATGCGGATAAAGTGTCTATCGCAGCCTCCAATTCTCCCAAGAGCACCACGATTTCCGGAGAGAAAGATGCCGTTCAAGCAGTTGTGGATCGCTTAAAAGAAGCAAAAATAAAAGCCATCTCCTTAACGGTCAGCCATGCCTTTCACTCGCATCTCATGGATTCGATTCTGTCAGCATTTCAGGAAGAAGTGGCAAAAACGCAGTTTCATACACCTCAAATTCCTGTCATTTCAAATGTTCTAAACAGAGAAATTTCTCTATCTGATTTGACTCCATCGTATTTTAGCAATCATTTAAGAGGTACTGTCCGTTTTGGAGAAAATATTTTATATGCATACGAGCAACTCGGCATTGAAATGTTCCTTGAAACAGGACCAAATCCTACCCTTGTTGGTTTAGGAAAACAAAGTATCGATGCACCTCAGACAGTTTGGATACATTCTGCAAAAAAGGGTACAGAAGATACACATTGTATGATGTTGGGACTTGCCCAACTTGCTATCTCAGGTGTCAAAATAAATTGGAAGCAACTATACGAAGGAAAGCATGTCACAAAAATCAACTTGCCGACCTACGCATGGCAAAGAAAAAAATATTGGTATGATCCGGTACGAATCAATTACGAAACATCCAATACATCTGTAATTGCCGATAAAACCAATAAAATTAAAGTTGAACAGCATGAAGTTTCCAGCGTTTTGACAAGAGAAACTTTCTATCAAATCATGCATAAAGAAGGTAACAGGGTGTTAGGACTAGAGAAATCTGCTAAACTCGATGACCACAAATCACTTAGGGATCAGGGATTTGATTCCATGATGAGTGGCGAGTATTTAACAGCTTTAGAGAAGTACCTACATACTACTTTAGATATTTCTTTATTACATATATATATCAATATACATGATTTACATGACTACTTGTGTAAAAAATATGTCGATAATAGTGCTGGTGGTGTATTGATGAATGATATCATCTTAGGTAACGTTTTGGAAGAAGAGGAGGAAGATGGTGATTGGCATGAAATCAAGCCAACAGATGGTTGGTTGTTGAGGTTATTTAAGAAGTTTGACGCTAAGCTTCCTTCCATAAATAATTGATGATGCGCATCATTTTATTACACCATGCCGGTGGAGATAAGTATTCCTTTCGGGAGTATATGGATTTACTCAAACCCGAATTAATGCCTATTGCATTAGAATTGCCGGGTCGGGGAGATCGCTTCGGAGAGCCTTTGCTAGACGAAATGGAAGACATTACTAATGACTTGATGCAACAACTTCATCCCTATTTGGATGAACCTTATGTAATCTTAGGGAATAGCATGGGTGCATTAGCAGCTTTTCTGCTGACAAAATCGTTGGTTATGAACGATTTAAGCTTACCCAAACATATTTTTCTTACTTCTAGAAGATGCCCAGATTCTTATGCTGATTATGCGAAAATCGCACATTTAGATGCTTCTTTATTTTGGGAAGGCATACAAAAATATGGTGGTTGCCCACAAGCCTTAATTGATCATCCTGAACTTCGGGAACTTTTTGAGCCGATTTTGAGGGCAGATTTCAAGGCTTTGGAAAATTTTACCCCTGAGAAGCCTTTCAAGATGCCCGTTTCTGCCACCGTAATATATGGTACAAAGGACAGAATTTCTTTGGCAGAGGCGGAGGGTTGGAGCAATCATTTTAAAGATGTTCAGGTGATTCCTCATCAAGACGGAGGGCATTTCTTTCTATTTGACAACGCCCCGTTTGTAATCAATATAATAAAAGATACCATTGGGAGAACAAGCTGAAATATGGCTTCTTATATCTAGTTTTGAGGAAGAATTGCCGAAAACCACCTTTGATAAATGGCTATCAGAACTTCCTGAGAATCTTCATGAGAAAATCCTTTCCTATAAGAAATGGCGCGATTATCAGGCGTCCCTCTTTGGGAATTTGCTCCTAAAAATGGCTATTGAAAAGGCTGGTTTAGATATCGAACTGCTAAAACACGTAAGATATCAAATAAAAGATCGCCCTTACTTCGATACAAAATTGTTGAATATCAACGATTTTATTGACTTTAATATTTCTCACTCGGGGAAATATGTTCTTTGTGCGCTAGCGAAAAATTGTGCTATCGGTGTTGATATCGAAAAACATCGGGAGATAGAGTTTTCTGTCTTTGACAGGTATTTTTCCACCAATGAATGGCATGATATGATTCACGCCGACAACCCATTAAGTCGATTCTTTTATTATTGGTCATTAAAAGAGAGTGTAATCAAAGCCGATGGGCGTGGTTCCATTCTCTTACAGAAATCTGAACGAAAAGACGAGCAACTTATCCAATGTGATGGTAAAAATTGGTGGTATCAGGAACTCACTATCGAAACGGGTTATTCCTCATTTATTTGTTTTGATAAAAATCCCTCACAATGTATAATTCATCGTCTAGAAGCGATAGAATTCCTTCCTTAATCTACTTTTTATCTTTTCGTTGTAATTCTCCAACAAATAATTGAAATAATTTTTTGTTGATTTTGATAGACAATTGGTATAAACCCTCAACCTGAACTGTATTTCATCTTGAAGCAGATTTAATAAATCTAACCCTTCATAGAGGTCGCCGGCATTTTCAACAATTCTTTGATAGTGGTTTTCAATAGAGGCATCTACGGCTTCGATGGTTTTTTTCGCTTTCTTCAATCTAGAATAATATTCTTCTTCCATGTCAAAAGAGAAATCCATGGATTTTGGGAAACTCCTTTTGATGTAGTCAGGAAGTGAATATACTAACCCGCTATTGAGCTTCTCTTCCCACTCTGCCATTTGTTCGAGGAATTTTGTAGGATTGAGGAACACTTCCTTCCAATCCACATAGTCTTGCCACAATCCCAGTCGTTTGGCATTGTTTCCAAGATCTATGATTTTAAAGAACTTTTTATTAGGAAGCACCCTCGAACCACGTCCACACATTTGGTGATACAGCGTTAAGGATCGTGTTGCCCTGTTTAAGATGATGGTTTCCACTGTTGGTTCGTCAAACCCTGTAGTTAAGATACCTACGGAGGTAAGAATCGCATCCGGTTTTTCTCTGAACCATGCTAAAATTTCTTTTCTTTCCTCTTTAGGATAAGTGCTGTCGAGGTGTTTAATTTCATAACCTGCCTTGATAAATAGGTTCTCAACAACTTTTGAAGAAGCAATGGAGCTGTTGAATATCAACGTCTTAGAACCAAGTGCACATTCTTCATAAGCCTTGAGCAACTTGTCTTGCATATCATATTCGCTATACAAACGCTCCAAACTGCTGACAGAAAAATCTCCATCAATGCCAATTTTTAATGACTCTAGGTTAACATCAAAAGTATAGGTGGTTGCCTCACTTAAAAATCCTTTCTTAATCAGCTCTGCAATGGATTGCCCGACAAGGAGTTTTTGATAGTTTTCCTTTAATGGCAGGTTAATATTTGAGCTCAGTGGAGTAGCCGTAAAACCCAGAATGACGGCATCTTTGAAATACTGGAATATCTTACGAAAAGAATTGTAATGTGCCTCATCAACAATTACTAAATCTATATTGGGGAGATAGTTTTCGTACTCTTGCAGTCGATTGTTAAGCGTTTCCACCATCGCCAAGTAACACTCATATTGTGTATGATCTTCAATCTTTCCTACCTCGCTTGTAATGATACAAGATGGAATGCCTACTTCAGAAAGTACACCAAATGTTTGCTTGAGCAATTCGATTCTATGGGTAAGAATGAGTACTTTTCTTCCGGTCAGTTGGATAAGTCTTTTGGTAATTTCCGAGAAGATGACCGTTTTTCCTCCACCAGTTGGTAGTTGAAAAATGATGTTTTCCTTTTCTTCGTTGTGCAAAAGGTGTTCCAGCAGTTTTTCTATGGCTTCGACCTGATAGGGATAAAGCGTTTTTTGGTTTTCTGGTGGCAATATGTCGATTACTTTATCCAAGGCAGTTAAAATTGAGGTGCAAAGATAGCAGGTTGATGTTGGTTTTCTCTATCATTGTATGTTTGTTCAAATTATCTTAATACTTATACGTCAATATTTACGTGAATAGTATAAATTTGTCAAAAAACTTGCCAAAAATGAGAATTGTTTTTTATTTGGTATATAAGATTGCGGGTTGGAAAGTGCGCAACGAAGTTCCTGAGGATGCACAGCGATGTGTGATGATTGTTGCACCCCATACATCGAACTGGGATTTTGTTTTTGGTGTAGGAGCCTTTTATGAACTAGACATCCCTGCACATTTTGCCATGAAAAAAGAATGGTTTCGATTTCCAATTGGTCTATTAATAAAATCGCTCGGAGGAATTCCTATAGATCGGACAAAAAAGAAAAATGATATAGAGAAAAAAAGTATGGTAGAAGCCATGGCGGGAATTTTTGCGCAATATACCAAAATTGCAATGACGGTTACACCCGAAGGTTCTCGGTCATTGCGGTCGCAATGGAAAACAGGGTTTTGGTATACGGCAAAGCTCGCTAATGTTCCTATTTGTCTGGGACATTTAAATTACGAAACAAAAACTGCCGAAATACTCAAGTCGTTCATTCCCAACGATTTTGAAGAAGATATGAGGACGATTATGGCATTTTACAAAGATAAAAAAGGAAAAAAACCGCAATTTGCACTAGACGAACGCTATTCATAGGGCGCTCACAGTTGGTTGATTCACCTTTTACGGTATTTAGCATTTGAAGGTTGAGGTAAAAATGTCTGGGCTTGGAGATTTGAAGATTTTCTCAAAACTTAGTACGAAATCAACAACTTGACAAGATAAACACTTCCAAATATTTCTATAAATCGTACCTTTGCAAAAATTCATGTATGCTTTTAAAGTACATTTTTTATTTCCTGTATAAATTGATGGGCTGGAAAATGAATCCCAATTATCCTAAGGGTGTTGAACGCTCGGTGGTTATTGCGGCTCCACATACCAGTAACTGGGATTTAGTACATGCCATGGGTGGTTATTTCGACATGGGCATTCCGGTGCGTTTTACCATTAAGAAGGAATGGTTTCGGTTTCCTTTTAATTTGTTGATTGGTCCAATGGGTGGCATTCCTATTGACAGAACACCCAAGAAACCCGGTGATCCACGCCCAAGCATGGTAGAAGCTATGGCAGAGTTGTTTACAAAGTATGACAAAATATCTGTAATGGTCACACCCGAGGGATCGCGGTCAAAAAGAACGGAATGGAAAACAGGATTTTGGCATACTGCAAAAATGGCTGGCGTTCCGATAGGATTGGGTTATCTTGATTATGCCAAGAAAGAAGCCGGCATCGGCAAATTAATTTATCCGACGGATTTAGAAAAGGACATGCGCGAAATTATGGCATTTTATAAAAACATAACTCCCAGGAATCCGGAATTGTACAGCCTGGATCAACGATATATTTAATCTTTCATCAATAAATATTATGAAGAACATTTTTATAAAAGAAATTTTAAAGGATGGCCAAATTGGTCAAGAAGTAAAGGTTAGAGGATGGGTGCGCACCAAGCGTGTCAGCAAGGCGTTTGCTTTCATAAATATTAACGATGGAACAACTATCCATAATATTCAGGCGGTGGTAGATTTTGAATCTATCCCTGAAGAGCAATTAAAGGATGTTAATACAGGCGCCTGTGTTTGTATCAGTGGCATATTAGTGGCTTCTGAGGGCAGTGGTCAAGCGGTGGAAGTGAAGGCACAAGCCGTGGAGGTATATGGGAAAGCAGACCCTGAAAAATATCCACTCCAACCCAAGCGCCACTCTTTAGAATTTTTGAGAGAAATTGCGCATCTGAGACCTCGCACGCAAACTTTCAGTGCCATTTTGCGAATCAGACATGCTTTGGCATTTGCTATTCATAAGTATTTTAATGACAGAGGCTTTTATTACCTACATACGCCTATCATTACGGGTTCTGATGCGGAGGGTGCCGGAGAAATGTTTCGTGTAACTACTTTAGATATGAACCATCCTCCGAAAAACGAAGACGGTAGTATCAACTACAAGGAAGATTTTTTTGGTAAGGAAACAAATCTAACCGTCAGCGGTCAATTAGAAGGGGAGTTGGGTGCAATGGCACTATCAAAAGTGTATACTTTTGGTCCAACTTTTCGTGCCGAAAATTCCAATACTTCCAGACATCTTGCAGAGTTTTGGATGATAGAACCGGAGGTAGCCTTTTTTGAGTTGGAAGACAACATGGATTTAGCAGAAGACTTCCTTCAATATTTAGTGGCTTATGCCATCGAACATTGCAATGATGACCTAAAATTTCTGGATCAGCGCAATGCTGAGGAGGAAAAGCAAAAGCCACAACAGGAACGCAGTGAACTCGGTCTTTTAGAAAGGCTGAATTTTGTGGTGAACAATAGTTTTGTCCGACTAACCTATACGGATGCGGTGGAGATTCTAAAGAATGCTAAGAAAAAATTCCAGTTTCCAGTAGACTGGGGGACTGATTTACAAAGTGAACATGAGCGTTACTTGGTAGAGAAACATTTTAGGAAACCCGTGATCCTTACAAACTATCCGACCGAAATAAAAGCTTTCTATATGAAGCAGGACGAAGATGGAAAGACGGTTAGGGCAATGGATGTTTTATTCCCCGGCATTGGTGAGATTATTGGTGGGTCACAAAGAGAGGATGATTATGACAAACTAAAACAACGGGCACACGCTGTCGGTATTGAAGAAGAAAGTATTTGGTGGTACTTAGAAACCAGAAAATTTGGTGCATGTCCGCATGCGGGATTTGGATTGGGTTTTGAGCGATTGGTGCTTTTTGTAACCGGTATGAGCAATATCAGGGATGTTATTCCTTTTCCAAGAACACCAAAGAGTGCGGAGTTTTAAAAAAAATCAATTAGAAGTTGATTATCAACGATTTTGGTAATTTTGTTGCTTTTGAAGATACCAGTTGTTAAGCAGTAATGAGGCGTCTGTTTTCGTGTCTCCACGAAAACACGGGAAAGAAAGGACACCAAAGAGTGCGGGGTTTAAAAAAAATCAATTATTAGTTGATTATCAATGATTTTGGTATTTTGGTTGCTTTTGAAGACACCCTGTTGTAAGTAGTAATGAGGTGTTACAAAGCGTCTGTTTTCGTGGAGACACGAAAACATGGGAAAGAAAGGACACCAAAGAGTGCGGGGTTTAAAAAAAATCAATTATTAGTTGATTATCAATGATTTTGGTATTTTGGTTGCTTTTGAAGACACCCTGTTGTAAGTAGTAATGAGGTTTTAAGAAATGTCTATTTTCGTGGAGACATGAAAACAGGGGGAAGAATACCAAAGAGGCAGCGTTAAAAAAAATCAATTATAAGTTGATTATCAACGATTTTGGTATTTTTGTTGGTTTTAAAGATACCCTGTAATGAGGTGTACAAAGCGTTTATTTTCGTGGAGACGCAAAAACAAGGGGGAAAGATCTCCACAACTTGCCTGATTTATAGGGATTTTCAAACCTCAAATCGAAAAATTCTGTGAACCGTGAACTATGAACTGTGAACTTTTCGACGATTGCCTATTGACATTTTCAAATCTCCATAACCTGTCCCGTATCGGGATCTTCACATTTCCAAATCTACCATGAACTGTGAACTGACATTTTCAAATCCCCACATCTTCACATCTCCACATTCCCAAATTCCCATCGCCAAATTTTTTCGAATACAACAGTTTGTTTATCTTTGCCCATTATGCAAGAAAAAGATACATTACAACGCATTGTTTCCCATTGTAAGGAATATGGATTTATTTTTCCGTCCAGTGAAATATATGATAACCTTGGTGCCGTCTATGATTACGGACCATTTGGTGCAGAACTCAAAAACCACATCAAAGAATATTGGTGGAAGAGCATGGTGCAGATGAATGAAAACATCGTTGGAATTGATGCCGCTATCTTTATGCATCCCACCACATGGAAAGCATCCGGACACGTGGATGGATTTATGGATCCATTGATTGACAACAAGGATTCTAAAAAGAGATATCGTGCAGATGTTTTGTTAGAAGAAAAAATTGATAAACTTAAAGAAAAAGGCGAGAAGGAACTTGCGAAAAAAGGCATAGATTTATCATCGTCGGAAGACGATAAAGTCAAGGCAAGTAGAGATTATGCAAAGGGATTAGCCCTGGAAGCAGCCTATAAATCTGCCGCTGAAGCTGGCGACTTAAAAAGATACAAGGAACTTATAGAAGCGTATGAAATAGTCTGTGAAGTAAGTGGTTCCAAAAACTGGACAGACGTGAGGCAGTTCAACCTAATGTTCGGTACAAAATTAGGTTCTTTAGAAGAAACATCAACAGAGCTTTATTTACGTCCCGAAACCGCACAAGGTATTTTTGTCAACTTCCTTAATGTACAGAAAACGGCGCGAATGAAAATACCCTTCGGAATCGCACAGATTGGAAAAGCATTCAGAAATGAAATCGTTGCACGTCAGTTTGTCTTTAGAATGCGCGAATTTGAACAAATGGAAATGCAATTCTTCGTGCGCCCGGGAACAGAATTAGAGTGGTTTGCGAAATGGAAAGAAATCAGAATGAAATGGCATCTTGCACTCGGTACACCGCAGGATAATTTGAGGTTTCATGTACATGAAAAACTAGCGCACTATGCAAATGCCGCCGAAGATATTCAGTTTAAGTTTCCAATAGGATACAAAGAATTGGAAGGAATTCATTCAAGAACCGACTTCGATTTAACCGAGCATCAAAAATATTCTGGTAAAAAATTACAATACTTCGACTCAGAACTCAACCAAAACTATGTGCCATATGTGATTGAAACATCTATCGGTTTAGATAGAATGTTTCTACGGGTAATCTCTGAAAGTTTAAAGGAAGAAATCGTTCCTGATACCGGAGAAACACGGGTCGTATTGAGTCTTCCCCCTGCATTGGCACCTATAAAAGTTGCTGTGCTTCCTTTGTTAAAAAAGGATGGATTGCCAGAAAAAGCAAGAGCCATCGTTGATAAGCTGAAATTTGTAGGAAGAACATTCTATGAGGAAAAAGATGCCATTGGAAAACGGTATAGAAGAATGGATGCCATCGGTACCCCATTCTGCATCACCGTCGATCACCAAACGTTAGAAGACAATACCGTCACCATCCGTGAAAGAGACACGATGGCACAAGAAAGGATTCATATCGACCAAATAGAGCAACTCGTGGCTGCCAAGGTAGATATGAATGTGCTGCTGAGGAAAGCAATGGCATAGGAAACACCCTTAAACGTTGATTTTTAACCTTTAATGGAAAATAAACAATAAGATTGACAAGATCTGAAATCTAAATGTTTTTCCAACTTAAAACTGAATTATCCCAAATTACGTAAGGATAAGTGGACTATTGTTGTCTGTTAACAAACAACGACATTCAACGCACTTACGCTTTAGACTACAACCATTTCTGTCACTCAATCAAACAAAATATTTTTCCTTTTTCAAGAAAATAACTAATTTAGTCAGTTGGAATACTTCCTACCTAAAATACATAATAACTTAAAGAATGGAAAATAATACACCTTCCGAAATAACCCAAAAGCGACTGGTAACTTTATTCAAGGATATTAAGCGGTTAAAAAGCGATGAAACCCGTTTTTGCTTTTTGATTGGTGCCGGAGCATCAAAAAGTTCGGGAATAAAAACCGGATGGGAGTTAGCAGAAGAATGGTACAAAATTTTGAAAGAAGATTTAAGTACAGAAGAACTAGCAGTTTGGGAAAAGGAAATTCATTTTGATCCGGCAAATATTGCTGCTTTTTATCCGTATTTATACAAAAAAAGATATGAAACCTCCCCACAAATAGGATATGAAGAATTTAAGAAACTAATGGAAAACATTGAACCCAGCATCGGTTATGTTATCCTCTCACAAATCATCACTACGGAGCGACACAATTTTGTTATCACCACCAATTTCGATTATTTGATTGAAGATTCCGTGAGAATGTACACGTCTAAAAAGCCCTTTTCAGCTGGCCACGAAACATTAGCAGAATTCATCTCTTCTCAAACGGAAAGACCCACCATCATTAAAGTTCATCGCGACCTTTTTTTACATCCTTTCAATGATAACACTGACACCCAAAAACTAAAAGATGAGTGGAAAAATGCTTTGTTACCGATACTGCGAAATTTCAATTTACTGGTTATCGGTTATGGAGGAAATGACGGCAGCTTAATGGATTACTTAAAAAGCATTGACGCACAAGATAGGAAAGCTATTTATTGGTGCATTAGAAATGAAAATGAAATCAATGACAAGATCAAAGATCTTTTAACAGAAAAAGATTTCTTTGTTAAAATCAAAGGGTTTGATGAATTGATGATTTCGTTGAATGACGCATTAGATTATAAAGTCTTTGAAAATTTAGATGACCCTGATAAACATCCGTTTGTTGAGGCTACCAAAAAAAGGATAAATAATTTAAACAATACGCTAAAAAATTTACTCGATAAAATATCTAAAGAAAGTGAAGATATCGGTGACGACACAAAGGAATTGTTTACAGGGGCATTAAAATATTTATATGAGGCATATTCAGAAAAGGATGTGGAGAAGAAAAATAAAATTTATCAAAAGGGATTGACCGAATATCCCAACAATGCTGATGTTCTTGGCAACTATGCCAATTTCCTTAAAAATATCCTCAAACAATATGATAAAGCGGAGGAATTCTATAAGAAAGCCATCGAAATAAATCCTAGTCACGCCAACAATCTTGGCAACTATGCCCATTTCCTTTCTGATATCCGCAAACAATATGATAAAGCGGAGGAATTCTATAAGAAAGCCATCGAAATAAATCCTAATCACACCTACAATCTTAACAACTATGCCATTTTCCTTAAAGATATCCGCAAACAATATGATAAAGCGGAGGAATTCTATAAGAAAGCCATCGAAATAAATCCCAATAATGCTGATTTCCATGGCAACTATGCAAATTTCCTTAAAAATATCCGCAAACAATATGATAAAGCGGAGGAATTCTATAAGAAAGCCATCGAAGTAAATCCTAATCACGCCAACAATCTTGGCAACTATGCCCTTTTCCTTTCAGATATCCGCAAACAATATGATAAAGCGGAGGAATTCTATAAGAAAGCCATCGAAATAAATCCTAATGATGCCAACAATCTTGACAACTATGCCCTATTCCTTTCAGATATCCTCAAACAATATGATAAAGCGGAGGAATTCTATAAGAAAGCCATCGAAATAAATCCTAACGATGCCAACAATAATGGCAACTATGCACATCATTTAATCATTGCTGAGCATGATTTTTTAAATGCGGAGACATATATAAACAAGGCATTTGAATTAGCTGATCAAGAAGAATTAGGGCTTCTTGCAGAATTATGGTTCTATAGATATGCCCACTATGCTTCATGGTATGAAAAAGGAGAGCAGGAACTATCCAATCTGATTTCAAAAGGTGCTAAATCAATCGGTTGGAATTTAGAGCCACATATTGCAATAGCCAAAAGCAATCATCACCCAAATCTCCAAAAACTACAAGAATTTGCTGATTTAATAACGAAATAAACCCTTCTGCCCAATTTTTACCAAATAATTCATAAAACAATTAACTTTACTAACTGTTTATACAAGTCAAACGGACATGGAAGTAATCGTTAATAATAATGTAGTTGAAACGGGAGACAATATCTCTGTCAGCGAGTTTATTGAAAAACAGCTGCAACGCAAAGATGGCATTGCAATTGCTGTGAATGAAACCATTATCCCTAAAGGCAATTGGGCTATAACACATTTAAAAGAAAAAGACAATATTCTAATCATCACAGCCACGGCTGGCGGTTAAATTTTTAGTATGGCAAAACAAGATAAAACACCACAAACAAATACCATCAGCAGAGAACCATTTCCTGCAAGCAAAAAAATATACGTAAAAGGACATCTATTTGAGGATGTACAGGTAGCAATGCGCACAATAGAACAAACAGACACCAAAACATTTCAAGGAAAAATAGAAAAAAATGCGCCCGTAACAGTATATGATACCAGCGGCCCTTATACAGATTCAAATATTGAAATAGATATAAAAAAGGGCTTGCCACGCCTGCGAGAAAAATGGATCATGCATCGTGGAGACATTGAGCGCCTCTTTGAACTAAGTTCAGAATATGGGGCTAAGAGAATGCATGACACCTCATTAGACATCCTTCGCTTTGAGCACATTAAAATGCCCTTAAAGGCTAAGACAGGTAGAAATATCACGCAGATGCACTACGCCAGAAAGGGCATCATAACACCCGAAATGGAGTACATCGCCATCCGTGAAAACCAAAGATTAGAAGCATATAAATCATCACTGAATGGGCAAGGAGCCATGCTTTGTCAGCAACATGTGGGAGAAACACCCTTATATGCAAATCCTTTCCCCAACCATGTACTGCAACCCATCACGCCGGAATTTGTCCGACAGGAAGTCGCCGCAGGTAGAGCCATCATCCCGGCAAATATCAACCATCCGGAAACAGAACCGATGATTATAGGCAGAAATTTTTTGGTGAAAATCAATGCCAATATCGGCAATTCCGCCGTCACCTCTTCCATAGAAGAAGAAGTAGAAAAAGCCGTTTGGGCTTGCCGTTGGGGAGCCGATACCATCATGGATCTCAGCACCGGGAAAAATATACATGAAACCAGGGAGTGGATTATCCGCAACTCACCCGTTCCCATTGGAACAGTGCCTATTTATCAAGCATTAGAGAAGGTGAACGGCAAAGCAGAAGACCTCACTTGGGAGATATTCAAAGATACACTTATCGAGCAGGCAGAACAAGGAGTAGATTATTTCACCATCCATGCGGGCGTTTTACTTCGGTATATTCCCTTGACAGCAAAGCGAATCACCGGAATCGTTAGCAGAGGGGGGTCTATCATGGCAAAATGGTGTTTGGCACACCACAAAGAGAACTTCCTTTACACCCATTTTGAAGAAATCTGTGAGATCATGAAAGCGTATGATGTTAGCTTTTCTTTGGGAGACGGTTTGCGTCCGGGGTCGATTGCAGATGCAAATGATGCCGCACAGTTTGGTGAATTGGAAACATTGGGAGAACTAACACAAATCGCATGGAAACATGATGTTCAAACCATGATAGAAGGGCCGGGACACGTCCCCATGCACCTCATCAAGGAAAACATGGAAAAACAAATTAAGCACTGTGCCGATGCGCCTTTCTATACTTTAGGGCCATTGACAACAGATATTGCGCCCGGTTATGACCATATCACCTCCGCCATCGGAGCAGCCATGATTGGGTGGTTTGGAACATCCATGCTATGTTATGTTACCCCTAAAGAACACCTTGGGCTGCCCAATAAAGAGGACGTAAAAACAGGGGTCATTACTTATAAGCTGGCAGCACATGCTGCTGACCTTGCCAAAGGACATCCCGGTGCGCAATTCAGGGACAATGCACTCAGCAAAGCCCGTTTCGAGTTCCGTTGGGCGGATCAGTTCAATCTTTCTTTAGATCCAGATACTGCTAAAGAATTTCATGACGAAACACTCCCGGCGGAAGGTGCTAAAATTGCACATTTCTGCTCGATGTGTGGCCCCCATTTTTGCAGCATGAAAATTACTCAAGACGTGCGCAAATATGCCGAAGAAAAGCAAATCGATGAACAAGCAGCCTTAGAAAAAGGTATGCAGGAAAAATCTAAAGAATTTGTCGAAGGCGGCAGCGAAGTGTATTTATAAGCGTTTCTTTGGAGCAACTGTTCTGCATTCCAAAATTCAAGGTCTCAAATCAAAACACATAACACCTCAAGCCATTTTATATTTGGGAATGTCAATTGGCAATGGTCGAAGAGTTTATGGTTCACGGTTCACAGTTCATGGTAGATTTGGGAATGTGAAAATGTGGAGATTGGCAATGAAATGCAATACAAAAAGCTATTGCATGGCTTTATCCATAATGAATTTGAGGACTTTGCCGTAGCCGACAGGGGATGTTCTCACTAAGCTATCTGCCATGTATACTTCCGGACCGATTAATAATCTCTCTTGTTTATTTCTTATGGCCTTGATTATCAGCGATGCAGCTTCTTCTGCCGGGATGCGCAAGGCTCTTTTCTCAAACTTATCCATAGTCTCATCATCTCCGTAGTGTACCGCATTCTTGGCGATGTTTGTCTTTATGCCGCCGGGATGAACACAGGTTACTACTACATTGCTATTCATTAATTCCATTCTCAATGCTTCAGAAAACCCTTTAACGGCAAATTTACTGGTACAGTAGGGAACTTGATCTGCAACACCAATGATGCCGAACAAACTGGAGATATTTACAATGGAAGCTTCAGGTCTGGTTAGAAGATTGTCGATAAAAGCTTTGGTGTGATTGACAACACCCCAAAAATTAACGTCCATTATCTTATGAAAATCGTTCATCTTCAACGATTTAAAATTTATTTTACCCAAGGCGAAGCCCGCATTGTTGATTAATACATCTACATGCCCATGTTCTTTTAAGACATTTTCTCCAAAGGCAAAAACGGCTGTTTCTTTTCCAACATCTACTTGGTGGCTATGGATGGTTCCTCCATTTCTCTTAACCATCTCAACGGTTTCTTCCAATCCTTGCTTATTAATATCGGAAGCTATAATCTTAGCACCTTTTCCAGCTAATTCTATCGACATGCAACGTCCCATTCCCGAGCCGGCTCCTGTAATTACAATATTTTTGTCTTTAAAATTTTTCATAACCGCTTATTATATATGTAAAGTTAATAAAAAAAATTAAAACAATGCATGCATTTGTTTTAACCCAGAAAAAGCATTAGAAATTTACTGCAAGAAAATTCTACTTCATATCTATTTCTGGGTTTAATTCAACCCTCGAGGTTGAATTTCTATGAAAATCAGTCCTTTTGTGAAAAAACTGCCGTAAACTCCGATGTTATTTGAAGGCGGTTTGCAAAAAGAAGAATATCCCTGTAATTTGTCCAATAAGCCCCACCAAAAAACCTGTGTACACCTGCATCAAGGTATGTGCATTGAGATATAGTCTTGTGGTGGCTACAAAACCTGTGAGCATAACAAAAAGCAAGAGAATATAATTAAGATTTGTAGGTGCATAAATCGATTGAAAGATAATGGTGAGCAACATGCCTCCCATACCGACCATATGTAAACTTAATTTATAAAAATTATTGATGAAGAATGCCAAAAATACGGAAATCAAGGTGCCCAGCATGAAGATGCTCATTACCATTGGGAAGGAGCCTTCCGGGTTGACGAGCTGATAGTCTCGGATTACTTTGTAGCTCCAGATATAAAATATCATGATGGCGATGAAGGGTATAATCCTTTCTTTTTGGGTTTGCATTTTAAAGTCTGAGATTAATCCGATGGCTCTCATAAGCAACAAACAAATGATGGGGTAATACATGGTATTTGCCAGAAAACTCAACAACATCTTCTTATCAACAGCATGAAAGGCATATGGATTAAAGTATTTCATCAACAATATCATGTATCCCGGCCATAAAAGGGGATGTGTCAGATAAGCTGTGATGTTGGAAACGGTCTTCATCATAATTCTTTTCTTAATCTGGCAACAGGAATATTGGATTGCTCCCTATATTTTGCGACGGTTCTTCTTGCAATATTATACCCTTTTTCTTTTAGTATATCTGTTAATGCTTCATCAGATAGTGGTTTTGATTTGTCTTCCGCCTCGATGAGGTCTTCCAGTATTTTCTTTACTTCTCTGGTAGAAACCTCTTCCCCACTATCTGTTTGTAAAGATTCTGAGAAAAAGGACTTTAACTGATAGGTGCCAAACTCTGTTTGAACATACTTGCTATTAGCGACTCTTGATACTGTGGAAATGTCTAATCCTGTTTTTTCTGCAATATCTTTAAGTATCATGGGGCGCATTTTTGTTTCATCTCCGGATTTAAAGTATTCTTCTTGGTGCAATAGAATGGCTTCCATGGTGACCAACAAGGTATTCTGTCTTTGTTTGATGGCATCGATGAACCACTTGGCGGAGTCGATTTTTTGCTTTATGAACAAAACCGCTTCTTTCTGCTTTTTGTCTCTGTTTTTATTTCTTGAATATGCTGTCAGCATTTCTCTAAACGAATCTGAAATGCGTAAATCTGGTGCATTTCTGGAATTGAGCAATACTTCGAGTTTATTGTTTTCGTTGACGATGGTAAAATCAGGAATAATGCTCTGATGATTGACATTTGTTGTCAGTATTGCGCCACCGGGTTTGGGATTTAATCTCAAGATTTCATCGATGGCAAGTTTAAGTTCTTTCTCATCTACATTTAATGCCCTGAGCAGTTTGTCGTAATGCTTCTTTGTAAACGCATCAAAATAGTTTTTGAGTATTTTCTTTGCCAATTCGGTAGTAAGATCCGGCTTTTCTATTCTTTCCAGCTGAATTAGTAGACATTCCTGAAGGGTACGTGCCGCTACTCCGGGAGGATCAAATTTTTGGATGATTTTGAGGAATTTTTCCAATTCCCTTTCATCTGTTTGAATATTTGAAGTAAAAGACAAATCATCGACAATGGCATCTAACTCTCTTCTAATATAACCATCATCGTCAATGCTTCCGACGAGGTGTTCTGCAATGCTAAATTCTCTTTCGTCCAAATCAAGCATTTGCAATTGTTCTTCGAGGATTTCATGGAAACTGCTTTGTACGGCAAATGGAATGGTTTTTTTATCATCTTCATTAGAGAAATCATCCCCTTCTGTTCGATAATCATAATCTGTATCTTCTTTAATATAGTCTGAAACATCGAATGAATCTTCTTCAGAGACTGGTGTATCTTCCTGGTTAAAATCATCCAATTCGTCGGCAGAAGAAAACTCTTCACCATCACTTTCGTATTCGAATTGGTCGTCATGGTCTGCTGTTCCTTCATCTAAAGCAGGATTTGCCTCCAGTTCCTCTTTGATTCGTTGTTCGAGATTGGCAGTAGGAACTTGTAAAAGCTTCATCAACTGTATTTGTTGTGGCGATAGCTTTTGCAACATCTTTTGCGATAAACGCTGATTCAACATGTTTTTATAATATTTACGACCTTAATGATGTGTCAAAAATAAGTATTTCAACCAAAAAATCACTTTTTTAACTGCTTTAGAGGTGAAAAACAATAATATAATAAGAAAATGTTGGGTACTTACTTAATTTTGAACTGTCATGGCGGCATTGGATGCAAATACCAAAAACTTTATTTCCAAATTAACTTTTTGGAGAATTTGGAATATGATGAAGGTATATGCCTCCTTTTACTTAACAAAATGGCTAAAAAGACCCGTACAATGGGGAACGCCTTTTTCTGTATCTATAGAACCTACGACCTATTGTAATCTGAGGTGTCCTGAATGCCCGAGTGGGTTGCGTTCATTTACCAGAAAAACAGGCATGTTACAGGTAGATTTTTTCAGGAAAACGATTGAAGAACTCAAGGATGAACTCATATATCTTACGTTTTATTTTCAAGGAGAACCTTATTTAAATAAAGATTTTCTTGAAATGGTTGCTATTGCGGAAGCACACAACATCTATACTTCCACTTCTACAAATGCGCACTATCTGAGTGACTTGAACGCCAAAAAAACGGTGGAATCCGGGCTGGATAGATTAATTATCTCTATTGATGGCACTACGCAGGAAACTTATCAGCAATACCGAATTGGCGGGAAACTCGAAAAAGTAATCACTGGTGCCGAGCATATTATCAAATGGAAAAAGGCTTTAAATAGTGCAAAGCCACATGTTATATTCCAATTTCTGGTAGTAAAACCAAATGAGCATCAAATTGACGAGGTCAAGCAACTGGCAAAGAAAATTGGTGTTGACGAGGTGATACTGAAAACGGCTCAAGTATATGACTACGAACAAGGGAATGCCTTGATTCCGGAGAATGAACAGTATTCCAGGTACAAAAAACTGGGAGACGGTACTTATCAGATTAAAAATGTTCTAGAAAACAGTTGTTGGAAACTCTGGCATGCCTGTGTGATAACTTGGGATGGCAAGGTCGTTCCCTGCTGTTTTGATAAAGATGCTCAGTATCAGCTTGGGGATTTACAAACGCAAACATTTAAGAACATCTGGAATTCTGAGGTATATAAAAATTTCAGGGCCAAGCTGGTGAAGGGAAGGAAGGAAATAGATATCTGTACCAATTGTTCAGAGGGCTGTGAGGTTAATTTTAGCTTTGATGTAGATTAATAACAAGATGATTTATAAAGTAGTCCACTCCTGTTTTCATGTAGACAAGAGAACGAGGAATTTGGTTCTATTAATGGGCTATTTTATAATTACTTTTGTGATAACATCACACATTTTTGCCTTTTCAGGCAACCTATTTACTTTTTTTTGTCTTTAATAATAGAATCAACCAATTGGACGCAACGCAACATATCATCCAAAGGATTAAACAGCGTGATATACATGCCTGCAAGCAATTGTATGATGATTATGCAGATGGAATGTTTGTTGTATGTCACCGAATCGTAGGAAATGTTACTGATGCGGAGGACGTTTTGCAAGAAGCGTTTATGAAGGTCTTTGAAAAAATAGCATCCTTTAATGGAAGCAGTACTTTGGGTGCGTGGATAAAACGAATAGTTATCAATCACAGCCTGAATGCTGTAAAAAAGAAGCGCATATTTATAACAGAACTGTCTGACCATATGGATTTGGAAGATGAAGGGGAATATGAAGAAGAAGAAAGCGCTTGGAGTGTCGAGCAGATAAAATCTGCCATCGAAGCATTGCCGCAGGGATATAAGATTGTCTTCAATCTTTACATGTTTGAGGATTATACACACCGTGAAATTGCAGATATACTGCAAATAACTGAATCGACGGCGAAGACGCAGTTCTTCAAGGCGAAGAAAAAAATAAGGGAAATATTGAACCGTGGATGAGTAGAAATGATATTAGTTATAATAATAAAACACTAAGATATGAAGCAGGATGGATTGGAGTCATTTATAAGAAAGAATAAAGGTTCTTTTGACAAGGCGGCTTGGGACAAGGATGCCATATGGCAAAGATTAGAAACTGAACTTACTCAACAGCCTACAAAAAAGGGTAAGATGATTGATTTCTTTAAAAACAAGTGGTGGCAACGCTCAGTGGCAGCAGTATTTGTGTTAGGTGCTTGTTTCTGGTTATACAATCGTCAGAACAATGTCTCTGAAAAACCCATCGAAGTTTGTAGCATCAAAGGCGTTCCAGCAACCTTCTGCTCTGAAGTTATCAACTATGAGAAAACCTTTCAGGAAAAAGTGAAACTATTGGACAAAAAAGCGTTAAAGGAAATTGATATTCCCGAGGTAGTCATCAATGAAATAACACTTACACATCACGAACAAAAAGAACTTATTGACGAACTCCGCAATAATCCTCAAAACAAAATGGTGCAAGAAGCCTTGATTGAGTATTATCAGGCAAAAATTAAACTACTCGATAGATTAGAAAAGAGTATTGACATAAATAAAAAATATAACAATGAAAAGAATCATAGCGATATATCTATTTAGCCTTTCAAACACAGTATTGTTTGCAAGCAATCCGGAGGTTACAAAAACTATTGTTAAAGAATGGAATACCAATCCAAATACACATGTCCATTTAGATATTGACTATCAGGATGTTAAAGTGCTTTTTTGGAATGAGAATAAAATTAAATACAGTGTATCGGTTACCTCTGAAAATGAGAACATCACCACGGCAGAATTGACTGAGAAGGTAAACATCAGTTCAAAAACCGTTGATGGTGCGCTGTATATTTCTGTTAATTACAGCAATAACGAATCTTATGTTAGAAAAATATTTTCCGGTAATAACCTAAATATAAGTTTGGAAGGGGAAATTTATTTGCCTAATAATCTGTCAGAACTATCCTTAACATCTAAATATTGTGATATTGTCGCCGGACTCATTCCTGTCAAACTTAACTTATCTTCCAGTTATGGTGATATAAAAATAGATGAAGTTCAGAAAGAGCTAACCATTACGAGTAATTATTCAGATGTCAGCGTTCAGGAAACGAATGATGTAAAGATCAATGCAAATTATGGTGATTTTCATATTGACAAATCCAAGTCTATTGCAATTAACAGCAATTATTCTGATTATTTCCTTGGCAGCACAGAAAATGTCACAAAATTTAACGGCAATTATTGTGATATCGTCATTTCAAATTTAGGGACTGGAAGCTTTAAAACCACTTATTCTGATATCGAAATTGGCAATTTAACGGAAACCCTCTCCGCCAATAATACCTATGGAGAATTGGTTGTTAAAAATGTCTCTCCCACATTCACAGGAATAACCTGTAAAGGGACATATGCAGACTTTAGTTTTAATATCAACGAAGCGAATCCAATACGCATGGAGGTTTCCGGTAAGGATGGTGGCGCAGATTATGATGCCGTTCCGCTAACAGTTGTTCTTGAATCTGATGAAAACAATTTCTATTCATTGAAAGCAAAAACAAAATCCGCAGCGAGTGCGTCTCCACTGATACAGGTATTCGTTAACTACGGCGAGGTAACTTTTAAATAATTTTAAACTTATTACAATGAAAAGAACAATTTTTTGCACATTATTAATTTTTCTGTTGCAAAGCAATTTCATCTTTGCCGGTGGCGGTGAAATAAAGGGAAACGGAAAAATCACTAAAGAAAGTAGAAACACAGCGACTTTTACAGAAATTTCTGCCGGTGGCATTTTTGATGTTGTCCTCACGCAAGGCGAACAAACCACCCTGCAACTGGAAGGAGAAGAAAACATACTGCCTTATGTAAAAGTGATTGTTAAAGGAGACAAACTATGGATTTCAATGAATCCTGATTATGAGTACAAAATCAATCGCGAAATAAAGGTATCGATTACGTTACCAAAATTAAGGGGCATTGATGCGTCTGGTGCCAGCAAATTTCGCAGTACCAATGTATTCAATAATAGTGATGAATTCGAAATGGATGGTAGTGGTGCCGCAGAAATCTCGCTACAACTTGTTGCCAGCAACTTAGAAGTAGACCTCTCCGGTGCTTCCAACGTAACATTATCCGGCAGTGCCGCTCATGTAGAAATACATCTTTCGGGTGCTTCGGATTTTGAGGGAGAGACCTTTAAAACAGAAGAAACGGAGGTAAGAACTAGTGGGGCAAGTTCTATTGATATTTCCGCATCAAAAACATTAGACATTGAGGCTTCCGGAAGTTCAACAGTACACTATTATGGCGATGCAGATATAACATCCACCAGCAGTGGTACTGCAAAAATCAAAAAAATTAGATAATTCTGTTTATAAGATTATGTTATCTTAAGCCACCACCATCGGTGGCTTTTTTATTGAATGCGCTTGGTTTCCAATACCATGCTGTCTTTGAAAACAGTTTCGCGAATTAATTTCCCAGAAATAGTGTCGAAGATTTGGATCTTTCCTTCTTCAAAACCATTCTTATAGTTGCCACTTTCTAAACGAAAACCCTTCTTTGAGTAAAGTACATATGGCCCATTTTCAAGATTTTTCTCAAAATGTATTTCTTCTCTGAGTTGATTCTTAGGCTCATTGAAATAAAACTTCCACAATCCTGTCATCTCATTGTTTACGTATTGTCCCTCAGATTTTTTCCCGCCATGATTAAAAAATTCTGCATAAGAACCTTCAAAGACACCTTCCTTATAATGTTCTACTACATTTACCGCACCATTGGGATAATAAAGATTTCTTTCCCCTTCTAATACGCCTTGCTTATATGTTGCTTTCTCCATTAAAGTACCATCTTCGTAGAACGCCTCATAGGGCCCATTTTTTACTTTCATATCTTTTGAAAGTACATAGTATTGATAGATAACATTCCCTTGATTATCACGTATCGTGACTTTTTTATTTTGCTGGCAAGAAAATACGCCCAGTGCAAAAACAATGCATAATAATTTCTTCATGTAACTCATATGGCAATATCTTTAAAACGGCAAAATTGTTTGTTTATTTTTGTGGGTTCAAAATTAAGACAAATGGATGATTTAAGAAAGATTATTGAGGCAGCTTGGGAAAATCGTAGCTTGCTGGAAGATAAAAACACACAGGAAACTATTCAGGCACTTGTTTCTTTATTAGATAAAGGTGAAATAAGGGTTGCCGAGAAGGTAGCAGACAAATGGATTGTAAATGATTGGGTAAAGAAGGGTGTAATTCTATACTTTCCAATACAGAAGATGGAAACGATAGAAGTAGGCCCCTTTGAATTCCATGACAAAATTCCTTTGAAGCGCCATTATAAAGATCTTGGTGTACGCGTGGTGCCACATGCAATTGCTCGCCACGGTTCTTTTTTGGAGAAGGGCGTTATCCTCATGCCTTCGTACGTAAACATTGGAGCTTATGTAGGTAGCGGCACAATGGTGGATACGTGGGCAACGGTTGGCTCATGTGCACAGATTGGCAAAAATGTTCACCTGAGCGGTGGTGTTGGCATTGGAGGCGTCTTAGAGCCCGTACAAGCTGCCCCGGTTGTTATTGAGGATGACTGTTTTATTGGCTCCAGATGTATTGTGGTTGAAGGTGTTCGGGTAGAAAAAGAAGCCGTTTTAGGTGCAAATGTCGTACTGACTATGAGTACAAAAATCATCGATGTTACCGGAGAGCAACCTATCGAATACAGAGGCGTTGTTCCGGAGCGTTCTGTGGTAATTCCAGGAAGTATCACCAAAACATTTCCGGCCGGAGATTTTCAAGTACCTTGTGCATTAATTATTGGCAAAAGGAAACCATCTACCGATCTTAAAACGTCGCTGAATGATGCTTTGAGAGATTTTAGTGTTTCCGTATAATTTGATGAGCATGCATATTGGCTTTGATGGGAAAAGAATTTTTCAGAATAGCACCGGACTTGGCAACTACTCCAGAACATTATTGCGCAATCTTGTCAGGTTTTCTCCAGAGCATCAGTACACCATCTTCGCACACCAAGCGTATTTGAAAAACACTGTTTTTGACAATTCGTTTTTTAAAACAAGAACTTCTTTTGTTCAAGGAGGCAATCCCAATACTTGGCGAGCCAAAGGAATTGTTAAAGATTTAAGGCAACAGCAAATTCAACTCTACCATGGACTTAGCAACGAGTTGCCAGTAGGTATGCCTTCAGGTATTAAAAGTGTGGTTACCATTCATGACCTTATTTTCATGCGCTATCCCAAGCATTTCCCATTTTTCGACAGAATGGTTTTTAAAGCAAAAGTGAAGAAAGCTTGTCAAAAAGCCGACAAAATCATTGCTATATCTGAGTCAACAAAAGAAGATTTAATCGAGTTGTTAAAAATTCCAGAAGAGAAGATTCAGGTATGTTATCAAACATGGGGACAAGAATACGAACATGTTTATACCTACGAAGTCATCGATAAGAAAAGAAAAGAATTTCATTTACCCGAGGATTTTCTCTTATTTGTTGGCACTGGCAACCCAAGAAAGAATATTGAAACGGTCTTAAAGGCGCTTTCCTTGCCCGAAAATCAGGATGTTCCTTTAGTAATTATCGGGAGTCATGGTATTGATGCCATTCGGAAGCTAGGGGTGAAATGGCAGCTGTCACATAGATTGTTTTTTTTGGAACATATCCTTTGGTATGATATTCCCTGTATTTATGCTATGGCTAAAGGGTTAATTTATCCATCGCAATATGAAGGATTTGGACTTCCGGTTTTGGAAGCGCAGAAAATGGGCATCTCGGTGATTACCTCAGACAAAGGCGGATTAAAGGAAGTTGCCGGAGAAGGATGCTCCATGGTAGATCCCGGAAACATGGAACAAATAGCGAATGCTATTAATTTAATGTTTCAAAATGATGAAGATTTGATTGAGAAAAGAAATAAAAACTCGGAATTCATAAAAAAATTTGAACCTTTGCACCAAACTAAAAAAATTATGGAACTATATAGTTCTTTATTGTAGTTGATATTATGAAAGACGAAATCAATATAACCAAAGAAATTCTTGAGCAGGGTGGCATAATACTGTACCCAACAGATACCATTTGGGGTGTTGGTTGTGATGCCCTAAATGAAAAAGCCGTTAAGAAAGTTTATCGTTTAAAGAAAAGAAAGGCCGATAAAGCCTGTATCATATTGGTAGATTCACTAGAGATGTTGGCGAAATATGTAAGCTTTATCCCTGAGAAAGCATTCTCCCTCATCAAAGAAGATTTTGAAAGACCTTTTACTATAATATATCCAAAGGCAAAAAATCTCCCGGAATCAGTACTTGCTGCCGATGGTAGTGTTGCTGTGCGGGTGGTAAAATCCGGATTTTCAGCTGCATTAATTAAAGAATTGGGCAAACCAATTATCAGCACCTCCGCCAATCTCTCCGGCGAGCCATATCCTAAGGCGTTTATTGATATCCACGAAGATGTTAAAAGCAAAGTGGATAAAATCATTGACCCTAAATTTGATTCCTCCAAAGGACATGCTAGTAAAATAGTCAAATTTGACGAGTCTAGTAATCTCGAAGTCATTCGTGAATAGAATTATTCATAAATTTGTCCCTTCATGTTTTCTATTAAAGACAAAGTTTCTACAGAAGAAAGGTATATCCTTGAGAACGTTGCAGCAGCAGCAGCGGACATGCATGTCCCTGCGTTTGCCATTGGCGGATATGTTAGAGACCTCCTTTTAGGAAGACCTTGTAAAGACATTGACATTGTTTGTGAAGGAAGTGGTATCGAATTGGCCAAGAAAACAGCCGGGTTATTATCAGCCAATATACATGTCAGTTATTTTAAAAATTTTGGCACGGCCATGTTCCATTACAATGGTATAGATGTGGAATTTGTTGGCGCCAGAAAGGAATCTTATAGAAGAGAGAGTAGAAAGCCTATCGTTGAAGATGGTACCATTGAAGACGACCAAAATCGCAGAGATTTTACTATAAATGCGCTAGCAATAGCACTCTCCGGCGAAGATTTCGGAAATATTGTGGATCCTTTCAACGGACTAGCGGATTTAGAAAACGGTATCATCAGAACGCCGCTGACACCTACCGAAACTTTTGATGACGACCCATTGCGTATGATGCGTGCTATACGCTTTGCGACGCAGTTAAATTTCAAGATTGAACACACCACTTACAAAGCCATAGAACCTTTAAAAGAACGTATAAAAATCGTCTCTCAAGAGCGCATCATAGATGAAATTAATAAGATCGTTATGACTGAAAAGCCTTCTTTGGGATTCAAGCATTTGTTTAATACTGGATTACTACAAGTCATTTTTCCGGAAATGGCTCGTTTACAAGGTGTTGCGCAAGTAGAAAACTATGGTCATAAAGACAATTTCTACCATACCCTAAAAGTGTTGGATAATGTCGTTGACAGAGGTGGTGATCTCTGGTTGCGTTGGGCAGCCATCCTCCACGACATCGCTAAGCCTAATACACAGCGGTTTGAGGAAGGGCATGGTTGGACATTTCACGGTCATGATGCCGTAGGTGCACGTATGGTGCCAAAAATTTTTACCGCTTTAAAGCTGCCTTTGAACGAGAAAATGAAATTTGTTCAGAAACTGGTAGCATTACACCTTCGCCCCATCAGTCTTACTAAAGAAAACATAACAGACTCGGCCATTCGTCGCTTAATTGTAGAGGCTGATGAGGATTTGGAAGCACTGCTGCTATTATGCGAGGCTGATATCACCTCTAAGAACCCGGAGAAAGTAAGGAAGTATACCAAAAATCTCCAACTTGTCAAGCAAAAAATTGAAGAAGTAGAAGAACGTGATAGGTTGCGCAACTGGCAACCACCCATATCCGGAGAGTTAATTATGCAAACATTTGGATTAACTCCCTGCAAAGAAGTGGGCATTATCAAGAATTTCATTCGCGAAGGCATTTTAGATGGTGACATTAGAAATGAGTATCACGAAGCGTATGAATTTATGATACAAAAAGGGCTGGAAATTGGGCTAACGGTAGTTCCACAAAATGCATGAAAGGAAAAACCGCCTATATCATTTGTGGTCCTACGGCCTCAGGGAAAACAAGTTTTGCTATTGAGTTGGCAAAAATGCACGACACAGAAATAATCTCTGCCGATTCCAGACAAATTTATTCCGAATTAAATATTGGTGTTGCAAAACCTTCACAACAAGAATTAGAAGAAGTACCCCATCATCTTATTGGACATGTTTCTATACAGCAACATTATAGCGTCGGCGATTATGAAAGTGATGCGTTGAGAGCGATACATCAGGTACTTTCCGACAGAAATACAGTGGTAATAGCAGGAGGTACAGGATTATACATAAAGGCACTTTGTGAAGGAATGGACGACATGCCACCAATAGACATGGCTTTCAGGGAAGCACTCAACAAAAGAGTTAAAGAAGAAGGGTTGCCATTTTTGTTGCACGAGTTGGAGGAAAAAGATCCCGAAACATTTAATAGTATTGACAGAGCAAATACACAGCGGGTCATTCGTGCGGCAGAAGTGCTGCTTTTTACTGGTAAGCCTATCTCTTATTTTAGAAAGGATAATAAAAAAGACCGCCCTTTCAACATAGTAAAATTAGGGTTGAGATGGGATAAAACACACCTAGAAGATAGAATCTTTAAACGTGTAGATCAGATGATGGAAGCCGGTCTTTTAGAAGAAGCCTGTGCCTTCCAATCCTTTAAACACCTGAATGCTTTACAAACCGTCGGTTACAAAGAACTTTTTGATCATTTTGAAGGAAAAATGACTTTCGAACAAGCTGTAGAACTCATTAAGATTCACACCAGACAATATGCAAAACGACAGATGACTTGGTTTCAAAAGGACAAAGAAATTCAATGGCTGGAAATGCACAATGATTTCGACATGAAAGCATTTCTCAGAACATCATTCAACATTTAGCATTTTCTATTCATTCACGCCATTAATAGAATCTACTACTGCCAGCCCATCACCAATATCTACGAAATCCAAGGCTACAAAGTTAACCATATGATTTTTTTCCTCGGTGCAGTCTTTTACCTGATTCGCTAAAAAATCAAACTTATTGACTTTCTTAGCGCCGTTCTCATCGCCTAATAATCCGATCCAGTGATTCAGCAAGTAGATTTCTCTTTTGCCACCACTGCCTCTTTTTTCATCACAATTGAAATCAGAAATCTGCGTGTGTTCATATTCATTTTCAAACATATAAGTATACCCGTCAAGGATATAAGGATAATCGTCGATATCACTATCGTCGTTTTCTACGAATGTCACCAATCGCTTATTTTGAGCAATCATGTCTGATAGGTACGGCCAGCCGGCAGTTTCATCGTGTTGATATCCAAATACATCTAATCCAAGCGCATCATACAATGCTGCAATTTTTGATGTTGTTACCGCCTCATTTTGCAGTATCAGCGTTACAATTTCGTCCGGGTGGTCAACCATAAAATTGAGTACTTCCCCAAATACTTGTTCCCCGGTTTGATACCCCAAGGCTTTTACACCATGGTGGACAAGAATCTTATCTCCCTCCAGGTAAATATCAATCATAAAGCACCTTACGCCCATTTGCAATTGTTTGGTAATGGAAATATTTTGATTGGGAAAAGCAAAAGGACCTTTATAATTAAAGGCATTATGAGCCCCTAAATAGGCTACTTCATTGTACTTTTTACCACAGAGGATGTTGTGACCGTTACACAATTGCTTATCTGCTTCTTTAGAGGATTCTTTCTTGCAACCACCAAGAATAACTACGCAAACAAAAATCATCCATATTCCATTTTTCATACGTGTATTTTATGTGAATATATGAAATAATCGTATAAGTCAATCTTTTTCTAACCATTTTTGGTGATGTTTTTTCTAATATTAATTTGCTCAATAAGCCAATGGATATCTGCAACGGTAGAATTTTTTTGAATCTTTTGCTCTATGAGTTTCAAATTTCTTCTATGGTGTCTGTTCTGAAAAATGAGGTGGCTGAATTTTATCTGGTTTATATAGGGTCTTCTTTGTTCAATATTGAGTTTTTTCTCTCTGGTAAGAAACCCTTTAAATGATATACAATGATTTTCGAAAGCCTCTTCTTCATTGAGTTCGAAATATATTTTTAGCAAAATAAGCTTTGATCCTAATTTATAAAACAAATCTGTAAACTCCAGCCGTTGTAATAAGCGCATGGACTTCTCATAATTACCCGTTCTGAAATAATAATTGGCAAGATTATAATTGTACGCATTTTCCCGCTCTCCTTCCGGGAGAAAATCTTTATATGCCGTCATGAAGTTTTTTGCCCATTCATACTCTTTCAATCGAAAACTGATCGTGATAATGTTCTTATATGTCCAAGGCGAAACGATATTTTTCTCGGCAATCAACCCAAGTTCAATCTGTCTTTTATAGATGTCAAACAGTTTTTGTTCAAAATAAACGCCTCCTTCTTTCAATTTGCGAATACAAAAATTTTGAAGAATGATGAAAATTTCACGCAATGACTTTGCATCCATGGCATCCTTATTCTCTATGATAATCCTTTCTGATTGTTCTAATAAATTATCCGGTTGGCTGAGCGTTAGAAGTTGGTAAACACTGAAATACAACGCAATATATGGATTATGGAAATAACCGGATACAGAAACAGTTTGTACAATTTCATTCAAAAGGACAATCTCTTTCTCCTGCGCCCATATGTTTTTATTGTTGAGGAGAATGCACGCCAACCTAAGTTTTTGCGAAAAATAGAATTCATCTAAAGTATCCATCATTTGTCGGCTGATGCTGCCGTCATCTCTTTTCCCCTTTTGGATATCTAAATCATTCTTATATTGTAAAAGGTTGTACCTTTGAGTGAGCATTTTGTCATCTTTTGGTTTCGATGCCAACACTTTCTCAAAATCAAAAATGGTGTCCGAAACTTCCCTTTCTAAACCTAATTCATTAAAAATCTCTATAAATGTAAAATAGGGATACACATTTCGATGATGTTCCAAAAGTAAGAAGGAAGCTAAAACCTGATTCAATTCGAAAAAATGTTGCCGTATGATGGCGTCATCATACATCGATTTCTCAGAAATTCTGGCAAACAACTGGCTTTTATCTAAAGTAAACTCATTGACATATAGATTCCTATCCTCAATGGCATCCAAAAATTGTTGTAGATTGTTTTTTTCAGGCTTGTGCTTTTGTACAAAAAGGCTAAATTGTTGCTGCTTAACTTTTGTCAAAGCTAAATAAATCCTAAAAAATTTATTTCTCCTAATATCCATAATCAACAATATGTCTTTTTTCATGCAAATTATATTTCATATATGTTTGATTATCAATTTATATAATAGTTTGTTTTTAAATTATTATAAAGAACAAACACAACAAACATGCAAATATTGATATTTTTTATAAGATTTTTTGATTTACTTTTGACGTATAAATTTTAAAATGACTAAGAATATCATTTATATAATTCTTTTGGTTCTATGTTTCGGTATAGAAAAATCGACTTTCGCAGGAGGAGTAAATGAGGTCGTTCAATTGAGGGCATCGGCGGATACTGTTCCGGTTTCTACTAATTTTTCAGTTGATATCATTTTGGGGACAGCACAAAATCCAATTGATAGTTTAGCAGAGTTCGTTCTTCATATACGTATTGACACCGCAAACGTTAAGGTGGACACGCTCTTCTTTTTACCTAATAATACCAGTTTTTTGTCAGAATCTAGTTCTTTCTTGCCGAATGAGTTGGATGGAGATATTGATATTTCTTATAAAAGCAATAATGGAAATAGAAAAGGGTTTGGTTCAATAGGTGAAATTAAATTGGTGACTGAAGACGATGTGCCGGGTGTTGGCATACATGTTCCCATAAAAATTAGGAGTATGTTGGGTAGAACTGCTGATAATACATTAGTCTTGTTTGATCCAACAAATGATACAGTATTCGTTATTAAACCTACTGGAATACCGCAGTTTGAATTAAATAAATACTTCAGTATTTATCCGAATCCGACAAACAATCAATTGTATGTTCGTAACAAAAAAGGACTCATCATCCAAGCGATTGATATCATTGGTATAGATGGTAAGACATATCAGAGCGAGGTTGTAGAGGCTGAGAGTATTAACTTAACACTCGGCGATTTACCAAGTGGCATATATCTAATAAAAGTAAGTACCGATAAAGGCATCTTCATCGACAAAGTAATCAAATCAGATTAAAAAACGCAAGTTATTGATAATGAGCCAATTGAAAAATTGGAGAGAGAGAAGTATGCCTTAAAAAAATAAATTGATTTCTAAACCATAAAATTTTTTAACAATGAACAACAAAGCAATGAATCTCAGAAAATTAAATTTAGCCCTTGTATTATTGGGCTTAATCTCCATGTTTGCCTGCAAACGGGAAGAAATTTTTACTGCGCAGAAAGAATTCACCATGAAAAAATTCTTCGCTGAAAATCAGACAAAAAGCGAACACTTTACCGTCGATGCCGCAAGCTATTCTTCAGTTATCGGGAAGAAAGGCACCGTTATTACTATTCTTCCAAACATCTTACAACACCAAGATGGAAGCCCCGTAACAGGAAATGTAAAAATTGAACTCAAAGAGGTCTTTGACAAAGGAGATATGGTAAAATCCAATATCCCCACCATGTCCAATGGCAGACTTTTGATTTCGCAAGGAGAATTTTACATCAATGCTACCCAAAACGGAGAATCCCTCAAGATTAAACCCGGAAATCAAATAGATATTTATGTTCCCAACTTTACCAATGAAAACAGCACGATGGTGTTTAGAGGAGATTCCATTCCAAACGACTCTACTCCCGACCCAACAGATAGCATAATTGTTTGGCAACCATTAGACTCTACGGTTATTCCTCCGATCTTCAACGACACGTCATTTGACTCTATTATTGACTCTTCCGGAGGATATTTTTACTTTCCTTTAGAGGGTTTTGGTTGGATAAACTTTGATAATTTCTATGACAATAACGATTATACCAATTTTGAAATTGAAACAACTGGCGGTTTCGACCAATCAAACTGTAACGTGTTTGTGGTATTCAGAGATATACATTCCGTTATGTCAGCCTATTACAATCAATCAGCCTTTGTTGGAGCAAATATTCCGGTCGGTTTGCAAGTAACCATCGTCGCCATCGGCAAAAAAGATGACCAATACTATTCAAGCTTTAAAGATATTACCATCACGCCAAACGGAAACATCACAATAGACTTAAATCCCACCACCCTAAATGCCATCAACCAAGCACTTGAAAACCTCTAAAATGGATGTCATTGTCAGTTCCTCATAATTTTTGAGGAACTGACCATTTTAAAACAAATGCAGGTCATCAAGCATTTCTTCTACAACGTATTGACAATAAAGAACGAATCATTATATTGAAATATTAAAACCCCTCTCTTAGTTTCTTCTCCAAAGCATACATCTGATCCCTTAAACTCGCCGCTTGCATGAAATCCATGTTTTGGGCAGCTTTTTGCATAGCCTTCTTCGTTTTTTCTATCGCTTTCTCTAAGTCCTTTTGTGTATTGTATAAAGTAGGTGCTTCTGCAACTTTTTGAATGCGTTCCTCCTCTTCAGCCATATAATGCGCTTTCTTTCTTTTTTCTTCCTCCACCTTTATATCCAGAATGGAAGCCCTGCTGATAATTTCCTCCCTAGTTTTGAATACCGTTTTCGGCGTCACATTGTGTTGAATATTGTATGCCACCTGCTTCTCACGCCTTCTGTCTGTTTCTTCAATCGTTTTTTGCATAGATGCCGTTATCTTATCGGCATACATGATAACTAAACCATTTGCATTTCTGGCAGCTCTTCCGGCAGTTTGCGTTAATGAACGCACATTTCTCAGAAAACCCTCCTTATCCGCATCAAGAATCGCCACCAAAGAAACCTCTGGAATATCTAAGCCCTCCCGCAAAAGATTTACACCTATTAACACATCAAATTCTCCCAACCGAAGACCCTTGATAATTTCTACCCGCTCCAATGTATCCACTTCCGAGTGAATATATCGGCATTTGATATCAATTTTTGCCATATACTTCGCCAACTCCTCCGCCATTCTTTTGGTTAGGGTCGTCACCAATACACGCTCATTCACCTGAATCCTTTGATCAATTTCTTCCAATAAGTCATCAATCTGATTAATACTGGGTCGCACTTCTATCGGCGGATCCAACAATCCTGTTGGTCGAACCACTTGCTCCACAAATACACCACCCGTCTCCTGCAACTCATAATCCCCGGGCGTAGCACTTACATACACCACTTGATTAATCAACGTTTCAAATTCGTGAAAATTTAAAGGGCGATTGTCAATTGCCGATGGCAAACGAAATCCATAGTCAACAAGATTAATCTTTCTGGAGCGATCGCCACCATACATGCCATTTACCTGTGGAATGGTCACATGGCTCTCATCGACCACTAACAGATAATCTTCCGGAAAATAATCAAACAAACAAAAGGGCCTATCTCCCGGATTTCTCCTGTCAAAAAAACGAGAATAGTTCTCAATACCTGAGCAATATCCCAACTCACGTATCATCTCCAAGTCAAAATTCACGCGCTCTTCTAAGCGCTTGGCTTCCGCATGCTTATTATTAGAACGATAATATTCCGTCTGCGCCCTCAACTCATCCTGAATCTCATGAATAATAGAAGGCAACATTTCAGTAGGCGCTAAATAAATGTCCGCAGGAAATATGGCAACATCCTTCAACCGCTCCATCCGTTTATTCGTAATGGGATCAAAAGATTCCAACTCCTCAATCTCATCTCCCCAAAACGTAATCCTATAACCGTAATCTTCATAGGGTAAGAAAATCTCCACATTATCACCAACCACCCTAAAATTTCCCCGTTGGAAATCCACCGTTGTCCGCGCATACAAATTATTGACCAACTGAAACAAAAAAGTATTCCTACTCACCGTTTGACCCACAGACAGCCGGATAATCCTATTTTTAAATTCAGCCGGATTTCCCAAACCATATATACAGGAAACAGATGCCACCACAATAATATCCCTCCTGCCAGACATCAGCGCCGAAGAAGCACTCAAACGCAACTTTTCAATCTCAGCGTTGATGCTTAAGTCCTTTTCAATATATGTATCCGTTACGGGGAGATATGCTTCCGGTTGATAATAATCGTAATAGGAAACAAAATACTCCACCCTGTTGTCCGGAAAGAACTCCTTAAACTCCCCATATAACTGTGCCACCAAGGTTTTATTATGACTCAGCACCAAGGTGGGTTTCTGAACATTTTGTATGAGGTTGGCAATAGTAAACGTCTTCCCCGAGCCGGTTACACCCAATAATACCTGCGACTTCTCCTTCCGCAAAATACCATCGGTCAGTTGACGAATGGCCTCCGGTTGATCTCCGGCAGGTTGATATTTGGAATGAATATTAAAATGCATGACAGTGTTCAAAAATAAAGCATTTCACCCATATTTGAATGAAATATTCACTTCCAGAAATCGCACAAAGCAGAAAAGATTTTTCAGGGTGTATCCCTGCCAACAAAATTGTCGGCAGGGTCGGGCTTTCCGCTTATACAAGGTAACGCTCCAATCCCTTACACAAGATGCATTTTTAACATTTGAAATCATGAAAAAAACATACCTTTGTCCCCCTAATTTTAGTTTATGACCTTTAAAGAAATTGTTGCCGTTAGTGGAATGGCCGGATTAAAAAGAATTATTGCACAACGCAATGATGGATTGATTTTAGCCGATATGGACGGCGAAAACAAAAAGTTCTACTCCAATAGAATTCACCTGTTTTCACCACTTGAAAACATCTCCATCTACACAGAAGAAGACTCCACACCATTGTTAGATGTCATGTTGGAAATGAAAAATCAACAAGAAACCAACCCACCAGTTGAACCCAACAGCGATCCCGAGAAACTCAGAGGATACCTCGCACAAATCCTTCCCGACTTCGACAGGGATAAAGTACAGATTTCCGATATAAAGAAACTCATTAAATGGTACCAATTATTGGAACCATCCGGCGTAATTGTAAAGCCGGAAGAAAAGCCTTCAGAAGAATCTATAGAAAATGAATAACATGAAAATAGAAGCCTTAAAAAGACCCACTCGGAATTTTATTCCCGAAGACCTCGTCGTCAACACATGGGAAGCCATTGAACCCTATTTCAACACATTAAAAGCGGCACAAGTTACAGAAATAGATGCCTTGCTTCAATGGATGGCCAATAGAAGTGAATTGACAGCAGCTATAGAAGACGAGTACCGCTGGAGGTATATCCGTCAATCCTGTGACACAGAAAACAAAGCGTTTGCAGAAGCATACGAATATTTCGTGGAAAAAATAGCACCGCAAATGATGGTCGCCAACAACGAATTAGACAAGTTGGTCGTTGCCACAGGATTATTGGAAGCCTTAGAAGCGAAAGGGCTTAACATATATGTCAAGCACCTTGAAAATAGCATCGAGCTCTTCAAAGAAGAAAATATTCCTTTGCTGACAGAAATGAACTTGAAGGAACAAGAATACGGTGTCATCATTGGTAGAATGACCATCGAACACGAAGGACAAGAGTTAACACTATATCAAGCGGCAAAACTATTGCAAAGTGATGATAGAGCGCTCAGAAAAACCGTTTTTGATAAAATAGCCGAAAGAAGACTGCAAGACAAAGACATCCTCGATAATTTATTCGACGAATTATTAGTCCTTCGTTCCAAAATTGCAAAAAATGCCGGGTTTGAAAATTATCGCGACTATAAATTAAAAGCACTCGGTCGGTTCGACTATGGTGTGGAGGCTTGTGAAGCATTTCACGAAGCCATTAAGAATCAAGTCGTTCCCGTTGCAAAACTCATACAAGAAAGAAACAAAAAGAAACTAGGTTACGATAGCTATCGTCCCTATGACGCTGATGCACCCCTTCCTGATGAAAATGCACTATCGCCATTTACCGATGATAAAGATTTGGTAGAAAAAACCATCCATGTACTACAAAATGTGGATGATTATTTTGCTTGGTGTCTGGCAACAATGGATACAATGGGTCATCTTGACCTATCCAGTAGAAAAGGAAAAAGCCCGGGAGGGTATAATATGACCCTGCCGGAAATTGGCGTCCCATTTATCTTTATGAATGCTTCCGGAACACAGCGTGATGTCGTCACCATGGTTCATGAAGGTGGACATGCCGTTCATTCATTTCTGATGCGAGACTTGAAGTTTGACTTCGAAAAAGAAATCTCCTCAGAAATTGCAGAACTAGCCTCCATGAGTATGGAACTCTTTACGTTGGAAGAATGGAAAACCTTCTATCCCAATGAAAACGATTTTAACAAAGCAAAAATGGAACAATTGGAAAAAATTGTATCCATGCTTCCTTGGATTGCCATCGTAGACAAATTCCAACATTGGATTTATACACATGAAGGACATACTGTCGAGGAAAGGAATGCGGCATGGATGGAAATTTTTTCAAGTTTCGGCACAAAAGTAATGGACTGGTCCGGATATGAAGAAACCATGCGCTATACATGGCAAAAACAACTGCATATCTTCGAAGTACCTTTTTACTATATTGAATATGGCATCGCACAATTAGGCGCTTTAGGCATGTGGATGAATTTCAGAGAAAACAAGGAAGCAACCATTGCTCAATACAAACAAGCACTTGCATTAGGTTATACAAAACCATTGCCGGAAACCTATGCAGTAGCAGGAGTGCCATTCGATTTCTCAGAAGCACATATCCAAAAACTGATGGACATGATGAAGAAGGAACTGGGATTTTAGTACAGCTTACCGCGTTTTGCAAAATGCGACTATCTGTAAACGACTACCACTTCAAATTCTTGGTGAACCTTTGGATCTCCTTTGTGTACATAGTGATACCATAGAGATGCTACGTTCCAATGTTTAAGTAGAACAGGCCATTGAAGCCTTCAGTAGGTTTGGTTTCCTCGAACCTTAACAAAAAGTTTTCATTCTTGACAACCAAACCGTACTTTTGGGAAAAATTACTATTGAAAAAAATTGGTCTTCTTTCCGATACGCATTCCTTTTTGCCGCATGCCATTTTTGATTTTTTCAAAGATTGTGACGAAATTTGGCACGGCGGAGATATCGGCAATATTCAAGTGGCAGAGAAATTAGCCGATTTTAAGCCCCTAAAGGCCGTATATGGTAATATTGACGGAAAATCCGTGAGAGAACGCTACCCACTTAACCTCTTTTTCCAAATCGAAGAAGTAAAAGTATTTATTACACATATCGCAGGATATCCCGGGAAATATCAAAAGAGGATTATAGATTTGCTTAAAAAACACCCCGTTGACATCCTTGTTTGTGGGCATTCCCATATTTTAAAAGTATTGAAAGACGTTGAAAATCAACATCTACACATCAATCCGGGTGCCGCAGGCATTCAAGGATTTCATCAATACCTTACAGCAGTTCGGTTTAAAATTGAGGGCAAAAGAATTTTCGACTTAGAGGTGAATAATATTTGTCTCAGAAAACAAGTATCTGAAAAAACAGGCATCCTTTTCGACGGCGGCACCCCTTTTGAAGCCAATACTGGATATTAAAATGAAGCATCCATTATTTTAAAATGGATTTTATCTTATTAAATCATTAAAACCCAATTCATGCCGATTTTTATTTGATTATTTATATATAAATTTACCTCCATCTTATTTTATTAAGAAATATTATTCATATATAAAAAATACTAAAATGAAAGCGAGGGCATGGGTTTCATTCTTAGTAGTAGCAGCAGTAAGTATCTTAGGCTTATTCCTTCCTTCTACTACAACTTCTTTAAATTCAGGAGATCCAATAAATGGTGCAGATACTGGCTGGGTAATCGTTGCCTCTGCCTTGGTGCTAATTATGACACCCGGCTTAGGCTTCTTTTATGGCGGTATGGCGAGCAAGAAAAATGCTATCTCCACAGTTTTTCAGAGTGTAGTCTGCTTAGGAGTTATCAGCGTTCTATGGGTATTTGTAGGATTTAGTCTTTGTTTTGGAGAAAGCATAGGCGGAATTATTGGCGACCCAAGGACATTCCTGATGTTTAACCATGTGGGCTTCGAAACCAATAAAGACTTGTCCCCCACCATCCCTTTAGTTTTATATGCTATGTTTCAATTGAAATTTGCCATCATAACACCGGCATTGATTACAGGTAGTTTTGCAGAAAGGGTGAAATTCTCCTCCTATCTATTATTTATTTGTCTTTTCTCATTGTTTATTTATGCCCCGCTGGCACATATGACATGGCATCCGGACGGTCTTTTAAGAAAATGGGGTGTTCTAGACTTTGCAGGTGGAACGGTAGTCCACATGTCGGCAGGATTTGCTGCATTAGCAGGAGCAATTTTCTTAGGAAAAAGAAAAGTAATGCTCAATGTCAATCATGCACATGAAGCTTCTAATATTCCAAGGGTAATTATTGGAACAGGACTACTTTGGTTTGGCTGGTTTGGATTCAATGCAGGTTCAGCATTGGCAGCAAACGGTACAGCGGCGATGTCGCTTGCAACAACAAATACCGCTGCGGCAGCGGCCATGCTTACATGGTTGTTCCTAGATAACATCAGAGGAAACAAAGCATCTGCAATGGGCGGATGTATTGGTGCCGTAGTAGGTTTGGTAGCGATTACACCAGCCTGCGGATACGTGAATGTCGGTCAGGCCATGTTTATCGGCTTCATTTCCTCAATAATCTCATATTATGCCGTTCACCTTAAAAATAAAACCGGACTGGATGATACTTTAGACGTATTCCCCTGCCATGGTATGGGTGGAATTGTTGGTACCATACTAACCGGCGTATTTGCCGCCAATGTAGGAATTGTTTATGACATCCATAACCCAACCTTTTTTAAACACCTCGCAACGGTGGTTATCGTAGGCGTTTTTGCCTTTGGCGGATCCATGATATTTTATAAAATTACGGATATGTTAGTACCTATGCGCGTAACACCGGAAGAAGAACTCATGGGATTAGATCTCAGCCAACACGGCGAAAGAATGCTCGATAGCTAATACAATATTCTTGCAAAAGAATCATCTTTGTAGGTATGAAAAACAGTAACGCTATACATCGCCATTTGGGTGCATATAGGTATGAATTCTTACTAGTTGCGCTCTTATTGCTATTGTTTGATAAAATATTCTTCCCGGACAACGAAATCTTTCTTAAGTTCGTTTGGCCTTTCAATATGATCATCATTTCTTTTGCGTGCTTTGGCATTTTCTATGAGCACAATAGGAAACTAAAAGCAGTGCGCAACGTATTAGGCACCGTCAGCATACTCATGCCATTTGCCTTCATGCTATTTTCTTCCAAATTTTGGTTTATACAAACACTCACCATCTTCTTTATTATTTATTACGCATTCATTTTTGGTGTGGTGATGTATCAAATAATTCAGTCTCGAGAAGTCCGTGTGAATGTAATTATAGGTTCGTTTTGTGGGTATATGTTACTCAGTTTAATAGCCTTGTTTTCCTATTTGTTCATTGAATTGAACTTTTCTCAGTCATTTCATGGCATTACTTATGGAAACGTTGCTATTATATATAACGAAATGTCCTATTTTAGCTTTATTACACTCACCAGCATTGGCTTTGGGGACATATATCCTATTTCAGATATGGCACGCTTAGTAACCGCTTTCTTTGGAATGGCCGGACAATTCTACATGGCTGCCGTTGTCGGTATCATCATTTCCAAGTTTTCCTCCACGCAATAATTAAGCGAGTTTAATAAGTCTAAATTACGCATTATATGAGAAAAATTAATTTTTCCTTTTCCTCAGTCCCGATTCATTCATCGGGATGGACTGCCGACAACTATTGACCGTTGACTATTGACAAAAATAGCCGTCTAACATTTCTTTGGATCGTGTTTTCTTCTATTGCGTAATCTATGTTTATGTTCAATTATAAAATAATAACAAAGATTTTTATGCTAGATTTGGTAGAAAATTGAAAAAGTGTAACTTTGCAGTCCATTCATAAGAAAAATGGTCGGTTGGCCGAGTGGCTAGGCAGAGGTCTGCAAAACCTTGTACGGCGGTTCGAATCCGCCACCGACCTCTAAGGCACTCTTTGAGTGCCTTTTTTATTATGGTTAGTTATAAAATTCCTCTATGATAATATCGATTCGCAAATCCAGTATTTCCATGATAACCTATCTAGTCACAAAAGCAAATAATAACAAGATGATTTATAAAGTAGTCCTCTCGTGTTCTCATGTCGACATGAGACACAGAAATGGGCTTTTGTGGTTTATTGTACCACCATCTTAGCAATTCCATAACTCTTTTCATTGCTCAATCTAATAAAATAAATGCCTGACGACCATTGAGAAGTGCTTATAGATATATTTTCATCGTTTTTGTACGATTTGCTGTATACTTGTTTTCCTTCGAGTGTATATATTTCAACTAAATAATTTTGCTCACCCATATTTTTTGGCAATCTAATCATGCATTGTCCAGAAGTTGGGTTGGGAAATATTTGTATAGCCAAAGTTGGCTGTAAGGTGTTTCTGATACCTACCGGTTGATAGGGTGGAGGTGCTGGTGAAAATATCTCCAGTCCACCAGTGTAATACCCTTTTAAAATTTCCAATTTACCATCATTTGTAAGGTCTGCCGTTGCAAACGTTGAGCGAGTTGCTTTGGTTGTTTTTAGAAGCGTATCGGAAGTAAGCGTCCAAGGTCCTTGCATATTGTCCTCGATATTGCTATAAAAAAAGGCATTTCCATAAATATCTCCTAAGAGCATATCCCATTTACTATCTCCATCATAATCTTCCACCTCCGGATAACTATACCCCGGATTGAATCCGCCACCGCCCACTTTTATTTTACCCAAGGAATCTGTCACTAATGTGAAGCTAAAATTAGTGGTCGTTCCAATGTTCTTATAATAATTTAAATTCCCGTTTCTTTCTCCAAGAATTAAGTCCATCGTTCCATTGCGATCAATATCTACAAATTCTGGCATGGCATTTTGTTGTATGTCAATTTCATTATTGCTATTGTCTTTTAAAAGCTGTACAAATGAAAACTGTGGAACACCGCCACTTGCAGCCAAATTTTTAAAATACATGAGCCTGCCATCTTCTCTGCCTATAAGGGCATCTTGGTCGCCATCGCCATCCAAATCTGCAAATGCAGGTGCAGCAGAAGGTGTTTGTAGGCCATTGGCATTTAATCCCATATAGTCTGTTTGTGCTAATTTAAAATAGGGATATGTATTTGTGCCAATGTTTTCATAAACACTGAGGAGATATTCAGGGTCGTTGTTTCCTTCTTTTCTCCCGTCGTTACCAAGAATGATGTCTAATTTGCCATCCGCATTATAGTCAAAAAATTCAGGTATGGCTCCAGAGCCGATATCTATCATGTCGGAGACAATAACATCTCGAGCCTGAAACCGAAGATCTAAAGCAGCAGTATTGCTGATATTTTTATAAAAAAGAATATTTTTATAGTTCTCTCCTCCATTTGCCTCAAATGGACTGACCAATAAGTCGTTTTTCCCGTCATTATCAAAATCAAAGATAAAAGGATTTGCAAAGGAATTAATTGAAACGGGTACATCATAGGAGGGAAATGCCGTGTCTTGCTCTAATACGGAGGCATAATCAAGAGTCCCGGTATTTTTTAGAAAATTCACATTTTGTAGGATAACATCCCCCAAGAGAACATCTTTTCTACCGTTTCCATCTACATCGTATATTTCCATTACCGAACCAGCGTGCAAATTCGGTTGTGCTTCAATTTCTCTTAATGGGGGTTTATTAAAGCAGGTATCTCTTAAATCCAAGGGTATGGAGAGACCAGTTTCTTTAATATTGCCCCAACAATCATCCAAACGCTTGAAAATCAAAGTGTCACAAGGCAGACCTTTTTCCACCTGCTGGTTTTCGTAATAAGTAATTCTGGTAGCGTCTACGTTAAAGCTTAATACATCTACATCTCCATCATTATTGATGTCATCGAGGGTGGGTTTTTCTATAACTGTTGAGTACACATTTGAAATACCAGAAGCACTCTCATAGGGCATTGTTCTTTGCTTTATCGTAAAAATAAGATGATTATTTGCATCATATGCACCTTTAAAAAAAGAGAATGTGCCTGCCTGAATGGTGTCCGTAAAGAAATCTTCAATGCCATCACAGGTTACATCTTCCAAAATAAACCATCCGGTAATAGGAGGAATGTTTGTGGCATATTCCGGAGCAAAAGTATAATGTCCGCCGTCTAAGCCATCATTTAAGAAAGTGAGTATGCGTTGTCCAACTTTTTCATAAATGACTAGGTCTTTAAAACCATCTCTATTTAAATCGGCACCCTGAATGAGTGGGCTGTTCAGCCCTCCTACCCAAGGAGATTTTAATTGGTTATCGCCGATAAAAACTTGTGTATAATAAAAGGGGCGATATACTTCCTGAGATTTTAGAGAAATGCCACAACAAAAAATAAATAGATATAATAAATATTTTCTCATGTTAAAACGGATAACCGATTCCGAGGTTTTTTGTTAAATAATTCTTCCAAAAATTTCTAAAATTGTCATATTTATTGAACATCCATCTGTCATCGTCAGGATACGATGGATCTCTGATGGGTGCTGCAGCATCAAATCTTATGATGAAATAATTGAAATCTATTCTCAATCCTAAACCGATGCCGATGCCGATTTCTTTAGTAAATCTTTTGGCATCAAAATTTCCAAGTGGACGGGAGGTGTCTGCTTTTAGTGACCATATATTGCCCATGTCGGCAAAGATAGCGCCTTTCAAGACCTTATAAATATCGAAGCGATATTCTACATTTGCTTCTAGTTTCATATTTCCTGTTTGGTCAAGCACGAAATCAGCATTTTTAGTATCGAAGCCTCCCGGGCCAATGGTTTTATAGCGCCAGGCACGTAATGATTGACTGCCACCACCGAAGAATTGTTTTACATAAGGCAATACTTCTGCATTGCCGTAAGGGATCCCAATTCCTGCGAAGGCACGTGTGACCAAGGTTTGTTTCTTGTTGAAATTGAAGTAATAACGAAAATCGCCTTCAAATCTTGCGAATTGCGAATAAGGAATTTTTATGATTTCGTAAGGCGCTTCTTTTTTAGGTGTAAAGAGTTTATTTGCCCCATAAAGTATATTTCCTGAAAGGTTCATGTTGCCCTTAAAATATAAGAAGTTTCTTAGTTTGCCAAAATTTTGACTCGTATAGAAATAGGTATAATCAACCAGTGAAGCAATAAATTGTTGCTCAAAACTCTGTCTTAGGAACGGAGATTTCTCTAAGTTTTCAAGAAAAGCGGGAGAGAAACTTTTTTCAACTGGGCGTACTAAAGACAATGGAAATGTAATGATATGCCTTGATTCGTCAGATGTTTTAAAATCGTAACCATAGGAAACATTGGCAGTATGAATGGAATAGAAATTTAACCGCCTTTCATAATTATAGGTTGCTCCGACAAAAGTAGTTGGTTTGAATTGGTAAGGCGTATATGTCTTATTGATTTTCTTTCCCGGAAACAGGATTTTTGGGAAGTATATTTTCACATCACTGGTTAAGTCCAACGTGTTGAGCAAGGAAGTTTGCTGATTCGTATTGTTAGAATTAATGTTTCTAAAATTTAATTCAAGACCACTGGATAGATTGAACTGAAGTCTATCCGCTTTTTTAAAGATATTTCTGTTGGTATAAGCGAGGTTCAATCCTATGCCTAAGCTGCTTCTATTATCTGTATTTCCTTCTAATTCAAGTGTAGCACCTTGCTTTTTAGCCATCGATGCCCTTATGTTTACATCCACGATACCTTCGTCAATGGCAATTTGAAAGGGTTCGTATTCAACTTTTACGAACTTAAATATACCCAGACTATTTAGCCTGGAGACCGTTTTTTCATAATCTGACTCCCTAAATGTTGAATCGGTGTTAAAATAAATATAACGTGCAAGGATATCGGGTTTTATGTCTTTAGAGGTGAGCAGAATCTGTAATTCTCTGATGTCAAAAGTGTCAATTTTGGAGAGGTCGTCCTTTGCCGTTGCCTTTTTATCTAAGCTAAACTGAACCGTTCCGATATAATATTTTTTGTGTACGGTGGAGTCTTCCATGAAATTGACCAGAAGGTCGATATTTACTTGGTTGTTTCCAATAGTTGTATCAACTTGAAAGGAGACATACTCTCTATTAAAAGTATAATATCCCTGCTCACGCGCAAGATCAGATATTCTAGTTCTCTCTTTTTTGATATTATCACTGTCATAAGGATCTCCGGGCTTAATATATGACTTATCGATTTCCTTAGTTTTAATAAAGTCGAGGGCCGTATCCAGTGAATATAATTGATATTCATTGATAATAAATTGGTCGTTTGGTTCGATGGTATAAGTGATGGTCGCCTTTTTCTTCTTAACGGCATATGCAGCAGAGACACTGTTGTGGAAATATCCTTTGTTGAACATATAGTTCTTCATTCTGTTTTGAGTAGGGTCAATCAGCGTTGTATCTAATTTTATAGGTGGTTCTCCAATCTTATCACGCAGCCATGTTTTAAATTTTGTGTCTTTGGTCGCCTTCTTAGGTCTATTGGCGGCAGTATATAATCCTAGTCTCAACCTAAAAATAAACAGGAATTTTTTATTGGGTTTTTGGTTATTGAGCTTATCCAACTCAGATTTAAGTTCATTTTTTTCAGTTTTGGAAGCATTTCCATGAATAATTATCTTATTACTGGTCAAAAGGCTTTCATCTTTATCGAGGTATTTGGTAGCTTTACACGAAAAAAAGAAAGGTATCAAAAAGAGGATCCACCACTTTTTGTAACCACTTAATAATATTTGAATATGCTTTCTCAGAATGAAATAAAACATTTAACTGCGCTCAAAGTTAAGAAATACCGCTATAAGTATCAGCAATTTATTGCAGAAGGGCCAAAAATCATCTCGGATCTCTTAGATTCCGGATTTACGCCTGTGCTCTTGCTATTGCAGGATGGTTACAGTGATATTAAATTGTCTTCATTGTCAGTAGCAAAATTTGTTCCTGAAACGGATTTGAAGAAAATTACTTGCTTACAGACTCCTTATGCAGTATATGCCGTTTTTAATATTCCAGAGCGGAAGACATTTTCTTCCGGCGATGAATGGATATTGGCATTGGATGAGATCCAGGATCCGGGAAACTTGGGAACAATCATTCGAACAGCAGATTGGTTTGGCATAAAAAAAGTACTGGTGAGTAAGGGGTGTGTAGATGCTTTTTCTCCCAAGGTGGTACAATCTACGATGGGTTCTATTGCTCGTGTGGAGGTATGTGAAGCAGATTTGGGGGAAGTTTTTTCCAAGACGGATTTGCCAATATATGGTGGGGTTTTGAATGGAGAAAACCTTCAAGACGTTGATTTTCAACGAAAGGGGTATTTGCTAATAGGCAATGAAGGGCATGGCATTTCTCCGAATATCCAACCTTATATTTCGCAATCTGTCACTATACCAAGGATGGGTGATGCAGAAAGTTTAAATGCCGCCATTTCTATGGCCATCATTTGTTCGAAAGCTATTTTGGGGTTTCCATAATGGGAAATTCACCATCTTGTAGCTGTTGATACTCAATCTTATCGATATGTTTCCAATATTTCTTTTTCCATTCGAAACCTTCGTAAGTGCCGTCCGGGACTTTATCTGAACCTATTAGTGGTGGCAATCCCATGAGTGCTTCGAGATGGTCGTATTCTATGCGTTCTTCTTCTATATTCAGATTTAAACCTACTTGGGCATCGTCTTTATATTCTAAGACAAAACGCATAGAAAGCTCGTCACCATTTCCGGTTTGGAATACAGGTGCTCCAAAACGGGGCTGTCCGTCTTTAAACCAAAGTACATCTATGTATTTCCGATTGACCAAAGTATCTTGTCCATCCCAACCAAAAAGGAAATAGTATTTTTGTTTTTTTACCTTTTTTTCGATGATATTATAGTAGTAGGCGCCTATCCATCGTTCATTATCAACGATTTGCATGCTTAGGTTGTCGTAAACATCGCCATAGTCGACCAAGGGAAATAAGCGTAATGTATCACTTTTCATTTGTATGGCGCCAAAATTTCTGTGCGAGCCGTCAATCAGTTCCACCTGCCATGTAAAAATTTTAAACAATCCAGATGTTGGTTTAATGACTGAAAATGCTGGCAATTCTCCGAAAGGATAATAGAAAGAATGGGGAGTTTTTAGTGCCGATTTTAAAGTTTTTATAACGAAAAAGGAAGCATTCAGCCGTTTTTCCGGAAACGGGCTATTGTCCATGGTATCCAAAAGCATACGTAAAGTATCTTCGTAAGCCACCATTTTTTCTGTCTCCAGATCGTTTATTTGTGCCTGGCTTTTTGCAAAGCAAGCAATCAACACCATTATTAGCAGTAACCTTCTCATGACAAACATGATTCAAATGTCGTGCAAACAAGTGTATTTTTCAAGTTTTTATGATATTTTAACCCCTAATCCGGATGAATATATGATTTTGAACAAAAATATTTGAGCATTTGATATCTTTTCTAACACGATGGCTTTATTTTTCTAAGTAGGAAAAAACGTTGGTAGAGCGGAAATTCAGCTTTTTAGATACATTTTTTAGTATTGCAAAACAATTTTTAATATAAGGATATTATATATATGCTCATATTTTTTTATCTGTAAAAGCGTTATAAATATAAGTAAATCAATTTTTTATACAAATAATGGCAAAAAATAGCATCACAAAGTGTTGAAAAATGTGTAACATTATTAAAAAATAAAATAAGATATTTGGGTCAACAAAAAGAGTTAGTCCTATGAAAAAATTTTTAGCGTTCCTCATGATACCTTGTTTGGTATTGTTTGGCAGTCTGAGTGCGCAAGCTCAGGTAATTGAGAAAGGAGATATCTTGGTTTCTCCGAATTTTAACCTTGGATATTATGGTGGTTTCCTCGGTGGTGGATATTTATATGGTTATGGCGGGTTTGTTCCAGGTGGAACAGTCAATGTTGACTTCGGTGTGCATGACTACGTGAGCGTTGGGCCATACTTTGGTTTTGCTGGAAGAAGCGGTTTTAGTGCAATGGCTTTTGGTGCTAGAGGAAATTTCCATTGGGGTAAATTAATCGGTGATAAAAAAGGTAACGATTTACTAAGTGACAAATTAGATCTTTATTATTCATTGGCTTTAGGTGGCCGTATTAGTAATTGGAAAGATTTAGATTATCATCCTTTTCGTTTTGGATTTGGTAGTTCATTGGGTGTTCGTTACTACTTCGCTGACTGGATGGGTGCACAATTTGAGTTTGGTGCTACTGAGTTGTCTTGGGCAAAAATAGGCGTAACCTTCAAGTTTTAAAAAACAGTTGATTATCAACGATCAATAAAAAAGCCGGGTTAAATGCCCGGCTTTTTTTATTGATATCGGTGTTATTAAACTTTCTCAATAATAATGGCACTGGCACCACCACCGCCATTACAAATGGCTGCAGCACCAATTTTGCCATCTTTGTGCTTTAACACAGACAGTAATGTGCAAACAATTCTCGCACCACTAGCACCCACCGGATGTCCTAAGGCTACTGCTCCACCAAATACATTTACTTTAGATGCATCCAAGCCAAGAAGTTTTGTATTTGCCATGGTAACGTTGCTAAATGCTTCATTTATTTCTGTATAGTCAATGTCGCTAACAGTTAACCCGGCTTTCGCCAATGCTTTTTGTACTGCTGGGGTTGGTGAGGTTGTAAAATCATCTGGTGCTTGCTCGGCATCTGCATAGCCTTTGATTACTGCTAAAGGTTTAATGCCTAAGGCTGTTGCTTTTTCTTTGCTCATCAATACCAATGCCGCAGCGCCATCGTTTATTTTAGAAGCATTCACGGCGGTAACGGTTCCTTCTTTACCGAAAGCAGGCTTTAATGTTGCCACTTTATCTGCTCTTAGTTTTTTGTATTCCTCATCTTCTTTAACAAACGTTGAATCTCCTCGTCCTTTTATTTCTACTTCAAACAATTCATCTGCAAACCAACCATTTTGATAAGCTTCAGTTGCTCTTCGATAAGATTCGATGGCGAAAGCATCCTGATCTTCCCGGGAGAAGTTAAATTTAACGGCACATCTGTCGCCACTATTTCCCATCATTTGTCCGGAGTACGGATCTTGTAAGGCATCTCTTACGATGGCATCTATTAATGTGCTATTGCCATAGCGGTAGCCATTTCTTGCATTGGCCATCATAAAAGGGGCGTTGGTCATACTTTCCATTCCACCTGCAACGACAATATCTTTGTCGCCTAACATGATTGATTGAGCAGCCAGAATGATAGATTTCAATCCGGAAGCACATACCTTGTTAACAGTGGTAACAGTTGCACCAACATGAACGCCGGCAGCAATGGCAGCCTGACGGGCTGGTGCCTGACCAGTATTCGCCTGAATAACATTGCCCATGATGACTTCTTCTACATCATCACCGGAAATTCCTGCTCTTTCGATAGCTTTTTTTATGGCTTGTGCACCTAAATCTATTGCAGTCAAAGCAGATAAGGTACCACTCATACTTCCAATGGGCGTTCTTGCCACTGAAACGATTACTACTTCTCTCATACTAATTATTTTAAGGTGCAAAGATACAGTTCGTAGAGAGAATTGTGTATGATGGGTTAGTTTTTTTTCTGGGTTAAAGACTAAGTGGTCTCCCGATGAGTGGATGAATCGGGACCGATATATCGGGATGTGGGCAAGATGTATGGTATTTTCTTATGATACGGGATTTGGGTTTATACAATAGCTATTATCCACAATCGTTGAATCTTTAACGTTTTACAGCCCGTTTTTTTTGCCAAAATTAGCACCATGGGAAAGACCACAGTGTCAGAAAGTAAAAGACAGCGCACAAGAAGTAGTGAAAAAGAGGAAGATGTCAGTCCTTTTTTAAATCGTGACAGGGTGTTGCGAGGGGTAGGTATTGCATTGATTCTATTATCAGTTTTCATGTTTATCGGGTTTATATCTTATTTTTTTACATGGAAGCAGGATCAGGATAAAGTATTGGAGTTCTCTTGGAAACTTTTGTTTAGCAGGGATATTGTCGTTGATAATCAATTGGGTAGGTTGGGTGCGCTGATGAGCCATTTTTTCTTCTATGATTTGTTAGGCGTTTGCTCATTCTTGGTGGCGTACTTGTTTTTTGCTTTGGGCGTGAACTTGGCTTTTAAAGAATGGATATTCAAATTGGGCAAAATTTCCTTACACGCCATTTTTATTACCCTTTTATTTTCGACGATTTTTGCTTTTATCTTTCATAATTCTGCCTTTCCTGCGGGCGGTGGTCTTGGTAAGATGCTGTTTGAATGGCTGTCAACATTGCTTGGTTTTCTAGGGTTGGGAATTCTATTGGGGGTATTATTACTATTATATCTATCTTTCAGTATCAGTTGGGATTGGAAGGCAGGTATGAAGAGCCTTATGCAAAAAGAACACCATGAGGACGATCCGGAATGGGATAAATTGGGCGAAACAGAATCCTTCGATATAGAAATACCTAAGGAAAGCATCATTCCAGAAGAGAAGGAGCGACCAACACCACATTTTGAAGCGAATGATTATGAAGTCCTAGTAAAAGAAGAGACGTCCCCCATTATTTTTGAAGAAGAAGCGACTATTATAGAAGAAGAATTGGAGTTGACGCCGATGGTTAATGTCAAAAAAGACAAGCAGGCCTCACTCTTTCAGGAAGATGTAGAAATGGACATTGAAAAGGTAAAGGAAGAAGTCGTTGTAAAGGAAATCGAACACAAAGGATTAAACACCAGCTACGATCCTACTTTGGATTTATCGGGATACATTTTTCCTACCTTAGAAATTCTTGAAGAGCATGGTGACGGAGAAATCACTATTAATAAGGACGAATTAGAAAAACATAAGAACCAAATCATTGAGACGTTGAGTAATTACAATATTCAAATCTCTAAAATTAAGGCAACGGTGGGACCAACGGTTACCCTATATGAAATTGTTCCTGCTCCCGGAATTCGCATTTCTAAGATTAAAAACTTGGAGGATGATATTGCCCTTAGTTTGGCGGCATTGGGTATTCGTATTATAGCCCCGATTCCCGGAAAAGGTACCATTGGTATTGAAGTGCCAAATGTTAAAAAGAGCATTGTTTCCATGAAGTCACTATTGGCATCAGAGAAATTTGTTAATACTGATATGGACTTACCTGTGGCGATGGGAAAAACCATTTCCAATGAGAATTTCATCATGGACTTGGCTAAAATGCCGCACTTGCTGATGGCAGGAGCGACAGGTCAAGGGAAATCGGTGGGATTGAATGCCATTTTAGTTTCCCTGTTATATAAAAAACATCCCGCAGAGCTCAAATTTGTGTTGGTGGATCCAAAGAAGGTGGAGTTGACCTTATATAAATTGATAGAAAATCATTTTCTGGCAAAACTTCCCAACGAAGAAGAAGCGATTATAACGGATACGAAAAAAGTGATACATACGCTCAATGCGTTGTGTATCGAGATGGATCAGCGGTATGACTTGTTGAAACAGGCGCAGGTGAGGCATATTAAAGAATACAACGCCAAATTTGTGGCACGCCAGTTAAATCCACATAATGGACATAAATTTTTGCCCTATATCGTTCTGGTGGTGGATGAGTTTGCTGATTTGATGATGACCGCCGGAAAAGAAGTAGAAACGCCGATTGCACGTTTGGCGCAGTTGGCACGTGCTATTGGTATACATTTAGTTATCGCTACACAGCGCCCGAGTGTAAATATCATCACAGGTACTATTAAGGCCAATTTCCCGGGAAGGATAGCGTTTAAGGTAACATCAAAGATTGACTCTAGAACCATTTTAGATGCCGGTGGCGCCGATCAGCTAATTGGTCGCGGGGACATGCTATTATCTATTAATGGCGACATTATCAGGTTGCAATGTCCTTTTGTAGATACGCCGGAAGTGGAAAAAATTTGCGAACACATTGAGCATCAGCCCAGTTATGGGGAAGCATTCTTATTGCCGGAGTTTATTGATCCTACGGATGAGAACAATGTGGCATCGGAGATGCTGGGCGATAAGGACGAACTTTTTGATGATGCCGCCAGAATCATTGTACAGCATCAGCAAGGATCTACTTCCTTGATACAACGGAGATTGAAGCTAGGATACAATCGGGCAGGTCGATTAATGGATCAACTTGAAGTGGCCGGTATCGTAGGGCCGAACCTTGGAAGCAAGGCGAGAGAAGTTTATATTTCTACCGAGGCAGAATTGGAACGAATTTTGCAGGGAATTGAATAACGAATAATCCAAAACTGTCCATCATGTTTCAGAAGTTGCTTTTCATATTATTTCCATTTGTTTTGGTAGCGAATATTTCTCGTGTAAAGCCGAATCAGAATGACCCAAAGGCGAAAACAATCTTAGATCAGTCCGCCGCCAACTATAAGACGTACAAGTCGGTAAATGCTAAGTTTACATTCACCACGCAGAATCCTGACAATACTTCTAGCAAGACGAAGGGAGAGATTTTTCTGAAGGGAGAGAAGTACAAACTTGTTTTTGATGACCAAGAAGTAATTTGTGATAGTAAGGTCGTTTGGACATATTTAAAAGATATGAATGAAGTTCAAATCACGGATTATGAACCACAAAAGGACGAGATTACGCCCAGCAATATTTTTACCATCTACAAAAGCGATTTCTATTATTTGTATTCCGGTGATGAAAATGTCGGCGAAGTGAAGTGTAATATGATAGATTTAACGCCCATCGATAAAACGAAGCCATTTTTTAAGGTTCGTTTATGGTTGGATAATAGCAATAAAATGGTAAAGAAAATGAAGATCTTCGACAAGAACGGAATTAGGTATTTCTATGATATCAACTCCTTCAACTCAAAAATTGTCTTAGAAGATGCCTTTTTCACCTTCGACAAGGTCAAACATCCCGGTGTTACTGTGGAGGATTTGAGGTTGTGATGTCGCTTTTTTGTTTATATCAAGGTGGTTAAATAATCGCAAAAGTAATTTTAAATAGTCCATTTAGTAAAATCTGACCCCCTATTCACGTGTCTTCACGCGAACACGAGTGGACTACTTTCTATTTCAGGAGCCTTTAGCATTTTTCCTATTTCCAAACTTTTGTATTGCATACAGACGTATAAGTTGAAGCACATAAATGTAACTAAAAAGTTACGAAAGCGAAATAATTTTATCATATGTTATGGTCATAAACACTTATTATTATTGACTTTCATTATAGTTTACTACTTTTACTTTCCGATACA